>NZ_JAJBQV010000049.1 GCF_020539865.1 Megasphaera elsdenii | reverse complement strand
AGGGCCTTGCCCTGACAGCTCATTTAGTATACTCCTGTGTAAAGGAATTGTCAAGATTTTTTTAAATCTTTGCATAAAAAAAGAGGCCTGCAGGCCTCTTTTTTTATTTAAACAATTTCGTCTGTTCTTTTTCTTCTTGGTCGTTACCTTCGATGGCAATGGTATCGAGAGCGGCCACTTTATCGTCGCCTTCCAGTTTTTGGATCTTGACGCCTGATGTATTACGGCCTTTCTTGATGCCAATGCTTTCGATATCCGTACGGATGACGATACCATTTGACGTGATGAGCATCAATTCCTGCCCTTCATGGACGACTTCGACACCGACGATGTCGCCAGTCTTCGGCGTAATCTTGAAGTTTTTGATACCTTTGCCACCGCGGAGCTGGACTTTATAGGCATCGATATTGTTGCGCTTGCCAAAGCCTTCTTCACTGACGGTCAGAACCTGGCAATCCGGTTCGAGGACGTCAGCCCCGATAACCATATCGCCTTCTGCCAAGGTGATGCCGCGGACGCCGCGGGTATTCCGGCCCATAGGACGGACATCGCTTTCATTGAAGCAGATAGCCATGCCCAGTTTCGTCGCCAAGATAATCGTCTGATTGCCGTTGGTTAGGCGCACTTTGGCCAAGTGGTCGCCTTCCATAAGGGAAATAGCGATGAGACCGTTGCGGCGGACGTTCTTGAATTCATGGAGAAGCGTCTTCTTGACCAGCCCTTTTTCGGTTACCATGAACAAGTTCATCGACGGGTCGACTTGGTCGAGGTCGATGAGGGCGTTGACTTTTTCGCCATTGGACAAGGGCAGGATATTGATGGCAGCAATGCCCTTAGAGTTACGGCTGTTAGCTTCCGGAATTTCATAAGCCTTCAGGCGATAGACGCGGCCGAAGTTGGTGAAGAACAGGACCGTATTCCATGCCGATGTATAGAGCAGGTGGTTTACAGCGTCTTCATCCTTCGTTCCCATGCCCTTGATACCGCGGCCTCCCTTGTTCTGCGTATGGTATACATTGGCGTTGATGCGCTTCATGTAACCCCGGCGGGTCAGCGTAAGGACCATGCGTTCGTTAGGAATCATGTCTTCGATGGAAAAATCCGACGAATCGGCTACGATCTGCGTGCGCCGTTCATCACCGAATTTTTTCTTAGCATCGAGGAGTTCCGTCTTTACGATTTCCATAACTTTGTGTTCATCTGCCAGAACGCTACGCAAGTAAGCAATGCGTTTTTCCAGTTCCGCATATTCTTCTTCGATTTTTTCGCGTTCCAAGCCGGTCAGTCGACGCAAACGCATGTCGAGGATGGCAATGGCCTGTTTTTCGCTGAGGCCGAACTTGCTCATCAAAGACTGTTTGGCAATATCGTCTGTCGCCGATTCACGAATTGTCTTGATGACTTCATCGATGTGGTCCAAAGCAATGAGCAGGCCTTCTAAAATGTGGGCTCGTGCCAGGGCTTTATCGAGTTCGAACTTGCTGCGGCGGGTAATGACGTCTTTCTGATGGTCCAGATAGTAATTCAGGATCTGTTTGAGCGTCAAGACGCGCGGATGGCCGTCGACGAGGGCCAGCATGATGACGCCGAACGTTTCCTGGAGCTGTGTATGCTTGTACAGCTTGTTCAGGACGATATCCGGGTTGACATCGGCCCGCAGTTCGACGACGATACGCATGCCCTTGCGGTCCGATTCATCGCGCAGGGCCGTAATACCGTCGATTTCCTTATTGCGAGACAAGTCGGCAATGGACTCGATGACCCGTGCCTTATTGACCTGATACGGGATTTCCGTCACGATAATGCGGTGTTTCCCCTTGTTCATCGGTTCGATTGTCGCACAGGACCGCATCTTGATGCTGCCCCGTCCCGTCGAATAAGCTTTGATGATGCCGTCGCGACCCATGATCTTAGCGCCCGTCGGGAAATCAGGCCCTTTGATCTTGGTCATGATTTCTTCCAGACTCGCTTCGGGATTATCGATGAGCAGGACACAGCCGTCGATGACTTCGCCTAAATTATGAGGCGGAATGTTTGTCGCCATGCCGACGGCGATCCCAGCCGAGCCGTTGACCAGGAGATTCGGGATTTTCGACGGCAAGACGGTTGGTTCCTGCAAGGAGCCATCATAGTTAGGCATGAAATCGACAGTTTCCTTGTCGATGTCTTCCAGCATTTCACCGGTAATCTTAGCCATACGGACTTCGGTATAACGCATGGCCGCAGCTGAGTCGCCGTCGACGGAACCGAAGTTGCCGTGACCATCGACCAGGGGATAGCGCGTCGAGAAATCCTGGGCAAGGCGGACGGTCGCATCATAGACGGAGATGTCACCGTGGGGGTGATACTTACCTAAAACTTCGCCGACAATACGAGCCGATTTCTTATAGGGCTTGTTCGGCGTCATACCCGCTTCGTGCATAGCATAGAGAATACGCCGGTGAACCGGCTTCAGCCCATCGCGTACATCTGGCAGGGCACGAGTGATGATGACACTCATGGCATAGTCGATGTACGACGTCTGCATTTCACTTTCCAGACAAACCGGCACAATTTTATCTACTTGTTGTTCGTCCACAAATTTCACCTCATATACAAACTGAAAATAACTGCCGGCCAGCAAAGGACCCGCAGTCCGAATCGTTGTCGTCATATGGCAGCCCGTAAAATGAACAAATGGGCGCATACGATTATATTATAACAAATATTTCCAGTTTTCTCTAGAGGCGCAAAAAACTTGTTTCCGCCTGCCTTGTTAGGCTGAGGGAAACAAGTTTTTTAGTGGCTATCTCTTATTGCTATATCTCCAAATCTTCATTTTTTCAGCTTCTTTGATCAAGTCTTCCCGGAAATCTGGATGGGCGATGCTGATGAGTCGTTCGGCCCGTTCCCACGTCGAAGCGCCCATGAGGTTAACCATGCCGTATTCCGTAGCGACCCAGTTGACTTGAGACCGCGGGTCCGTAACCGTCGTACCCGGTGCCAGTGTCGGGATGATGCGAGATTCGTCACGACCGGTCTTTTTGTTGTGGAACGTCGACCGCAAGGCGATGATGCTCTTGCCGCCGCGAGAACGATAAGCGCCGTCCGTGAAGTCAAGCTGGCCGCCGCTGCCACTGATCTGATGAGTCCCGGCTGATTCAGACGATACCTGGCCGAAGAGGTCGATGTCGATACAGTTATTGATGGAAATGAAATTATCCATCTGAGAAATGATGAAAGGATCATTGATGATATCTACCGGATAAGCTGCCAAGAAGGGATTGTCGTCCATCCAGTCATAGAGGTCCTGCGTCCCCAAGGCAAAGGCCCAGCTTATCTTATCGCGGCAGAAAATCTTGCAGCGGTTCGTAAGCTGGCCGTGTTCATACATAAGACGGAAGGCATCGACGAGCATTTCCGTATGGACGCCCAGGTCTTTCAGGTCCGATTCGGCTAATAACGCGCCAATCGTGTTCGGCAAGCTGCCGATACCGAGCTGTAGCGTCGCCCCGTCGGGAATCTGCTGGACAATGGCCTTGGCAATCTTAGCGTCGATGTCATCGCCTGTCGTGAAGGGGATTGTCGCCAAGGGATGGTTACCGTATTCAACGATGCCGTCGACGTCACTGATGTGGATACATTCGCCGCGGCCGCCAAGGACGCGGGGCATGGCTTCATTGACTTCGACAATGACTTTCTTCGCTTTCTTGGTAATGGCTTCCGTGGCCGAAACGGCTGGGCCGAAATTAAAGAAGCCGTGTTTATCCATGGGACCGACGGTAATCAAGGCCACGTCGACGTCTAGGAGGTCGCGGTACATCGACGGTTTATTGCGGTAGCACATGGGGATGAAATTCATCTGGCCGAGGGCGCATTTTTTCCGGTCATAGCCGCTCATATGCCAGTTCATCGCCGTAAAGGCCTTGCGTTCCGGGTCTTGTTCGATAATTTGCCGCGGAGCTACGGAAAGGCACATGCGGACTTTGACATCTTGCAGTTCATCGCGACGCGCTGCCAGGGCTTGGTCGAGGAGGATCGGCTGAGTCGTGCCCATGCCGTAATCGACCCAATCTCCAGATTTGACTACTGTTACAGCATCTTCCGGCGTCATCAATTTCTGTTTGTACATATCTGCCCATGGGGACATAAAAACCACCCTTTCTTCTTTATATGTTTTCTTTAGTACGACGTTTTACGTTTGCTTATATCCTTATTATACGACGCTAGAACCGCCATGACAAGGCGTTTAGGTAAAAGAAAGTATGCTGTTTGGGCATATACATACAAGGACCGTCCCAAAGCCTTTCTGGCCCGTCAGGTTCCGACCAACGGAAAATACAAAATTTCGTTGTAGGGGCTCGCACGTAGCAACCCCCTACATATAAAATAAAGGCGCCGCCACACGAAGCCAAAACGGCTTCATGCGGCGGCGCCCTACTAGTCACGGGATACTCGGCAACGCGCTCCCCGAGCTGGAAAAGCGCTCATATCCCGGAACGGGCTTGCCACGTGCAAGCCCTTCCAGATATAACGCTTTGGAAATTTCTTCAAACTATGAACGGCTTGCGATGATTTCGTCCATAATTTTCTTTGGTACTTCTTCATAGTCGAAGAATTCCATGTTGAACGTACCTTTACCCTGAGTCATGGAGCGCAAGACAGTAACGTAATCTTTCATTTCTGCCAAGGGGACCTGGGCTTTGACGACGATGATGCCCTTGCGGTTACGATGGTGTTCCATGCCGAGGATGCGGCCGCGACGGCTGCTGAAGTCGCCCATGACATCGCCCATGTATTCTTCCGGGATGACGACGTCGACGTTGTAAATCGGTTCCAAGAGAATCGGCTTAGCTTCCGGTACGGCTTTCTTGAGAGCCTGGGCCGCAGCGACTTTGAAGGCCATTTCCGACGAGTCGACAGGATGATAAGAACCATCGGTCAACGTGACTTTGACGTTAATCATGGGGAAGCCGGCAATGAGGCCTTTTTCCAAGGTTTCACGGACGCCTTTTTCAACGGCCGGGATGTACTGTTTCGGTACGGCACCGCCAAAAATCTTATCGACAAATTCAAAGGGTTCACCCGTCGTCAGCGGTTCGATATCCAAGAAGACATGGCCGAACTGACCGTGACCACCGCTCTGTTTCTTATGTTTACCTTCGGCTGTCGCCTTGCTCTTGATGGTTTCACGATACGGGATGTAGACGTCTTCCTGTTTCGCTTTGACACCGTATTTCCGTTCAATCTTAGTCAGGATATGATCGAGGTGGACGTCGCCCATGCAACGGACGAGGAGCTGTTTGCCTTCCGTACTCTTTTCTACTTGGCACGTCGGATCTTCTTCGCTGACCTTCAGGAGAGCGTTCATCAATTTTTCTTCTTCGCCTTTCTTTTCCGGGACCAGGGCTACCGTATGCAGCGGATTCGGGAAGCGGATAGGGTCATAGACGACGGGGAAATCAGGAGCCGCAAAGGTATCGCCTGTCCGGGCATTCGGTAATTTTGGCAGGACGACGATGTCCCCGGCAATAGCAGCCGGAACGGGGATCTGTTCCTTGCCAACCAAGGTCAGGACTTTGCCCATCTTTTCTTCTTTGCCCTGGGACATATTATACAATTTATCTCCTTCTTTGAGTTCGCCTGAGAAAATGCGGACATAGCTCAATTTACCGGCAAAGGGGTCGACGAGGGTCTTAAAGACGAAAGCCGTAAACGGCTTGTTGGGATAGGCCAAGACCGGTTCGCCCGTCTTCTTATCCGTGCCCATCATGACTTTCTGCGAAGCGTCGGGCATGTAGGTAATGATACGGCGCAGGAGTTCTGCCGTACCGATATGATTGATAGCACTGCCACACATGAGCGGGCAGACGCGGCCAGTGAGCATACCTTGGCGCAATCCTTTGCGCAGTTCTTCAATGGTCAGTTCGTCGCCGTTGAGGTATTTTTCCAGCAATTCATCATCGCCTTCGGCAGCAGCTTCCATGCACATTTCGCGGACTTCACGGGCTTTCGCCATGTATTCTGGCGGCACCTTGATTTCCGTGCATTCACCATTATTCCATTCCCAAGCTACCATTTTGCAGACATCGATGATGCCCCGGAAATCCTTGCCTTCACCGATAGGAATCTGAAGGGGCATGATGGATTTGCCGAAGACCGAACGCAGTTTTTCCAAGCAGCCGAAGAAATCGGCATGTTCCGCATCCATCTTGTTGACGTAGACCATGCGCGGCAATTTCAATTCGACACCGTAGTCCCAGGCCCGTTCCGTATCCATTTCGACGCCCGATTCGGCCGAAACGACGAGCAAGATGCCATCACTGGCGCGCAAAGCAGCGCGGACTTCGCCGCAGAATTCGGAGTACCCCGGCGTATCGAGGAAATTCAGCTTATAGCCGTCCCATTCGCAAGGCGCAATGCCAAGCTGGATGGTGACGTTTCTCTTAATTTCTTCCGGTTCATAGTCCATAATATGCTTGTTGTCTTTACCGACGCCAACGGCATCGACAGCACCGCAGGCAAGCAGTAATGATTCAACAACAGCCGTTTTGCCGGCGCCATCATGCGAAAGTACAGCAACGTTGCGAATTTTATCACTTGTGTATTCTTTCATAAAACAATCGCCTCCTATGGAATCTCAGTTAATATTATATATTCGAGATGAAGGGGGCAGATTCCTTTTTTAAGTTGCACTTTTTCAAAAATAATTATGCTTTTTCTTTCATTTTGGCCAGAACTAAGGAAACCATCAGTTCGACGCCTACAGGCAGGCAAGCTTCATCGACGGCAAAATGAGTATTGTGCAAAGGATAGACCGTATCACCAGGCTTGGTCGCACCGAGCCAGAAGAAGGCGCCGTCGAATTTCTGCAGATATCCGGAAAAATCTTCTGCCGTCATGGCCGGTTCGTCGACGTCTGCCAAGATGCTCGGGCCAAAGCAGTCTTTAGCCACGGCGGCGACGAAAGCCGCCTGCTGCGGCGTATTGCGGACAGCTGCATAACCTCGTTCATAGTCGAGATGGCTCACCGTCCCATACATAGCATCGATGCCTTTGAGCGTATCCTGGAGATGGGCTTCGACGGCATCCTGGGCCTCAGTATGGTAGGTCCGGCAGGTCCCTTCAATTTCGACGGTATCGGCAACGACATTATAGCGCGTGCCGCCAGTGATCTTGCCAAAAGTCAGGACAGCCGGATAAAGGGGATTAACACGGCGGCTGATGATGGTCTGGGCTGCCGTCAGGAACTGGGCTGCAGCGACGATAGTGTCGACGCCTTTATGCGGCATGGCAGCATGGCTGGCCTTGCCGTTGATAATGATGCGGATATGGTCCGAAGCGGCCATCATCGGACCGGGCAGGACGCCGATTTTGCCACTGGGCAGGGCCGGCCAGACGTGGAGGCCGTAAACGGCATCGACGCCGTCGAGGACGCCAGCAGCGACCAGGCCCTTGGCTCCGCCTACTGGTGATTTTTCTTCAGCCGGCTGGCAGATGAAGACGACCGTACCGGGAATATCGTCTTTCATCTGGCTCAGGACTTCCGCTGCGCCGAGAAGAATGCTCATGTGGCCGTCGTGACCGCAGGCATGCATCTTGCCAGGGAAATTAGAGGCAAAGGGCAGGCCCGTTTCTTCCGTCATAGGCAGGGCGTCCATATCGGCCCGCAAGGCAATGACCGGTCCTGGCTTGCCACCTTTGAGCGTCCCCAGGACAGCCGTCGTACCGGCAACATGTTCCTGTACATCGATTCCGAAATACCGCAGCTTGGCTGCCATAAAGGCAGCCGTTTCCACTTCTTCGCCAGATAATTCCGGATTTTCATGGATATGACGGCGCATGGCACAAATATCAGGCATAGCCTGCTTCACTAAGTCTTTGATAATCATTTTATCGATCATGGCAAACCCTCCATGTGTGAATTATTATTTATAAAATATGGCTAATAATACCACATAACATGAGAAAATACAACTGCTTCACTAGTCTTTTACAAGAGCTGGTACAGCCCTGATAAGTGCGTTATAATAAGGATGCAAGTTCATAATTCATCCATTTTAAAAGGGAGGCTTATGCATGAAAGCATTTGATACAGAAAACAGCGTCTGGGCCCGCTTCTCACCGGAACAGCGCGGCCAGATGGAAGCTTACAGCATCCACTACCGCCAGTTTTTGGACACAGCCCGGACAGAACGGCTGGCCAATAAGGAAATCATCCGCCAGGCTGAAAACGCCGGATTCCGGCCGCTATCTGACTTCACCAGCGTGAAAGCTGGCAACAAGGTCTATTGGAACCAGAAAGGGAAATCAGTCATCTTAGCCGTCATCGGCTCCGACCCCATCGAAAAAGGGCTGAAAATCGTCGGCTCCCATATCGACTGCCCGCGGTTGGACGTCAAGGCTATGCCTGTCATCGAAAAAAATAAAATCGTCTACTTCAAGACCCATTACTATGGCGGCTTGTTGAAATATCAATGGGTCTGCCTGCCCTTGTCCCTGATTGGCGTCGTCTATAAAGCCGATGGCAGCCGCATCGACGTCTCCATCGGTGAAGACCCGGGCGATCCTGTCCTGTTCATCAACGACTTGCTGCCCCATCTGGGAAAGGACCAGGCTGCTAAGAAGCTCTCTGAAGCCATCAGCGGCGAAATGCTCATGCCTCTGGCCGGTACGAATGGCGAAGGAGAAAAGACGAAACCGGCTATTCTGACCTTGTTAAAGGACAAATACGGCATCGAAGAAGAAGATTTCACCAGTGCCGAACTGGAAATCATCCCGGCCGTCAAGAGCCGCGACGTCGGCCTGGACCGGTCGATGATCATGTCCCACGGCCATGACGACCGCGTCTGCTCTTACGCCAACCTAGCCGCCATCCTCGATGCCGAACCGGGGGAAAAGACGCAAGTCGCCCTCTTTGCTGATAAAGAAGAAATCGGTTCCGTCGGCAACACCGGCGTCCAGTCGTCGTACTTCCCGGATTTCATCGCCGAACTCTTGTCCCTCCAAGGCCATGACCAAGAAATCTGGCTACGCCGGACCTTGCGCAACAGCGAAGTCCTGTCGGCCGACGTCTGCGCCGCTTTCGACCCGGTCTTTGCCGACGCCTATGAAGAACAGAACTCGGCCAAGCTCGGCTACGGCATCTGCCTGTGCAAATACACCGGTGCCCGCGGCAAGGCAGGCAGCAACGACGCTAACGCCGAATTCATGGCCAAAATCCGTGGCATCTTCAACGAAAAAGAAGTTCCCTGGCAGGTCGGAGAACTGGGCAAAGTCGACCAAGGCGGCGGCGGTACTATCGCCTACATCATGGCCGACTGGGGCTGCGACGTCGTCGACTGCGGTGTAGCTATGCACAGCATGCACGCTCCTTTAGAAATCGTCGCCAAAGCCGATGCCTACAGCGGCTACTTGGCCTATAAAGCCTTTTTTGAAAGTAAGTGAGGAAAAAGGGACTACGCATGATGGTACGATTCTTCGTGCGATAGTCCCTTTTTTCTGTAGGGGTCGCCACGTTGTCAAGAATAACATCGTTTACATTTTGTGCAAGGACATCCTTTACACTTTATGCAAGCACATCGTTTACAAATTTCTTCTTATTGAAGC
>NZ_JAJBQV010000048.1 GCF_020539865.1 Megasphaera elsdenii | reverse complement strand
AGCATGGCATATTCTTCTTTGGAAAGACTTCTGATGACATTTGACTGAGTAAGATACACATTTTTCACCTCCTTTTTTATTATATGATTATTGTATGGCAAATAGTGATGATTTTCAAGATGAGTTACAGAGTTTTTGTGCTTTTTACGGGCATTGAACCCACTCAAGCACCGCCATTCATTAAAACCCACAAGCTATTGTAACAAATTCGTTTTATTATAACACAATTTATACAAACAACAAAAATATGAGGCCGTTTTTTCACATAAAAAAGGACCTGCACACAACGATGTGCAACAGGTCCATTGAATTACATCAATACAAACATATTACATGGATACTGCCACCCCATATGGGGCATCAGCCTCTTAATTACATTTACTCCAGCCGCAGTTTTTGCAGGTGTTGCAGCCGCCTTCAAAGACTAAGGGTTCACCGCACTGGGGGCAGAGCATACTTTCTGCGGTAATCTTCTTTTCGGCTTTTGGCCGGACCGGCGTCTTTTTGACCGGTGTATGGCCGCTAGCAACGGACGCGTTCTGGTGCAATTCTTCCTGAACTTCGTCGAACATTTCCAGAAGAGCATTGCCCACCGTCATGGGGCAGCACGAGCCGCGGCTAGTATCACCGCGCGTCGCCCGGCGTACTGAATAGGACGGGCAGTTGCCTGTTGAATTGAGCTGGTCGACGATGGTATAGATATCGATACCGGCGCGGGCACTGATGGAAATCATGCGCGACAAGCCAATCATAAAGTTGTTACAGCCACCTGTCGAGCCTTTGCTGAGATACGTTTCCAAGAGGGCCCCTGTCTGGGGATCAAAGAAAGCCATGCAGTGCAGGCTACCGCAACCTGTAATGAGTTTGCGCTTTTTGCCGATGACGTTGTCGTCGATGCTGACAATTTCACCGCGTTCCAGGCCTTCGCCAGCTGTAGGTACCCGCTTTTCTTCTTCATGAGTCGTCAAGATACCGGCCCGTTTACAGCCGTCGCGGAACAAAGTCAAGCCCTTACAGCCTTTTTCATAGGCCAAAAGATAGAGGTCTTCCGTATCTTCGACAGTAAAGCTGTTCGGCACGTTGACTGTCGAACTGATAGAGGCATCGATGTGCTGCTGCCAAGCAGCCTGCATTTCGACGCGTTCATGGTAATCCAGTGTCAATGCCGTGACAAAGTATTCCGGCAGCTGGCTATCGTCCTTGATATGATGTTTTTTCATATACCGTTCGACAATAGGTGTGTAGACTTTGTAGTACACATCCGTCCCATGAAGCGATTCGGTCTTTCGTTCATAGAAGTTGGCATAAATCGGTTCGATGCCGCCGGAAATGCCGAGCATCGTCGACAGCGTCCCTGTCGGGGCAATAGTCAAGAGCTGGGAATTCCGCATGCCATAAACCTTGACCAAGGCTGCCGTAGCCTCGGTCGTATTGGCTTTGAAATAAGGCGTGCTCATGATTTCATCGATATGGCATTTGTCGAAGGCGCCGCGCTGGTGAGCCAGTTCCGCTGAAGCCGCAATCGCTGTATCAGCCATGGTAAAGCCAATATCGTGGCAGAAGGCAACGGCATCGGTGCTGCCGTAAGTCAGGCCCATCTGGATGAGCATGTCGCCGAGCCCCATGATACCCAGGCCAATCTGACGCCAAGCTTTGACGCTTTCCCGCTGTTCTTCCAGGGGATGCAAGGGCAGTCCTTCTTCGAGGACGTCATTCAACGCCCGTACGGCGATGCGGACGCAGCGCTTGAATTCATCGAAATCAAAGGTAGCATTGGGCGTAAAGGGTTCATTGACGAAATTGGCCAGGTTCATGCTGCCCAGCAGGCAAGAGCCGCCAGCCGGCAACGGTTCTTCCGCACAGGGATTGACACCAGCGAAAGAAAATTCCGGCGTATGGGCCAGGAGATTCCAAGACTTGATGCGATTCCAGAAAAGGGCACCCGGTTCGGCATAATCCCAGTTCGTTTCCGCCACCAGGCGAAAGACGTCAGCCGCATTGACCAGGCTTTCGATGACCTGTCCCGTTTCCTGGCGCTTGAAGTGGAGCCGGAACTGTTTGTGTTCCTTGACGGCTTCCATAAATTCGTTGCTCAAGCGGATAGAAATATTCGCCTTAGTAACCTTATTGAGGTCCGTCTTAAGCTTGATGAAATCCAGTACATCCGGATGAGCACAGTCGATGGAAATCATCAAGGCCCCACGGCGGCCATTCTGGCCGATCAGTTCCGTAACCAGAGAATAGAGCGTCATGAAGGAGATAGAACCACTCGTTTCCTTGGCGGCATTGTTGATACGCGCCCCCTTCGGGCTCAGGCGGGAAATATCGATGCCGCAGCCTCCGCCGTAGCTATAGGTGCGGGCTAATTTCCCGGCCCGGTCGAAAATGCTTTCAATGCTGTCTTCCGGTGGTGTCATGACGTAGCAGTTGGATAAGGTAATCTTCTTGCCTTCATATTCCAAACCCCGGTTGGCCAGGATGCGGCCGCCAAAGAGAAATTTCTTAGTTTTAATCAAATCAGCGACTTCTTCGTCGCCACCGCTGATGCGGCTAATCCAGTGTTCAAAGGTTTCACCGTTATCGCAATATTTATTTTTCCAAATATCGAGACCGAGCTGATTATCTGCACCGAGCCATTCTTGTTCGTTCATAGTCTTCCTCCTCCACTGCACATAGCAAACGCATGACCGCCATCTACTATATATAGTAGATGGCGGTCATTTACTGTGCTAATAATAGCAGGATGACGAGAAATAGTCAAGTATCGGAAATGCATAGTCCGACGCTTTCCTAGTCATTACGGACATCCTTTTCTAAGAAATGGCTGACGACGCGTAAGTATTCACTGCGGTCCGTTTCAATACCGACGGCATGAGGCGAGTCAGCAAAAATATAGAGTTCCTTTTTCGGGCTCGTACAATTATCGTAAAGGCTTTTAGCCGTCTTTACCGGTACCAAGGCATCATCACTGCCGTGAAGGAAGAGGACAGGCATATTCATCCGCTTCACAGCTTGAGCCGGTTCCAAAGAAGACACGGTCTTATGCGTATGATAGAACATAGCAACCTGGAAAAAGGGATCCAAGAGGTCATAGCTCCAGATAGCCCGTTTATCCCCTGAAGCCTGCCATAACTTCTCCCGTCCCAAGGAGATGATATTACCATAAGAGCTGTCGGCTACGACAAAGGACAGATCCTTGCCGTATTCACTGCCTGCATACAACAGGGCCATCGCCGCGCCGAGAGAGACACCGTGCAGGCCGATGGTCATCTGTTCATCGCGATTGCGCAGCCACTGGCACCACATGGCCAGGTCATCGATTTCGCGGATGCCCCATTCCGTATGGGCGCCTTCGCTTTCCCCATGGCCCCGCAAGTCGATGAGCAAGATATTATAACCCAAACGGCGATACACTTCCATATATGGCAGGCACATAGAGCGATTCTGGTACAGGCCGTGGATAAGGATAACCGTCTTATGGGAATCATGGCGGTTCTCAATGTATGTCCCGCGCAGGATCGTTCCGTCCTGTCCGTTGACCCGGACCGGTTCCCAGCCCCGTTCCTTTTCCCACTGCCGGACCGTAGATACGTCACGGCTGTGGTTCTCGATGCCCAAGAGCTGGTCCCAAGGGGCATCATAAAATTCTTCATAAGCCATATTGCCAATGTAAGCCCCGATGCCGCCTAAGACGATAGCCAGGCAAAACAGGAACAAAAACAAGCACTTCAAGAATCGCTTTACCATCGTGACTTACAGCTTCCTGTCCCGGCTGGCTTCCACTTTGTCCTGCATAGCAGCCAAAGGCGTTCCACTGGCAGCTTCAATGGCTGCGATGACAGCGCCTTCGACAAAGGGGCAGTCCAGCAGTTGGATTTGCCGGTCGTCCATGCTTTCGACGACCATTTCTGCCGTCATGACAGCACTGCCCATATCCATAACGCAGGCGACACCATCGCCTTGGTCGACGGCTTCTACAGCTGCCATAATCTTTTCAAAACTCGTTCCCAAGCTGCCGTCTTCTAATCCACCGGCAGCCGCAAGGGGCGCATCAGGCGCCATCATACGGGCCAGTTCTGCAGCCCCTTCAGCCGCTTTCTGGCTGTGGGAAATCAGCACGATTCCTACCATCTTTTATTTCACTCCTAAAAATCAAGCCATCTCTGCCAGGACCTGCAGCAAGTAGAGCGACGACGTAGCGCCTGGATCCTGATGACCCAAGCTTCGTTCGCCCAAATAGCTGGCACGCCCCTTGGTTGCAATAATGGTCTTCGTGTATTCTACGCCTTTTTCTGCAGCCGCTACTGCATCCTGCAAGGCTTCTTTCAATGATTTGCCAGCAGCCACTTCCTCCTGCATGACCTTCAGTGCCGGGCACAATGCATCGAGCATCGTCTTTTCACCTTCCGTCGCTTTGCCGCGCATCTTGATGCCGTCGACAGCCGCTTCCAAGGCTTTGACGAACTGCGGGCCATCCAGCTCGGTCAGGCCCTTGCAGGCCATGCCAGCCTTCATGAACGCCGTTCCGTAGAGCGGTCCCGATGCGCCGCCGACGGTCGACACGAGCTGCATGCCGACGCCTTTGAGCAAAGCACCTATATCGCCACCTGCCAGAGAAGGCAGCTTCTTTTCGACGGCTTGAAAACCACGGGCCAGATTGATGCCATGGTCGCCATCGCCGATTTCATTGTCGAGCTGAGTCAAATAGTCTTTTTCTGCTTCGATTTTCTTGGCCATCCCTTCGATGATGGCAGCCATCTGCTTCGTATCCAATGAACTCATCCCCTCTTATTTTTTCCAGGCCAGCGTATCAGCCGGTGCGTCATAGAGCCCTTTCAGTTCGTCATCCAAGCGCAGGAGCGTAATGGAGAAGCCCGCCATTTCAATGGACGTCATGTAGTTGCCGACCATCGTATCGTATACGGCAACACCTTGTTCCTGGAGATAATCGTGCACAAAATTGTTGACGATGTACAGTTCCATAAGCGGCGTACCTCCCATGCCGTTGATGAGGACAACAACTTCATGGCCTTTGTAATCAAGGTCAGCCAAGATCTGGTCTACGAGCATCTTGGCGATTTCATTGGCCGGACGGAGTTTTTCACGATGCGTCCCCGGTTCGCCATGGATACCAATGCCGATTTCCATTTCATCATCAGCCAGTTCAAAACCCGGTTTCCCTGCAGCCGGAACCGTACAAGGTTCAATAGCCATCCCCATAGAACGGACATTGGCAATGACCTTTTCAGCGACCGCTTTGACTTCCGGCAGTTCGGCCCCTTGTTCCGCTTTTGCACCTGCAATCTTATGGACGAAGATCGTACCGGCTACGCCGCGGCGGCCCGTCGTATACAAGCTATCCCGAACGGCTACGTCATCGTTGACGACAACATAATCGGCCTTGATATCTTCATCAGCTGCCATTTCAATAGCCATTTCAAAATTCATGACATCGCCAGTATAATTCTTGACGACGCAGAGGACGCCCTTATCAGTAGCCACCGCTTTGATGCCTTCCAGGACCTGGTCTGGCGTCGGTGACGTGAATACCGTGCCAGCTACGGCGCAGTCGAGCATCCCCGTGCCGACATAACCGGCATGAGCCGGTTCATGACCACTGCCACCGCCGCTGACCAGAGCCACTTTGCCTTCTTTCTTGTCGGCTCTGACGACGATGGTCCCATAGTCGAGCTTGTGCAATTTTTGCGGTGCCGATTTGACCAGGCCCTGAATCATTTCCTCTTCGACGTTATTGACATCATTGATAATTTTTTTCATGCTAACCCCTTCTTTCTAGATATATTGAAAGACGCTGTCGCAAGAAGACAGCGTCTTTTTGAGTTTGAAGTTGAGCGTTTAACGTTAAATATCAAACTTCAAACATTAAAGCCAGGATAACCAGATAAGATGGTCGAAAACTTCGTGCGATGTTCACTTAAGTATAGCAAGAAACAAGGGAAAAATCAATTATCTTCCCGCAGGACGACGCGGTCACAAGAGTCGGTTTCCTTTAATTGTACCGATACGTCTTCTTTCCGCGATGTCGGCACATTCTTACCGACATAATCGGCACGGATTGGCAGTTCCCGATGGCCCCGGTCGACGAGGACCGCCAATTCGATGAACTGAGGCCGCCCCAATTCCATAATCGCATTGAGGGCCGACCGGACAGTCCTCCCGGTAAATAAGACGTCATCGACTAAGACGACCGTCTTGCCATCAGCATCGAATTTCCCAGCATCGCTGACGGCAATGGGATTCTTGCGACCATCGTCGCGATAAGCCGAAATGTCGAGATCATAGACAGGGACATCCCGCCCTTCAATAGCCGCGAGTTCCCGTCCCAGCCGCTGGGCCAAGGGGACGCCGCGCGTATGGATACCGACGAGGACCGTCTTGTCCAATCCTTTATTGCGTTCGATGATTTCATGGGCAATGCGGCGGATAGCCCGGCTGATTGCTTTTTCGTCCATGAGCAGTGTCTTTTCTTTCCACATATGACTCACCACCTGTCAGTCTTTCTCTTCCGCCCGTTTCAGGCAGGCCAGGAAATCAGCCGGCGCCGGCGCTTCAAAATGCATAGCCTTCCCCGTAATGGGATGAACCAAGTCCAGACAGTGCGAGTGAAGGGCCTGGCCTTCGATGGGGAAGTCGTCCTTCTTGTAGCCATATAAAGGGTCGTTGACGACGGGATGATGGATGTAAGCCATGTGGACGCGAATCTGATGAGTCCGGCCCGTTTCCAGTTTACATTCGACCCAGGTATAGTCGCCATAGCGTTTCAATACTTTGAAATGCGTCACCGCTTCGCGGCCGCCTTTAAAGGTGACGGCCATCTTGACCCGGTCCTTAGGGTGACGACCGATGGGGGCATCGACGATTCCCCGTTCTTCAGAAATATTGCCGTGAACCAGCGCCCAGTACGTGCGGTGCGCTGAATGTGCCTTAATCTGTTCTGCCAGGCCTTTATGGGCTTCATCGGTCTTGGCGGCAACCATGACCCCTGACGTATCTTTATCCAAGCGGTGGACGATGCCCGGCCGGATGACACCGTTAATGCCCGACAATTCCCCCTGGCAATGGTAGAGCAAGGCATTGACCAGCGTCCCGTCAGGATTGCCCGCTGCCGGATGGACGACCATGCCGCGGGCCTTATTGATGACGATGATATCCTTATCTTCATAAACGATATCCAAAGGGATATCCTGAGGGACGACCTTGTATTCTTCTTGTACTTCCATAACAGCCTGTACCTGATCACCTTCGTCAAGGCGCCGGTTGGCTTTCGCTTCCTTGCCATTGACAGTGACTTCCTTGCGCTGAATGAGCTGTTGAGCATAACTGCGCGAAATATCCAGGGCAGAAGCCAGATAAACGTCCAGCCGTTTTCCCTGTTCTTGTTCTGTGACTACTAATTTCTTTTCTTCCATGTCTTCATCCTCATTTATCCGAAATATGGTTCCAACTATACCATAACAAAAGTACGACGCCGACGACGATACCGATATCGGCAACATTGAATACGGGCCAGATGCGAAAATCGAAGAAATCTGTGACAGCCCCGCAGAACGTTCGATCCAGCGCATTTCCCAGGGCTCCCCCGAGTAACAACCCCGCCCCGCCATAGACACAGGGCGTCGCCATCAATTTCTTGCGGAACAGACCATACAACAGGAATAAGGCTAAGGCCATGACTAAAAAGAGCCACCGCTGATTTTCTAAAATCCCAAAAGCAGCACCGCGATTCAAAATATAAGTAATATGAAAAAATCCCGGAATGACCGGAATGGATTCATGAAGGACCATAGTCTGATGGACAGCATATTTTGCGAGCTGATCGACAACGGTCACGGCCAGGGCAATGCCTAATACATACAAAGCAAACTCCTCCTACTATGCATCTTACAGTGCTTTTATCCTATCACAGAAGCAGGGAAAATTCAACAAAAAAAAGGCCGCCGCATCATGGCCAAAGCCTTATGCGACAGCCTTTTGCCGAAGCAATTATTCAGCTGTAATAGCGCCTGTAGGACAAACGGATTCGCAAGCACCGCAGTCGATGCAGGAATCAGTTACAACGTATTTCGTTTCGCCTTCTTCGATAGCACCGGTCGGGCAAGTGCCAGCGCAAGCGCCGCATTTTACGCATTCGTCGGAAATAACATGCATGGTTTTCACCTCCAAACATCAAGCCTTCGGGGGAACTTCCCCGTCGTCTTCCCCATTATTACACGAATAGACAGACTTGTCAATGAATACCGAATGGGTAAAGATATAGGTATTTCCTAGGTTTTTGCGATTGCCTCAAAAAATTTCTCAAAATTTCGCCAAAATCATTTTCAGTAGAAATAGAAAAAAGCCGGCGAGGGGAGCCGGCTTTCTCTTTTTGCAAGATATCATCGGGGGAAGACAATATCTCAACAGTTGAAGAAAATAAGATAGGGGTGTTCGAGGGGTATATGAACAACTTACTTCTCCAACGTCTCGTAGATGATCTGTTCTACATATACTATGATAACAGGTTCTGGCAAAAAGTAAATCCCTAAAGATTAAAAATAGATTAAATTTTCGTGATATTTTTGTAACAATGTCCGAATGGGTAGTACAAAAAAGGGAGTTTATACGTTATAATAATACGTATATGGCTTAGGGTGTGCAAATTCTTCTCTGGGGAGGTTGTTACATGAATGAAAAGACACATATCTTAATCGTCGAAGACGAAAAACAAATCGCCCGCTTCCTGCAAATGGAGTTGGAACATGAAGGCTATGAATGTGGCATCGAATACAACGGCGCCGCCGCCCTGGACCGCATCGGCCAGGAACACTTCGATCTCATCCTGTTGGACATCATGCTGCCCGACGTCGATGGCCTGACCATCTGTAAGCGCACTCGTGAACTATCGAACGTCCCGATTATGATGCTCTCAGCCAAAGACGATATCGAAACAAAAGTCTTCAGCCTGGACATCGGCGCTAACGACTATCTGACAAAACCATTCAACAGCAAAGAACTCTTTGCCCGCATCCGTGTACTCCTGCGAGAACGCCATCAGCTGGCCGATCGGGGAAATTTTCTCCAGCTGAATGACATCACCTTATTTCTCGACCGTCACGAAGTCATGAAGGGCACGAAAAAAATAAAATTGACGAAGAAAGAATTCGAGCTCCTCGCCTATTTAGTCCGGAACAAGAACATCGTCCTCACACGATCGCGCATCGTCGAAGAAGTCTGGGGCTACGATTACATCGGCGACACGAATATCGTCGACGTCTATATTCGTTACTTGCGCAGCAAACTGGGCCCGAACGGACGAAACTACATCCGCACAGTCCGTGGAGTCGGTTATGTGGCAGAAGATTAATCATTGGCTGACACAACATCTGCTCATTGCCCCCTTGCCCATTTTCGCTAAAATGGTCCTGCTCTATTCGTCTATCGTCTTTTTCATCCTCTTGACCGTATCCGTCGTCACCATTACCAGCATCCACTATATCATGAACAACTCCTTGCGCGATGAATTGAAAGCCAGCGCAGCGGCTGCCGTCCAATACCTGGACGACTACGGGAAAGTCGATACGACAATATTCGTCCGGGCTAACGTACCACCGTCAATGAACTTACAGATTTATGACGGCGCAGGCCATCTCATCGTCGACAACGGCCCGACTCATGCTGTACGCAAGCTAAGCGATCGCTATATCGACGATACCATAAGCAATCCAGAGAAAAAACCGCTGCCTACCAGCGTCCAAGGCAATGAATCGTCAGAATTCTCTTATTATCAGCTTTGGACAGACAAACAGGGAAAAAACTACTACCTGCGCTTTTCCCAGCGCCCTGATAAGGAAACGGGCTTCGTTTCGCTCTTATCGAAACAACTCCTGGCTTCGGTCCTCATCAGTCTGATCCTGACCATCTTTACGGGTATGTATCTCATGAAGCGCTCCCTGGCGCCTTTGCAGGTCATCAACGACACAGTCAAGACCATTGAAGTCAACCGCCTGGACAACCGTATCGCCCTGTCTGAAAACAAGAACGAACTTCACGACCTGGCCGTCAGCATCAACCAGGCCTTAGACCGTATCGAATATGGCTACAAACAGCAGCAGCAGTTCATTAACGACGCATCCCACGAATTGCGGACGCCGATTACCGTCATTGCCGGCTATTCCGACCTTTTATGCCGCTGGGGCAAAGATGACCCTGCAGTCCTCAACGAAAGCCTGACGGCCATCAAATCGGAAACAGACTATATGAAGCAGCTCATCGAACGCCTGCTCTTTTTCGCCCGTTCTAATAATGGAACACTGTTGAAGCACTTTACGAAAATCAATACGGCCGACCTCCTGCAAGAAGTATATAGCGAAGTCAGCCTCATCGACAAAGAACACCAAATCATCTTGAGTCAAAACAACGAGGCCCTGATTACAGCCGAACCGGGCAGCGTCAAACAGATGCTGCGCATCTTCGTCGACAATGCCTTGAAATATACGCCTGCCGGCGGCAAAGTCACCCTGACCTGCCAGGCCGATGACAAGACCGTCCGCTTCGTCGTCAGCGATACGGGTATCGGCATCCCCAAAGAGGACTTGGAACGCGTTTTTGAACGCTTCTACCGCGTCGATTCATCCCGTACGAAAGATACCGGCGGATCCGGCCTGGGCCTGTCCATCGCCAAATACATAGCCAAGGCCAATAATGCCAAACTAGAACTAGACAGTACCCTCCATAAAGGGACGACAGTCACAGCCATCTTCCAGCGCACCCAGGAAGATTAGGAAAAAGGACTTGGGGTCGGCCCCTACGAACCACAAAAAAAGCACTGGCGGTCGTCCCACCTCTCCTGCCGAATCCAGGACATCTCTGTCTGGCTGTATACCTTC
>NZ_JAJBQV010000047.1 GCF_020539865.1 Megasphaera elsdenii | reverse complement strand
TACTTCAAAGTGTGGTTACGCGATATTTATTTGTTCAAAAAGTTGTAAACTGCTGTATATTTACTATAATAGAATAAAAAGAAATTAATAATGTACTTATTATAATTCCATATCTATGAAAACAGGTGATGACATGAAATACTACAGCCGCTTAAAGACGCTTCGATTGGAAGCAAGACTTTCTCAGGCCGATGTGGCAAAAATCTTGAAGTGTTCACAAGTTGGATACGGCATGTATGAATTGGGGAAACGGAAGATCCCCGTAGAAAAGTTGATCCAGCTGGCAAGGCTGTATCACACCTCACTCGATTACATTGCCGGACTGACCGATGAACGGGAACCTCGGCCCAAACATCGGGAGGACAATACCAGCCTGTAGAGGTTTACATAATTTGTAGGGGCTCGCACGTGGCGAGCCCCTACAAATTATGTGAGATACCTGTGACTCGGATTTGCGCGGACGGGCGCCCTACGTGAGCGCCCCTACAAGAAAAAAGGAGCTGCCTTTGAAGGACAGCTCCTTTTTGCTATACATTGAAGCGGAAATATGTGACATCTCCGTCTTGCATGATATAGTCTTTCCCTTCCAGACGGACCAGGCCTTTTTCTTTGGCAGCCTGTTCGCTGCCGCAGGCGATGAGGTCGTCATAGGATACGATTTCGGCACGGATGAAGCCGCGTTCGATGTCGGTGTGGATCTTGCCGGCAGCTTTCTGGGCTTTCGTACCGTTGACGATGGTCCATGCGCGGACTTCGTCAGCACCGGCGGTGAAAAAGTTGATCAGGCCTAAGAGGGAATAGCTGGCTTTGATCAGTTTATCCAGGCCCGATTCGGGCAGGCCCAGTTCTTCCAGGAAGACAGCGGCTTCGTCGTCTGGCAGTTCAGCGATTTCCGCTTCAATTTTAGCCGAGACAGCGACGACTTGGGCGCCTTCCTTAGCGGCGTATTCTTCGACGCGTTTGACGTTAGGGTTGGCGTCGGGATTGCCCGCTTCGTCTTCAGCGACGTTAGCGATGTAGATGATCGGCTTCAAGGTCAGGAGGTTGAGTTCTTTGACCTGAGGCAGTTCATCTTTTGTCAGGCCGGCTTTGCGGGCCGGGTCGCCGTTTTCCAGGCAGGCCAGGACTTTTTTCAGGACAGCGTATTCGACTTTGGCTTCCTTGTCGCCGCACTGGGCGACTTTGGCGATGCGGTCAGCTCGTTTCTGGGCTGATTCCAAGTCGGCCAGGCAGAGTTCTGTGTTAATCGTTTCGATGTCGCGGATCGGGTCGATAGAGCCGTCGACGTGGGTGATGTTGGAATCTTCGAAGCAGCGGACGACTTCGGCGATGGCATCCGTTTCACGGATGTGGCTGAGGAACTTGTTGCCCAGGCCTTCGCCCTTGGAGGCACCGGCGACGAGGCCGGCGATATCGACGAAGCGCATGACAGCAGGAATTGTTTTTTTCGGTTTATACATGTCGGTCAGGACCTGGATGCGTTTATCCGGGACTTCTACGACACCGACATTCGGTTCAATCGTGCAGAAGGGATAGTTTGCCGCTTCTGCGCCGGCCTTGGTAATCGCGTTGAACAGTGTGCTCTTACCGACATTCGGCAGGCCGACGATGCCTACTTCCAGATTGGTACTCAATGGTTAAACCACCTTTATTTGAATAATTTTAAATCAGCAATGCGTTTGACAGCTTCCATGGTGTTTTCTTTCGTGCCGAAAGCCGTCAGGCGGAGATAGCCTTCGCCGTGGGGGCCAAAACCGGAACCCGGTGTTGTGACGACGTGGGCTTTTTCCAGGAGCAAGTCGAAGAAATCCCAGCTCTTCATGCCGTTCGGCGTCTGGACCCAAGCATATGGCGAGTTGGTAGCCCCATAGACGGTGAAGCCGGCTTCGGTCAGGCCGTCGCGGATGATGTGGGCGTTTTCCATATAGTATTCGACGTCAGCCAGGCACTGTTTTTGGCCTTCCGGGCTGTAGTAAGCTTCCGCAGCGCGCTGGACGATGTACGGCGTGCCGTTGAAGAAGGTGCACTGGCGGCGGTTCCACAAGGGATTGAGTTCGACAGCCGTGCCGTCTTTCTTGTAAGCGACGCAGGCATGGGGGACGACGACATAGGAGCAGCGCGTACCTGTGAAGCCAGCGCATTTGGAGTAGGAGCGGAGTTCGATGGCTACTTCTTTAGCGCCTTCGATTTCGAAGATGCTGTGGGGGACGTCCGGTTCGGTGATGTACGTTTCATAAGCCGAATCATAGATGATGATGAAGTTGTTTTCTTTGGCGGCTTTGACCCAATTGGTCAATTCTTCCTTGCTCATCGCTGTACCTGTCGGGTTGGACGGGTTGCAGAGGTAGACGATGTCGACTTTTTCTTTCGGCGGTTCGGCTTTGAAGCCGTTTTCCGGAGTGCACGGGAGGTAGACGACGCTGTCGTAGATGCCTTTTTCAGCATTCCATTCGCCTGTATGGCCGAACATGACGTTGGAATCGAGGTAGACCGGGTAGACCGGATCGGCTACGGCAAATTTCAAGTCATTGCCGAAGATTTCCTGAATGCAGGCGACATCTGTCTTGGCGCCATCGCCGACGAAGACTTCGTCCAAATCGAGGTCGATGCCACGCGTCTTGTAGTCGCCATTGATGATGGCCTGACGGAGGAAGTCATAGCCCTGTTCCGGACCATAGCCACGGAAGGTTTCGGCTTTGCCCATTTCGTCGACGGCTTTGTGCATAGCGTCGATGATAGCCGGGGCCAGGGGACGAGTTACGTCGCCAATGCCGAGGCGGATGATATTCGCTTCCGGATGTGCTTTGGAATAAGCTTCAACTTTTTTTGCAATCGTCGCAAAAAGATAGTTGCCGGGGAGTTTTAAGTAGTTTTCATTTACATGAGCCATAAAGGGACCTCCTTGTATTGCTTAGCATTGTAATCTATTGACAAACTCTATTTTACTACATTATAAGGGCCTTGGAAAGATACAGCAGGCCTGGCAGGCATGACAAAATAAAATTGCCGTCATTCATGATAGTGATTGAATGGCGGCGTTTTTTGCCGTATAATGAAAGCTGTATCGGGGATTTTTAGGTCAAACATATCAGGGAGGTTTGATTGACTGATGGATTATCAAGGTAAGAAATGCCTCATTGCATATTTTTCTCACGCCGGCATGAATTATGTCAGCGGTAAGATTGTTGACTTGCCCGTCGGTAATACGGAACGGGCAGCCCAGATGCTGCGCGTCTTTACAGGTGGCGACCTCTTCCATATCCGCACGGCTTCGGTCTATCCTAATGACTATCAGGAAGTCGTCAAGATTGCCAAGAAAGAAAAAGCCGACAATGCCCGGCCGGCTCTGGAAAAGGATATTGACAACATCAATGACTACGACGTCATCTTTCTGGGCTATCCCAACTGGTGCGGCACTATGCCCATGGCCTTGTGGACGTTCCTGGAAAACCATGACTTTTCCGGTAAGACGATTTATCCTTTCTGCACCCACGAAGGCAGCGGCGTCGGCCACAGCTTGGAAGACATCCATGCTCTTTGCCCGGATGCCAAACTCGGCAAGAGCCTAGCTCTCCTGGGCACGACCATCGAAGATGCCGAAGACGATATCCGCCGCTGGCTGCGGGATTAGTAGTTCGTGGTTCGTGGCTCGTAGTTCTTGATTCGTGGGAATCCCGGAACCGCATCGTAGGGGCGGCCACGTGGGGCGCCCGCCGGCATATGTGGGGATCCCGTTATCATCTATTTGCGTGAACGGGCTCGCCGCGTGCGAGCCCCTACAGCAAAAGAGGCTGTCGCATTCAGACAGCCTCTTTTGCTGTTGAGCGTAGGTCGTTCATTCATACCGCAGGGCTTCGATGGGGTCTAGCTTGGCTGCTTTTCTGGCTGGGTAGATGCCGAAGAAGAGGCCGATGCCGACGGAAAAGCTGAAGGAAATAATAATCGGTGCCGCTGTGATGACTGTTTGGAAGAGGCCCGACTTGGCGATAGCCAGGGCGATGCCGACGCCGCAGGCGATGCCCAGGAGGCCGCCGATGACGCCGATGACGACAGATTCGATGAGAAACTGCATCATAATGTTCTGAAAAGTTGCGCCTAAGGCCTTACGAATGCCGATTTCCCGCGTCCGTTCGGTGACGGATACCATCATAATGTTCATGATGCCGATGCCGCCGACGATGAGTGAGATAGCGGCGATGCTGCCCAGGAAGAGAGTCAGCATGGTCGTCGTGTTGGTCATGGTTTCCATGAGGCTTGTCAAGTTGCGGACATTGAAGTCGTCTTCTTTGCCGTTCATGATGTGATGACGCTGGCGCAGTAGCGTTTCGACTTCGGACTGGACCTGTTCGATTTTATCGGCACTGGAAACCTGGATATTTATGGAGCGTACGTAAGTGATGCCCATGAGGCGTTCCTGGGCCGTCGTCAAAGGGACGATGACAATATCATCCTGGTCCTGGCCCATGGAAGACTGGCCCTTGCTTTCCAGGACGCCGATAATCTTGTACGGTTGATTGTTGATGCGGATATTTTTGCCGACTGGATTGGCTTCGTCGAAGAGGTTGGACGCGACGGTCGGTCCGATGACGGCAACGCGGTTGCGAGAGTTGAGATCGCTCTGGGTGATGAAGGAACCTGACTGGACGACAAGGGAACGGATGTGCAGGTATTCCGGCGTGACGCCGTAGACTGATGTATTCCAGTTTTGGTTGCCGTTGACGATCTGATAGGAACTGTTGACCGTCGGCGATACATAGTCGATGTCCTTTATCTTGTTCTTAATGGCCGTCGCATCGTCGTATTTGAGTTTTTGGTTCGAACCGGCTGCCGAACGGACGCCACCCTGATTGGTCGAGCCGGGCGTGACGATGAGCATGTTGCTGCCCAGGCTGGCAATGGAGTTGGTGACGTTTTGTTTGACGCCCATGCCGATGGAAATCATGGCGATGACGGCGCCGACGCCGATGATGATGCCCAACATAGTCAGGATAGAGCGTAGTTTATTGGATAATAGAGCTGTGACGGCAATTTGTACACTTTCACTAAATAACATCCATGACGACCCCCCTTCCGGCGTCTTTGGTGATTTTCCCGTCAGAGAGCAAGAGCTGGCGGTTGGCACAGGCGGCGATTTCCGGTTCGTGCGTGACCAAGATGATGGTCTTGTGTTCTTCGTGAAGTGCCTCGAAGAGACGCATGATATCTTTCGTCGATTTCGTGTCCAAGTTGCCCGTCGGTTCATCGGCCATGATGATGTGTGGGTTGTTGACCAGGGCCCGGGCGATGGCGACGCGCTGGCGTTGGCCGCCGGACAGTTCGTTAGGCTTGTGGTGGGCCCACGTTTCCAGGCCGACAGAACGCAATTTTTCCATGGCCCGTTCCGACCGCTCTTTGCGGCCGACGCCAGCGTAAATCAAGGGCAGGGCGACGTTGTCCAAGGCGGAAATGCGGGACAAGAGGTTAAAGTTCTGGAAGACGAAGCCGATGTGCTGGTTGCGGACGACGGCCAGTTCATCGTCGCTGAGATGGGCCACTTCTTTGTCGCCGAGCTTGTACGAGCCCGACGTCGGCCGGTCCAGGCAACCGAGGATGTTCATGAGCGTCGATTTCCCTGAACCCGATGGCCCCATGAGGGCGGCGAATTCGCCTTCTTTGATGTTCAAGGTAATGCCTGCCAGAGCGGCGAAATCTTCACCGCCAATGTGGTAAATCTTTTTGATATCTTTCAATTCGATGACATGCTTCATGACAATGCTTCCTTTACATAGGCGGCGGTCCCTGGTGCCGGTTGTTATTCGATGACGACGAGGACTTTTTGGAGGCTGTATAGGTGATGGAAACTTTATCGCCCTGGGTCAGGCTCGAGAGAATTTCCACGTATTCATCGCTGTAGATGCCCGTCGTGACCGGGACCTGTTCGGTTTGGCCGTTGGCATCGACGCGGATGACATAGGAGCCGGAATCGTTGGTCTTCAAGGCGGCGATGGGGACGACGAGGGCGTCGTCTTTTTGCGATGTCGTAATATCGACGCGGGCCGTCATGCCCAGTTTCAGGGCGTCATCGGGATCGTCGACGTCGAGGGTGACGTAGTAGTAAATGACACTGGCCGAGGAACTTGATGAGGAGCTTGATGTCGAACTCGTGCCATTCGTATCCCATGTGTTGCTCGTGTCAGTCTTGGCGATTTTCGAGACGTGGGCCGTGAAAGTCCGGTCTGTAAAGGCGTCGACAGTGAAGGTCGCATCTTGGCCGACTTGAATCTTGCCGATATCCGTTTCATCGACTTTGGCCAGAATCTGCTTCGTCGACGTGTCGGCAATGCGCATGATGACCGTCGGGTTGCTGTTGCCCTGGACGGCCATGGTGCCGACCGTTTTCGGTTCGCCGACGACGACGCCGTCCATGGGCGCCGTGATGACCGTTTCGGCAACGTCCGATTCGGCTTCCGTTAAGGTACTGACGGCCGTGTCATAGTTGAATTTGGCCGTGTCCAGGTCTTGCTTAGTGCCGGCGCCGAGGTCGTAGAGCTTCTGGGCGCGTTCATATTCGACTTGGGTATTCGTAACTTTATACTGAGCCTGGTCGCGTTTGGCTTCATAGTCTTTGCCGTCGAGCATGGCTATGGTCTGGCCGGCTGTCACCTTGTCATTTTCCTTGACCAGGATCTGGCTGATGCGGGCCGTGATTTTCGGTGAGACTTCGACGGAATCGACAGGACTGATGGTCCCCGTTGCCGAGACCGTCGAGCGCAGGTCTTTGCGGACGACGTCGGCTGTTTCGAGGGCCTTGGCCTGCTTCGCCGTTTGTTGGGATTGGTAATATGTATAGCCGCCAAAGGTACAGGCAGCCACGATGACAGCGGCAATGACGATTTTCAGGCGCTTGTCAATTTTCATGGTATCACTCCAAACGTATAAAATTTAAAAAAGACTATAATAGTTATTATATTGTTAGCTCAGTATATCATGACTATAAAAGGGAATAAAGGTAAAAGCCATGTTTCTTAGTAAAGTGAGTTGAAATTGTGACAAAGTAACTCTCCTGCATAGGGTTTTCCCGGCAGATGTGCTATACTAATGGAGTTGATGATTTATATGCAGAAAGGTTGGTATTTTATTGTGAATGAACGTAAGACATCTGTCTTTTCTAACGGCCTGTTATGGTTCGGCGCCGGTATTTCCATCGCTGAAATCCTGACGGGCATGCTCCTGGCACCGCTGGGCTTCGCCAAGGCCTTTGCAGCCATCATCTTGGGACACCTCATCGGCGGGACGGTCATGTATCTGGCCGGTCTCATCGGCGGACGGACCGGCAGCAGTGCCATGGAAACGGTGCGCATTTCTTTCGGTACCCAAGGGGCCAAGCTCTTTGCAGGGCTCAACGTTATCCAGCTCGTCGGCTGGACGGCTGTCATGGTCGCTAGTGCCGCTTTGGCAGCCAACACTATCGCCGCCATCGGCGTGTCCTGGTGGAGCCTGATTATCGGGGCCTTCATTGCCTTGTGGATTGTCATGGGCCTGAAGAATTTGAGCAAGGTCAACGTCGTCGTCATGGCGGCGCTGTTCATCTTGACCATCGTCCTCAGCCTGGTCGTCTTTAAAGGCGGTACGCCGCAGGTACCGGCTGGTGACCTTACCTTTGGTGGCGCTGTCGAACTGGCTGTCGCCATGCCGCTGTCGTGGCTGCCGATTATTTCGGACTACACGCGGACAGCTGAAAAGCCTGGCCTTGCTACGGCAGCTAGTTGCAGTGTTTATTTCATTGCTAGTTCGTGGATGTTCCTCATCGGTATGGGGGCTGCTTTGTTTACTGGGCAAGACGATATTGCAGCTATCATGGTCCAGGCAGGGCTGGGCGTCGCCGGGATTCTCGTCGTCCTCTTATCGACAGTGACGACGACCTTCCTCGATGCTTTTTCGGCCGGCGTCAGCTGTCAGAGCCTGATTCCCAAGGTGTCGGATAAGCTGTTAGCTCTTATTGCGACAGTACTGGGTGTCCTGCTGGCCATCTTCGCCGCGCCGGACCAGTTCCAGGATTTCCTCTACCTTATCGGTTCGGTCTTTGCGCCGATGACGGCCATTCTCTTGTCGGATTTCTTTATCCTCAAGCAGGACCACACGGCAGACAGCGTCAACTGGCTCAACCTGGTCCTCTGGGTCCTAGGCGTCATCTTGTACCGCTTCCTGCTCAACGTCGATACGCCAGTGGGCATTACGGTCCCTGTCGTCGTCATCCTTATGGTCATCAGTGCTTTGGTCCATAAGGTATTGAATAAAGCATAAAAAGATTCTGATATTGAATTGATAAAATGCAAAAATGATTCGTAATTAGCATTGACAAAAAGACATTGAAAAGCGTAAACTTATGCTCAAGCAAGATAATAATGATTGAAGTCTTAAGAGGAGGCTTTTCAGATGGATAAACACTTTACTTTCGATGATATGATCAATACCATGATGCCCCTGCCCATCAGCGGCAACGCCAACGGCGAAGGCATCTACTGCCGCGGTCAGGAACTCGTCGCTTCCATGGACCAGCCGAAAGAAACGGCCCATCAGGAAAAAGAAAACCGCGGATTCGACCTCCGTGGCATCTTCTGCCAGTATTGCATCGATTAATAAAAAGCTAGTGGCTAGTGGCTAGTTGTTAGCGGATGGTTTTAAATTTAAGGGAATTTGTTGCAAACTAAAAACTATAAACTTAAAACTCAAAAAGAGGCTGTCTTCGTGCGACAGCCTCTTTTACGTTGTTAGCAGCTAGCGGTTAGGGGCTAGCGGATGGAAAGGATTTAGCCTCTCCTGCTAGGAGAGGTGGCCCGAATGGGCCGGAGAGGTTTAACCTCGTAGGGGCTCGCACATGCGGGGATATGCAGGAATCCCGTGACCCATTTATCTGAAGCGGGCGCCCTCGCCCCTACGAACTACGAGCCCCACGAGCCACTAGCCACTAGCCACGAGCCACTAAAAAGGCGCTGTCGCGAGACAGCGCCTTTTTCATGCCTTTTTTCATGCCTTTCAAGTATAGGTTTTTTACTAAAATATATGTTATAATATGAATATAAGGAAAGCTTAACTTTCCGTTTTGTTATAGTTGCGAGGAGGGATTCATATGAAGCTCAAAAAATTGCACTATACTGTCGAGGACGGTATTGCTGTCGTTCAGCTCGATTATCCCAAGAATCTCAATGCCATCGATGAAGAAATGGCCGATGAACTGCTCTACGTCGTCCAGGCGGCTGAAGCCGATGAATCGGTGAAAGTCGTCGTCTTCAAAGGTTCTCCCCGTGCTTTTTCGGCTGGTGGCGACATCGGCTACTTCTACCAGCTCATCAAGGCCGGCGGTGACGTCAATATGGACGGCCTCATCGGCAAGGTAGGCAAGGTCACGGACGGCCTGAAGAAGATGAGCAAGATGGTCATCGCCTCGGTCAGCGGTGCCGCAGCCGGTGCCGGTGCCAGCCTGGCACTGACGGCAGATTTTATCATTTGCAGTGAAAACGCTAAGTTCATCATGGCCTTCGTCAACCTGGGCCTGGTCCCCGATACGGGTGGTTCGTATCTGCTGGTCAAACAGCTGGGGCCGAAACGGGCCATGGATATCTGTGCGACCGGCCGGCCGGTGAGCGCTCAGGAAGCCAAGGACCTGGGCATCGTCTACCGCATCGTGCCCAACGAGGACCTCGACGGTGAAACGATGAAGTTTGCCAAGAAATTGGCGTCAGGGCCGATCATTTCCTACAAGAATATCAAGCGCCAGATCTATGCAGCCGCCTTTGCCGAATACCAGCACTACCTGGAAAATATCGAAGTCCCGTGCCAGCGCGAATGTGCCCGGACCAAGGATTTCGCCGAAGGCGTCTGCGCGTTCATGGAAAAACGGCGTCCCCATTTTACCGGCCAGTAAGGCTGCTTTGTGAAGGGAGTGAGTACGGTGTTATCGAAAGTATTTTCTCTCCAAGATATCCTGGAACATATCCACGATGGCCAGACCATCATGTTCGGCGACTGGCACGGCCAGTTTGCAGCCGATGAGATCATCGACGGCATGCTGGAAAAAGGCGTCAAGGATATCAAAGCTATCGCCGTATCGGCGGGCTATCCCGGCCAGGGCGTAGGCAAACTCATCGTGGCCCATCGCGTATCGTCCATCATTACGACCCATATCGGCCTCAACCCGGAAGCACTGAAACAGATACTGGCCGGTGAACTGGCCGTCGAATTCGTTCCCCAAGGGACCTGGGCCGAACGGGTGCGCTGCGGCGGTGCTGGATTGGGCGGCGTCCTCACGCCGACGGGCGTCGGGACGAGTGTCGAAGAAGGGAAACAGAAGCTGGTCATCGACGGGAAAGAATACCTCCTGGAATTGCCGCTCCATGCCGACGTGGCCCTGGTCAAAGCGACCAAAGCCGATACGGCAGGCAATCTCTATTTCCGCATGAATTCACGGGCGACGAACAGCACCATTGCCTATGCTGCTGATTTCGTCGCTGCCGAAGTCGAAGAAATCGTCCCTGTCGGCCAGCTTTCGCCGGAAGAAATCGCCATTCCGGCGCCCGTCGTCGATATGGTCTATGAACGGCAGGGCGAAAAACGCTATGTCTGCCCGATGTGGAAAAAGGCCAGGGCCCGTGCCGAAGCTAAAGCGCGGGAACGGCAGGAAAGGGGATGAGGTCATGGTCGAACGGAAAGGAAGAGCTTTGATTGCCTGGCGGTGTGCCCAATTCTTCAAAAATGGGGATTTCGTCAATTTAGGAATCGGCCTGCCCCTGATGTGCGTCAACTACTTGCCTGAAGGCGTAGACCTCTGGCTGGAAGCGGAAATAGGCACGGTCGGCAGCGGCCCGTCGCCGGATTGGGACCATGTCGACATCGACGTCATCGACGCCGGCGGCCAGCCGGCCTCGGTCATTACCGGCGGCAGCGTCTATGACCACGAAACGTCCTTTGCCTTCATCCGCGGCGGTCATATCGACGCGACTGTCCTGGGAACGCTGCAAGTCGACCAGGAAGGGAATATCGCCAACTGGACCATTCCTGGGAAATTCGCTCCCGGTATGGGCGGGGCCATGGACCTCTGTGCCGGTGTCAAGAAAATCATCGTCGCCACGGACCATTGCGAAAAGAGCGGCCATTCCAAGATACTGAAGAAATGTAGGCTGCCCCTGACGGGAGCCCATTGCGTCACCGATATCGTAACCGAACGCTGCTACTTTGAAGTCACACCGCAGGGCCTGGTCCTGCGGGAACTGGCACCGGGCTATACCGTAGAAGATATCCGGGCCTGCACGGAAGCAGACTTCATCGTCCCCGAAACCATCGCCGTCATGGGCGGATGAGGGGAGGTCGCACGAAGGCTTCGTAAGCCTCTCCTACTAGGAGAGGTGGCCCAAATGGGTCGGAGAGGTTTAACCTTGTAGGGGATGTTTTTATACATCACCCGTCATGTATAATGTGGGCATCATTATTTCAGGCGGGCCGCCCTTTGGGACGGCCCCTACGAATACTGCAAACTCAATACTCAAAAAGGGGCTGTAACAAAATGAGCTTTTTAGCTCATTTTGTTGCAGTCTTCTTTC
>NZ_JAJBQV010000046.1 GCF_020539865.1 Megasphaera elsdenii | reverse complement strand
AGCATTACATATTCTTCTTTGGAAAGACTTCTGATGACATTTGACTGAGTAAGATACATATTTTCACCGCCTTTTTATTATATGGTTATTGTATGGCAAATAGTGATGATTTTCAAGATGAGTTACAGCGTTTTTGTGCTTTTTACGGGCATTGAACCCACTCAAGCACCGCCATTCATCCCCCACTTAAAAGCTGGGAGTCTTCTGGCGGGAAAAGATAAACTGTTCGTGGAAACGAAAAAAATATAGAAAGGGGATAGGCTTTCATGTATAATAAGCTTAGTGAATTCGTTATTTGTAAGTGCGAATAACGCTTGAAGGAGGTGGGACCATGACCCAAGGTAAGCTGCACTACAAGGTAACGCTTTGCCTCATGGGAGATAAGCGGGCTTTTGGCCCAGGCGTGGCGGAATTATTGGAGGGAGTCCGCCGTCACGGTTCCTTACAGGGAGCGGCGAGAGATATGGCGATGTCTTACTCGAAAGCGTGGACCATCATGCGCAATGCCGAGGCAATCTGGGGATTTCCCCTCATTCACCGTTATGTCGGCGGCAAAGATGGCGGCCGGTCGGTCCTGACACAGCAGGCTGAAACCATCTTAGCCCGTTATGAACAGATGAATGAAGCCTTGCACGCTATGGCAGCCCGCCAGTTCCAGCAGTGGTTCAATGACGATGAATTGTATAAATTACGAAAAATGGAAGGATAGATATTTATGAAAATGATGAAAACCGAAGAGGCTGTCGGCCATGTCCTCTGCCACGATATTACCCAGATTATCCGCGGCGTCACGAAAGGACCGGTCTTCCGCAAGGGCCATGTCATTACTAAAGAAGATATTCCGGTCCTGTTGTCTGTCGGCAAGGACCACGTCTATATTTGGGAAAAAGATGACACTTTATTTCATGAAGATGAAGCGGCAGCTGTCCTGCGGGATATCTGTATGGGCGCAAACATGCATGGCAGTGAGCCGAAAGAAGGGAAAATCGAACTCATTGCCGATTGCGACGGCGTCCTGACTATCCGGCGTGACGGATTGAAAGCCGTCAATTCCCTGGGGGACATGATGATTGCCACCCGTCACAGCGGCTTTCCCGTCCACAAGGGCGATAAACTGGCTGGTACACGCATTATCCCCTTGGTTATTAAGAAGGATAAAATGGCTGCTGCCAGAGAAGCGGCCGGTCCGGCACCGCTCCTCGATGTCCACCCTTTCGCTAAAAAGAAAGCCGGCGTCGTCACGACAGGAAACGAAGTCTTCCATGGCCGCATTGAAGATACGTTTACACCAGTCATTGAAGACAAATTGGCTGAATACGATGCCGTCATGGCTATGCACACGACCTTGGCCGATGATCCGGCTGCCATTACGGCGGCTATCCAGGACATGTTGAATCAAGGGATGGACCTGGTATTCTGTACAGGCGGCATGAGCGTCGACCCCGATGATCAGACGCCGTTGGCCATTAAAAACACGGGTGCCCGCATCGTATCGTATGGGGCCCCGGTCTTACCGGGGGCCATGTTCCTTTTGGCTTATACCGGAGACCGTCGTCCTATTGTCGGCCTTCCGGGCTGTGTCATGTATGCGAAACGGACTATTTTCGACCTCGTCTTGCCGTCACTCATGGCGGATATCCCCGTAACGGCCGATGATTTGGCCAGCCTCGGTGAAGGCGGTCTATGTCTTAACTGTCCTGTCTGTACCTTCCCGAACTGTGGATTTGGAAAGTAGGTGGTCTGGTGAACAAATTTACTCATATTGACAGCAAAGGCGATGCTGTCATGGTCGACGTCAGCGGCAAAGCTGTAACAGCTCGTACGGCTGTGGCCTGTGGCCGTATTGCCATGAGCCGTGACTGTTATGACGCCGTCAAGGCCGGTGCCATGAAAAAAGGCGACGTCCTCGGCGTAGCCCGCATTGCCGGCATCATGGGGAGTAAGCGGACGAGTGATCTCATTCCACTCTGTCATATCCTGAATTTGACAAAATGTGGCGTCGAATTCATCTTCCACGATGACCTTTGTGAAATCGAAGGCCGCTGTACCGTCAAATGCGACGGCAAGACAGGCGTCGAAATGGAAGCCTTGACCGGCGTATCTGTGGCTTTGCTGACGGTGTACGATATGTGTAAGGCCGTCGATAAACGCATGTGTCTGAAGGATATCCACCTTGTCGAAAAAATCGGCGGCAAGAGCGGCCATTTCCAATATGACGGAGGGAAAAAGCATGAAGGATAAATGGGGTCGGACGATTGACTACCTGCGCCTGTCCCTGACGGACCGCTGTAATCTGCGCTGCCGTTACTGTATGCCTGAAGCCTTGGACAGTGTCGGCCATGACGCGGTCCTGCGCTATGAAGAAATGATGCTCATCTGCCGGGCGGCTCTGGCTTTGGGCATCGACCGTTTCAAGATTACTGGCGGTGAACCGCTGGTGCGGAAAGGGGCCGTATCTTTTATGCAGTCTCTTAAAGACATGGACGGTGTCCGTTCCGTCACCATGACGACAAATGGCCTTCTCTTATCGGCAGTGCTGCCCGATTTGGTACGCTTCGGCATTGATGGGATCAATGTCAGCATAGATACTCTCGATGCAAGCCAGTATGCTTGCTTAACAGGCGGCGGAAATTTGTCTGTCCTATTACAAGCTTTGAAAGAAGCCATATCTCAGCGTGTAAACATCAAAGTAAACGCCGTCTTGCTGGCGGAAACGCGGAATCAGATTTTGCCATTGGCGGAACTAGCCCGGACATATCCTATCGATGTGCGTTTTATCGAACTCATGCCCATCGGCTTCGGGACGACCTTGGACGGCATATCGGAAGCAGAAGCCTTGTCCCTTCTGGTCCGGGCCTATCCTGATTTGGCCGCGACGGGAGAACGGTGGGGCAATGGGCCGGCTTCGTATTACCAGAGCCGGTATCTACAAGGGCGTATCGGCTTCATTGCCGCCAATACACATGGTTTCTGCTCGTCCTGTAACCGCCTGCGCCTGACGAGTACGGGCTTTTTGAAACCTTGTCTTTGTTATGACGACGGCGTCGATTTGCGGGCTATTGTCCGCAGCGGCCAACGTGAAAATCTTATTTTTCAGGAATTGCAGCGGGCCATAGCCGGCGCTATTTACGAAAAACCGGCGAAGCATTGTTTTGCTGAAAAGAATCATATTAGTGAACATAAAACGATGAATCAGATCGGAGGATAAAAAATGGGAAAAGTCCATGCTGTTTGTATCAGTACGATTCGTGGCATTGCCAAACAGGCTGTGCCAGAAGGTAAATTCGTAGTAAACTGGGGCATCGAAGGCGATGCGCATGCGGAACACTGGCACCGCCAGGTCAGCCTGCTCGGTTTGGAATGTATCGAAGCTTTTCGCCGCCGCGGCGGTAAAGTGGAATTCGGTGCTTTTGGCGAAAATCTCGTCGTCGACGGCTTCCATTTTTCGTCCCTCCCTGTCGGGACACTGCTTCGCTGTGGGGATGTCCTCTTGGAAATCACTCAGATCGGCAAAGAATGTCATAATCACTGTGCCGTCTATGAAGCTGTCGGCGACTGCATCATGCCGAGAGAAGGCGTTTTTGCCCGCGTCCTCGAAGGCGGTACCATCCGCCCTGGCGACAGGATGGTCGAAGTTCAGCGAAAGGGGAAACGGCCTTATCAGGCTGCTGTCATCACCTTGTCGGATAAAGGCAGCAAAGGATTGCGGAAGGATACTAGCGGTCCCCTGATTGCCCAGCGGTTAGAACAGGCTGGTTTTGAAGTCATTGAACAGATTCTCCTGCCCGATGGCAAAGGACCGCTAGAACAACAATTCTGTCGACTGGCAGATCAGCGCCAGGCAGACCTTATTTTGACGACAGGCGGTACCGGTTTTGGGCCCCGCGACATTACGCCGGAAGCGACCTTGGCTGTAGCGGATCGGCAGGCGCCGGGAATTGCCGAAGCGATTCGGGCCGCTTCCATGCAGATTACGCCGCGGGCGATGCTGTCCCGGGCAGTCAGCGTGATCCGCAAGAAAACGCTGATCATCAACCTGCCTGGCAGCCCGAAGGCTTGTCAAGAATGTATGGACGTGTTCCTCGATACCATTCCTCATGGTTTGGATTTACTGCGCGGCGAAGTTCAAGATTGTAGCCGCAAGTAAATACATATAAACTAATTTACGTAAAGGAGATGTGTAATGATGTGGAAAAAAGTAGTCGCAGCAGTATTTGTCGGAGCCCTGGCTTTTGTTCTGGCCGGATGCGGAACGGACAAGACAAAAGAAGAAGCGGCCGGGAAGCGCGATAAGGTTCACTTGACTGTGTTTGCAGCCGCCAGCATGACAGAAACGATGAACCAGATTGCTGAACAATATCAGAAAGAGCATCCCAATGTCGAAATTTCCTTTAACTTCGATTCGTCAGGAACGCTGAAGACACAGATCCAGAACGGTGCCGACTGCGACCTCTTTATTTCGGCAGCCCAGAAGCAGATGAATCAGCTCGATGCTTCTAAAGATGGCAAAGCGAATCCAGATAAACTGGACTTCGTCAAGGGAGACAGCCGCATAGCTCTGTTGGAAAACAAGGTCGTCTTGGTCACGCCAGAAGGCAATCCGAAGGACGTCAAGGACTTCAAGGATATGGCTGGGAAATTGAAAGACGGCTCTATCCGCTTGGTCATGGGTAACAGCGATGTCCCTGTCGGCCAGTATACGCAGAAAATCTTGAAGTTCTTCAACCTCGATGAACAGGCTATCGCCCAGGCCGGCCACATCACGTATGGCTCGAATGTCAAAGAAGTGACAACCCAGGTCCGCGAAGGCAGCGCCGACTGCGGCGTCATCTATGCGACGGATGCTTTCAGTGCGAAATTGAAACCTGTCGACGAAGCGACAAAAGACATGTGCGGCCAGGTCATTTATCCGGCTGCCGTCATGAAGAACAGCAAGCACCAGCAAGAAGCTCAGGATTTCCTCAATTACCTCAAAGGCCAAGAAGCCATGAAGATTTTCCAGAGCGTCGGATTCAGCCCGGTCGGCTAAGGATGGCTGCCTATGGACTGGTATCCCCTTTGGAACAGCCTGCGCATTGCCGCTATTTCCTGTGTCCTCGTCTTCTTTAGCGGCATTGCTCTGGCCTATTACGTCGCCCGGCTGCCTAAGGTCCTCAAAGGGCTTCTCGATGTCGTCCTGACCCTGCCCTTGGTCCTGCCGCCGACGGTCTGCGGCTGGTTGCTGCTCTTGGTCTTTGGCTTGAAGCATCCTGTCGGTATTTTCCTCAACGACGTGGGCATCCGCTTCGTCATGACCTGGTATGGCGGCGTCCTGGCATCGGCTGTCGTCGCCTTCCCCCTCATGTACCGCACGGCCCGCGGGGCTTTTGAGAGCTTCGATGAAACTCTGGCCTGGAGCGGTAAGACCCTAGGCCTGTCGGATACGTTCATTTTCTGGCATATCCGCATGCCTTACTGCAAGCAGGGCATTATGGCCGGGACGGTCCTGGCCTTTGCCAGGGCTTTGGGTGAATACGGGGCGACGAGTATGCTCATCGGCTATATTCCCAAGAATACGGCGACTATTTCGACGACGGTCTACCAGTTATGGCGGACCAATGATGAATACAGTGCCTTCATCTGGGTCCTGGTCAACATCGCCATCAGCGCCGTCGTCCTACTGACGGTCAATCTCTTTGAAAAGCGCAGTCGAGAAGGGAGGCGCCTGGCATGATCGATATTGATGTCCATAAGGACTGGGGTTCCTTTACGCTGGATGTGAAACTTCATCATGAAGGCGGCATCCTCGGCATCCTCGGGGCTTCAGGCTGCGGCAAGAGCAAGACGTTGCAGTGTATTGCCGGCATTGAAAAGCCCGATGCCGGCAAAGTCATCGTCGGGGCGCGGACCCTGTTCGACAGCGAACATCATATCAACGTCCCCGTCCCGCAGCGGCGCGTAGGCTATCTGTTCCAGCATTATGCCTTATTTCCCAATATGACTGTCGAAGAAAACATCCGCTGTGGTGTCCGAACGCCTTCGTCCAAGGCCGACGCCTGCCAGCAAGTCCGGGCCATGATGGAACGCCTGAATTTGACGGGCTTGGAAAAACAGAAGCCGTCTGAGTTATCCGGCGGTCAGCAACAGCGCGTGGCCCTGGCCCGTATCTTGGTCAATGAACCAGATATCCTGCTCCTGGACGAACCCTTCAGTGCCTTGGACAGTTATTTAAAAGAAAAGGTCATGACTGAACTCAAGGACCTATTGCAGCAATTCCCAAAAGACGTCGTCTTGGTGACGCACAGCCGCGATGAAGCTTATCAGCTCTGTCAGTCCATTGCCGTCCTCGACGGCGGCCGCGTATCGGCTTGTGCGCCGACGAAGGAGCTCTTTGCCGATCCCCAGTCCCGGGCGGCAGCGGTCCTGACGGGATGCAAGAATATCGCAGAGGCTTGCAAAGCCGGACCGTCGTCTGTCTTCGTCCCGGCATGGCAGGTGACTTTATACACGGGACGGCCCGTGGGCGACAATCTCTGCGCTGTCGGTATTCGTGGCCACGCTTTTCGCCATGGCGACGGTGAGAATGCCCGGCCCATCGTCGTGACCGAAGAAATCGAACAGCCCTTTGAATGGATCGTCAAGTTCCGCTATGTTCATCAGGCTGATGGGACGCCGGATATTTGGTGGCGTTTCGCCAAGCCCGACCGACCGGCTTCCCTGCCGGACCGCCTCGATGTCGATGGGCAGGCTATTTTACTCTTATATAGGTGATATTATGGAAAAATTATATACCCGATTATGGGAAACCTTGCACGACGGCCAGCCAGCTGTATTGTTGACTGTCGTTGCCAGACAAGGATCGACGCCACGTGGTATTGGCAGCCATCAAGTGGTCTTTGCTGATGGGACGACGGCCGGTACGGTTGGCGGCGGTTATCAGGAATATTTAGCTATCCAGGCTGGGAAACAATGTTTAGCACGGAAGCAATCGGCTTTTCGCCGCCTCATTCTCCACCCCAATGACGAAGAGGACATCAACGCTGCCTGTGGCGGCGAATTGACCGTCTTCTGTCAGTACCTCGACCCGGCTCAGCCGGGCTTGTTGGATGTGTTGGCCGCTATCATTCAGGCTCTGCATCAGAAGACGGCGTCGTGGCTGGCTTTGGATGTCAGTGATGAAATCCATTGGGCCATGGCCCTAGTTCGGGAAGGACAAGTGCAGGGCTGCGGACAGAGGGAGGCCTTGCAGGGCGTCAGTGCGGCCTGGTGCCGCCAAAATGTGGCCGGCCTTGCCGTTGATGGACAGCGGCGCTGGTATAGCGAACCGCTGGCGTATCCGGGGCGGGTCTTCATTTTCGGCGGTGGCCATGTGTCGCAGGCCTTAGTCCCGGTCTTGGACAGCATCGGCTTTTCCTGTATTGTCGTCGACGACAGGGCCGAATTTGCTGATCCGGCTTTATTCCCTCAGGCAGCGGCCGTTTATGAGGCAGACTATGAGAAGCTTCCGGACTGCATTGATGTTACCCCGGACGACTACGTCTGCATCATGACCCGCGGCCATGTCGGAGACTACGATGTCCAGCGCCAGATGCTGGCCATCAAGCCTTATTACCTCGGTGTCATCGGCAGCCGCCGCAAGTTGGCCTTTGTCAAAGAGAAGCTCCTGGCCGATGGCTTTTCGTCTGCCGAAATCGATGCTTGCCATGCACCGATTGGCCTATCCATTTCGGCGGTGACGCCGGCGGAAATCGCCATCAGCATTGCCGCTGAACTCATTGCCATCCGGGCCAAGCGGGAAGGCCGGGAGAAGAGCCGCTACCGCAAGCCATGACGGCAGTGGTTTATACGTATATCGGGGCTGGCGGCAAGACGACGAGTCTTTTTGCTCGGGCCCGGCAGGAACGGGCAGCGGGTTATCGCGTGGCCGTCGTGACGACGACTCACATGATGCGGCCGGCCAACTGGTTCGTGCCGACCGCTTTGCCCGAGGGCTGGCAGGACTCATGGCGGTGCGATGGCATCATCGTCGTCGGCCAGGAAGGGGCAGACGGGAAAATCACTTGGCCCGGCGATAGCGTTTACCGGCATTTATGTGCAACTGCCGACATCGTCCTCGTCGAAGGCGATGGCTCGCGGCGCCTGCCCTTGAAGGTCATGGGACCTTATGAGCCGGTCATTCCGGCCAATACCAGCCATGTATATTGTCTGGCTGGCTTGTCCGCTTTGGGGCAGTCCATAAAGGACGTCTGCTTCCGCTGGGAATTATTGAATCTCGAAGCGGAGGCTGTCGTGACGGAACCCGTCCTGGCTTACATTGTGGAAGCCGGATGTCTGGCCCGTATCGGAGCCTGGAAAGATAAGACGACAGTCGTTCTCAACCAAGCCGACGATGAACGACGGCAGCAGGCGGGAAAGCGGATTTTGAACGCTCTGTCCCGGCCCGGTGAATGGACAACGTATCCAGTGGAAATGAGGGAAAAGAAGTGAAGATACAGTTAGTCTTGATGGCGTCCGGTTTTGGCCGGCGTTTTGGGGGTCATAAATTAGCGGCGCTCGTTCATGGACGCCCTTTATATACATATGGAATGAAAAGCCTGTGCCAGGCGGCGCAGGCTTTTTTGCCCTGTTCTGGTATCGACTGCCGAGTGACTGTCGTGACGGCTCATGCCGACATTGCCTCAGCTTGCCGGAAACAGGGGGTGGCCGTCTTGTGGAATGAACAAGCTGAAGAAGGCATGGCAGCATCTTTGCGCTGTGCCGTAGAGGCTCACGGTACCGCTGATGCCTGGGCCTTTTTTCCGGCAGACCAGCCCTTGATGACCGCTGGGACGATAGTTGAGTTTCTCCGGCAATTCATTGCCTCTGGCGCGCCGGCTGGATGTATGCATAATGGGGACAGACCGTGCAGTCCCGCTATCTTTCGCCGCATCTATCAGCCGGAACTGTTGGCCTTGCACGGCGATACAGGAGGCCGCCGCTTTCTTTGTCGTCCTGATACGTTTGTTTATTATCCTCGTGACGCACATGAACTATTTGATATAGACTTTCAAAAAGATTTTATTTTTTTAAATAAAATGCGCAAAATACAAGATGCGATTAAAGATAATTAATATTATAGTTTAATTAAACTCAATAGTTGAATATGTTTTTGTTGTTTTTAATTTTAAATATAAAAATATAATTAATTTACGATAAAAACTTTACAAATTAAGAGTGCCGAGTATAATAAGAGGCAGCTGAACGATTGACTAGGGCATCTGGTCAATCCATAAGGGAGTCAACGATACTTTACAATTATAAGGGGAGAGGTTCTATGACGAAACACATCTTTAGAACCAAAAGTATCAGTGAATTTATTTCGGAAACGAAACAAGACGGCGGCATGAACCGCGTCCTCGGTACTTTTGGCTTGACTATGCTCGGCATCGGCGCTATCGTCGGTACAGGCATCTTTGTCTTGACTGGCGTTGCTGCTGCCAATTATTCCGGTCCTGCACTCATTATTTCTTTCATCATTGCAGCCTTGGCCTGCGGCTGTGCTGCCCTGTGTTATGCTGAATTTGCCGCCATGGTTCCCGTTGCCGGTAGTGCCTATACTTATGGGTATGTCGCTCTTGGCGAATTTTGGGCCTGGGTCATCGGTTGGGATTTGATCCTTGAATATGCTTTTGCCGTATCAGCCGTTGCCATTGGCTGGTCCGGGTATTTCAATAATATTTTGACGAATTTAGGCATTGTCCTGCCGAAAGCATTGACATTGGCTCCGTATGACGGGGGCATCGTCAATTTGCCGGCAGTTCTCATCCTTTGTGTCATTGCCTTCATCAACATCCACGGCGTCCGCCAGAGCGCAACTGTCAACAACATCATCGTTGGCATCAAATTGGCTGTCGTCGCCTTATTCTTGGCTTTAGGCTTTAGTCACGTCGATGCCGCCAACTGGGTTCCCTTCATGCCTTATGGCTGGTCTGGTGTCTTTGCAGGTGCCTCTATCATCTTCTTTGCGTACATCGGGTTCGACGCCGTTTCTACAGCGGCTGAAGAAGTCAAGAATCCGCAGAAAGATTTGCCGCGCGGCATTATCTTATCGCTTATTATCTGTACGGTTCTGTACATTGCCGTATCGGCTGTCCTCACCGGCATGGTTCCATACCTCGAATTCAAGACGACGGCAGCTCCGGTTGCTTTCGCTCTCCAAGCCGTTGGTTATCACTGGGGCGCTGCGGCCATTTCCGTTGGCGCTATTTGTGGCCTCACTTCAGTCCTCCTTGTCATGAGCTTTGGCCAGAGCCGCGTACTCTTCGTCATGTCTCGTGATGGCTTGCTGCCGAAATTCTTCGGTCATGTCCATCCGAAATATAAAACCCCGGCCCGCAGCTCCATGTTGGTCTGTATCGTTACGGCGGTTACGGCAGGCTTCCTGCCCATCAATATTGTCGCTGAAATGACGAATATCGGTACCCTCTGTGCCTTCATCATCGTTTCGGTTGCCGTCATCGTCCTCCGCAAGAAGAATCCGAATCAGGAACGCGCCTTTAAATGTCCGCTCGTTCCCTTGGTTCCGCTCTTGGCTATCGTTTTCTGCGGTGTCCTCATTTACATGCTGCCCTTGGTTACGCAGATCCGCTTCGTCGTATGGCTTCTGTTAGGTCTGGCCATCTATTTCGGCTATGGCTATAACCACAGCATTATCTCCAAAGTTCGTCGCGGACAACTCGGAGCCGCTCCGATTCCGGGTGCGGCTGCACCAGCTGAACAAGCTATTCAAGAAGGCCATCCGGCTAATCATTAATCCGCTTTCCAACCCAATACCAATATCGAAAGGACTTGTCGTTATGCGACAAGCCCTTTCCATGTTCAAAAAAACACAGCCCATGGCCTTGTGCACATGGGCTGAATGGTAGGGGCTCGCACGTGGCGAGCCCGCTAGAGAGATTCGACCATAACCTGCTCAGTTGGATGGCAGTCCCTTTACGAATCAACCCCTAGCCACGAGCTACTAATTCTGTGTTATACTATGATGTATACAGTTTATTATGAATAAAGGGGGGTCCTCATGAAGTGTGTTGTGTTGCTCAGTGGCGGCGTCGATTCTACGACGTGTCTGGCCATGGCTTTGACGAAATATAAAAAAAATGATGTATTGGCATTGACTGCTTATTATGGCCAGAAACATGCCAAAGAACTGGAAGCGGCCCGCAAGGTAGCGGCGCATTACGGGGTGCAACAGCAGGAAGTCAATTTATCTCAGGCTTTCTCTTTGAGTGATTGTTCTCTTCTCCAGGGCAGTCATAAGCCAATCGCCCATGAATCCTATGCCGATCAGCTGGCTAAAAAAGGTGGTGAAGGGACCGTCGACACGTATGTGCCTTTCCGCAATGGCTTATTCTTATCCTTTGCAGCCGCTGTAGCCGTCAGTGTCGGTGCCGAAGTCATTTATTACGGGGCCCATGCCGATGATGCCGCCGGGCGGGCTTATCCGGATTGCACGCCGGAATTTGAAACGGCCATGAATACGGCCATTTATGAAGGATCTGGCCGAACCTGTCATTTGGAAGCGCCTTTATTGTCGTGGAATAAAGCCGGCGTCGTCAAGGAAGGTTTGCGCCTGGGCGCTCCTTATGAGTTGACTTGGAGTTGTTATGAAGGCGGCGACAAGCCCTGCGGTGTCTGTGGGACCTGCCGTGACCGGGCAGCTGCTTTTGCCGCCAATGGCGTCAAGGATCCGGCATTGTCATAATGTAGGGAGCCAGGAGGGATATACATATGTCAACTACTCCCGACTAAAGTCGGGAGCTTGTAAGTCGGAACTGCATAGGTACTAACGACATCTAAAAGATGTCTTCCTAAATCCGCCTACATCATCGGGTGGCTGA
>NZ_JAJBQV010000045.1 GCF_020539865.1 Megasphaera elsdenii | reverse complement strand
AAGAAAGAGGGCTGCAACAAAATGAGCAAAAAAGTTCATTTTGTTACAGCCCCTTTTTTTGTAGGGCGACCACGTGGGGCGCCCGTTCATGCAAATGGATCACGGGATTCTTACATATTTCCAGCGGGCTCGCCACGTACGAGCCCCTACAGATTATTACGAGTTACGAACCCCGAGCACGAATCACGAGTCACGAATCACGAGTCACGAGTCACGAGCCACGAGTCACTAACCCAACTCGCTCCAGGCGTTGGCAACGTCAGCGAATTCCTGCAGGGACAGGGTTTCCCCGCGGCGTTTGCCGTCAATGCCTGCCTTTTCCAGGACCTGAGCAATCTGTTCTTTACTCATGCCCGTGTTCTTCAAGGCGTTGGAAAAAGTCTTACGGCGCTGCTGGAAAGCCGCTTTGACGACCTGGAAGAAGCGCTTTTCATCGAGCAAATCGACAGGTGGCTTCTGGCGGACATCCATAGCGACGACGGCCGACGTGACTTCCGGCGCCGGCATGAAGCATTTCGGCGAGATTTCAAAAAGCATCTGGGGCTTCGTATAATACTGGACCGAGACGGACAAAGCGCCGTAAATTTTATGGCCTGGTTCAGCCACCATGCGTTCGGCCACTTCCTTCTGGACCATGACGACGATGCGCTTGATAGGCAGCTTCTGTTCCAGGAGCTTCATGATAATCGGCGTCGTAATATAGTATGGCAAATTGGCGCAGACCGTGAAGGGCTGGTGATTCATGACTTCTTCGATATCGATTCGCAGGATATCGCCGTGAACGACGCGCACGTTATCATAGTGTTCCAGCGTCTTGTCGAGGACGGGCAGCAGATGATCGTCCAGTTCGACAGCCGTCACAGCCGCTCCCGTTTCAGCCAGGGCCTGGGTCAGCGTGCCGATACCCGGCCCGATTTCCAGGACCGGGTCGCCTTCACCGATGCCGGCTGCGTCGGCAATATCGTCGACGACGGCGTGGCGGATGAGGAAATTCTGGCCCAGCTTCTTATTCATGCGCAGGCCAAAGCGTTTGACGACGTAGCGGACGACGTCGGGATTAGACAAGTCGACTTCTTTCATCTATTTCACCTCGCGGATCTGACGGAGAGCATCATCCCATTCGTCACGGGTGACGCCGTAATGATTCAAGCGTTTCAAAAACTGTTTGGCATTGCCATAGCCGATACCCAGGATAGCGCCCACTTCGGCCCGGCGGTCGGCGGCATCAGGCGTCCCGTTGAGGCCGGCAGCGGCGATGTCCTGCATCGTAAAGGTTTCCTGCGGTTCATACGTGGCACAGCGGACTTTGGACAAAGCCAGGCGGATGGCTTCTGGCGAAGCCTGTTCGACACCCAGGTCATTGTTGGCAATGGCATCTTTCCGGGGAATGAAGGCGTGCTTGGCCTTCGGGAAGCGGTCGGTCAGGAATTTGCGGATCTGCTCCCCTGCCCGGTCGGGGTCGGTCAGGATGATGATGCCCCGCTTTTCATAGGCACAGCGTATCTGTTCCAGCGTATGTGGCTTCAAATTGAAGCCGTCTGTCGTAATCATATCGACGTCGATATGGCTGGCCCGGATGCGGGCGACATCAGACCGGCCTTCGACGACGAGGACTTCCTTAATCATGAGCGGCTCCTTCCCGATGTTCAGCAATGTACTGCGCTGCGCTGAGGATGGCCAGGACATTGTGTTCAAAGACGATGCCCCCTTGGAGATAAATCATATAGGGGTCGCGGATTGGGCCGTCGGCAGACAATTCGATAGATGACCCTTGGACGAAATCACCAGCAGCCATGATGATCTTATCGGCATAGCCTGGCATATCGTCAGGAATCGGCGTGACATGGGCATCGACAGGCGAGAAAGACTGGATGCCCTGGCAGAAGAGACACATATTCTGTTCGTTTTCCAGATAAATGGTCTGAATCAGGTCGACTCGCGGATCCTGGACGGCCGGTGAGACCTTGAAGCCCATCTTTTCAAAGACAGCTGCCGCGAAGACAGCGCCTTTGATGGCCTGTGCCGTGACGTGCGGTGCCATGAAGAAGCCCTGGAAAAAGAGGCGGTAACCAGCCGCATAGGAGCCGAGTTCGTCGCCCAGCCCAGGAGCCGTCAAGTAGTCGGCGGCTGCATGGACCAGTTCTTCCTTACCGGCAATATAACCGCCTGTCGGGGCGATGCCGCCACCGGGATTCTTGATGAGCGACCCGGCGATGATGTCGGCACCGGCTTCAATCGGTTCTTCTTCGGCAGCAAATTCACCGTAGCAGTTATCGACAAAACAAATCGTCTTCGGACTGACCTTCTTGACGACAGAAATAATCGAACGGATATCATCGATCGTCAAAGAGGCCCGTGTGCTGTAACCGCGAGAACGCTGAATGAGGACCAGTTTCGGCTGCTTTTCAGCCACGGCGGCCTCAATACCGGCCAAATCATAGGCGTTGTCCTTCAAGGGGACTTCTTCATAGCGAACGCCTTTTTCCTTCAGAGAATGGGGCGTTTCATGGGCGTAGCCGATAACGCCCTGCATCGTATCATACGGTGCGCCGACAAGGCTCATCATGAGGTCGCCTGTCTGCAGCAGGGCCAGCAGGACCGTCGCCAGCGCATGGGTCCCCGATACGAAATGAGGACGGACAATGGCTTTTTCCGCTTTAAAGACGCAGGCAAAGACTTCGTCGAGCTTTTCCCGGCCCATGTCGCTGTAGCCATAGCCCGACGTACCGGCAAACTGGTACGAAGAAATCTGGGCTTCCTTATAAGCAGCCAGGACTTTCGCCGTATTATGGAGACAAATCGTATCAATCCGTTCAAACTGGTCCGCACATTCGGCCAGCGCTTCTTTTCGTAATGTTTCTAAATCCAAAGACAATGTTATGATTCCTTTCTATAGTGAATATAAAGGCAAATCCCGCAGCACAGCTTGTATCAATGCTTCTTCCCCATCATACTGGTCCTTATCGTACCAGTGGATATAGGGCATGCGTTTGAACCACGTGAGCTGACGCTTGGCAAAACGCCGCGTCCGGGTCTTGATGCGGGCCACAGCGTCATCGAGGGGCAGCTGGCCCTGAATATACAGAGCCAGCTCCTGATAACCGATGGCCTTCATGGCCTGACAGTCCGTCGGGATGCCCCGGTCCAACAAGTGCCGCACTTCATCGACCCAGCCGGCAGCTATCATAGCGTCGACGCGTTCTTCGATGCGGGCATATAAGACGTCCCGCGGCAGGCGCAGACCGATGACATAGGCGTCATAGACCAGGCCGTGAGCCTTGCCGGCACTGACGAAGGTCTTCCCTTCGCCCTGTTCGATAGCACTGACCAAGCGGGTCAGGCGATGCGTATTGGAAAGCAGCTCGTGCCAATCTGGCGGCTGCCAATCCGTTTCCCGGACAATATAGTCTTTCAGCGCCCCTTCATCGAGGGAGGCAATGCGTGCCTGAGCCGCTTCCTTATCGGCCTCAGTCATGCGGGCCGTCTGGAAATCGTAGCCTTCCAGGAGGGATTGGACATAGAGCCCTGTGCCGCCGACGACGATGGGGACTTTGCCCTTCCCGTTGACTTCGGCAATGGCCTTACCGGCCATATCGCAGAAACGGGCTGCCGAATAGGGCTCATCAGGCTCGGCAATATCGATGAGATAATGGTGATAGCGGGCCAATTCGTCCGCTGTCGGTTTCGCCGTACCGATATCCATATGGCGGTAAATCTGGTAGGCGTCGCCAGAAATGAGGTCGGTCCCGTAATGTTCGGCCAGGGCAAAACTGAGCGTCGTCTTGCCGACAGCCGTCGGACCGATGATGACCATTACTTTTTCCATGAATCACACTCCAATACGGCATAGCCAATGCGGCTGTATTTGCCGCCATATAAGGTAACCTCCGGGAAATCGCGGCAGAGTTGGCGGAAATCCCGCTCCTTGATGACGACCCGGCGCCGGGCTTTCTGCAGCGCTCGTTCAATCAGGTCCCGCGTCAGACCGCCGTGTTCCATAATGGCCCGGACGGGCTGGAACTGGCAGCTCGCCTCGACAGGCCGCTGGAACATGGGATCGAAATAGAGGACGTCGTATACGGGCCCTTCGTCGGATAACAAGTAAGCGCGATAATCGCCACGGCGCAGAGAAATCCGTCGCAGTGCCGCCGTGACGTCGTCTTTCTTGTGGACAAAATGGGAAAAGCCCCACGATGTGACCGCTTCCAACAGGGGGGACACCTCCAGGGCATCGACGCGTGACCCAGCAGGCAAGCCAAAAGAAGCAACGGCCGCATCGGCGCCAAAGCCGCAGGTGCAGTCGAGGACGGTAATAGGCGGCTCGGAAGAACCCTTCCACCGCGAGCGGTCCCCCTCCCCTTCGCAGGAGAGGCTTTCGGCTCCCCTGTGAAGGGGAGCTGTCAGCGCAGCTGACTGAGGTGTTCTTCCTTCCCTCTCCTTCATCCCCATGAGCGCTTCCAGCAAATGGTCGCGTTGGCCTTTCCGCAAGTTCTGGATGCGTAGTTCGGCCATGTTGAGACTGAAGAAATGGCTGCCTTCCGGCCGATCTATTTGAGGCCCTCGCGACGAATAGACGAGAAAGTCCTCTCCGTATTCATCCATCAAGTCCTGGATAGTCCGCTGGTGTCGCAGCACATAAGTGAAGCCCTGACTTTCGGCCCAGGCTTTCCCTTCACTTTGTAATTTTTCTTTGGCCTTCAATGAAGGCACGACGTAAATCATATGAGTCATGTCCGTTTAAATAAATGGGCTAATTCTTTCGGTGTAAAGCGGATGATTGTCGGCCGGCCATGAGGGCAGACATAGGGTTTTTCCGTATGGAACAAATCATCCAAAAGTTGTTTCATCTGGCGGATATTGAGGCTGTCGCCGGCTTTGACAGCACCGTGGCAGGACAGATAGGCCAGGGAGCGATGACGGACCATGGCTTTATCCGGTTCTTTCTGATTGTGCAGGAGCAGGCAGATATCTTTCAGGGAATCAGCAATATCGCTGGTCTGCAAATCGCAGGGCACTTCTTCCACGCGCAGCGTCGTCGGCCCGGCTTCAGAATACGTATAGCCCAGGTCGTTGAAGACGTCCTGCCGTTCCAGCAGAAGTGTCATATCGTCGCTGTCGACATCGACGAACTCCGGCGTCAGCAGCTGCTGGCTCGGCATCCGTTCGACACGCTTACAAAAGGTATCATAGCGGATCCGTTCGTGAGCGGCATGTTGGTCGACGATGTATAGATCTTGTCCCTTTTTGGCAATAATGAAGCAGTCCGCCACTTCTCCCAAAGGAATGAAGACGTCGTCATCGCCGTCAAAGACGATTTTCGGGGCCGCCGCTTCCGAAACGACAGACGTCGCTTCCGACGGGCCACCTTGTCCATGTTGAGCCAAGGCCTGGGAAAAGAGGGAAGAACCCCTCCACCGCGAGCGGTCCCCCTCCCCTTCACAGGGGAGGCTTTCGGCTCCCCTGTGAAGGGGAGCTGTCAGCGGAGCTGACTGAGGGGTTCTTCCCAACAAGGAGTGTTGCCCCAAAGGCTCACTGGCTAGAGAGGTTACTTTACCGTCCTCCCCTTTGCAAGAGCTTTCGGCTCCCCTGTGAAGGGGAGCTGTCAGCGGAGCTGACTGAGGGGTTCTTCCCGCCAAGGAGTATTGCCCCAAAGGCCCACTGGCTAGAGAGGTTACTTTACCGCTCTCTTGCGGGCGGGCGCCCCACGTGGTCGCCCCTACATCGGCCCTTACGGAGGTGGCTTTACCGTTCTCCTGCGGGCGGGCCGCCCCTACATCGGCACCGATGGTCTTGGCGATGGCTTCGGGCTTTTCCTGGGCCACCAAGGCCGTGACGATACTGTGGTAAACGGCCCGATAAACGGCTTGTTCATCGGAGAATTTAATTTCCGTCTTCGCAGGATGGACATTGACGTCGATCGTCGCCGGGTCGACATGGAGATGGAGCATGGCAAAGGGATAGCCCGATTTCGGCAGCATGGCGTGATAAGCATTGTCGATGGCCTTGAACATCAAAGGATTATGGACGATGCGGTGATTGACGATGCACGTTTGCCAGTTGCGGTTGCTCTTTAAGACCGACGGCTTGCCTACATAGCCTTCCAGGCTGATGCCGTCCTGGTCGGCAGAGATGGCAAAGACATCGCGGGCGACGTTGGCCCCATAGATATTGGCAATCGTTTCCCGCAGGTCCCCTGTACCGCCGGTCTTCATCGTCGTCCGGCCATTATTGGTAAAAGTAAAGGCAATAGCCGGATTGGCTAGAGCCAGTTTGGTCACCATTTCAGAGATTTTCGAACTTTCTGTCCGTTCGCTCTTGAGGAACTTGCGCCGCGCTGGCGTATTGTAAAAGAGGTCGCTCACTTCCATCGTCGTCCCTACCGGTGCACCGGCCTGGTCTTCTGCTGTAATTTCGCCCCCATCGAGGATGAGGTGCGTCGCAAAATCGTCGTCAGCCTGGCGCGTCGTAATCTGCATGTGCGATACGGCAGCAATACTGGGCACGGCTTCGCCGCGGAAGCCCAGAGACGTAATGGCAAAGATATCTTCGACAGAACTGATTTTGCTCGTGCCGTGACGGATGATGCACTTATGGGCATCTTCCGGACTCATGCCGCAGCCGTCGTCGGTGACCCGCATATAGGACTGGCCGCCATCGGCGATTTCCACTTCAATGGCATGGGCACCGGCATCAATGGCATTTTCTACCAATTCCTTGATGCACGACGCCGGCCGTTCAACGACTTCGCCGGCAGCAATCTTATTGCGCGTCGCTTCATCTAAGACATGAATGATTGAACTCACTGGATTCCACTTCCTTCTTTGGCATCTTTTTGCAGATTATATAAGAAAGAAATCGCTTCAATCGGCGTCATACTGCTGACATCGACACTGAGCAGCTTATCAATGACGGGACTGGAAAAGAGACTGTCCCCCATCGGTGACGGCGCAGGGTTCACAGGCGCCTTGGCCGGGACGGGAGCGCCGCCGTTCTTTTCCAAATCTTCCAAGATAACGTCGGCCCGCTTGAGCAGGCTTTCCGGCAAGCCGGCCAGGCGCGCCACGTGCAGGCCGTAGCTGCGGTCGGCGCCGCCGGGAATGATGCGCCGCAGGAACTTGATGTTCTTGCCCCGTTCCTTGACAGCGACCGTATAATTCTTGATTTTCGGCGAATCGTCGGCCATGGCGATGAGTTCGTGATAATGCGTCGCAAACAGCGTCAAGGCGTGGATATGCTTCCGGCAGTATTCGATGACGGCCCTGGCGATGGACATGCCGTCAAAGGTGCTCGTCCCGCGGCCGATTTCGTCGAGGATGAGCAGGCTGCGGCTAGTCGCATGTTTCAGGATGTACGACACTTCCTTCATTTCCATCATGAACGTACTCTGACCGGTGAGGATATCATCGCTGGCACCGATGCGGGTAAAGATGCGGTCTACCGGGCAAATAGACCCTTCCTTGGCCGGAATGAAGGAGCCAACTTGAGCCATGAGGACCAACACGGCGACTTGGCGCATATACGTCGACTTACCGGCCATATTCGGTCCGGTAATGACCAGGATTTCATGATCTTCATGGTTCAAAGTGACATCATTCGGGACGAACAATTCATCTTTCAAATACTTTTCAATAATGGGATGACGGCCGTCCTTGATGGAAATCGTCGCCTTCGTGTTGAGGCTGGGACGGACGTAGCGGTTGTCATAAGCCGCGCAGGCCAGACTGTACAAGCAGTCGATGCGGGCAATGGCCCGGGCCGTTGCCTGCATGGCCGGGATATGTCCCTGGATCTGACGGCGGATGTCGCCGAAAAGCTTATATTCCAAAGCCAGCATCCGTTCCTGGCTAGTCAGGACTTTGACTTCAAACTCCTTCAATTCCGGCGTGATATAGCGTTCGGCATTGACCAAGGTCTGCTTGCGTACGTAATAATCGGGAATGGGCTTAGTATTAGCATGAGAAATCTCGAAGTAATAGCCAAAGACTTTGGTATAGCCGATTTTCATCTTAATGCCGGTCTTTTCCTTTTCCTTCTCTTCCAGTTCCTGCAAAAAGGCATGGCTGTTGGCCGCAATGGAACGGATTTCATCGAGTTCCGGCGAAAAACCATCGCGAATGACGCCGCCGTTGCGGATGACCAATCCCGGTTCGTCCTTGATGCCCCGGCAGAGCAGGTCATACACGTCGTCATGGGTCTGTAAGCGGTCATTGAGGTTGTGCAGGAGGTCGGCGCTGGCCCCGGCCAAGACGTTTTTGAGCTGCGGAATGACGGCCAGCGATTCCCGCAGGGCCACCAAATCTTTCGGGCTTACCGTTCCCGTTTCGATACGGGTCAAGATGCGTTCAAAGTCGTAAATCCGGTTCAGCACGTCAGCTGTATCTTGGCGCATGATTTCGTGGAGGACGAAGTCTTCGACGGCATCTTGGCGGCGCGTAATATCGGCAATGCGGATAAGCGGCGCTTCCAACCACTTGCGCAGGAGCCGCCCGCCCATAGCCGTCTGGGTCTTGTCCAAGACATCGAGGAGCGTCCCCCGGCGGCCGCCGTCGCGGACGTTCTGCGTGATTTCCAGATGGCGCAGGCTGGCCGCATCGACGACCAGGCGCCGGTCATTGTCGATGTGTTCCAGGGAATTGATGTGAGAAATATCGGACTGCATGACGTCGCTGACATAGGCCAGGAGCATGCCGATGCAGTCGCCAGCCGCTGTAGCAGCCACAAAATCTTCGGGCGGGAAATAGGACCGGGCCTGTTCGCTATAATCGACATTGTCATCAGCAGGAAATTCCGTGACCGTACATTGAGCCAAATGGCTTCGCAAGTATTCGCGGACAGCGTCCATATCCTTCCCCATATGGGCGTAAATAAGTTCACTCGGTTCGTAGACGGCAAGGATATCGAACAAGGAGTCTTCCATGACCGACGCAGCGCAGTCAGCCCACAGACATTCGCCGGTCGTGACGTCCATAAGGGCCATAGAAAGGATGCCTTCTTTTTCATTCAGGCAGCCGATGTAATTGTTCTGCTTCGACGCTACGGCATTTTCCAGGGTAATCGTCCCTGGTGTAATGACCTTGATGATCTTGCGCTTGACCAAGCCTTTCGCCAGCTTCGGGTCCTCCATCTGTTCGCAAATAGCGACCTTATAGCCTTTGTGGACCAGCCGTTCAATATAGGTATCGGCCGAATGAAAGGGCACGCCACACATAGGAACTTTTTCCTTATTGCCGCCAGCCCGGCCCGTCAAGGTCAGGTCCAGTTCGCGCGACGCCGTCAGGGCATCGTCAAAAAACATTTCATAGAAGTCGCCGAGGCGGAAAAAGAGGATTTTATCCTGGCACTGCTCTTTGACTTCCATGTACTGCTGCATCATAGGCGTTAATTTTTTTCCTGCCAAAGTCTCACCTTCCTTTAGTGCACTAAGTGACCTTTGAGGACCCATGTCTGGCCCTTGTCGACCTGGACCGGCACGGTATCGCCGATAGCGACGGAGCCGTCATTTTCCCAAATGATTATCTTATTGCCCGTCGTCCGGCCAAACCAGTGATTGGCATCATTCTTAGTCGGTCCTTCGACGATGACATCATAGACATGGTCTTCCATTTCTTTATTCTTGGCTAAACTATAGACGTTCTGTACTTCCATCAGGCGCTGAAGGCGACGGCTCTTTTCTTCCTGCGGAATCTGGTCTTCCATCTTGGCCGCCGGTGTCCCTGTCCGCGGCGAATAAATGAACGTATAAGCCATATCGTACTGGACGCGTTTGAGCAGGTTCAGCGTATCTTCAAACATGGCTTCCGTTTCGCCAGGAAAGCCGACGATGATGTCCGTCGTCAGGACTAAGTCGGGTATGCGCTTGCGGGCATAATCGACGAGTTCCAAGTAATGTTCTACCGTGTAACCGCGGTTCATCTTCTTCAAGAGCTCATTGGAGCCGCACTGGATAGGCAGATGCATGTGGTTGACGACCTTCTGGCTGTCGGCAATGGCGTCGATCATGGCAAAGGTCATATCCTTGGGATGGCTGGTCATGTAGCGTACCCGTTCGATGCCGTCGATATCATCGACAGCGGCGACGAGCTTGGAGAAATCCGTGCCGTCTTTGAGGTCCAGACCATACGAATTGACGTTCTGACCGAGCAAGGTGATTTCCTTGTAGCCTTCAGCGGCGACCTTCTTGATTTCTTCCACAATGGCGTCGATAGGGCGGCTCACTTCGCGGCCCCGGACATAAGGCACGATGCAGTACGTGCAGAACTTGTTGCAGCCGTTCATGATGGGAATCCAGGCAAAGAACTTCTGGAAACGCTTGACCGGCATATCGTGAAAGGCCGGCAGGCTCATGTCGGCAGCCATATAATGGTCGGCCTTGCTGCGCCGTTCCTGGATGAGCTCGATGAGCTTGTGGATATTGTGCGTCCCAATGACCAAGTCGATATGAGGCGCCCGCTTGAAGAGCTTATCCTGCCATTCCTGGGCCATGCAGCCTGTGACGGCAATGATCAAATCGGGGTTCTGCGTCTTCAAATGCTTGAGCTCGCCGATTTTCCCCAACGTCTTGTCTTCCGCCGTCTCACGGACACAACACGTATTGATGAGGATGACATCGGCTGTATCCAAATCCTCCGTATGATGGTAGCCCAGCTCTTCTAACTGCCCGGCATAATGCTCACTGTCAGACATATTCGCCTGACAGCCGTAGGAAATAATATGATAAAATCGATTACTCTGAAAATCCATGTATTCTCTCCGTTTTTCACAAAAATCATAATTTAGGGTTTACAGTATATAATACCATATATAGGCCGCCCCTGTGAAGAGTTTTTTAGGGGCTGACGCCCCGTTCATCGTAGGTCGTTCGTCGTTCATCGAGTTTTTGGGGCCTAATGGCCCGCAGGTCGCAGGCCGCAGGACATCTTGGACTCAGATGCTGCTACGCAGAGATAAACTCCGAATAACAACATCACCTCGAGTGACCCGCGGCTCGTAAAAAAAACGCCATTATACTCGACTGGGCTGTGGTCAACTCTCACAGCGGGCTTCCCACGTGGAAGCCCCTACAAGCCACTAGCTGCTAACAGTTTGAAAGGGCTTGTCGTCGTGCGACAAGCCCTTTCTCTTACGTTCTCGATTCTATTGTTTTGCCTGTAGCCTTTATTTCAAAAGGAATCCGTTGTTCCCGAACTGTTGCCTTGATAAACAAGTGGATAGCCGCCGTCATACTGATGCCAGCAGCATCGCAAAAGGTTTCAAACTCTTGTTTTAGGTCTGAATCGATACGAAAAGACAATCCTATCTGTGCGATGATACTCCCCTCCTTTACGATTGCGCATCGTGTTGCGTATCGGGAATGACACGAACTCGTTCAATGGTCGGTTTACCATTCTTATCTTTGGCAATCGTATCGATGCGGATGTACTTCATTTCCGATGAAAATTCGTTAGCTAATTTATCCAACGTTCCATCCTGGTTCAAAGCCGGGTTGGAAGCGGCGCCGGCCATGATGGCCCGGTAGACGATGGCCGCAAATTCATAACGCGTCATCATGCGATTGCCATCGAAGTTCCCGTCAGGATAGCCCGTCAGGATACCGGCCTGTTTCAGCTTGGTAACGTATTCATAAGCCCAGTGGTTGGCCGGAACATCGGGGAACAAATCATTTCCCTTATCCTTGATCATCCCGACGTTGGTACCTGTCAATTTGTCGATGAGGGCACTCTGGCGGTTGACGATGGCGTTCAAGTTAGCCACATTCTGGCGCAAGTCTTTGATTTCCTTAGCCATGGCCACGCGGGACGTGGAAACATGGTTGCCCTGGCCGACCTTGAAGCTGACGCCGGCATTGACCATGTTTTCGCCACCGCCGAAGGAACCGCCGATATTGAACATCGTGTCTTCATTGGGACGATAGTAAGCACCGACAGCTACGGCACTGGCATCTTTATAATTGCCATAACCGGCTGCGAAATCCCACTTGTCGTCCGGGTCGAAGTCCAGCGGATGGAGAGCCGCCAGGGCTGCTGCGCCAGCCTTGTTGCCGCCCATGTTGACGTTGCCGTCCTGGACAGTAATGGTGCGGTTGGCATCGCCTGTCTTGATGGTGATGCCTTTGTCATTCATGGTGGTTCCCCCGGTGGTGACGCTGTTGAGGCCTGTCACGTCTTTGGCCAGACGGACGTTCAGCATATCATCGGCGCCTTTTTCTTCGTGTTTCCGTTTGATGCGATAGACCGTGGAGCGGCTGATACCGAGTTCTTTGGCGATGGCAGCCCCACTTTTGCCTTCATGGCTCATTTTTTTAATCATCTCATAGGTCAAATCTTTGAGTTGGCCTGCTTCATAAGGATTTCCCCGTTCTTCAGCAACAATATCCCGAGGCATGACCCGCAAAACGTCTGTGACTTGAATCGTCTGATTTTTGACGATTAACACCAACCGTTCGATGGCATGGGCCAGTTGACGGACATTACCTGGCCAGGGCTGCTCCTTTAAGAATGTCCAAACGCGATCATCGAAGGTGTGTGATTTATAGTAGCGAAGATCCAGCATCTGTCAAAGGGACTCAGAAATCTCTTGAATATCCCCTTTGCGCTTGCGCAGGGGCGGAACTTAGATGGGCAAGACGGACAGGCGGTAATAGAGGTCCAGCCGGAAATTTCCCTTTCGGACTTCTTGAGGCAAGTTCTTATTCGTCGCCGCAATGACCCGGACGTCGATAGGGACGCCATGCTGACTGCCTACAGGGCGGACATACTTTTCCTGAAGGACCCGCAGCAAGCGGTTTTGCAGGACATACGGCATATCTCCGACTTCGTCGAGGAACAGCGTCCCGCCATTGGCCGCTTCAAAAAGGCCTATTTTACCATCCCGGTTAGCTCCCGTAAAGGTCCCGCCTACATAGCCGAAGAGTTCACTTTCCAGCAGACTTTCCGTAATGGACCCGCAGTTGACCGCCACAAAAGGGCCGTACCGGCGATGGCTCAGATTGTGTATGGCCTGAGCCAGCATTTCTTTGCCCGTCCCGGATTCTCCCACGAGGAGAATAGTCGAATCCGTAGGCCCATAGACTTGCTAGTTCCTTGACCTCCGTAATCGCTTGAGAAGACCCGACGATATCCTTCAGATGGTAATGAGCCAGCATCCCATACTGCGGAAGGGCCGCACGAATATTGCCTTGATAATGGTGCTGGATATTCCACAAAGCCTTGAAAAAGGCACGGGCAATCCCTCCGCATCCCGGTCGCAAGGGAATCCAATTCATATGCCGGGCAACAGTCATGGCCGAAATGTCATCGGTCCCGATGAGATCCGTAACCCCGTGAGACGCTGCCCGCCGAATGAGTTCCCGCAATGCCCGTTCGTCACAAGCCGGCGCCAAGCGATAAAAAGAGACATTCATCACCTGCAAAGCCTCTTCCAAGTCATCATAGTAATCGCGGAGTGCAAAAGGGATGATAGCCCCTAGCTTTCCTTCTTTGGGAGCAAAATAAATACACCGTAACAGGTCCAGGACACTAGGCTGAATCGCATAGACCTGTACCTGGGGATAGGTAGCGGCCAGTTTCGTCGCCATCGGTTCCCAAGCAAAAAAAGCCACGACTTCTGCACGGACAGCTTCTGCAATCTGAAACTTAGCTCCTTTGCGCGCCCCATTGATCAGAATAATCTGCGAAGGATTCATCCGCCGGGATGCCTGCGTCATCTGCTGAACCATGTCATAGACCGTCTCATTCGGCGTAACAGCAGAAGCTTTTAAGCTTCTATCCCCACCCCCCCCACGTAAAATCTCTCGTCATTCACACCTGCTCCTTTATATTTTAAAAATATTTCTCCAACACCATTGAATATAGCATTCAATTAATATTATATATATTTTATATTAAATATGTACATTATACAACAACTGAGAAGAAAACACAAAAAGCTAGCACCAGATGATTAGACACATCAAGTACTAGCTTTTTCATGATTGAATATCAGCGGACGCGGACGAGTTCGTATTCCCGTGTGCCTAAGCCGATTTTTTCAGCGTGTTCCAGTGTCGTCTTCCAATCGACGTTGGGGTTACTGTCGAGGAAGTGGTCATGATGGTGGTGCCAATCAGGTTTGGCCAGGTTATCCGACAACTGGCTGTTAGGCATAGGCGCTGCTTTCATGCAGGCATCGGCACAGGCCTGGTCGAGAGCAACTGGGTCAAAGGAAGCGAACATGCCGATATCTGGCAGGATAGGCGCATCGTTTTCAGCATGGCAGTCGCAGTTCGGCGAAACATCCATAACCAGATTGATGTGGAAGCACGGGCGATTCTGGCAGACAGCCTGGGCGTATTCGGCCATCTTGCGGTCCAGTTTTTCATTAGCATCCCATTCGACGGTTTCAATGGCGTCGAAGGCACAGGCGCCGATGCAGCGGCCACAGCCTTTGCACAGGTCTTCGTGGATATGGGCGACGTTATTTTCATAGGTAATGGCGTCAGAACCGCATTCCTGCGCGCAGCGATGACAGTTCTTGCACTTGCTTTCGTCGACTTTCGGTTTGCCCGACGAATGTTGTTCCATCTTGCCGGCACGGCTGCCGCAGCCCATGCCGATATTCTTGATGGCGCCGCCGAAGCCCGTCATTTCGTGGCCTTTGAAGTGAGCCAGGCTGATGAAGACGTCAGCATCCATAATGGCCCGGCCGATTTTAGCTTTTTCAACGTATTCACCATTCTTGACGGGCACTTCTACTTCATCGGTGCCACGCAAGCCGTCGCCGATGATAATCTGACAGCCTGTCGTAACCGTGTTATAGCCATTGAGGTTGGCACAGTCCAAGTGTTCCAGTGCGTGCTTGCGGCTGCCCGGATACAGAGTATTGCAGTCCGTCAAAAACGGGCGGCCGCCCAATTCCTTGACCAAATCGGCAACGGCCTTGACATACTGCGGCCGCAGCGAAGCCAGACAGCCCAGTTCGCCGAAATGCATCTTGATGGCGACGAATTTCCCTTCAAAATGAATCTGTTCAATCCCGGCTCTCTTGCAGAGCTTCTGCAGTTTCTGTACATTATTTTTTCCCGGACGACAGCGGAAATCCGTAAAATATACCTTTGCTTTTTCCATAATGTTTCCCTCCTAACAGCACTTTACAACTTTTACGCCACCTCGGAAGTTGACGAAGCTAGTTTACACAA
>NZ_JAJBQV010000044.1 GCF_020539865.1 Megasphaera elsdenii | reverse complement strand
AGTCTAGGATGGCGAGTTCACGATTGATGTAGGCTCGGCGTTCGGCATCATTTTGTAGGAAGGTCCGGGCCGCATCTACGGCTTTATGGATGGCTTCATCTTTGGTAATTTTTCTAAGCTGCCTATGCAGCAGTTAACGTTGTCATAATGACTATCCTTAACGCTAACCTTTTCTAAGCTGCCTATGCGGCAGTTAACCGTTTAAAAGAAGACCGTGGAATTTGATTTTGTTTTCTAAGCTGCCTATGCGGCAGTTAACAGGTAGCCCCCGACGAAGCCGCCGACGTCCTTTTTCTAAGCTGCCTATGCGGCAGTTAACGACGCGAGACTGGAGGCGCCGGCCGCCGTCGATTTCTAAGCTGCCTATGCGGCAGTTAACAAAAACGGCATACTGACCAGCGATAAATCTTGTTTCTAAGCTGCCTATGCGGCAGTTAACAAGCGTCGTCTTCGGAAGAAGTGGAAGAAAGCTTTCTAAGCTGCCTATGCGGCAGTTAACAGATAGGGTTGTCTTTGTGTTCATCAATCCAATTTCTAAGCTGCCTATGCGGCAGTTAACATAATTAGTAATAATCAGAACATAGTCATTATTTTCTAAGCTGCCTATGCGGCAGTTAACTAAATCCCATGCTTTCCGGCATGGGCGGTCAATTTCTAAGCTGCCTATGCGGCAGTTAACTACCAGTATATCCTTGCCCAATTTCGTAATCATTTCTAAGCTGCCTATGCGGCAGTTAACGAAAGAATGACAGTAAAAGAAGACAAGCACAATTTCTAAGCTGCCTATGCGGCAGTTAACAACTGCATGGTAATGGGGTCTTTTAAACCTATTTTCTAAGCTGCCTATGCGGCAGTTAACGCCAGCTTTACGTAAATCTTCAATCTCGCGCTTTTCTAAGCTGCCTATGCGGCAGTTAACCGCAGAAATTTGATGCGCTGCCGGCTCTTAATTTTCTAAGCTGCCTATGCGGCAGTTAACGCCTTGCGGGGTAACGCCAGAATAGCGATTCTGTTTCTAAGCTGCCTATGCGGCAGTTAACAGTAGGCTTTTGTGCGAATATCCTGATGCTACCTAAGCTTGCATCAGTCTACTCTTATTTAACCAAAATTTTATGCGCTTGTCAAAACCCTTGATTTACAAGGCTTTCCGGTACATAGTAAAAACTTTGGTCAGAAATCAGGAACAGGCTGAAACGATGGTGATTGCTCATGCTCTCCAGCGGGATATACGGATAGCGAGTCTTATTGACCGACGTGGGAAATTTTTATTATACCGCATCTTTTTATTTTCTCAAAATTTTAACCTGATTCTGCAAGAAGTTTCCCGCTTCTTTAGGTGATGAGATGAATTGTAGGTTTTTCTGAGGGTTCGATGCCCTCAGAAAGATAATTGCTTCATAATTGGGCTGGAAAAAGTAGCTGTAATCGTGACAAGCAAAGACTTCGAATAGCAAAAATTCACGAAAAGGTTATCAATCAACGCCGGGATTTCCTGCATAAGAAGGCCCTCTACAATCTTAACCAGGAAATTTTGGAACACACAGCAGCTCTCTATGGTTTTTCTTCGTTAGAAGCTTTATGAGATGCCCCAAAAAGGGACTTCGCAGGATGGCATAGGCCTTCGTGCGAGGTCCCTTTTTTTAATAAAGTGATGCAAAAAGTTTCTCAAAAGTCTCTTCATCGACAGGACGTGGGTTGCCTGGCAGACAGCGGTCTTCCATCGCGTGGGCGGCCATGGCAGGGATAGTCTGTACATAGGACTTGCGATCCGGTCCTTTCGGCAGTTCGCCTATGCGCTGAGGCATGGCCATATCGGACATGAGGGCCTTGAGGACGCCCTGAAGGAGGCAGACCGCCTGGGGCACCGGCAAAGACCGTGGCGCCAGACCTAATTTATACGTCAAATCGGCGTATTTAGCAGCCGCCTTTTCATCGCGGCTGTTATAGGCAATACCGGCGGGCAGGGCCAACGCACAGGCTAAGCCATGCGGGACATGGTACATGCCTCCCAGCTGATGGGCCATGCTGTGGACCATCCCTAAGCCACCGAGATTAAAGGCGACTCCGGCCATATTGGAAGCATTGGACATGGCTTCCCGCGCTTTCAGGTTAGCTCCGTAATGATAGCACCGGGGCAAGTATTCCAAGGCCAATTCCACTGCTTTGCAGGCCATGGCATCGGTGAAGTCTGTCGCGCCTTTGGCCACATAAGCTTCGATGGCATGGGTCAAGACGTCGAATCCCGTATTGGCCGTAATGGCCGGCGGAACCGAAACCGTCAGCTGCGGATCCAAGATCGCCACATCGGCATACATGACATCGTCGATGAGAGCGATTTTCCGTTTCTCTTCGGCATCGGTGATGACGGCAAAAGATGTCATTTCCGAACCGGTCCCGCTCGTCGTGGGAATGACGATGAAGACCGGCGGCCGCGAAAAGGCATGGGCGCCACTGGCAAAATAGACGAGGCCCTTGGCCGTATCGATGGCAGCGCCGCCGCCAAAGGCGACGAGGACCGTCGGCTGGAAATCGACAGCCGCAGCCATCGCCCGGGCGACACCGCTGAGATTCGGGTCAGGCACAACATCATCAAAAACCTGCACCTGATTCGTCGGGGCAATCTGCCGGCTCAGCAAGTCGATGGCCCCGGACTGGGTCAAAAAGCTATCGCACAAGATAAAGATCCGTTCCGTCCGATAGACGCGGAAAGCGGCCAATGCCTGCTCTCCGGAGATGACTTTCGTCGCAATCTGACAAATATCCATGAGCCATCCCTCCCCTTAGCGGATATTGAACATATCCTTGAGGACACATTCACGGAGACGGCAGAAGGACTTGGGACTGGTCAGGCCTTCGCCGGTCGGACCGGCAATGGTAAAGGTCGGGTAGCCCTGGCCGCCAATGCCCAGGCCGGCATAAGACGGGCCATTCTTGACAAAAATCGTCGTTTCCATGAGCTTGGCCATCTTGCTCAATTTCGCAACATTCGTCGAATGCATCATGGCACTGTGGCGGTTGCCGTGTTCGGCTTCATACGCCCATTCGATAGCCTGGTCGACGTTATCGCAGCGGACGAGGGGCAGGATGGGCATGAGCATTTCCGTCTGGACGAAGGGATGGTCCTTGGCCACTTCCATGATGATGAGTTTCTTCGTATCTTCCACTTCGATGCCCAGCTGATGGAGGATGTATTTAGCCGACTTGCCGACAAATTCAACTTTCGGCCCGGTCCCCTTTTCATTGGCCACGAGCTTCCACAGGCGTTCAATCGTATCGGTGTCGGTAATTTCATAGGCACCGGCTCCTTTCATGTTGATGCGCAGGTAATCGAAGATAGAATCGACGGCAAAGACTTCTTTTTCCGCAATGCACGGCACGTTATTGTCGAAAGAGCTGCCATCGACGATATCCTTGGCGGCCTTTTCGATGTTCGCCGTTTCGTCGACGACGACAGGCGGATTGCCAGGGCCGGCACCGATGGCTTTCTTGCCCGAAGAAAGGACTTTCTTGACGATGCCCGGGCCGCCCGTTGCGACGACCAGGCGTACTTTGGGATTACTGATCATTTCGTCGGTAGCTTCGATGGACGGTTCCCGGACCATGGTAATCAAATTGAGCGGGGCCCCGGCTTCATACAAGGCCTTGTTCAGGAGCTGTACCAGGAAAATCGACGTCTTCTTGGCCCGCGGATGAGGGCTGAAGACGACGGTGTTACCGCCGGCAATCATGCAGATGGAGTTATTGATAATCGTTTCTGTCGGATTCGTCGTCGGCGTAATGGCCCCGATGACACCGAAAGGGCAGTATTCAAACAAGACCAGGCCGTGTTCCCCCGTACGGGCGTCGGTCTTCAGATCTTCAATGCCCGGCGTATAGCGGGCAGCGGCTGTATTCTTGATGACTTTATCTTCGTAGCGGCCGATTTCCGTTTCTTCGACGGCCATGCGCGACATCATCTGCATGTTGTTCTTATCCAGGCAGGTCTGCCGGATGACGTCGATCCACTGCTGCCGCTGCGACGGCGACTGGAAGAGCAGCGTATGCTGAGCCGCAGCCGACGCATCGATGGCATCGGCCATGGTCGTAAAGACACCGTACTCATCGCGTGCTGCCGGAACAGCCGGTGCTGCTGCCTGGGTTCCTTCTTTCTGTAATTGCCGTACGGCCTGGGCGACTAACTGCTGCAGGACGACGGGGTCAATGGTTGTACTCATTATGCTGTACCTCCGTTTATTGGTTCACTGCAATGCCCAGTGGCGTGACAAACAGGCAGTCATTCGGTTTGTGCGTCGGGATATGCAGGATTTTTTCAAAGACATTTTCAAATTCACTGAAACAACAAGCACCGCCGACGACGTAAAGGTCCTTCACCTGACGGCCGTCTACAAAGCGCTTGACGATGGACGCCATCTTTTCGACGACGGGATAGACGATGGGAAAGACGGCCTGTTCCTGAGAAGCGTCGAGTTTCATCTTTTCCGCTTCATCCCGGCCGATATCGTAGTAGCCTGACAGGACCAAGGTCATATGAGTCCCGCCGGTCGCTTCATCAGCCGTATAGACGACCTTGCCATCGCGCAGGATGCTGATGCCCGTCGTACCGCCGCCGACGTCGACGACGGCGCCGTCGCGGATGCCCAGGACAGCCGCAGCGGCCGTCGGTTCATCCATAACTTTGATGACTTCCAGGTCCGCCCCTTCGACACAATTGGCGATACAGCGGACGTTGCCATCGAGGATGCCCGGTGGGATAGCCGTCGCCGCCTTGGTCAGGGCGACGCCCAATTTTTCTTCTAAGGCCGCTTTCATGGTCCGCACGGCCCGGACCGCCCCGACGTAGTCGACGACGATACCATCGCGGACGACGGTCGAATGGGTCGTCATACCGGCGACAGGCCGATTGTCCTGATCCGTCACGGCCATAACGATATTCGCCGTTCCCAGGTCGACGCCGACTTTGAGCGGTCCTTCAAAGGGCCGCACGTCCCCCGATGAAACGAGCGCCGCAAATTCGGCCAGTTTTTGATTTTCTACAAGCATGGCGGCCCCTCCTTATCAGACAGGACAAATCATGACATAATCGCGATTGCTCAAAGAACAAGCATTGGCTTCATCGACGTCGATGTGCATTTCCAGGCCGGCCGTATCCGACACGCGGACGACGACGTCGCCCAGGATGCCCTGGCGTTCGCCAAAGGTCTCGACATGGACGATCTGGCCATCTTGCAAATGGCGGGCAGCCGCCTGGGCCGGCGTCATGTGGATATGCCGCTTGGCAATGATGACGCCGCAAGGCAATTCGACCGTTCCCCTGGGACCGACGAGGGTGATACCCGGCGTCCCCTGGAGATGACCGGACAAGGTAATGGGAGCCTTGACGCCCAGGCGGAAACTGTCGGTCTTGCTGATTTCGACCTGGCTCTGCGAGCGGACCGGGCCGAGGATGCGGACATGTTCAAAAGTCCCTTTCGGTCCTTTCAGCGTCACCGTTTCATTAGCGGCGAACTGCCCGGGCTGACCGAGCTCGCCCTTATGGGTCAGGGCATAGTCCTTGCCATAGAGGATATCCAGATCGGCCCGGCTGACGTGGACGTGCCGATTGGATACGCCGATGGGAATCTTAAAATTTTCATAATGACGGACGCTTTCTACTATCCGTTCTGTCAACATCGCTGCCATTTCCTGACTCATGACTCATCCCCTCCTCAGATTTCTTTATTCTGCAGACGGGGCAGCAGCCGGAGCCAGCTGAGGCAGGATCTTTTCCACATCCGTATGAGGACGGGGAATGACGTGGACCGAAACGACTTCACCGACGATTTTCGCCGAAGCTGCGCCGGCATCGACAGCGGCTTTGACGGCGCCGACGTCACCGCGGACCATGACCGTGACCAGACCGGACCCGATTTTTTCATAACCAATGAGGGATACATTGGCTGCTTTGACCATGGCATCGGCGGCTTCGATGGAACCGACGAGGCCTCTGGTTTCTACCATTCCTAATGCTTCGTTTGCCATAATGGACACTCCTTAATTCAAATTATCAATGATGCCTACGATAGCCAGGTCGATAGGTTTGAGCCTCATCGTTTCCGTCGTACGCGTAGCCGAACCGCTGGCGACGAGGACGAGTTCCCCAATACCGGCACCGACATAATCGACGGCGACTTCTTCATTTCCATAGGGTACGCCATCACTCGATTCAAAGCGGACGATCATCAGCTTGCTGCCGACCAGGCCGTCTTCTTTCTTCGTCGAGACGATGGAACCCGTTACTTTTGCTATTTTCATAAGCCATACCTTCTATGTTTCTTCGCTGCTGTGTCCGGAAGGCGTTTCGAATCCGGTCGTATCCGGAGCCGGTCCTTCCGCTGCAGGCGTTACGCTTTGCTTCGCTTTCCCAGCCGTCCGCAGCCGCCGTGTCCGCCGGGCCTTCTTAGGAGGCGGGACGGGCTGAGAAGCTGCCGGTTCCGGCTTTTCCGTCCCCTCGGTTTCTTTGCCTTCCGGGCAGACCGCATCGTGAGCAGGCCCCTGCTTTTGGCTCTCATGATGGACGAAACACGTTCCCGTCATTTCATGGGGACGGGCGATGACATGGGCCGATACCAGTGCCCCATAGGATGAGGCCGTCACCTTCCCCGCTTCGACAGCTGCCCGGACGGCCCCGACATCACCGCGGACTTTGACGGTCATCATGCCGTTGCCGCGGGCCGCTTCGAGTTCATCGAGGACAACATTCGCCGCTTTGACCATGGCGTCTGCCACTTCAATGGCACAGCTCAGGCCCCGGACTTCGACAAGCCCTAATGATTTTTCCACAGGTCTTCCCCTGCCTTTCCTCATGTTCTACGAATCTCAATGCCCCGGCTCAAAGCCGCTTCGCGGGCAAAAGATGTCACTACGGTATGTTCTCCGACGAGCAGGACCGTCCCTTTATCATAAGGGTACAGATCCGCTGCCGTCAGGACCTTATCCTGACAAGCCACTACAGGCGTCGTTCCCTTCACTGGCGCCGCTTGCGGAACCGGCTGTTCCCCAGTCTTCCGGTCTGGAAGCTGAGGGCCGATGGTAATGCCATATTCCAGGAGCTTGCGATAATATCCTAAAATCTGACCGACATAGGCTGCCGGTTCACGGCCCGTGAACCGGGCCAGTCCGGATAACTGCAGATGAACGGCAGAACCCGCTGCAAAGCAGCGCGCCAGCCATCGGGCAGCGAATGTATCAGCCAGTCCCAGGGCCGCCTTGACGACGAAATCCCGTGAAGCCACCGGATAGACGGTCAGACTGTCTGTTAACGGCAAGGAACGGGCCTGCGAGGTGAGGACGACAGACGCAAAGGGGCAGGCCTGTTCAATATCGCAGCGTACCTGTTCCGCCTGTATCTCGTCAACGAGGACCGTGACGTCATCAGCTGGCGACAAGGATCGCAAAAAGTTGACACAGCGGCAATCGAAGGCGTCGGCAAAGACGACGTAGAGACGCCGTTTTGCCGGTAATTGTTCTGCCAGGACCTGGCGGATAGCCCGCAGGATCAGGTCTTCCAGCTTCTTTTCCGTATCATATGCCATACGATCGCCTGCTTACTCATTAATCCAGATGAGGAAGGATTTTTTCCACATCCGTATGAGGACGGGGAATGACGTGGACCGAAACGACTTCGCCGACGACTTTCGCCGAAGCCGCACCGGCGTCGACGGCCGCCTTGACGGCACCGACGTCGCCGCGGACCATGACCGTGACCAGGCCGGAGCCGATTTTTTCATATCCGATAAGTGTTACGTTGGCCGCTTTGACCATCGCATCAGCCGCTTCGATAGAGCCGACCAGACCTTTTGTTTCAACCATGCCTAATGCTTCGTTTGTCATTGTAATACCCTCCATTTCTTATGACGGTTAAATGTACGGTGTCGTCGTCGACTTCGGTTCATCGCCGAGAGCCCCTAACAGTTTCTTACCAACTTCGATAGCCGCTTTGACGGCCTGACGGACTGCACCGGAATCGCCACTGAAGCACAAGATGACTTCGTTGGAGAAACTCGTTCCGCCGTTACCGGGCGATGAATAGCCAACGACTTCGACATTGGCTGCTTTCACAGCCGTATCGGCCAGGACGACGCCGATTGCAGCCGGGCCGGCACAAGTCATGCCGAAGGCTTTGCCGAATTTTGCACCCAGTGCCTTTTCCAAGCAATAGCTGGCGCGGGCAGAATACTGAAATTCCAGATGGCCGGCATCATTGCCGTAGACATCGCCGAAATATTTCGGCAGGACCTGCAGCGCCGTTTCGACAGCCCGGCGGGCGTCAGATACATCTTCGGCGCCGATGAGGATGAGCGAGCCGTGGCCGGCACCACCTTTGGTATCACGCGGCAATTCGACGGAAATGATTTCCGTATTCGTTGCTTTGACGGCATCGTCGACAGCCATGATCTGCGGACCGGCACCGGTACGGCCGCCAATGATACCGATAGAGCGGAATTTCCCTAACTTCATGGCATCTTTGAGCATCGGGTCGACGCTGGCAATGACCAAGCCTATAGTATCGCCAATGGACGTGCCGACAAATTCCGTCCGCCCCAAGGCCTTGCTGATGCCCGTAGCATCCCCTTTCATCGACGGAGCCGCCGCTGGAGCGGACGCAGCGGGAGCCACGGTGGCAGCTGGCGTGGCAGCCGCACCCAGTTCTGCTTTGACCTGGTTCATGACTTTTTCTAATAATTCCTGATCCATGATAAACCTCCTTATGACTCATCGCCTATGCGGCAGGACACGCCGGCCTGTTCGACAATAGGACGATATTTTTCTAGTTCTTTATTGCTGAGTGACTTGGCAGAAAGACGATTCATTTTATATTCGATTCCCATCATGCGATACTTATTTTCTCCCAACGAATGATACGGGAGCAAATGGACATAGCGGACCTTCCCTAAGGATGCGGCAAATTCAGCAATGGCCCGAATTTCTTCTTCAGACTCATTGAACTTGGGAATGACGGGCACGCGGATCGTCAGCGGCGCAAAAGCACTGACCCGGCGGGCATTGTTCAAGATGAGTTCATTGGACACGCCCGTGAACAAGCGGTGTTTTTCCGGATCCATGTGCTTGATATCCATGAGGATCGTATCGATATAGGGTACGAGGCGGAGATAGGTTTCCGTTTCAGCGCAGCCTTCGGTCTCGATGGCTGTGTTCCATCCCTGGGCCTTGCAGGCTTTGAGCAGTTCCCCGGCAAAATCCGGCTGCATGAGCGGATCGCCGCCGGACAAAGTGACGCCGCCGCCAGAATGGCGGAAGGTCGACCGGTCCTTCTTGAGGATTTCAATGAGCTCGCCGACGCGGATGGACCTTCCCTTCATGACCAGGGCCCCTGTCGGGCAGACAGCTGCACAATCACCGTTGCCCGTACAGGCCTGGTAGTCGAAGTGCCGCCGTCCATCATCCATAAAAGTGACGGCGTGGCGCTGGCAGGCGCTTTCACAACGCCGGCAGCGCACACAATCAGCCGCATTGTACATGACGACAGGCCGCCGCCGCTGTGATTCCGGGTTACTGCACCACCAGCACGACAAGGGGCAGCCCTTGAGGAAGACGATGGTCCGGATACCCGGTCCGTCATTCAGGGAAAAGCGCTGGATATCGAAGATGTCTCCTTCTGCCTGATAATCAATGGTAATTTTCGACATCATCCGTCCCCTTTCTCTGGCAGGCTACATCAAAATTCAAATTCCGTACGGTCGATGATGTTATCCTGTACTTCTTTCGCCAGGGAAATGAACTGGGCCGAATAACCGGCGACGCGGACGACCAAGTCTTTATGCTGTTCCGGATGTTTCTGAGCTTCGACGAGGGTCGCTTTATCGATGACGTTGAACTGGACGTGCATGCCCTTATTTTCAAAATAAGCACGGCACAGGGCAGCGAAACGCTTCAGGCCTTCGTCGCCCGCTAAAGCCGCGGGATTGAATTTCTGGTTGTACAAGGTACCGTTGGAGAACGTTTCATGTTCCAGCTTAGCGACGGACATAGCGGCCGCCGTCGGCCCGTTGGTGTCGCAGCCGGGGCGGGGCGATACGCCGTCTGCCAGCGGCGTCCAGGCCAGACGGCCATCGGGAAGGGGTGCGACGTCCTTGCCAAAGAGGACATTCGCCGATACGGGATAGCAGCCCGCCTGGAACTGGCCGCCGCGGGGGTTCTTGTATTTCTGGACTTCCCGGGCATAAATCTGGCCGGCTTCACGAGTGATGATATCGACGACGTCATCGTCGTTGCCGAACCACGTCGTATTTTCCATGATCCGCTTGATTTCCTGGTAGCGGCCTACATCGCTGCGGCTGGCGGCTGCCGCAGCCGGAGCCGAACCTTGCTGCAAATCTTTCTGCAATTCATTGATGTCGATGCTGCCTTTAGCCGATAAGATGCGTTTGACCGCTTCATAAATCTGGCGTTCATCCATGCCTTCAAGCGGCGTCGAACCAGCCGCTGCGCAGCAGCCTGTACCGAACCAGGTCGCGAGTTTCCCCGTTTCATCGGGATAGCCAAAGTTGTGATCCATGGCTTCCTGTAATTCTCCCATGGTGACTTCACCTTTTTCAAAGACGTGCTTCTGGATTGCCATGAAGGAGTCGCCGTTATCGGCTACGCCGAAGGCCTGAGGACCGGTGAAATTATAAATGGCACCGCCTTCCTGCATGGACTTACCGCGGCCTAAGCAATCGTCGACGAGGGCCGATTCAAAGGGCAGCGGAGCCCGTTCAGCATGAGCATAATCGACGGCATTATCCGCTTCGACCAGGAGTTTGACGAAGTATTCCATCTGCGTCTTATAGGCCTGCATCAAGTCGCCGAGATTCTGGAAATCTTTCATTTCCCCTGTCTTGGGCCCGAGCTGGACCTGACCGTTGCGGCCGTTGTGCAGGGTAATATCCAGGACTTTCGCGATGTTGAAGAACGCCGCGTCGTGCCAGCCTTCGGTCTTATGCGGGACCTGCGGTTCGACGCAGCCGATAATGCAATAACTGCGGGCATCTTTCAAGGGGATGCCTCGGTTCATCATGGCCGGGATGATGACTTCATCGTTGTACATAGCCGGATAACCCAGGCCTAAACGGACGAGTTCGCAAGCCCGGTAGAGAAATTCATCCGGTGTCCGGTTGGAATAACGGATAGAGAACGACGGAGCTGCCATGGCGACGTGCGCCGCTGCGTCGATCATCATGTACGATAAGGGATTCGTCGCATCGACGCCATCTTCATCCTGGCCGCCGCACTGGATATTCTGGAAAATCGCATAGCCTGCAAAGGCCTGGTCAGAAACGGCATCACGGGTCTTGTTGAGGTCATTGAACTTGATCCAGATGTTATCCAGCAATTCCTGAGCGAAATCGCGGCTGATGTTCTTATCCCCTTCCAGGTATGGATACATATACTGGTCGAAACGGCCCGGCGAAATGGAATGGCCGCTCGATTCAATCTGCAAGATGAGCTGGACGAACCAGAAGGACTGGAGTGCTTCCCACCAGGTCGTAGCCGGCTGTTCCGGTACGCGGCGGCAGTTGGCAGCCATCTTGAGCAGTTCGGCCTGCCGCGTCTGGTCACCTTCGCGGCTGGCCAGCTGTTCGCACAAGTCCGCATACCGATGGGCGTAGGTAATAGCCGCTTTATACGTAATGATGACGGCATCGTAGAAATCACGTTTCTTCATATCTTCCGGCGAAGCACCGCTCAATTTCGCTTTCTGCGCTTCCGCTTCACGGATGATGCCGCCGAAGCCTTCACGCAGGACTTTTCCATAATCGACGCAGACATGACCGACACCGTTGAAATAGTAGTTGCCAACAGTGAAGACGCCATTGGCCTGGGCATCGAGGCAGGACTGGGACATGTAACTCGTAGCCAAATCGCTCGTCGTCTTGCCCGGCCAGTATAAGAACGCGTCGTGCAGGCGTTTTGCTGTATCCTTAGGAATTTCAAAGGGATCGGCCATGCGCGTCGCCATGGTATTAAATTCCTTTTCGACCCAGTCGAAAGAATATTCCGGATAAATCTGGCAGCCATGGATGCTGACCGTCAGGGAACCGGCAATGAGTTCATGGTCGCGGATGGCAATCGGGATTTCCGTCAAGATTTTTTCGACGGCCTTAGCCCGGCGCAAGATGACCGGCAAGCCTTCCGTTTCTTTATACGAAGCCGTGACCAATTCTGCACGGTCCGCTTCAACCGTCGGCGTCGCATCGTAAATCGCATCGCGCAATGCCTGAATCCGGGCAGTCGGTTTCGTAAAGCCTTTTCCTAATACGTCCATAAGACAAACCTCCTCAAAAAATGATTCCTTTTTGTAATTTCCTGTACATTCCATCAAATCGCCAGGTGACAGCATGTATAAGTTGCAATTCGATGTTTCGCCTAAATTATATCATCGGCTGATGCAACATATTTATCATGAGGCTTCCAAAATAATACTATTTCGATAAGTCATGGATAAAAAAGTGCAAAAAAAGCACTGTCGCATGAAGGCAGTGCTTTTTTGAGTTTGAAGTCGACGGAATAAACCTTCGTGCGACAGTCCCTTTTTAGGGGTTAGCGGATGGCTTGGCGCAGGGCCTGGGCTTTATCCGTCCGTTCCCAGGCAAAGCCCTGGTCTTCCCGGCCGAAGTGGCCGTAGACAGCGGTCTTGCGGAACTGCGGGCGCCGCAGGTCCAAGTCACGGATGATGTCACCGACGGCAAAGGAAAAGGTCTTGGCGACGGCCTGGTCGATGAGCTTCCGGTCGATGTGTTCCGAGCAGAAAGTCTGAATCTGGACAGCTTCCGGATAGATGCCGCTGATGGCATAGGCAATGGACACTTCGCAACGGTCGCAGAAGCCGGCAGCCACGACGTTCTTGGCCACATAGCGGGCCATATAGGCGGCACTGCGGTCGACTTTGGTCGCATCTTTTCCCGAAAAGGCCCCGCCGCCGTGTTTGGCCAGGGTCCCATAGGTATCGACCATGATTTTCCGGCCTGTCAGGCCCGTATCACCCACAGGGCCGCCGATGACGAAACGGCCTGTCTCATTGATGCGGATAGCCGTATCCGGGCGTATCCAGGAACTGCAGACCGGTTCGATGACCGTCTTTTGCAAAAGCTGATGCAAGTCGTCCTGCCCGATGGCCTCGCTGTGCTGAGCCGACAGGATCAGGCTATGGATACCGACAGGATGCCCTTCGTCATCGAAGCGCATCGTGACCTGCGATTTCCCGTCAGGCCGCAGGAACCGCCCCAATGCTGTGTCATGGCGTACCCGGTCCAGACGGCGGACCAGCCCCTGAGCCAGGTTGACCGTCAAGGGCATGTAATTGGCCGTCTCATTCGTCGCATAGCCATACATGATGCCCTGGTCGCCACTGCCGACGATGCGGTCCCCTTCAGCCTGGGTCACGCCCTGTTTGATGTCATTCGACTGCTGATGGATATTGGTGAAGACCAGGCAGGCATCGGCTGTGAATCCCAGCGCCGGATTGGTATAGCCGATGTCGGCAATGACTTTTCGGGCCAGGGCCGTCACATCGACGGTCGCCGACGACGAAACCTCACCGGCCAAGGTCAGGACATTGCCGGAAACAAAGGCTTCGACAGCCACATGAGAAGCCGGGTCCTGGGTCAGGTAGGCATCGACGATGGCGTCGGAAATCTGGTCACAAATCTTATCGGGATGGCCTTCGGTCACGGCTTCCGATGTCAAATACGTGTAATGGCAGTTTCCCATGTCATTTCCTCCTAAAGGAGACCCGCCGGCACGTACCGGCCTATAAATTATATTTCTTGCGATAAGCGTGCGGCGTTTCTCCCGTATATTGTTTGAAAATCTTGCAGAAATAACTCGTGCGGTGATAGCCCAGGCGGCGGCTGATGACATCGACCGATTCATGAGACGAAGCCAGGATTTTTTCCGCTTCCTGGACACGGCACTGGTTGATATACTGCATCAAATTCATGTTCATTTCCTGTTTGAAGAGCTTCGATAGATAAGATTCACTGAGAAAGACTTCTTCCGCAATAACTCGCAATGACAAATTACAGCTCAGATGCTCTTTGATAAAGGCGACAGTTTTGCGGATTTCAGGCCGCGTAATACGGGATAATTTTCCCTCATCAGAAGGGACTTCTCCACCAATGACCGGCGTCTCATAGCTCATGGAGCCACCATCTCGGGCATAGGGAAAATAGCAGGCTGTCAGCGTATTGAGGACGCGGGAAGCACTCATGATTTCCTCATATCGGTACTGCGGCGCAGCACGGAAATACTTGAAGGCCTGGCTGTCCGTCTGCCACGGCGTCGGTTCCTGCAAATCGGGAATGCGCCTGTCATCAGATACCATCTGCCCCGACGCGATGAAACCATGGAGCTGATTCTCATAGACAACGGGAATGGAGAAATCCACTAGCCCTGCATGGCAGCGGTACGGGCAGCAACTCCGGTTCTTGAACGTTTCCAAACCACCGCATAAATCGCATTGGTAACACTTGCTGCGGAATTCCGGGACGCTACGCATAAAATGACAAAATTTTGTAAAATTGTATTTCGAAGACCGTTCTTTCCCTTGAATATCGACAAAAATGCAGGCGATATTCGTCGCATTCGTATAATCTTGCATGATGCTCCGTACAATTTTTTTCACACGATCTTCTTTGGATAAGATAATCGTCATAAGCACGTTCCTTTCTAAAGAATCTGTAACTTACGTGAGACAACCATCGCCGTCATGATACCACTTACATTCCAAAAAAGCCGGTAAATTTGCAGAAAATGAGCGGATCAACATTCATATATGCACGTCAACAGCTGTCAGTCTGGACTTAGCTAAATTATATCATTAACCAGCCAGCAATGACAGCATGAAAATACCACATAAGATAAATAAGTGCTATTCTCATAAAAAGAAGACAAAATAGTCGTATTTTCCTTCATAGAGTTTTCAAGTCGACATTATTAAACTGCCTATACAGCAGTTAACCTGATTTTAGAATCCGCCTACATTATCGGGTGGCTGACAACACCCGCTTTGCTAAGGAGTTTACTCCGAAGCAGTTGTTATTCTTTCGTAACGAGGATGGTTATCTCCGGAAATCCACATAGTTCCGAGGAACTGAATATTCATAGCTCCGATACGGTCATCGTTAGATCTGTAACCACACTGGCAACGATATAAGTGTTTGTGATGGTCACGGTTTTCCTTGTGGATAGTACCGCATTTGGGACAACGTTGAGAGGTATATTTAGCAGATACCTTCAGAACTTCGGAACGATTTTCATGAGCCTTATAGGTCAGGAATTGCTCCAACTGATAGAACGCCCAGCTGCGCAGGTCGTAATTTTGTTTAGCAGTTTTTGAAAGATGGGACTCTTCGAAGCTAACACCGGTCAAATCTTCAAGCACAAACAGCGTATCTTTGCCGTATTTTTCAACGAGTGTCTTAGAAATC
>NZ_JAJBQV010000043.1 GCF_020539865.1 Megasphaera elsdenii | reverse complement strand
CAAAAGTTCCTCAATGTACCAAGAGAACCACCTGCACCTTGTCTACGTTACTTAGTCTGAATGCGGAGCTTGTGGCGTAATGCCATCAAGTTATCTGAGTTTAGTGCCTTATCGTAGAAAGACAGTCCGCTGTCCTAAAGACAGCATGACACGAACTTAATCGTGTCGTTGGAAGCACCCGACTTTAGTCGGGTGAGGGTTCACGTTTGTGGTATACTGGAAATAATGAATACGATTAGGAGGAAATCAACATGAAAGCTATTATCGACGGACTCATTGTCTTGCCGAACGAAATTATTAACGGCCATGTCATTATGTATGAAAAAGATATCTGGCGCATTGTACCGCGCAAACAGTTCCGAGCCGGTATGTGCTCGGAATTCATCGACGCCAACGGCGGCTTTGTCGTCCCGGGCTTCATCAACGAACATATCCACGGCTGTGCCGGTGCCGACACCATGGATGACGATGACCAGGCCTTGAAGACCATGCAGCAGGCCCTGCCGGCGACGGGCGTTACGTCTTTTGTCCCGACGACGATGACCATGGAACAGGGCCGCATCGAGAAAGCCCTGCAGCGGATACGCCAGGCCCGGGAAGACTATCAGGGCGGAGCCCAGGTATTGGGCGCCCACATGGAAGGCCCTTTCATCAGTCCGGCCTATAAAGGTTCCCAGGCCGAAGAAAATATCCAGACGGCTGATTTTTCCTGGCTCGAATCCTATGCCGATGTCATCAAAATCATCACGCTGGCACCGGAAACGCTGAAGAACAAGAAGTTCCTGAAAGACTGCCAGGACCACGGCATTACCGTATCCATTGGACATACAGCGGCTGATTTCGACCAGGCCATGGAATGTATGGACGCCCTCGGCCACTGCCATGTCACCCATTTATATAATGCCATGACGCCCTTTCATCACCGTAAACCCGGCGTCGTCGGGGCGGCACTGCTCAATAAGCACGCCTGCTGCGAATTGATCTGCGACGACCTCCACGTCCATCCGGCAGCGCAGAAACTGGCCTATCAGATGAAAGGCCGCGATGGCCTCATCCTGGTCACTGATTCTTTGCGGGCCTGCCTGCAAGGCGATGGCGAGTCCAGCCTGGGCGGCCAGAAAGTCTTTGTCAAGAACGGCGAAGCCCGCTTGGCCGACGGAACTCTGGCTGCCAGCATTGCCCCCATGAACGAAGTGGTCCTCCACTTCCTGATCAATTCCGGCGCTTCCATTCCCGAAGTCGTCGCCATGGCTACGGTCAACCCGGCCAAGGCCCTCGGCGTCTACGACCGCATCGGTTCCTTAGAAGAAGGGAAACAGGCGGACATCACCATTCTGGACAGCAACGACTTCCACGTAAAACAGACAGTCATCGCCGGGGAGCTGGCATACAATGAAGAAGCGTAATGCCAAGAGCGGGATTTTCCTGGCCCTGGCCGTCCTGGTCCTCGTGCTGGCCGGGGCTTGGTTCTTCTGGGGTCGGTCACCGGCAGTACCTTCGCCGTCTTCTCCTGGCGGGACCGTACAGGAAGACGAGGCGGCCAGATTGGTCCACAAGATGTCGCCAGAAGAAAAGATCGGCCAGCTCATGATGATCGGCCTGGCCGGGATAACCATCGACGACCAGTCCCAGCGCCAGCTGGAATACTGCCACGCCGGGAATGTCATCTTATTTGACCGCAATATGGACAGGCCCGACCAGGTCCAGCATCTGACCAAAAAAATAGACACGACGATCCGTAAGAAGAGCGGCGTCATGCCTTTTATTGCCCTCGATCAGGAAGGGGGCCAGGTCCTGCGCATGCGCAAGGCTTTCCCGCCGATTCCTTCGGAACAGGCCATCGGACAGAGCGGCCAGCCGGAGCAGGCCAAACAGTGGCCCCTTACGACGGGGACTGAGTTGAAGAAACTGGGTATCAATGTCAATTTCGCTCCTGTCGTCGACCTCGGCTCCCAGGCCGAACGGTCGTACAGCCTCGACCCCGGCGTCGTGACCCAGTTCGCCCATGAAGCCGTTGCCGGCTATGGACAGGCCGGTATCTGGTGCTCCTTGAAGCATTTCCCGGGCATTGGCAAAGTCAAGACGGATCCTCACATCGACGGCGACAGCGTCAACAGCTCTAAGGATGAACTCTTGAAACAGGATTTGAAGCCCTTTGAGAACCTCATCAAGAGCGAAGACAATCAGAAAATGTTCATCATGGTTTCGAACGTCACCTTCCCTGCTTTGGACCCCAATCTGCCGGCCTGTGTCTCCAAGCCGATCATGACCGACTTGTTGCGCAACGCCTTTGGCTACCAAGGGCTCATCGTTTCCGACGATATGGAAATGGGCGCCATGGCCAAACACTATGCCTTTGCTGATATGGGCGTCATGGCCATCAAAGCCGGCGCCGATATGGTCCTGGTATGCCATGAATATGCTCACGAACGGGAAACCTATGACGGCCTTTTGAGAGAATATAAGAATAATGCGGATTTCCGGAACTTAGTCGATGAAAAGGTTACCCGCATTGTCCGCACGAAATTGAATCATCAATAATGGCCTTTTTGATGCAGCAATAGATACAAGGCGCCTAGCATACCGGCGTCGTTCTGCCGTTTGGCAAAGGCCAGTCCCTTTGGCGGCAGCATCATGGTTGGCAATCGGGCCGCTAAGGCTTGTTCCAGCTTGGGCCGCAGGATGGCTTCCTGGGCCATGATGCCGCCGCCGAGGACGATGCCGTCGGGATTGCACAGGCAGGCGATGTTGGCCAGGCCGTCAGCCAGATTCTGGCAGAAGGCATCGAGGGCGGCTAAAGCCGATGCATCGCCTTGACGGACGAATTGAAAGACCGTATGGCCGTCGACCTTTTCCGGGTCGGCGGCTTTTTGGCGTGCCGTTTCCCGGCAAAGGTACGTCGCCGAGGCGACATCGTGGAGACGGCCGGCGGGGACGCGCATATAGGCGATTTCTCCGGCCGCCCGGCTGGCACCGTGGAGAATATGACCGTTCTCGATGAAGGCTCCGCCGATACTGGTGCCGACCGTAACGGCAAAGAGGGACGCCATATCCCGACCGGCGCCGAGCCACCATTCCCCCAGGGCGGCGCAGTTGGTATCATTTTCGACGATACAGGGAAGGTGAAATTCCTTTTCCAGGATGCCTTTCCAGTCCGTCCCGGTATAGCCGGGGATGGACAAGGCGTAGTCGACGCGCCCTCTTTCAGTATCGACGATGCCGGCTGTCGAGAGGCCGATGCCTTCCAGGGGATGGTCGGTCAGCTGGCGCTGGATGAGCGAGCTGACCTTGTGGACGATGCCCGGCCCGCCTTCCGTCTGGGCTTCGGTCGGCAGGCTGCCTTTCTTGCGGAAGCGGCCCGTTTCGTCGATGAGGCCGAATTTGATGGCCGTGCCGCCAATGTCAAAGCAGCTATAAATCATGAGTATACACATCCTTCCTGGGATTATACAAAGATTATACATAGTTTTGACCGTTTCTATGTATAGGAATTTTATACTTACCATGTCGAATATGTTACGAAACTCAGGAGGTCATGATATGAAACGACAATGGTTGAAACGAGCAATTCTTTCTATGGTAGCCTGCGGCTCACTGGCAGGTTTCATTCCCGGTGTACAGGCGGCCGATGTCCGCATCCTTCCCGTCGATAATGCGAAATTCCTGGCAGGTGCCAAATTCGATTTCGACGTCGAAGTATCGAAAGCCAAGAATTTGAAGAATGTCGATATTACCGTCAATGGACAGAAAGCCGATAAATTCTTTGGCCAGGAATTAAAGGGGAAGGATTTGGGCAACGGCGTCATTTCATATCGTGCCAATCAGGTCAATTTCCCTAAAACCGGTTCCTATACGGTAAAGGCGACGGCCACCGATGCCGACGGCGCTAACTCCGCCGATGCCCGCTATACCGTCGTTCAGGAAAAAGCCCAGCGCCAGGCCAAGAACGTCATCCTCTTCGTCGGCGACGGCATGTCTCTGCAAGCCCGCGAAATGGCCCGCATCATTTCCAAAGGCATGACCAACGGCAAGTACAATGACTTGCTGGCTATGGAAAAGATGCCCCATAACTGCCTGATTACGACCAGCGGTTACGATTCCCTGACGACAGACAGCGCCAACTCGGCGTCGGCTTATGCGACAGGCCATAAATCCGTCGTCAATGCCTTGGGGGTCTATGCAGATTCCACGAAAGATCCCTTCGATGATCCTCGTGTCGAAAATATTTCGGAAATCGTAAAACGCAGCCGCGGCATGTCCGTCGGTATCATCACCCAGGCTGAATCGACAGACGCTACGCCGGCTGCCATGGTCGGTCATACGCGCCGCCGTGCCAACCAGGACTACATCGCTTCGGAATACCTCGAAGATTACCATCGTCCGGACGTCATCATGGGCGGCGGCTCGCGCCGTTATATCCCGCAGTCCGAACAGGGCTCGAAGCGCCACGACAACCAGAACGTCATCCAGGAATTTAAGGATAAAGGCTATACCTTCGTCACCAATTCTAAAGAAATGATGGCCGCACCGGACAACAAACCGCTCCTGGGCCTGTTCCATCCGGGGACGATGAACGTCTATATCGATCGGGAAATGCTCAAGAACCCGGAAGTCCTCGGTAAATATACGGATCAGCCGAACCTCATCGACATGACCAAGAAATCCCTGGACATCCTCAGCAAGAACCCGAAAGGCTTCTTTGCTATGATTGAAGGCGCATCCATCGATAAACAGCTCCATGCCATGGATTGGCAGCGCGCAACGTATGATACCATCGAGTTCGATAAGGCCATCGAATATGCTCAGAAATGGAATAAAGAACACGGGGACAACACGCTGATCATCGTCGTCGCCGACCACGCTCACGGCGCTTCCATTACCGGCACCTATCATGAACGGGACGGCAAGAAAGGCCTGGCTGCAGTCCGCACCTATGCCGACTCCATCTTCTCGACCTTTAAAGATGCCAACCACGACGGGTTCCCGGATAATCCCGATCCCGATGTCACCCTGGCCGTCCAGTATGCCAACCATCCGGAATATTACGAAAACTTCCACTTCCAGCAGAAACCGACGCTGCCGACTGTTTCCCAGACCGTTACCAAACAGGAAGCTCAGCAGGCTGGTGATAAGACCGAATACCATCAGGTATCGACTGTCGTCGAAAAAGCAAATCCGGCCCGCCATCACGATGGCGATCCCTGGGAACTCGTCCCGGCCAATATCCCCGATACCATCGGTGACGAATGTCATGCTGCTGACGACGTACCGCTCAACGCCGAAGGTCCCGGCTCGGAATACTTCCAGGGCGTCATGGATAACACAGAAGTCTTCTTTGGCATCATGAGAGCCCTCGGCATCGACGCTGCGAAGAATGTAAAATGATTAGTGGCTAGTGGCTAGTGGCTAGTGGCTAGTGGCTAGTGGCTAGTGGCTCGTAGGGGCCGTCCCAAAGGGCGGCCCGCAAGCTGGTCGCCAAAACGAACATCAGAGGATGGGCGGCCCGCAGTGGCTCTCCTTATAGGAGAGCTGTCAGCGAAGCTGACTGAGAGGTTGTTCTTTCAATATAGTTTGTAGTATGGAGTTTGTAGTTTGTAGAAGCTAGCTTTAAATTTAAAAAACTTCACTAAAAACTACGAACTGCAAACTTAATACTCAAAAAGGGCTTGTCGTCGTGCGACAAGCCCTTTTTATTATTTCCCTAACACGCCTTGCAGGAAGGAGGCTGTGTCCGCCATGTAGCTGGCTTCGTAGCCTTCGATGTCACCTTTATCGCAATGGGATGCAAATTCCGGGTCGATCGGCAGTTTTGCCGTATGGGGAATATCGTATTTCTGTGCCGATTCTTCGACATGGCTCTGACCGAAGATGGCCAATTTTTCGTGGCAGTGAGGACATTCGAAATAGCTCATGTTTTCGATGAGGCCCAGGACTGGGACGTGCATCATTTCCGACATGTTCAGTGCTTTTTCGACAATCATGGAAACGAGTTCCTGCGGCGACGTGACGACCAGGATGCCGTCCATGGGCAGGGACTGGAAGACTGTCAGCGGAACGTCACCCGTTCCCGGCGGCATGTCGACGAACATGTAGTCGATGTCGCCCCAGATGACGTCAGTCCAGAACTGTTTTACAGCACCGGAAATGACCGGGCCGCGCCATACGACCGGAGCGGCAGCGTCTTCGAGCAAGAGGTTCATGGACATGACTTTGATGCCCGTCTTGGTCGTAACCGGATAGATACCGTTTTCGTCGCCTGTCGCATGGTCCGTCAGGCCGAAGACCTTAGGAATCGACGGGCCCGTGATATCGGCGTCGAGGATAGCCGTCTTGAAGCCGCGGCGCTGCATTTCAACAGCCATAAGGGACGTTACCAGGGATTTACCGACGCCGCCTTTGCCGCTGACAACAGCGATGACATGCTTGATGTGCGAGCCGGCATGGGGGGCAGCCTGCAGGCTCTGGGGCTGGGTGCGTTCAGCGCAGGAGCTGCCGCAGCTGGAACAATCGTGTGTACAATTTTCACTCATTGGGATCATTCTCCTTTGTATTCTTTTTTCCGGCGTGACAGCAGGCATGACAGCACGTACCGGAACGTTCACAAACTTGGATATGGCCGCCTTCGATGACGAGGCGTTTGCCATGGATGAGGGCATCGGCCAACTTGTGTCGGGCCGAATCGTAAATGCCGGTTACCGTCGTGCGCGCCACATTGATCTGAGCGGCGCACTGTTCCTGCGTCAAGCCGACCCAGTCGATGAGGCGGATGACTTCATACTCATCAATGCCCATGATAATGGCATCTGTTGATTGTCCTCCGTTTACAGGTCCAAAGACAGAAGCCGCCGGCAATGAACAAACCCGCCGGCACCGCGGTGGTCTCGGCATAATACCCCCTCCTTTACGCCTTTTATTATAGATATATAGATGACATATGTCAACATTAAAGGCACCACCGGAAATGCTTTTCGGTAAAAAACGGTGAGATACTCATTGAAAATCAATTATTATTGTGATAAAATTTTATTAGTAAAATAAAGTTATCTTACAGGAGGGTATTTCCATGAACGTAATTGTTTCCCAGAACGCACCGAAAGCTATCGGTCCTTATTCGCAGGCTATGGTATCGAATGGTATGTTGTATATTTCCGGGACGGCTGGTGTCGACCCGCAGACGGGCAAGCTCCAGGAAGGCATCGAAGCCCAGACGGAACAGGCTGTCAAGAACATTGCCGCTATCCTCGAAGCAGCTGGAACGGACTTCTCGAAAGTCGTTAAGACAACGTGCTTCCTCTATGATATGAAAGACTTTGCTGCTTTCAATGCCATCTATGAAAAAGCTTTCATCAGCAAACCTGCCCGCAGTTGCGTAGCTGTTAAAGAACTGCCGGCTCATTTCCTCTGTGAAATTGAAGTCATTGCGGAAGTGTAGGGAGGATTTCATGTAATAACCTTTGCCGCCATGAACAATCATTCTATGCTCGTGGTTTGATGTATGACGTTTGATGTTTGAGGCGATGGCCTTAAATTTATAAAACCAGTTACACTACTCAAACATCAAACATTCAACTTCAAACTCCCAAAAGGCGCTGTCTTCATGCGACAGCGCCTTTTTTTCTTGCCCTACATATTCTCATTGTGATAAAATTTTCTTATACTAAATAGGAGGAGTGACGTCGTGGGTATTTTAGAAATGTATAAACATATCGTTCCTTTTTTAGGAGCCGCGTTGGGAAAGGAGTGCGAAGTTGTCCTGCATGATTTGCGCCATCCTGAGGAGTCGGTCATCGCCATTGCCAATGGCGATATCAGTAGCCGCAAGCTCGGTGCTCCGGCGACGGATTTCATTCTGAAACTCATGCAGGTCGGTAAAAAACGGGATCAGGAGTACATGACCAATTACTACGGAAAGAGCATCAATGGCCATACCTTGCGGTCTTCGACGTTCTTCATTCATGATGAGGCCGATAACATCATCGGGGCGCTCTGCCTGAACTACGACGTCCAGCACTATTTGGACGTGCGGAAACAGTTGGATGCCTTAATTCTCATGGATACGGAAAAAAAGCTGTCCGGTGTGGTTCCGCCGGGCTTGAAGAATGGTGATGACCATTTCCTTGGTGTTGAGATTTCAGAGAGCATGTATCCGACCGTAGACGATGCCATTCAGCACCTAATCCAGCGGGCGCTGCAGCCTTATGCAGCCGATGCCAAACGCCTTTCACAAAAAGAACGGCTAGTCGTCGTAGAAGACCTCTACAAAAACGGGCTCTTCGTTCTCAAGGGCAGCGTCTATGCCTTGGCCCAGGTCCTGGGCGTATCAGAGCCGACGATTTACCGTTACTTGAACCGTATCAAGAAAGAAAATCATAACGTATAGGTGGAAGAAAATGGATTGAACGCTATTATGAAGAAGTGCTGTATCATGACTTCGATGACCTGGCGTCCTTGAAATGAAAGCTTGAACGGATTGATGCGGAAATCGAGCACTATGAAGCAATGAAATCCGGGATTACTATGCAGCCTATGTGAAAAAGGCCATGCCTGGACTGAATAGCCGCAATCAATATCGAGATTGCATCGTTTACCTGAAAAAACTTAGCACCTATCCCGAAGGCTTGAACATAGCCCGCAAAATCGCCCAAGAATGGCGGGAAACTTACCGGAAACGCCGTGCCATGAAAGACGAATTGGCCAAAGCCGGCTTCTAAAATGGGCTAAAAGGCTCGCTTCATAGAAGCGCTGAGCCCCCAAGGCAGCCTGCAAGCTTGAAGTTTTGTCACATGGCTCAAGAATTATTATTATATCGGTGGTATGCCGGAAGCGGTAGCCGCTTTTGTAGAAACGTCTGATTATAGTGCGATACGGCAGATTCAAAGCGACTTGATTACCTTATATGAAGCGGATTTTAGTAAGCATATCATCACGGCAGAGATTCCTCGTGTCCGAATGGTATGGAATGCCATCCCGATTCAGTTAGCGAAAGAAAATAAGAAATTCTTCTTTGGTCAGGTCAAAAAAGGGGCCCGGTCTAAAGATTTTGAAATTGCTGTAGAATGGCTTGTCGACTGCGGATTGATTGCTAAAGTGAACCGTGTTTCCAAACCAGCCATGCCACTCAAAGCATATGCTGAACAGAACGCATATAAACTTTTTTTCTTAGATGTAGGGTTACTAGCAGCTATTAGCGAATTGGACGTTCATTCCCTTTTAGATGGAAACGATATTTTTGTAGAGTTTAAAGGGGCTTTGACAGAGCAGTATGTTTGTCAGCAATTGCTTTCTGAAACGTCGTATGAACCGTATTATTTTACTTCTTCCAGTAATCGCTATGAAATTGATTTCATGATTCAGAAAGGGAAAGAGGTCCTTCCTCTGGAAGTGAAAGCGGAACAGAATTTACGATCGAAAAGCTTAAAGGCCTATGTTGAAAAGTATCATCCAGCCAAAGCTATCCGATTTTCCATGAGTGATTATCAGGAACAGGAATGGGTAACGAATATTACCTTGTTTGCTGTTCGCTGGATTCAATGAATGAGTGGTTGAAGTTTTATTGGTTTTTCTTAGAATTTGTCTCTTAGTAAGAAAGTAAATATAACGAGATTATAAATATCCTGCTAAAATATTTTGCTTTTGACAGGATATTTTTTGACCTTAAAAGTACATTACAAAAACACAACTATTGGCTATTGTTCATTACAAAAATGCAAAATCAAAATATTGCAAAATAATTATTATTATGATAATATTTTATTAAAAAAGAGGGGCATACAAGCGTATAGGCAATGACGGTATCTTGTGTGGAATGAAGGGATTACACTATAAAAGGAGATTGATAGAATGGAACAGACAGTTCAGTGTCCTGATAAAGGACAAACTTTGGGGAAAGAAAAGTTGACCCGATGGGAAAAAGCGGGTATGACCAAAGCCCAGTGGAAAGAAGCCGTCAAGTTTGACAGTACCGACTGGGGATGGGTCATTATGAGTATCGGCATGGCTATCGGTGCAGGCATCGTATTTTTACCGGTACAGGTAGGCTTGGCAGGGATTTGGATTTATCTCTTGTCATCTATTATCGGTTATCCGGCTATGTACCTTTTCCAGCGATTATTCATTAATACTCTGGCAAAATCTGAAAGATGTGAAGATTATCCTAGTGTCATTGGCAACTACTTGGGCAAGAACTGGGGCCTGTTCTTAGGTCTTCTTTACTTCCTGATGCTCATTATCTGGGTATTCGTCTATTCGACGGCCATCAATAATGACAGTGCTTCCTTCTTAGTCACCTTTGGCGTGACGGACCATTCACTGGCTAAAAATCCGTTATACGGGTTGGCCATTATTTGTGCCCTCGTAGCCATTGCTTCTCGTGGCGAAAAAGTACTCTTCAAGATTTCTACGCTAATGGTCTTGACGAAGCTGTGCGTCGTAGCTGTTTTGGGTATGATTATGGTCCAGCATTGGAATTTAGCGAATATAGGTAGTTTTCCCGATTTTGGCTATCTCATCAAGCAGACTATCATCATGCTGCCTTTTACGCTGACATCTATTTTATTTTTACAGAGCTTGAGCCCGATGGTTATTTCCTATCGTTCGCATAACAAATCGATTGAAGTGGCTCGATATAAAGCGTTGCGGGCTATGAATATCGCCTTTGGCGTACTCTTTGTTACGGTCTTTTTCTACGCCATTTCTTTTAACATGGCTATGGGACATGACCAGGCTGTTATGGCCTATGAAAATAATATCTCTGCGTTGGCATTGGCTGCGCAAGGGATTCCCGGCACCTCTATTAAGATCATGAGCCTGATTTTAAACATTTTTGCTGTCGTTACAGCCTTCTTCGGCGTCTTCCTTGGCTTCCGCGAAGCCTGCCGCGGTATTGCCATGAACTGCTTGAAACGCATTATGCCAGAAGATAAGATTAATGCACGTGCCGTTTCCTTGGGTATCCTGGTCTTTGCTGTCCTCGTGTCGTGGGGTGCCATTATCCTCAATGCTCCCGTTTTGAGCTTTACTTCAATTTGCAGCCCTGTCTTTGGCATGATTGGCTGCCTGATTCCGGCTTATCTCGTCTACCGGGTGCCGCGCTTGCATGACTTGAAAGGCGTTTCGTTATATCTCATCATTGCGACGGGCATCTTGTTAATTATCTCACCGTTCCTGGCTTTTTCGTAAGTCTATAACGGATTATTTTATAGATTGATTTTTTTAGGAGTGATAATAATGGAAACATGTACTATGTGGAATAAAATGATTGAAATCATGAAGCAAGATATCAAACCGGCTACGGGATGTACGGAACCGATTTCCCTGGCTTTTGCAGCGGCTACAGCGGCGAAAGAATTGGGAGAACCCGTACAAGCTGTCAAAGCCTTTGTTTCCGCTAATTTGATGAAAAATGGGATGGGCGTTATGGTTCCAGGCACCGGCATGCCGGGATTGGCTATTGCTGCTGCTGTTGGTGCCCTGGGCGGCGATGCTAACGCAGGCCTCCAGGTCCTGAAATCCTTGACGCCTGATGTGGTAGCCCAAGGAAAACAAATGGTAGCTGACGGCAAAGTTACCGTTGGTGTCAATGAAACGACAAAGCATATCCTTTATTCGGAAGCTGATGTTTATGGAGAAAATCATCATGCTCGCGCCGTCATCATTGATAACCATACGAACGTTGTCTTGATTGAAAAAGATGGTCAGGTTGTTTTTAAAAAGCAGTCAAATCAGGATAATAATGAAGTCGATAAGATTGCTTTTTTGCAGTCTCTTTCTATCAAAGACATTTTGAAATTTGCTGAAAATACTCCTCTTGCCAACATTCAATTCATCAAAAACGCAGAGAATTTGAACGATGCCTTGTCGAAGGAAGGATTGACTGGAAAATATGGCCTTCGCATTGGTTGCACTATGGAAAAACACATTAAAGACGGTTTGCTGGCAGGCGATTTAGCCCGTGAAATCCAAGTCCGCACAGTGGCCGCTTCGGATGCCCGCATGGGTGGCGCTGCCTGTCCGGCCATGACCAATTCTGGTTCTGGAAATCAGGGCATCACCGTATCGGAACCGGTGACTGTTGTTGCTGACCATATCAAAGCCTCTGGCGAAGAACGTGTCCGAGCCCTGGCCTTGGCCAGTATGGTAGCTATTTATGCTCACAGTTATTTACCTAAGCTGTCTGCTTTTTGTGCGACCGTTACGGCTGCCATGGGGGCAGCAGCTGGCATGGCCTGGCTCCTCGACCGCAAGACGCCGTATCAGACTATTTGTAAAGCTATTTCGTCTATGAATGGCGGCATTATTGGTATGGTCTGTGATGGCGCAGCCGATAGCTGTGCCATGAAAGTCGCTTCAGCAGCGGAGATTGCCTATCGTTCAGTCCTTATGGCCTTAGACGGTATCCGCGTAGAAGGTACGGATGGACTCGTCGCCAATACGGCTGATGAATGTATCCGCAACGTAGGCCTCTTGGCATCCAATGGTATGCAGCAGACCGATTGCGAAGTCTTGCACATCATGTTGAACAAAAATAAAGAAGCTGCTGGAGCATAATTCTCCTGGTATAATGTAAAAAATTCCCCCGATGTTATCTATTATTTTGATAGCACCAGGGGATTTTTTTATTTTCTGCGCAAATGAATGGAGAAACCTCCTACAGTTTCTTTTAAAAATGCGACTTTGATATTTCCTTTTTCATCTCGATAGCAATGCTCTTCATCCAAGGCGATTCCCTGACGCCGATAGAAAGCTAAGGCGCGGGGCATATCGCGTGTGTCGATGCAGATGTGACCGTTCGTACCAGGCATTTCATGGTCGAAGATTTCAGCGATAGGGCCTGCAAAGAAATTGTCAGATCCGGGGATTTTGTCCTGGGCCATTAATCGGCAAAGACCGTCGGTTACAGCTTCTGCTTCAGAACAGCCGGGTACATGTAGGCCGACGTGACCGAGCGTGAAATCTAACATGTGACAGACGATTTTTTGGCAGTGCGCTGCAATGGCATCCCAATCCTTAGCTTTGACTAAATCAGACGGGGCAATGAAACTGCCGCCGACAGCTGCGACATTCGGTAAATCTAGATATTCATTCATATTGTCGTAATTTACGCCGCCCGTTGGAATGAATTTCATGGCGGCAAAGGGCCCGGCAAGGGCTTTTAAAGTTTTGGGACCGCCATATGCCCCAGCTGGGAAAAACTTACAAACTTCCAGCCCTAACCCATTAGCTGCTTCGATATCGGCCGGAGATACAGTTCCTGGCATGATATCGATGTGATTTTCGACACACCAGTTGGTAACTTGAGGATTGTAGGCTGATGTGATGATGAATTCAGCGCCTGCTTCTACAGCGGCTTGCGCCTGAGCTACATTATGCACCGTGCCAGCACCGACGATGAGTTCAGGGTGGTCTTCATAGCGCGGATAATATCCAAGCAGGCATCTGTACGGAAGGTAACTTCGGCAATCGGGATGCCGCCACGGACCAAGGCTTGACCAAAAGGAGTTGCATCTTGTGCATCTTCTAAAACGATAAGTGGAACCAATCCGATTTCAAATATTTTCTTCATATTTTTACTGATCATGGGTTACTCCTATTTTTCCATAAATGTTTTTAACTGATCGGGATAGGGAAGGCCTTCATTGTCTCCCCGGCTGGTAACCTAAATAGCGCCAATGGCATTACCACGGCGGACAGCTTCTTTCAAAGGAAGGCCTTCCATTAATGCTGTAATGACACCGGCTGCAAAACCATCGCCAGCACCGACCGTATCAACGACTTTATCGACTTTGAAACTAGGAACGAGATATTCCTCAGTTTCCGTTGTTACATAAGCACCTTGGCTGCCGACTTTCGTAATAACGGCTTTAGCTCCCAGGTTGCGATAAAAGGCATTGATTTTTTTCGGGTCATCACTGCCCATGAGTATTTTGCCTTCGGCTGTTCCCGGAAGAACGATGTCAGCTTTGGAAGCCATGTCATTAATGGACTGAATCATGACATCTTGATTGGGCCAGAGCTGAGGCCGTAAATTAGGATCAAATGTAATCAGCAAGCCTGCCTGACGAGCCTTATCGAACATTAAGTTAACAGCAGCCCGCGTTGATTCACTTAGGGCTGGCAAGATGCCTGTCAGATGGATATGGCTGTATTCTTCAAAGCGGATTTTTTCGACATCTTCGACGGATAATGTAGAGGCCGCTGAGCCGGCACGGAAATAAAAAATATCCGGATCGTCTTGGCTGACACGTCCTTTCAGTTCTCGTATCGCTCCAGGCAACAAATTCATTGCCAATTTTGTTTTCGTTCAGCACATGGATGATTCGCTGACCAAAAGGATCTTTACCGAGTTTTGTCATGTACGTAACGCGATGCCCCAGACGTGCTACCCCTACAGCTACATTGAATTCTGCGCCAGCAACGGCTAAATCATAACCACTTACACTATCGAGGGAACCTTCACTTTGAGCAATCAAGAGGCCCATGGGTTCACCTGCGAGAATTAATCCAGATTTCATAGTTCTTCATCCTTTCAAAATTCTAAATAGAATAGGAGCTGCCTCATATGGCAGCTCCTTGTTTTTATGTTTACGGTTGCTTTCCGATGTAGGCCAGGATACCGCCGTCGACGTATAAAATGTGTCCGTTTACGAAGTCCGAAGCATGGGACGCTAAGAAAACAGCCGGACCTTCGAGGTCTTCTGTCGTTCCCCAGCGGCCAGCTGGCGTCTTAGAGACGATGAACTGGTCGAAAGGATGGCGGGAGCCATCAGGCTGTTTCTCACGCAGCGGGGCCGTTTGGGGCGTTGCAATGTAGCCAGGACCGATGCCATTACATTGGATATTAGCTCCGCCGAATTCGGAACAGATATTACGGGTCAACATTTTCAGACCGCCTTTGGCTGCGGCGTAAGCCGACACGGTTTCACGTCCTAATTCGCTCATCATGGAGCAGATATTGATGATTTTGCCGTGGCCTTTTCGAATCATGCCGGGGATGACCGCTTTGGATACGATGAATGGGCCGACTAAGTCGATATCGACGACCTGGCGGAATTCTTCCGTCGTCATGTCACACATGGGGATACGTTTGATGATACCGGCGTTATTGACGAGGATGTCGATAGTCCCCAACGTCTTTTCTATTTCACTGACTAATTTTTGCACGTGGAGTTCATCAGTGACATCGCAAATATAACCGTGCGCTTCGATGCTTTCTTTTTCGTAATCCTTCATAGCTTGGTCCAGGTGTTCCTGACTGCGGCAGTTGAAGGCAATCACGGCGCCAGCGCGGGCTAACGCTTTGGCAATGGCAAAACCGATGCCGTAAGAACCGCCCGTGACGAGGGCGACATTACCTTTCAAAGAAAACATATTGCTTAAATAATCCATAATAAGACCTCCTAGAAGGGGAATGGCATACAAGGCAAAAAATCAAATTGTATAGACTATTGATTGCCTTTATTTTAGCAAAATTGGGTAGATTTGCATATTTGAGGCAATATGTCGAGATGGTGTTCAAAGTTTCTTTGGATTGTTATTTTATTTTTTGTAAAATATCAGCACTTTACAACTTTTACGCCACCTCGGAAGTTGACGAAGCTAGTTTACACAA
>NZ_JAJBQV010000042.1 GCF_020539865.1 Megasphaera elsdenii | reverse complement strand
GTGTAAACTGGTTTCGTCAACTTCCGAGGTGGCGTAAAAGTTGTAAAGTGCTGTATTCTTTTTAAACTATTATTTTTTAATTTATTACATATCAACACCTATCTTCTTTTTAAAGTTGATAAGTAACGAAAATAGACCGATGCCAATACCAAAACAAGCAAATAATACTAACGCCAGGAAATAGGATCCTGTAGATCCAACAATCGCACCAATAATCAGAGGAATAATAGCGCCACCGATATTACCCACGCAGTTCATGCATCCCCCAACAGTACCGATATTTTCACGTTGAGCTAATGCAGCCGGAACAGTCCAATACAAGCAACCAGACCATTTTTGGAAAAATAAAGCAACCGTAATGCACCCAATTGCCATATAAAGAGAATCCGACTGACTCAATAAAAGCATTGCTCCGCCAGTCATAACACCAATCAGCAAAAGGTTACAATGCATAATTTTATTATAATTTTCTTTCCCAAATTTTCTTTTCAAAGTATCTGTGATAGTTCCACCTAATAAACCACCAAGGACGCTGACCCCATAAATAATAAACAAAGCGCCGCCAAGTCCTTTAATATCCAAATGATGAACAGTAGCCAAATACATAGGTCCCCAAGTCATCAACCCATAGGCAATAGCATTTCCACAAGTAAATCCAAAACACATTCCCCAAAAATCTTTGTGCATAAAATAGGTCGTCAACTTTACTTTTACTTTTGTAGCAACACTATCCGCCTGATTAGCTTTCCACTCTTCTTCCAACGCATTTTTAATATAATTGCGTTCAGCTTGATTAACATGCTTGTTTGTATCAGGAGTTGACATTAATCTTCTTCCGCAAATTAAAACAATTACCGCCGTTAAAATCCCGATAGCAATCAATGCTCCCCGCCATCCATCAAGCCACAAAACAAACAAGGCAACGAGGGGAGCCCCAAAAGCATTACCTAATGAGGAACCAACATCGACTAAAGCACTACCTCTCGAACGTTCAGTAACAGGCAACCATATAGATTGCAGTTTTGCTCCTGCCGGATAAATAGGAGCTTCTGAAACCCCCAGCAATACACGAATAAACATAAAAATCTTACTACTACTAATGAGACCAGTAATGGCTTGGAATATTCCCCAACACAACCCACCAATAAGTAAAATTTTACCTGGTTTAAATCTATCGCAAAGCCATCCACAAGGAATTTGCATCAATGCATATCCCCAAAAAAATGCACTTAAAATTGCACCCACAACTTCTGGCGAAAATTTTAATTCTTCTTGAATTTGTGGCATACACACTGAAATAACAGCCCGATCAATGTAGTTAATTGTGCAAATAATAGCTAACATAAAAAAGATATTCCAGCGTGCATTGGTCTTTTTCATCATTTCTTCCATTTATAAGTCACACCTTTCTTTATTACAAAATAGGTCCTTAACTATGACTTTTTTCCGTTTGGTGTGGCCAGATCAATGTGCTATACTACAATGTATAGCATGAATCATTGCATAAGAGGAAATGGGCGTTCTCGAATATTTGCAATCGTTTCATGCTTTTTATTATATACATAGCGTTACAGATCCGCCAATTACTTATTCCAACGGGGATGTTCGTAAGCCTTCGGATTGCAAACTTTATCCCATTTTTGACCACTTATAACAGCAACGGTTCCTTCTGCTGCGAGTGTTGCCACTCCAGAAGCAGCTTCCCGTGTCTGGCCAGCCATATGTGGCGTAACGACAATATTATCGTGATGGAAAATCGGATCTGCCGGGTCAATCGGTTCATGTACAACAACATCCGTACCGGCACTGTGAATCCAATTTTCATCCAAAGCTTTGTTTAAAGCAGCTTCGTCTACAATCCCACCACGAGCGCAGTTTATCAAGATTCCATCTTTTTTCATCATTCTTAATTCTGCTTCCCCAATCATATTTTTTGTCTGCGGGGTCAATGGCGTATGGATAGAAACAACGTCTGCTTCTCGCAAAATATCGTGCATATCTTCACGATACCCATATCCTTGCGCTTCAACAATTTCTTTTTTAATGAAAGGATCATAAACCAGAACCTTCATCCCAATACCAGCAGCCATGCCAGCAAAAATACTGCCAATATGACCATACCCAAGCAATCCCAGCGTTTTTCCACCTAATTCATAAGCTTTATAGGAACTGCGGATACCAAAATTTCCTTTGCGCATTTCTCTATCACTGCGCATCATATCTTTAGCACAAGCAAACATCATTGCCATGGCATGTTCTGCAACAGACCGACTATTAGCACCAGGAGCAATAACGACAGGAATCCCTAATTCAATAGCCGCTTCAACATCGACATCGTCAACACCAACGCCAGGGCGACCAATAACCTTTAATTTAGGGCATTGTTCCATTGTTTCACGATCAATAGAGCCAATCCGAATAATAACCCCATCCGCATCTTTTAATTCTGGTAACATAACTTTAGGATCGCCACTATTCGTAATAACGACATCTACCCCAGCATTTTCAAGAACAGCCATACCATCATCATGAAGACGATGTGAAATTACAACCTTAGCCATGAGTTACATCTCCTTGCCTTTATTATTCATACAGTTTGAAAACATCTTCCAGCGCTTTTTTAATAGCCGGATCCGTGCAGTTCGACGGCTGGCGAGCCGGTCCTACGTGATAGCCGCGCATGTTGACAGCTAATTTAACGACCGAATTCGGATTGCCCATCTGCATGACATTGCGGAAAGCTCTGATTTTCTTCTGCGATTCATTGGCCTTTTCGATGTTGCCTTCTTTCCAGTAGTTATAGATGCTGACCATCAATTCCGGGAAGACATTGGAGCAGCCCGAAATGGCACCGGTACCGCCGGCCATGAGGGCCCAGAGGATGAGGGAGTCACTGCCGGCCAATACGTTAAGGCGGGGATCTGTATTTTCGATGTATTTCAGCATGTTGTCGAAGTTGCCGCTCGAATCTTTGATGCCGATGATGTTTTCATATTTTGCCAGGGTCTTGACGGTTTTCCAGTCAATGGAATTGCCTGTCCGCGCCGGGATGTTGTACAACAAAATCGGCATATCGACGGCTTCGGCAATGGCACTGTAATGTTCTATCAAGTCAGCCTGTGAAGCCTTTACAAAATATGGGGTGATGATAGATAAGCAATCGACACCGCCCATCTGCTGGACTGCTTTGGACAATTCAATTGTTTCTTTCGTCGTAACACAGCCCGTGCCGGCATAGACGGGGACGCGACCCTGGACGGCTTCGACGGCAGCTTCGATGATTTCCAGTTTTTCTTTAGCCGAAAATGCATAGAATTCGCCGTTCGTCCCCAGCGGGAAAATCCCATGGACGCCGGCTTTGATTAAGTGGTCGATAAAAGCCTGGTATTCTTTTTTGTTGAATTCTTCCGTTTCCGTCAACGCCGTAACAACCGGTGTAATCAAACCTTCTGCTTTAAACATAATGTATCTCGCTCCTTTGTGAATATATGTAAAATTTAATGTTCTGCAAATCGTTTTCCTAAATCGACGGCATAGCACATGCTGTCCGCCTTGGCAATGCCCTTGCCGGCAATATCGAAGGCCGTGCCATGATCGACGGATGTCCGGATGATGGGCAGGCCCAGCGTGACATTGACGCCGGAATCAAAGGCTACCATTTTCATGGGGATATGTCCCTGGTCATGGTACATAGCAACGACGATGTCGTAGACGCCATTATAGGCTTTCAAGAAGACCGTATCCGGCGGGACCGGCCCATCGACATCGAGGCCTTCCTGCTGGGCCGCCTGGACAGCCGGGATGATTTCATCAATTTCTTCCCGGCCAAAGAGCCCGGCTTCGCCGCTGTGGGGATTCAAGCCGGCAACAGCGATCCGCGGCGTTTCGACGCCCAACTGCTTCATCGCCTTATCGGCCAGATGAACACATTCCAGCACCCTGGCTTTCGTCGCTCTGTCACAGGCTTCCCGCAGGGAACAGTGAGTCGATACGTGGACGACAGACATGTGTTCGCTCCAAAGCATCATTGTATAAGATTTCGTCTTCGTCAGGGTAGCGAAGATTTCCGTATGACCGTCGAAGTTGTGACCGCCTTTATGGAGGGCTTCCTTATTCAAGGGAGCCGTCGTGACAACGCGGATATCGCCTTTCAAAGCATCAGAAATGGCCCGGGCAATATATTGATACGCCGCATCACCGGCAACGGGTGATACCTGCCCGATTTCAATATCTTTGCCGATAGCCAGGTCGACGACAGAAATGACGTTGATTTTCCCTGGCTGGAAGTCCTGTACCTTTTCAATGCGTACCAGCGGCGTCGTCAGCTGAAGCCGTTGATGATAGTATTGAAGCACGTCGTAGCTGCCATAAATCAAGACATATTGTTGGTACTCCGTTTTAGCATCTATAGCTTTAAGGGAAATCTCCGGCCCGATACCAGCCGGATCGCCCATGGTAATGCCTACAAAATTTACTGCCACTGTACCTCCTCCTTTGTCACAATCATTTTTTGTTTGATTGTGTTCTTATCTGTTTGTTTTTGTTAATTAGATTATAGGAGAGTTTCTCTAATAAGTCAATGGCTTTTTCGTATATACACCATGCTATTTTTTCATCATATTTCAGAGGCAACTTCCAAGAAAATCACAGAAAAAAAAGCCAGAGATGGCATACTCATGCTCATTCCTGGCTTTTTTCATTTCTCTATATGTATGATTTTATAACACAAAACAACATTTTAGAACTAAAAAAAATGTAATTAATTGTATTTCAGTTCCTGGATACAGCGGAAAATATCTTCTTCCGTACCAAAGGCACCAGCTTTGGTGACGATAGGCAATCCTTCCTGGCTGCCTCCCAGCAAACGGCCTTGCACAAAACCGGGCACTATCTCCCGTTCAATATGGGACCCGCTGGCCCCTAACTGCAAAATGACGGCAATGGCCGTATCGCCACCGGTCAAAAACAAACCGCTAACGGCGGTTTCCTGCAAAATAGCCGGCACCATCCGGCTTAGGGTCTGTTTGGTAAATTCGGCCAATTCATCCGTAGAAATCCCCTTTTCCCGGCCATAGGCAGCAAAGTCTTCATAATCCTGGCGGCAGGCAGCCCCCGTGAGGACCACGCTCTGGCCAGACTGCAAAAAGTTTACGATTTTCTGAATCGCTGTCCTTCCATCCTGATTTTCATAAAGGGCCCTCATGTCCAGTGCCACGACGGGAAGGCCCCGGTTCCGGCAATACGCCAGCTGGTCCATGGTCTTGCTGCTGATGCTGCCAATAACGGCCATGGCCGGGAGCTCCCGCAGCTGTATCTGTAATATTCCCTGGGCCAAACCGGCAGAACCGATCCACAGGACTTTCTTCCCCGTCTGACCGGCTTTTTCGGCAATCCGTTCCAGCTGCGCCTGCTCCATCGTATCAAAGGAATAAGCTAATCCGGTAAAGTCAAGACGATCGTCCTCAATGGCATCGAGGGTATAGTGACAGACCAGCTGCTGCAGGCACGTCGACAAAATCCGTTGTACGTGATCTTCCTGCAAGGGATTCCGCGGATCACGGGCGATTTCCGTATCCAGCAACGGTGTCCCATGGACGCAAAGCCGCCCCGCTTCGACAGTCCGCCCCTGCTCAGGATAAGCCGGCGCAAAGATGATGAGTTCCGGCGCATAACTATCGACAACAGCCCGGATTTCTTCTTGCAAATGACCGCGCAGCGTCGAATCGACTTTCTTATACAGAAAACGGCAGCCACCGGTTTGCTGTACCTGCTGTACGGCCGCATACACGCGGTCATAGGCTTCCTGGCCGGAAACGACGCGGCTCTCGCTGTCGATGGACAGGCTGTTGCCATTGGCTTCTATCTGTGCCGTATCCAGGATAACATCGACAGGAATCCCGTGCTTGCAAAGCTGGACGCCTGTATCATTGGCTCCCGTAAAATCATCAGCAATGATGACAAAATGATGCATGTGCTCTCCCCCTTAAACGCGGATAAACTGAACCTGGTGTTCTTCAAATAAGGACGCTTCTTCTGCACTGGCCTGATAGTCACTGACGAGGACATCCATATCCCAGAGGTCCAGGATATAATAGAGTTTATGTTTCTTAAACTTAGAATGGTCTGCCAGGAGGACGACCTTATCCGATGCCTGAAGACAAGCCCGTTTGACATCGATTTTCTCAGCATTGGCCGTCATGATGCGCCAATCCGGCGTGATGGCCTGAGTCCCTAAAAAGCAGATATCGAAATGCATGGCCCGGACCATATTGGTCGCCAAGACGCCGCACGTCGAACTGGATTCGACGTCAATATGGCCGCCTAAGAGGATGACATACAGCCCCATGACCGGAGTCAGGACCTGGGCAATGGCTAAATCATTGGTCACGACGGTCAGATTATCCCAGCGCTGTTTGGCCATCAATTCAGCCAGCTCAAAATTCGTCGTACCCGCATCGAGATAGATGCTCATAGACGATTCGATAAGAGGCAAGGCCGCTGCCGCCATGCGCCGCTTTTCTTCAATGTGGACTAATTTACGATTGCGATACGTCGCTTCTTTGACAGAAGATTCTACCAAAACAGCGCCGCCGTGGCTTTTTTCGACTAAGCCGCCTTCTTCCAAATGCTGCAAATCCCGCCGGATTGTCATCGTCGTGACATCAAGCTGCTGGGCCAGGTCATTGACCGTTACAGCTTTGTTCTTGTACAGTTCGTTCAAAATAAACTGCCGTCGTTCTGCTGGTAACATACACTTCACCTCATGTTTATCCTTACATACTTTTCTCATCATATAATGTTTGTATTTGTTCTTTTGTGTTAATTCATTATAACAAGAGAAAAAAAAGGCGTCAAGGAAAAAGGGCTTGTCGCACGACGACAAGCCCTTTAAAGTTGTTAGTGGCTAGTTGTTAGTTGTTAGCGGATGGGTTTAAATTTAAAGGTTTTCTCTGCAAACTACAAACTCTGTGCTACAAACTATAAAGTAAACAGGGCCTCGCATGCTGTCAGAAACATTCATGCGACAGTCCTATTTAATGGTTCGTGATTCGTAACTGCCTGCCATTATACCAGAACAGGCTGTGGCGAAATCACCCTAGCGGGCTCGCCACGTGCGAGCCCCTACGTGCGGCCGCTGGCCGTTTTTTGGGCGACCTGCGACCTGTGACCTGCGGCCTGCATTTATTTTTCATCGCCTGTATGCGATTCCGTAGGGGACGCCCAGATTTTTCTGGTCTGTCAATTGCAGGATAGTTCCCTGGACGGACAGTGGCTGCGGGCGGCCCGCTACGCGCTGAGGGTTTCCCGCAGCGTCGTTGTCAGTTTGAGTCTGTCGCGGCGCAGCCGCATCTGAGTCCGAGGAAAGGCCTTAAATTTTAGAAATGGAAATCCAGTTCAGTCCGGAAGAGATTACGGTCATATTCATCCGACGTACTCCAGTGGCGTTTCTGTTTGGAATACATCGTTTCCCAGATAATGTTTTTCCACGGGGCATAACGGACACCGGCAATCCAACCCTTGGTGCCATTCCAAATGGAGTTCCATTCGTCATCCCCAGCGAGCCAGCCGTTTTCGCCATATTTAATATAACGCAGATAAAGGCCATAACTGCCAGGCTTTTTATAATCAGCATCTTTGTAATTCAAACGCAAAGCGATGCTGTTGTTCTGGAAATCGGCATCGGTTTTGGCATAGTCGGCAATAAAGCGCAAGTCTTTATTGATGTTCGTAGCCATACTGAGGACATAGCCATAACTGCGTTTATTCGTCGTATCCTGATTATCGTATACTGGCGATACGCGGCCATAATTTTTATTGGGAGTCCCATCGTCGTTAAATTCCTTCATGTCCGTCTGGTAGTACGAAACATTGCCAGAACCGTACTTCTCATTTTTACCTAAGCTGCTCTTTGCATAGGCAAAGTTGATATCCAGGTTCTTGGCCACAGACCCCCAAACAGCAGCACCGTATAAGCTTTCCCTGTTCCCTGCACCTGTCGAAGCGAACCAGAAACCACTGCCAGTCAATTTCGTTCCCGGAATGGGCGCTCCGAATTGGATACCGTCAGTTTCATTACCGACGAGGACATTCTGAAAGCCTAAGCCGCGCCAGGCACGACCAATGCTGACAAAACGACCGTCTTTCTGCCCTTCGACCCAAATTCGCTGCATATTGCCGTCATGGCCGGACCAAGTCTGTTCCCCATTCGAGTTAAAGGCATTTTCACTGCGCCGATGACCGTCATTATAATGGCGGTTCGTTTCGCTTTGGAACTTGACCGTCCAGTAATCGTTGACCTTAAAGTCGCCGCGCAAGTCCATGTAAAAACGATTAGTCTGTTTATCAATAGTGCCGGAGGTCGTATCTTTGTCATAATCGTACTGTGTACGCATGAAGCCATACAATTTGACTCGGTCGATTTTTTCCTTGTTTTCCTGGATATCCTTGGTATTCTGCTCGATCTGCTTGGTGTTCTTGGCGACTTGCTGCTGCAAGACGTTGATTTCGTCGGCATATTCGGCGTGCAGTTTTTCCAGGACCGTCTTGTCCCCGAAGTTGCCGCCGCCTTTTTGCATGGCTTTGGCGACGATGCTGGCGACTTCGTAGCGGGTCATGGTGCGGCCGCCTTCAAAGGTGCTGTTGCCCATGCCTTCGATGACGCCTTCTTTTGCCAGGTAATCCAGGGCTTCATAGGACCAGTGGTCTTTGGGGACATCGGAGAAGCTGTCAGCCGATGCGGCCAGGGCCGTGCCGGCAGTGCCGAGAGTCACGGCAGCCAGGACAACCAGGGCTTTTTTATTCAAATCCATGGTAAGGACCTCTTTTCTTATAAATTATCTTCCAGCATGGCCCCTACGCTGTCATAGACTTTACGAGCCTGGTCCTGGATAGCCGGACGGGCCGTGGCGACGGTGTAGCCGTTATAGCCCAGGATCATGGGCAGGTCGTTGATTTCATCGCCAATAGCCAAGATGTCCGCACCGTCCCAGCCAAAGAGGGAGAGCGTGTGGGCAATTGCCTGTTGTTTACTGATATCGGAGGGAATGATGTCGACGGCACAGCGGTTGGGATAGGCATGAACGGTATCGCCGAAATGGGCGTTGACCTGTTCGCTCGCTGCCAGGGCATCGTCGGGATCGGTGAAGCCCAGGGAATACTGGTGAATCGTCTGGGGCAGATGGTCGATGTCATCTTCCGTTATCGGCACGATGGGATAGTCCCATTCTTTCGCTTCCCGCCAGACCCAGGTGCCCGGCAAATCATGGCAGAGATAGGTCCGGTCCTGCGAAGAGAAGGAGAAATGGAAGGACTTGCGGACCAGCTCCAGCTTGCTGACGGCCTTGAGGACGGCCGGTTCGATGCGGGCTTCCCAGAGGACGCGGTCCTGGTCATCGCTGATGAGGCCGCCGTTATTGCAGGCCAGGTAATCATATTCGACGCCATAGTGTTTGAGCTGGGGCATGAGCATGCCGTGGTCCCGTCCGGACACGACGCCGAATTTATGGCCTGCAGCCCGCCATCTGCGGATGGCTTCGGCATCGCGGGCCGTAATGATATCGTCGCGGAACAGGGTTCCGTCATAATCGCTGGCAGCAATTTTTAACATAATAATCCTCCTCATACACGATAGATGACGGCTTCGGCCGGGCGCAATCTTCCGGCTTCCTGGGCGTCGTAGTTGCCCAGAAGGACCGTTGCGCCTTCCGTCAGCGATGCGTCATAATCGATGGTTTCGTTGGTAAAATTGACCAGCGTCAATGTCGCCTGGTCGTCTAAGATACGCTTGAAAGCGTAAATGCGTTCATCATCAGCCAGCAGCTCTTCGTAGCGCCCTCGCTGCAGGATGGCTGCCGCTTCCCCCTGGAAGCGTTCGGCCTGGATGCGGCGGTAGTACCAGAGGACCGAATCAGCATCGTGTTCTTCGCTCTCAGCACAGCACTGCAGGTAATCGTCATGGACGGGCAGCCACGGCGTCCCCGTCGTAAAGCCGGCCTGGGCTGCCGTCGTCCACTGCATGGGCGTCCGGGCATTATCTCGGCTGTGGGCCTGGACGAGGTGCAGGGCCTCTGCCGGTGCAAAGCCTTCATCCAGGGCCAGCTGATACTGGCCGTGCGTCGAAATGTCATTGTAGTCTTCGATACGGGCAAAGGCCGTATTGGCCATGCCTAATTCCTGGCCTTCGTAAATGAAGGGCGTCCCGCGCAGGCTGAACAAGATGGTCGCCATGGCTTTGGCCGCCTTCTTCTTATCCGTCCCTTCCGGGAAATAACGGTTGACACAGCGTATCTGGTCGTGGTTCTCGAAGAAGATGGGATACCAGCCATTGGCTGCCGTCGCCTGCTGGCTGTCGGACAGGGCCTTCTTGAGCTTGGTCAGGGGCCATTTTTCAGCGCGGCACCAGACTTCATCGTCAGGAAATTCCAGGTTCACATGGCTGAACTCGAAGAGCATGCTGAAAGCCCCGTCCTTACCGACCCACTGGGGCAGGTCAGCCGGCGTGACGCCGTTGGCTTCGGCGACGGTGAAGATATCGTGGCCGTCGAAGACCTTCCGGCGGAATTCGTGGAGAAAGTCGAGGATGCCCGGCGTATTAGCGATCATCTTGTGGATGGACGACAGGCCATCGGCTCCGTCGACGGGGCCGTCTGTAAAGACGGCCGGTTTCTTGATGTAGACGATGGCATCGATGCGGAAGCCGCCGACGCCTTTGGCTATCCAGAAATTGGCCGCATCATAGAGGGCCTGGCGGACGGCCGGATTTTCCCAGTTCAAATCGGGCTGTTCGACGGCGAAGGTGTGCAGGTAATACTGCTGCCGTTCTTCGCACCACGTCCAGGCCGGGCCGCCGAAGATGGAGCGCCAGTTCGTCGGCGCCGAGCCGTCTTCTTTGGCATCGCGCCAGATGTACCAGTCCGCTTTGTCGTTCGTGCGGCTGCGCTTCGATTCCTGGAACCAGGCGTGCTGGTCCGACGTGTGGTTGTACACCAGGTCCATGACGACGCGGATATCCCGCTTCTTCCCTTCGGCAATGAGGGTATCCATATCTTCTATCATGCCGTAGCGCCCGTCGATGGCCGTATAATCGCTGATATCGTAGCCGTTGTCGACCATGGGCGACGGGTAGACCGGCGTCAGCCAGATGGCCCCGACACCGAGCTTCTTGAGATAATCCAAGTGGCGCGTAACGCCTGCAATATCGCCTTCGCCGCTGCCCGTCGTGTCCTGGAAGCTGCGGGGATAAATCTGATAGACAGCCGTCTGCTGCCACCATTTCAAAGTATCCATAAAACCCTCCTAGAAAATGACAATCGGTGTTTCACCAGCGACGACAGGCTGGTCCGGTTCCTTCTTCATCTGCGGGTATTCCGTCGAGTTGGTGACGGCCATGATGACGATGTCGTTATAGCCGGCTTTGGCGATGGCATCGCGGTCGAAGCGGATCAAGGGGTCACCGGCTTTGACCTGGGCGTCCTGCTGGGTCAGCAGCGTGAACCCGTCGCCATTCATATTGACTGTATCCAAGCCGATGTGGATGAGCACTTCGGCACCGTTGCTCAGTTCCAGGCCAATCGCATGGAGCGAGCTTTCCATGATCATGGAAACGGTCGCGTCTGCCGGGGCGACGATGGTATCGCCCGACGGTTTGATAGCGACGCCATCGCCCATCATCTTCTGCGAGAAGGCATCGTCCGGTACTTCGCTGATGTCGACGAGGTCGCCGGAGACAAAGGCTTTCAGCTTCATGGAACGGTCGTCTTCATCGACAGAAGCGACGGATTCAGCAGCCGGAGCTGCCGGCGTTTCTGCCGGGACTTCTTTCGTTTCCGGGACCGTGCTTTCTACGGCTGCCGGCATTTCCCCTTTCATGAGGGCGTCGAAGTGGCCGCGGACATTGGGCACGGACAGGCCGACGATGACCTGGATGGCGTGGCCGTTCTTGACCAGGCCGAAGGCACCGGCATTGGTGAACTTGCTGGTCGCAGCGACCTTATCCGGGTCGTTGACCGTGACGCGCAGGCGGGTTGCGCAGTTGGTGACTTCGCGGATGTTATCCGGACCGCCGAGGCAATCGAGGAAGACCTGGGCTTTCAGGGCATCGGCACCGCCGGCAATGCCTTTCTTTTCCATTTCTTTCTTGGCTTTGTATTCCGCTTTGGTGAACAGTTTGTCTTCGCCGCCATCATCGGTACGGCCCGGCGTGGGCAAATCGAAGTGAAGGATGAGGAAGCGGAAGACGACGAAGTAAATGGCCGTAAAGCCGAGGCCAATGGCAATCTGCAAAATGTAGGTTCAGGCATGATAGCGGAACAAGGGGATCCAGTTCTGGACGAAGCAGTCGATGAGGCCACCGCCGAAGTTGCCCGACAGGCCGATGAAATAGAGCGCCGCCGACAAGGTAGCCGCTAAGACGGCATGGACGACGTATAAGAGCGGAGCGACGAACAAGAAGGTAAATTCAATCGGTTCGGTAATGCCGCAGAGGACGGCTGTAATCGTAGCCGGAATGAGCAGGGTTGCGACTTTCTTGCGTTTTTCCGGTTTAGCACAATAGTACATGGCCAGGGCTGCGCCGGGCAGGCCGAAGACTTTGGCACTGCCGTGGAGGGCAAAGCCGCCTTGGGGGAACATGTCCCGCAGGGAATGAGCACTGGTGGCGAAATCATTGAGGTGCTGCAGCCAGTAAGCCTGGATGCCGCCGTCGCAGACAGCTGGGCCATAAATGAAGGGCAGGTAAATGAAATGGTGCAGGCCTGCCGGCAAGAGGATGCGTTCCGAGAAAGTATAGGCCCAGACGCCGAAGATACCACTCGTCTTGAGGAAGAACTGGAACTGTTCGATGCCGTGCTGGATGGGCGGCCAGATGTAGCCGAAGAGGAGCGCCATAGGCAGCATGACTAAGAAGCCGACGGCGACGACGAAGGCCGGTCCCTTGAAGATACCGAGCCAATCCGGGATTTCTGTATCATAGAAGTGATTGTGCAAGTAGGCCGAAATGCAGGCAATGAAAATAGCTCCGAGCATGCCCATATCCAAGGTCTTGATGTTGGCAATCATGGCTAACCCCGTACCAGCACCGGCATCCTGACTATAATCAACACCGAAGTAACTGCCGTGCAAGGTCAGGATACCGGCGATGAAATAGTTGAAGACCATGTAGATGACGAAGCCTTCCATGGCGCAACGGGCCTGTTCTTTCTTGGCAAAGCCAATGGGAACGGCAATGGCGAAGAGGATCGGCATCTGGTTGAAGACCGTCCAGGCCCCCTGTTGGACGACGTACCAGAAATCGTACCAAAGGGTCCCTTTTTCTGCCAGGCTGCCAAAGAGGCCTGTATTACTGAAGATGATCGACAAGGCAACGGTCAGCCCGAAGAAGGCAAATAAGTTTAGTAACAGGATATAAAAAAAACGCCGCGAATACAATAGATTCGCGGCGTTCTGGCGCACGGCCCCCGGCCTGTAATCTGGTACATTTCCTGTACTTTGGTACAGCCTATTGGGAAGCGCTTTGTTCTTGTCTCAAATGGTGCAGATACATACAATATTTGACGTACCAAATCTCAGCCAGGACAAAGTAAGGCATCATAGATTGGAAAGCGACGTGGTCATCTTCCTTATCATAGAGCTGGAAGCGGGCCGGCGAGACGTAAAAATTGACCGTCGACAATGAGGCCAAGGTATTGTCATGCAAGCGGGTAATGGAAATGAAAGGAATGTCCCGCAGTTTCAAAGCCTGCGCTAACTCTTTGACAGCCGGCGATTCGCCAGAAAAGGAGACGATGATGAACAAGTCGTCTTTGGTCATAGTCCGGATAAGGTTGCGGAACTCTTCCCGTGCCGGTACGTCGTAGAGCATGACGTTATCGTAGAAAAAAAGGCGCTTCAGTTCTTGGACGACATTGTTCTGGACGTAACCCGATGCATAGGTAAAAATCCGGTTGGCTTCATGGACAAGAGCGCTGGCACTATCGAAGTTACGGCTGCAGAGCTTGTCGACAGTCTGTTCATAGAAATGCTGGAGTTCATCCATGACACTCGTATCATAGCAGGAAACTTCCGGCTCTTCCCGCTTGAGAAGCATCTTGAATTCGCCAAAGCCATCGAGGCCCAGTTTTGGGGCAAAGCGGACAATCGTCGTCGTCGAAACGTGACAGGCCTTGGCCAGCTCATGGATTGAGCTGTGGCGGACAGCAGTGCGGTGCTGCAAAATGTACTTCCAGATTCCCATATCCGTATTGTTGAGTTTCTGGCGATGGGCATTGATAAGTTCGGCAAGTTGCATGGCTGGTTCCCCCTTCACGAAACGGGCCCCTGCGGAAAAATCCGCAGGGGCCGGGCTATAGTTTCATTATAAGGAATCCAGTGAGGACCGTCAAGAAGCTATCTACAAAAGGCCGCGGCGATGGCAGCGCCGATGGAAGCGCCGTTGCTGTTGGGGGCTACGTGGATGCGCGTATTGTCGGTCGGAGCCATGCAGAAAAGGCAGATGGCGTCTTCGATGAGGGACGGGACGCCTTTGATTTTTTCGACCAGGCTGCCTTCGATAGCGATGGACTCTTCCGTAAAGCCCTTATCCTGCGCCAGGTGGCTGAGAAGGCCGAAGCTGGCTGCTCCGATGAACCGAGCAGCTCGGGCAACGACGGCCCGAACCAGGGCACAGAGTCCTTCTTGTTCTTCTTCGCTGACGGCGAAACCGAGCAAGGCTTCTGCCGTCTTCTGGCCAGAAATGAGTTCGTTCATATCGCGCGTCGTGAAATACGGGATATCCCGTTTGAGGTATTCGCCAAAGACGACGCGGCAAATTTCGCTCAAATAACGGCCACCGATCATCTTTTCAAAGGGATGGTCGCCAGGCTGTTGGGATGCTTCATCGACGAGGCAATCCCAGACCGTGGCCGGGGCGCCATCGAAGCCAGCTGCTTCCAAGTTGACGATCATTTGCAACGCTGGTTCATAATAGCACATGTTGAAGCCGGTACCGCAGACAATGCCGATGTGCGACGGGTTATGCTGATAGACAGAAGATAACAGGGTCGCCGTCGTATCGTTCAGCAAGACTACCGGCTCGATGCGGTCCAGGCCGGCCCGGATAAGGGCTGCCTTCAGCAGGCCATTGATTGACTGGCCTGCCACGCCGGGCACGGCGATTTCCTTAGACCAGGCGATGAGACGGGCATCCTTAGCTGACGTCTGGTCAACAGCAAAAGAAAAGGTAAAGCCCAATTTATAGTCCTGATTGCCATCAGCCGCTTCTTTGACAATGGCAGCGATAAAGTCGAAGAGCTCTTCTGCCGTCGTCGATGAAGAGGTATAGTCATAGTCGGCACATTTCAAGGGTTTAGCCACCTTACTCTCTACGACAAAGCCCTGTTCTCCCATAAGGCGGATGCGCGAAGCACGGACGTTGGTACCGCCGAAATCCAGGGCTAAGAACGTCCCCATTTCCCGTCCCGTCGGCAAGCCCAGATAGGTGCGCAGGGCAGAAAGGGAGCTCGGCTTCCCGGCCAGGGCGTCTTCAGCGTCCTTCCGGAAGTGCTGTGCTAGTTCCCTCAGTTCCGCGCCGGATAGCTGCAAAGCCTGTCTCATTGATTCCCAATTTTTTATCGTGTCTGCCACAATTATCGGCCTCCTGTCTGTACGCAAAAACATTATACTTCCATGATAATGAAAAAAGGCCATAAAGACAACTCTTTTATGGCCTTTCGGTTCCGTAACCCAACAATGGATGGTAGTACAAAATATGGATATTGGTACGGGATTTCATGGCTCGTGGCTCATAACACACAAAATCCGGACGGGTTCGCCACGTGCGAGCCCCTACATGGCGGGCGGGATTGCCCTATCCACTGGTAGGGGCGTCCCGTGGGACGCCCGCCACACCGGGTTATATGCAAAAATAAAAAGGAACCGTGCACAATGGTAAAAACCTTCATGCTCCAGTTCCTTGAATAGAGTTTGGTGGGCGATAACAGGATCGAACTGCTGACATCCTGCTTGTAAGGCAGGCGCTCTCCCAGCTGAGCTAATCGCCCAAGTGGTGACCCCTACGGGATTTGAACCCATGTTCTCGCCGTGAAAGGGCGATGTCT
>NZ_JAJBQV010000041.1 GCF_020539865.1 Megasphaera elsdenii | reverse complement strand
AAACGCCGAAAGTACTTGGGGGGAGGCCCCCTGGGAGGATAGGAAGCCGCTGATTTTTGTAGGGGTATAGCTCAACTGGTAGAGTAGTGGTCTCCAAAACCATTGGTTGAGGGTTCGATTCCTTCTGCCCCTGCCAGAAAAAATGGAATGAAGGTTCGCTTTCATTCCCACATGACTCGGTAGCTCAGCTGGATAGAGTGACTGACTACGAATCAGTAGGTCTAGGGTTCGAATCCCTACCGGGTCACCACATAAAGGGACTGTCACATTTTGTGGCAGTCTTTTTTTCTTTAGCTAACCACTAACAACTTAAAAGGGCTTGTCGTCGTGCGACAAGCCCTTTTACCCACTTTAGGCTCGGCCCTATCCATGCTATAATAGAGTCATCGCAAAATGTGAAAAGGAAGTGTACGCTATGACAGTCCAAATCGAAGAGTTATTGAAAGCTTTTGAATTGAACAACCCATATCTTAAGTTTTATTTGAATAAAAATGACGGCCATATGGCCTTGGTTACGGAAATCCCTGGGGATGACAAGGCGGAAAACGAAGTGACGGCTAATCCCGACGCGTATATCAAGCTGCCGACCCAGGCTGACCTGGACCTGCCAGAAATGATCAAGGGCTTCGTCCCCATGATGAAGGACCCGAAGCAGCGGGCCGCTTTCCAGCAGTCTATCGAAGCCGGCAAGACCGTAACCCAGTTGGAACGGGAATTGAAGGACATGGGCCTGGTCCAGTTCTGGTATACTTTCCAGCGCATGGAATTTCGCAAAATTGCCAAGAAATGGTGCGAAGACAACCATATCGATTATGAAGAATAACGTCGCGGAGGCTCGATTATGAAAATTTCAGATATTGGTGAATTTGGATTCATCGATGCCATTAAAGAGGATACGCTCTATCATAAAGAGAACGTCGTCGTCGGCATCGGCGATGACGGGGCTGTCTACACGACGACGCCAGGCTGGCAGCAAGTGGCTGTCATCGATACGATGGTCCAAAACAGCCATTTCATCATCGGTCAGACGGCGACTTGGCACGACGTCGGTTTCAAGGCTGTCGCTTCCAACCTCAGTGACATTGCGGCCATGGGTGCCGTACCGACGCATATCGTCTTATCGACGGCTTTGGCGCCGCAGATGGACGTCGATGATGTCATCGAAATGTACCGCGGCATCAAGGATATTTGCCGTACGTATAAAGTCAATATCCTCGGCGGTGATACGGTCATGTCCAAAGAAGGCGTCGTTATCACGGTGGCTGCTTTTGGTGAAATCGAAGCTGGGAAATCCCTGCTGCGCAGCGGGGCCCAGGCAGGCGACGTCATTGCCGTATCCCATACCATCGGCGATTCGGCTGGCGGCCTGGATGTGCTCCTGGCCGGTCAGAACGGCTACGAAGCTTTGAAGAAAGCGCACCAGTACCCGGAACCGCAGATTTCCCTGGGCCGGTTATTAGTGCAACATCATTGCCACAGCCTGAACGACATTAGCGATGGCCTGGCCAGTGAATCCAATGAAATCGCTAAGGCTAGCGGCGTCGAACTGGTCATCGACCGGGACAAAGTGCCGACGAGCGGTGAATTGAAAGCCTGGGCTGCGGCAACGGGCAAGGACATTTGGAAATTCGTCTTCAATGGCGGTGAAGACTATGAACTGGTCTTCACTATGGCCCTTGGCGATTTCCAGGCCCTGCAGGCCGACTATCCGGCTGTGACGCCTATCGGAATCGTCCGTCCGGGACCCGGCCAGGTCTTGCTTCGCCACGATGGGGGCGAACAGGTCCTGCCGCCGACGGGGTGGACCCATTTTTAAAAGGAGAAGACTATGACCTTTGATGTAGCAACTCATTCAGAAGCGGATACGATCGCTTTGGGCAAGGCCTTGGGGCCGGTCCTCGGCGACGGCGATGTCCTGGCCCTGCGCGGCGATCTCGGCGCCGGTAAGACACATTTCGTCCAGGGCATTGCCCAGGGCATGGGGATTGACGATGTCGTCGTCAGCCCGACGTTCACTATCCTGAATTATTATGAGAATACCCTTTCCCTCCAGCATTTCGATTTTTATCGGTTGGAAGAAGAATACGAATTAGATGACCTGGGATTCGACGACTATCTCGAAAGCGGCGTGACCGTCATCGAATGGTCGGAAAAATTCCCAGATCGCCTGCCTGACGACGCTGCCATTGTCACTATCGAAAAGACGAGTCCTACAGACCGCCTGTTCCATTTTGATTTCCACGGCAGCCGCTGGCAGGCTGTAGAAAATGAGGTAAAAAAATATGCTCTTAGCCATTGAAACATCGAGCCTTGTATCGAGTGTCGCTTTGCTCCATGACGACACGCTACGGGCTGAACTCACTATCCAGGCACGGCTGACCCATTCGGAACAGCTCATGCCCCACATTGCCGACATGCTCGACAAGGCGTCGGTCAAGAAAAGCCAGATTGACGGCGTCGCCGTAGCTGTCGGTCCCGGTTCTTTTACGGGCCTGCGCATCGGTCTGGCTACAGCCAAAGGCTTGTCCTTTGCTTGGAATGTCCCTATTGTCGGTGTGACGACACCGGTCAGCCTGGCCTGGAATTTCGTCGGCGTCTCCGATCGCATCTGTACTCTCATCGATGCCCAGAAAGGCAACGTCTATGCCGGCGTCTATCGCTGGGACCGGACGACGCTGACGACGGAAAAAGAAATCTATATCGCCCCGCGGACGGAAGTCCTGGATACGCTGGAACAGGAAGGCCAGCCCGTCGTCTTCTGCGGCGATGGCTCCCTCAAAGGGCGTAAGGACATCGAAGGGCACAGCCCCTTGTTCCGCATGGCGCCGCCGACGATGGTCATTCCCCGTGCCGGCAGCGTTGCCCTGGCAGCCAATGTCCGCTTTGCCGCTGGTGATTACGATGACTGCATGACCTTGACGCCGTTGTACCTGCGCCGCAGCGAAGCGGAAGTGCTTTGGGAAAAACGCCACGGCGGTGTTCCATGTCAGTAACGGTCCGTCAGGCCTGCCGGGGGGACCTGCCACATATCATCGCTATCGAAGAGGCCTCTTTTTCTGTGCCCTGGTCCCATCAATCCTTGGCGGCAGAATTAGAGAATCCCGTAGCCCATTATTACGTCCTGGAAAAGGACGACGGGAGTGTCGCCGGCTATGCCGACGTCTGGCTCATCGCCGATGAAGGCCAACTGGCCAACATCGCCATCCATCCGTCCGCCAGGGGCCTGGGTTATGGCGAAATCCTTTTGCGAACGGCTATGGAAGCCTTGTTCCAGGCAGGCTGTACGAGCCTGTTCCTGGAAGTTCGCCAGTCCAATGCGCCGGCCCGGGGCTTGTATCGCAAGCTGGGCTATGAAGGCGTTGCTGTCCGTAAGAATTATTATTCCCAGCCTGTAGAAGATGCCTGCATCATGCAGTGTCAGAAAGAAAATTACCAATGGCTCAGCCATTTACGATAACAAAGGATGAAATCTATGTATACCTTAGCTTTAGAAACGAGTTGTGACGAAACGTCGGCTGCTGTCATCGAAGACGGCCGCCACATCTGCTCCAACATCATATCGACACAAGTACCGATTCACCGCAAATTCGGCGGTGTCGTACCGGAAATTGCCTCGCGCCAGCATATCGAATACGTCCTGCCTATCATCAAGGAAGCTCTCGATACGGCACAGGTCACCTTAGCCGATATCGACCATATCGGTGTTACTTATGGGCCCGGCCTGGTCGGCGCCCTGCTGGTCGGCGTCGCCGCTGCCAAGGCCATCAGTTTCGCTGCCGACAAGCCCCTGGTCGGCGTCAACCACATGGAAGGTCATATTTTTGCCAATTTCCTCAGCCATCCCCAACTGGAACCGCCGTTCCTGGCCCTCGTCGTTTCCGGCGGCCATACGCAGCTGGTCCAGATCAATGGCTATAATTCGTTCAAACTCATGGGCCAGACTCGGGACGATGCCGCCGGTGAAGCCTTCGACAAGATTGCCCGCGTCATGGGCTATCCCTATCCGGGTGGTCCGCAGATCGACAAATTGGCTAAAGAAGGGAATCCCGACGCCATCGCCTTCCCGAAGGCCCTTCATGAAAAGCACAACTTCGAGTTCAGCTTCAGTGGCCTCAAATCGGCCGTCCTGAACTACCTGCACACGCAGGAACAGCGCGGCCAGTCCTATAATGCCGCCGATGTTGCTGCCAGCTTCCAGAAGACCGTCGTCGAAACGCTCGTCGAAAAGACCATGGACGCAGCCGCTTATTGCGGCGCCAAGAAAATCGCCGTCGCCGGCGGCGTCTCGGCCAACAGCGGTCTGGCTTCAGCCATGAGTGCAGCCTGTGCCGATAAGGGGTATGCCTTTTACCGGCCCGATCCGATCCTCTGCACCGATAACGGCGCCATGATCGGCTGCCGTGCTTATTACATGGCCTTGGACGGCCGTTTTGCCGACTTGACGCTCAATGCCAAGCCGGCCCTGCCGATTACATCAGACTAATCCTGAGAAGAGATGGGGGAACCTTCTATGGCTACACTTGAAGCGGTCTGCCGGACACGGAGTACCTTATCGCCCGTACAGATCCATATTTTACAGAACAGTGAAGAACTCTTGCAGTTCGCCAGCGACTTGTCGCACCGGGAACTCTTCGTCTATGTACCTGGGCGGGAAGCGGGGACGCTGGTCTTGGCCGCGCACCGAACGCCGCTCCTGCAAAAAGGACGGCAGACTGAGACGACGGATCCTGGCGCTGCCTTTTCCCGTTATGAAGAACCACTTAATTATCAGGTCTTTCAGTCAGGTCAGGCACTGCGCGGCGAAAAAGAAATCGAGTACGGCCGTATGGCGCCTATCGTGGCGTATCCTTTCGTCGATAATGGCGGCGGGACGATTGCTGTCATTGCCTTTGTCGGTATTGTCGAAGAGAACCGGGAAATTTTGACGGAAACGGCGTTCCTGTCCTTGCAGGTGCCCATGGATTTCCATTCTATGTATCGGCCTCTGTCTATCCAGGATGGCGTCGTTCTGGTCAACTGCAACGGTGTCGTCATTTATGCCGACGATATGGCTGATAGTATCCTGCATATGTGTGGCCAGCGCGGGGCTATTGCAGGGACCAATATTTATAATACCCGCCTCGATTTGACCGGTGCCAAGAAAGCCCTGTCTCAGGCTGAGGGGATGGCCGATGATGTGACCTTAGGCGATGCCGTCGTCTCCCGCCGGGTCATCCCCATTCTGCAGCGCGGCAAAGTGCGCCGGGTCATTTCCATCCTGACGGAACGGACAGAACTGCATCGCAAGGAAGAAGAACTGATGGTCAAGACGTCGGTCATCAAGGAAATCCACCACCGCGTCAAGAATAACTTGCAGACCATTGCCAGCCTCCTGCGCATGCAGATGCGGCGCACGACGAGTGATGAAGCGCGGGATGTCCTCAACGAGAGCCTGAACCGGATCCTCAGTATTTCCTTGGTCCACGAGACGTTATCCCATCACGACGAAGAGAATATCGACATTTCCGACGTCGCCCAGAAATTGCTGGGCCTCCTGGCGCACAGCCTGGTCAGTAAGGACTGTCACGTAGAAACGAAGTTTTCCGGGGATACCTTGCCGATGCCGTCCGATGCGGCCACGTCTCTGGCCCTGGTCCTTAACGAACTCATTACTAATGCCATCATCCACGGCTTTGAAGGCCGTCGGGAAGGTATCCTGGCCGTCACTATCCGCCGCGATGGGCCAGATGGGGTCATCATTGTCTGTGATGACGGTGTCGGCATGGCCCAGGCACCCGTCGATACGGGGCGCAAGCACTTGGGCATGGCCATCGTGCGCACGTTGATTGAAAAGGATCTGCAAGGGTCGATTGATTTCGATGATGGCGTACCCGAAGGGACGGTCGTCACCATCCGTTTTCCGTTACCAGAGAGGGGAGAATAACCAATGGGATATCGCGTTGTAATAGGGGATGACGAATCGATCATCCGTATGGATTTATGTGAAATGCTGGAAGATGCCGGCCACACCGTCGTTGGGGAAGTGGCTGATGGCGTCGAGGCTCTCGATTTAGTGCGTAAGGAAAAGCCGGACATCGTCCTCTTAGATATCAAGATGCCTCGCCTGGACGGCATCCACGCGGCCCGCATGATCGGCCACGAAGGGCTGGCACCGGTCCTGCTGCTTACGGCATACAGCCAGCAGGATATCGTCGATAAGGCTAAGGATTCCGGTGTCCTAGGGTACCTGGTCAAACCGGTCAGTCCGGTCAACCTCTTCCCGGCCATCGAAATCGCTATTTCCCAGTTCCGTCATCAACGCGAAGTGGCGCAGCAGCTCGATGACATGAATGAACGCATCGAAACGCGCAAAGTCGTCGACCGGGCCAAGGGATGCCTTATGGACCTCTATCATATACCGGAACACGAAGCCTATCGCCGGCTGCAGCAATACAGTATGAAAAACCGGAAATCGTTGAAATCGGTGGCCGAAGCCGTCATTGCCAGTGCGGAAAAGATAAAAAGTCAAAAAAAATAAAACGTTTGGTGAAAAAGTCAGGGTGAAAGCCTTGACTTTTTTACCTTTAATGGCTAATATATATATTGTAAGTTAGCACTCGGAAGTACGGAGTGCTAATAAAAAGTAGCAACTTACTTTTAAGGAGGAATATAAAATGTTAAAACCGTTAGGAGATCGCGTAGTTATCCGTGTATTGGAACAGGAAGAAAAAACTGCAAGCGGTATTTTTTTACCGGACACTGCTAAAGAAAAACCGAGCCAGGGCGAAGTCGTAGCCGTAGGTCCGGGCAAACTGCAGGACGACGGTAAACGCGTTGCTTTGGATGTCAAAGTAGGCGACAAAATTATTTTCTCCAAATATGCCGGCACAGAAGTCAAGTTCGAAGGCACTAAATATTTGATTGTCAGCGAACGCGACATTTTGGCTATCATCTAATAAATCATCAATCTAAAAAATACTTAACTTTCATATAGGAGTGTGTTCAACATGGCTAAACAGATTTTGTTCAACGAAGATGCACGCCGCGCTCTCGGTAAAGGCGTAGACGCTTTGGCAAATGCCGTAAAAGTTACTTTAGGGCCTAAAGGCCGCAACGTCGTTCTCGATAAAAAATTCGGGGCTCCGACCATCACTAACGATGGTGTTACCATTGCCCGCGATATCGAATTGGAAGATCCCTTTGAAAACATGGGCGCTCAGCTCGTTAAAGAAGTCGCAACCAAGACCAACGACGTCGCTGGTGACGGCACGACGACAGCTACCATCCTGGCACAGGCTATGATCCAGGAAGGCATGCGTAATGTCGCAGCTGGTGCTAACCCGATGATTCTCAAACGCGGTATCGAAAAAGCTGTTGCTAAACTCGTCGAAGAAATCAAGAAACGTTCTATCGCCGTATCCGATAAAGCTTCCATCGCTCAGGTCGCTTCCATTTCGGCCGGTGATGAAGAAGTCGGCGGCCTCATTGCTGATGCTATGGAAAAAGTCGGCAAAGATGGTGTCATTACGGTTGAAGAATCGAAGACCATGGGCACGCAGCTCTCCGTCGTCGAAGGCATGCAGTTCGACCGCGGCTACATTTCCCCGTACATGGTAACGGATCCGGATAAAATGGAAGCTGTCATGAGCGAACCGTACATCCTCATTACAGACCGCAAGATTGCTTCTATCCAGGAAATGCTCCCGGTTCTCGAAAAAGTCGTCCAGGCTGGTAAAGAACTCCTCATCATCGCTGAAGACGTCGAAGGTGAAGCCTTGGCTACGTTGGTCGTCAACAAACTCCGTGGTACTTTCAAAGCAGTTGCTGTCAAAGCTCCGGGCTTTGGTGACCGCCGCAAAGCGATGCTCCAGGATATCGCAACCCTTACGGGCGCTACGGTTATCACAGAAGATGTAGGCCGTAAACTCGACAGCGTTACCATGGAAGACCTCGGCACAGCTCGTCAGGTCCGCGTAACGAAAGACGAAACGACCATCGTTGAAGGCCACGGTGATCCTCAGGCCATCAAAGACCGCGTTGCTCAGATCAAAGCCCAGATTGCTGAAACGACGTCTGATTTCGACAAAGAAAAATTGCAGGAACGTTTGGCTAAGATGTCCGGCGGCGTAGCTGTCATCGAAGTCGGCGCTGCTACCGAAGTCGAATTGAAAGATAAGAAATATCGCCTCGAAGATGCCCTCAATGCTACTCGTGCAGCTGTTGAAGAAGGTATCGTAGCCGGCGGCGGCACGACCCTCATCGACATCCTCCCGGCTCTCGACGAATTCAATGAAGACGGCGACGTACAGACGGGTATCAACTTGGTCAAACGCGCTATCGAAGCTCCGCTCCGTCAGATTGCTGAAAACGCTGGCCTCGAAGGCTCGGTCATCGTTGCTAAAGTCAAAGCTTCTGAAGACGGTGTAGGCTTCAACGCCCTCAAAGAAGAATATGTCGATATGGTAAAAGCTGGTATCGTCGACCCGGCTAAAGTAACCCGTACAGCTCTCCAGAACGCAGCTTCCATTGCAGCTCTCGTCCTCACGACAGAAACCTTGGTCGCTGACAAACCAGAACCGGCTCCGGCAGCCCCGGCTGGCATGGGCGGCGGTATGCCTGGCATGATGTAAGACTCAGTAAGGCTTACTAGTAATGAAATAGAATAAAGACTACCCGAAAAAGGGCTGTCGCTTAGGCGGCAGCCCTTTTTCGGGTTCGTTTGGCGTGGTTCGTTTGCCGAAGCCGCGTAGGGGTCGCCATAATCGGCGGCCCGCTTATTGACTTTTCCCTTCATGGCGAGTACGATAGAGGGACTCAATTTTATGCAAAGGAAGAATTTATCATGTTTCGTTCTATTCCCTTGAAGTATGTATTATCTCTCCTGGGCCTGACCGTGTCGGCGTTCATTTTCAATACGTCGGAATTCATGCCTATCGGTCTGCTCATGGACATTTCTCAGTCCTTCGCAATGACTGAGTCCCAGACGGGCATTATGATCACTGTCTACGCCTGGGTCGTAGCCTTGTTGTCCTTGCCGCTCATGCTACTCGTCTGCCAGATGGAGATGCGGCGCCTCTTGTTAGGGACTATGGGCCTCTTTGTTTTGGGACAGCTGGCGTCGGGGCTGGCCCTGAATTTTCCCATGCTCATGGCAGCCCGTATCAGCGTCGCCTGCGCTCATTCTATTTTCTGGTCCATTGCGGCTCCGATGGCGACACGCCTGGTCACGCGGACTCATCGCCCCTTGGCTTTGAGTATGATCGTCACCGGCTCGGCTGTCGCCATGATATTCGGTCTGCCCTTGGGGCGGATCATTGGCCTCTATGCCGGCTGGCGCATGACTTTCTTGGCTATTACGGCAACGGCCTTAGCCGTGCTCCTTTATTTGGCCTTCGTTTTTCCGAAACTGGCCAGTGACGCCTCTTTTTCCCGCGATGACTTGCCTAAGCTGCTCAGGAATCCCGTCGTCGTCAGTGTCTATATCTTGTCTGTCCTGTTTGCGACGGCCTATTTCACGGCGTACAGCTATATCGAACCCTTTCTCAAAATCGTCGCTGCCTTTAGCGACCAGGGAATCACGTTGACGCTCATGCTTCTCGGCGTCAGCGGCCTTGCAGGGAGTTTTGTCTTTTCCCGTTTTTACAATCATTTCCGCTATGGCATCATCCGGGCAGGACTGCTGGGGCTGGTCATTCCGTTCCTCTTGTGGAAGGTTGCTGCTGGCGGAGCAGGGACGATGGTTGCTGCTTGCCTGGTCGTCGGCTGTGCTTCGACGTTGTTCAACGTCACCTTCCAGGCCGAACTCATCCGCCACGTCCCGATGGGGGCGGCACCGGTGGCTATGTCCATCTTTTCGGGCATCTTCAACGTCGGCATCGGCGGTGGTACCTGGATTGGCGGGCAGGTCACGGCTCATGGCCTGTTGCCGTATATCGGCTATGCCGGTGCAGCCATCGGTTTAGTCGCTGCCGTGTATTGTTTTACGGCCTATTTCCATTTCCTCGGCAGGGCAGGAGAAAGTCATTAAAAAAAATCGTAAAAAATACTTGCATTTTTCTATCTCTTCAAGTATAATATTAATTGTTCCGATTCGGAACGAGCTTGAAGTGATATTCCTCAATAGCTCAGTTGGTAGAGCAATCGGCTGTTAACCGATTTGTCGTAGGTTCGAGTCCTACTTGAGGAGCCATGGCCCCTTGGTCAAGCGGTCTAAGACATCGCCCTTTCACGGCGAGAACATGGGTTCAAATCCCGTAGGGGTCACCACATGAAAAGGTCCTGTCGCATATGCGGCAGGACCTTTTGTTGTTCGTTGTTCGTAGTTAGCCCAATGCTTGTTAGTCACTAGCTGCTAACTGCTAGCTACTAGCTACTAAGAAGCTGCTGTATAAGGCAGCTTCTTCTTTTCGCATCATTTAATACAAATTCATGCGAAATAGGCAACGATGATTTCCGCTTTAGTAAACATAAGTCTACCACACAAATACAAATAGCTAAATATTCTATTGACAATGGACAGAATAAAGTGTATAGTAAAGGCATAAGACATCGTATCTATTTTAACTACCAAAGGAGGGAGGCTGCCTTTTGGCAGCACACAACATGAGTGAAGAAAGAGTAACCTTACAAATGATCAGAGATGCCCAGGAACGCTTGAAAGGCGTTGCCCAGAAAACGGGGCTGTCGTACAGCAATTCCGTCAGCGACCTGGCTGGCTGTGAAGTCTATTTGAAGCTGGAAAATCTCCAGCGGACAGGCTCCTTTAAATTGCGCGGGGCCTACAACAAAGTCGCATCGCTCACACCGGAAGAACGGGAAAAAGGCGTTATCGCCGCTTCGGCCGGAAATCATGCCCAGGGCGTAGCCCTGGCAGCCAGCGAATACGGATGCCAGTCCGTCATCTGCATGCCGAGACACGCGCCCTTGAGCAAGATTACGGCGACCCGCGGTTACGGTGCCAATGTCGTCCTTTATGGAGACTTCTTCGATGAAGCCGCTGCTAAAGCCGTTGAATTGACGACGGAACATGGCTATACCTTCGTCCATCCTTTCAATGACCCGGAAGTCATCGCCGGCCAGGGGACGATTGCCCTGGAAATCATCGAACAGCTGCCTGAAGTCGACGCTATTGTTGCACCGATTGGCGGCGGCGGTCTCATTTCTGGCCTGGCCGTTGCCGCGAAGAACGTCAATCCAAAGATTAAAGTCATTGGCGTCCAGACGGAAAACATGCCGTCTATGAAGGAATCCATCGAAAAGGGACAGGTCATCACTTATAACGGCAAGGCTACCCTGGCCGATGGCATTGCCGTCAAGACGCCAGGTGACCTGACCTTTGATATCTGCAAGAAATACGTCGATGAAATCGTCACCGTTGATGAATCGGAAATTGCCAGCGCTATCCTGCTCCTCTTGGAACGGGGCAAGACCGTTGCTGAAGGGGCCGGTGCCGTACCGGTAGCAGCCCTTATGAGCGGCAAGATTTCTGGCATCCGCAACAAGAAAGTCGCAGCCCTTGTCAGCGGCGGCAACATCGACGTCAACAACATGACCCGCGTCATCAACCAGGGCCTGATCAAGTCCCAGCGCAAAATCTTCTTCCAGACTGTCATCCCCGACGTTCCAGGCGAACTGGTCAAGCTCTTGACCCTCATTGCCGGCACTAATGCCAACGTTCTTTCCATTACGCATGAACGCAGCCAGCACGGCATCGACATGGGCATGACCGCCGTCTCGCTGGAACTGGAAACGGCCAACGAAAAGCACGTTGAAAAATTGATGACCATGCTTAAAGACCATCATTATTTTGTTACTTTGAAATAGTGGAGGACAGAGCATGGAACAGCAGAAAATGGAACGCGGCCTGAAACCGCGTCACGTAGAGATGATTGCTCTTGGGGGGACGATTGGTGTCGGTTTGTTCATGGGGTCGGCCAACACCATTCAGATGGCGGGACCGTCGGTATTGCTCTGTTATGCCGTAACGGGCGTCGTCATGTTTTTCATCATGCGCATCATGGGGGAAATGCTTTATCAGGAACCGGTTACAGGCTCCTTTGCCACATATGGGCATAAGTATATCAGTCCTTTCGTCGGCTACCTTACTGCTTGTTCCTATTGGTTTCTGTGGGTCGTCGTCGGTTTGTCGGAAATCACTGCCGTTGGTATCTATGTTCACTATTGGTTCCCTTTGCTGCCGCAATGGATATCAGCCCTGGCTGGTATGGCCATCGTCGCTGCGGCTAATATGGCGGCCGTTAAATATTACGGCGAATTTGAATTCTGGTTCGCCTTGATCAAAGTCGTCACAATCATCGTCATGCTCATCGTCGGGGCTGCGGTCATCTTCTTTGGCTTCGGCAATGGCGGCGTTCCTGTCGGTATCAGCAATCTCTGGGACCACGACGGATTCATGCCCAATGGCTGGGGCGGTATGCTGGCAGCCATGTGCGTTGTCGCCGCGTCTTTCCAGGGCGTTGAACTCATCGGTATTACGGCCGGCGAAGCTCAGAACCCGAAACACACTTTGAAGAAGGCCGTCAACAATATCGTCTGGCGTATCCTCATCTTCTACATCGGCTCGATTTTCGTTATCCTCTGTATTTACCCTTGGAATGAAGTCAGCTATATCGGCAGCCCCTTTGTCATGACCTTCGCTAAAGTCGGGATATCGGCAGCAGCAGGCATCATCAATTTTGTCGTCCTCACGGCGGCCTTGTCCGGCTGCAACAGCGGTATGTACAGCTCAGGCCGTATGCTCTATACGCTGGCCCAGAACGGCCAGGCTCCCAAGATTTTTGCCAAATTGTCGCCGAGTGGCGTGCCGCGCAACAGTATTGCCGTCACCGTCGTTGTCCTGGCTATCGGTGTCATCCTCAACTACCTCGTGCCGGACTCCAAATTATTCCTTTACTTATACAGTGCCTCCGTTTTTCCGGGCATGGTCGCCTGGTTCGTCCTGGCCTATGCCCAGAAAAATTTCCGCAAGTCCTGGGGACCGGAAGTCATGGCGAAACATCCTTTCAAATCGCCCCTATATCCCTATTCCAATTACTTCTGCATCATCTTCCTGATCCTCGTTACTATCGGCATGATTTACAACCCTGACACGCGCATGTCCATCTTCTCGTCGTGGGTTTTCATCGCCGCTGTCATCGCCGCCTGGTTCGCCTGCGGTTTGAACAAGAAGCAGTATGATAGGGAAGGACACCTCATCGAAGGGGCTGAAGTTAAATCGGAAACGTGATTATTGTCGCAGGCCTATGGTTTTCCCAGGGCCTGCGATGTATAATACAGTTAGATTAAAATTAAGGAGATGCATTATCATGGCAGTCAATGTTATCAGTACTACGAAAGCTCCGGGCGCAGTAGGCCCGTATTCTCAGGCTATCAAAGCTGGTGATTTCCTCTTCGCATCGGGCCAGATTGCTATCAACCCGGAAAAAGGGAAAATCGTTTCCGGTGGCGTTGTCGAACAGGCGGAACAGTGCATGAAAAATGTCGGCGCAATCCTCGAAGAAGCAGGCCTTTCCTATGATGACGTCGTTAAGACGACGGTGTATCTGACGGATATCAACTTCTTCGGTGCCGTCAACGAAGTTTACGGCAAATACTTCCAGAAGACCTTGCCGGCCCGTTCGTGCGTCGAAATCAGCCGCCTCCCGAAAGACGTCTTCGTAGAAGTCGAAGTCATCGCTTATTGCGGAAAATAAGCTGGATTACCACTAACAACTAGCCACTAGCCACTTAAAAGTGGCTGTCGCACGAAGGCTTCTACTATCATGCGAGGACGGGCGCCCCTAGGGGGCTTTTACAGAATCCCTGCAACGAATTGTAGGGGCTCGCACGTGGCGAGCCCGTCCAAGATATGTGTGCGTTCCCAGCTAGGTTGCTGAGACAATTATTCCAATACCCAGCGGCGCCCCACGTGGTCGTCCCTACAAATAAAATTAACGGAGTTCATCGCGATGGAGTGATATTTTTAATCCTATACGATGAACGACCTACGATCAACGTAAAAAAAGAGGCTGTCTTAATGAGCTGCCCCCCAATTGTTAGACCTAACATCTAACGATTGGGGGGCACATCATAAGCGACAGCCTCTTTTTTTACCTCCCAAGCAGGAAATCAGGGGTCTCATGTCTAATACTTATAATATAAGGAAAAGGAGTGATAACTATGTCTAAACGTACGGCATCGGATATTATGGAAAAGAATTTTGTTACGGCTACGCCAGAAACATCGGTCTTCGATTTGGTCAACATGTTCGTCAAGAACCACATCACGGCTATTCCCATTATCAATGAAAAAGAGGAACTCGTCGGTATCGTCACCGATGCGGACCTGCTCTACAAGAAAGTTAAACCTCATGTCCCGCACTATGTCAATCTTTTAGGAGCCAGCATTTATTATAACGGCATCAGTGAATACGACAAGGGTTTCAAGAAACTCATGGCCTGCACGGCCAAGGACATGATGACAAAAGATGTCATCATCGCTGCGCCGGATGCGGAAGTGGAACAGATTGCCGGCGTCATGGTTGCAGAACATCTGAAAGTCATTCCGATTGTCAAGGAAAAACATATCGTCGGCATCGTTACCCGCGGCAACATCCTCGATGAATTGTATCGCGAATACGGCGATGACTAAGGGGAGGGGATGTACCATGGCTGAAGAAATGAAAGAAAAACCAATTGTCCGCGTGAAAGATGTCATGGAAAAGGTTTTCGTCTCGGTAACGCCGGATATTCCCATCCGCGACGTCTTCCGCATTTTCATCAAGCACCGCCTGCTGGCCGTGCCCGTCGTCGATGAAGAAGACCATCTCATCGGCCTCATCTCCAGTGCCGACCTCATGTACCGCAGCTCGAAGCCGCACATCCCGCGCCTGCCCTTCATCGGCACCAAGATTTATACCAGCCGCGTCGGCAAATATGCCAAGGAGTTCAAGAACCTCCTCGACCAGCCCTGCTCGAAACTGATGACCAAGAACGTCATGATTGCTACGCCCAAAGCTGACGTCGAACAGGTAGCGGCCGTCATGATCCTGGAACATTTGAAAGTTCTTCCTGTCGTGGACAATAAGCGTGTCGTCGGTATGATCACCCGGGCTTGCATCCTCAAAGATTTGTATCGGGAATGGAAGTATTAGACCTTTGTGACTAGTCACTCCCTGCCTCGTGTGTTATAATATTATAATCGAATGATTTAGGCAGCGGCCGCTGCCGCAGAAAGTATTTCACGAGGAGGCACTTAATGGATACCAAAGAACTCGTCATTGTCGTCGATTTTGGTGGTCAGTATAACCAGCTTATTGCACGGCGCGTCCGTGAAAACCACGTATACTGTGAAGTATACCCGTATCACAAAGCAGTTGCAAAGATTAAAGAACTTCAGCCCCAGGGCATCATCTTTACCGGTGGTCCTGGCAGCGTCTATGAAGATAATGCACCGAAGATTGAAGCAGAAGTCTTCCATCTCGGCATCCCCGTCCTCGGTCTCTGCTATGGCATGCAGTTCATGGCCCAGACCTTAGGCGGCGAAGTCAAACACGCCGACATGCGCGAATTCGGCAAGACCGAAATCGATGTCAATACGGCTTCGCCTTTGTTCAAGGGCCTGCAGGAAAAAGAAATCGTTTGGATGAGCCATCAGGACTACGTCGCTTCCATCCCGGAAGGCTTTGAAATCGTAGCTCATACGGCTAACTGCCCGGTCGCTGCCATGCAGAATCGGGAAAAGAAACTCTATGCCATGCAGTATCACCCGGAAGTGCTCCATACGGAACACGGCAAGGAAATGCTCCATAACTTCCTCTTTGAAGTCTGCGGCTGCACCGGCTCGTGGACCATGGCTAACTATGCCAAGACAGCTATTGCCAATATCAAAGAAACCGTCGGCGACGGCAAAGTCGTCCTGGCCCTCTCAGGCGGCGTCGACAGCTCCGTAGCTGCAGCCCTCATCTCCAAAGCTGTTGGCAGTCAGCTGACCTGCATCTTTGTCGACCATGGCCTGCTTCGCAAGAATGAAGGCGACGAAGTCGAAGCGGCCTTCAAGGACAGCGGCATGAACTTCGTCCGCGTCGATGCATCGGAACGCTTCCTCAAGAAACTTGAAGGCGTCAGCGATCCTGAACGGAAACGGAAAATCATTGGCGAAGAATTCATCCGCGTCTTCGAAGACGAAGGCCGTAAAATCGGTTCCGTCGATTTCCTGGCTCAAGGGACGATTTATCCCGACGTCATTGAATCCGGTGCTGGTGACGCAGCCGTCATCAAGAGCCATCACAATGTAGGCGGACTTCCGGCTGTCGTCGATTTCAAAGGCCTTATCGAACCGCTCCGCAACCTTTTCAAAGACGAAGTCCGCGAACTCGGTGCTGAATTGGGCCTGCCGGAATATCTCGTATGGCGTCAGCCTTTCCCGGGACCGGGCTTGGCTATCCGCGTCATGGGTGAAATCACCAAAGAAAAACTGGCTATCCTCCGCGATGCCGATGCCATCTTCCGCGAAGAAATCGCCAATGCCGGCATGCAGCGCGACATCAACCAGTACTTCGCCGTCTTGACCAACAATCGCTCTGTCGGCGTTATGGGCGACTTCCGTACCTATGACTACACCTTGGCCCTGCGCGGCGTCACCACAACCGACTTCATGACAGCGGACTGGGCACGCATCCCGTACGACGTTCTCGATAAAATTTCCAGCCGCATCGTAAACGAAGTGGACCACATCAACCGCATCGTGTACGACATCACCAGTAAACCACCTGCTACCATCGAATGGGAATAGTTGCAACAAGCCTCACAAATCGCTTAACCAAGCCGTTTGTGAGGCTTTTCTTTTTTTTTAAAGTTCCCAAAGTGTACCAAAAAAATTTGACCATAGCCTGTTCTGATATAGTGGCAGGCCTTTACGAATCACGAAATCGCAATCGGATGATTTTGAAATAGACAAAGCAAACAGGCGCTGTCTTCGCGTGACAGCGCCTGTTATACTAGATTTTGATGATTGAATTTTTCAAGTAGACGGAAATGTCTGCCTGTGATATACTGAATCCGAGGTTCTGCCTAAAACGGTAGGCGGTTGGTTCCTTGCTTTTCCAGGAGGGACTTTGTGTGCCCCTCCAATCCAAATGGAAAAGAGGGGAGGACAATGACTTTAACGGTGGATTTGTTTGGTCCTATGTCAAGTTTGAGTACAAATTAAATTGAGGTTTCTATCAATCAGTTA
>NZ_JAJBQV010000040.1 GCF_020539865.1 Megasphaera elsdenii | reverse complement strand
GAGCGCACGCCTGATAAGCGTGAGGTCGGTGGTTCGAGTCCACCTAGGCCCACCACACAGACCATCGTTTGGATTATTCCGGAACGATGGTTTTTTTTTTCAACAGAAGGAGGGGAAGACCATGACGGAAAGCGAAAGGCAGCTCCAGGCGATGGCTTTGTCGATTCAGGCAGCCCGGAAGCAGGCCGGCTGCAAGATACCGATTGCGGCACCGCCGACAGGAGCTGATGCGATTCCCAATTTCGGCGATGAAGCCCAGTCAGGAGACTGCCTGGTCAGTATGCTGGCCAGTGGCAGCAAGGGCAACGCAGCCTATATCCGTTGTGGAAAGACGCATATCCTCATTGATGCCGGCATCAGCTGCCGCCGTATCGAGCAGGGATTGAAACGCTACGGTTGTGCCTTAGGCGATCTTGATGCGGTCTTCATCACTCATGAACATTCGGATCACGTCAATGGTCTGGCGACGCTCCTCAAGCGGACAGACATGCCTATCTATACGACGGCTGAGACTTGGCAGGCCATCGGTAGGAAAGTGGAAGGCTTCCAGGACCGTTTCGTCCGCCTGACACGCCGCGTCGGTCTGAAGGATATCCAAGTCATCCCTTTTGCCATATCTCACGATGCGGTACGTCCCGTCGGCTATACGGTTTGTCACGGTGAATCGAAGATTACTTTGGCAACGGACCTGGGCTGCGTAAGCCCCGACGTCGCGGCGGCAGCGGCCTATGCGGACATCCTCATTTTGGAAGCCAACCATGATGAGGATATGGTCCGCAACGGTCCCTATCCCTATCCGCTCCAGCAGCGCATCCTCGGCCGCTGGGGCCATCTGTCCAACAAGACAGCAGCCGCTTTCTTGGCCGGTCTGCCGACGAAGGGCATCACGCGGGTCCTCCTGGCCCACCGCAGCGAAAAGAACAACACGCCGTCCCTGGCATTGCATACGATGCGAACGATTCTATCGCAAGCCGGACGGGTCATTGGCCAGGATGTTTTATTGCGGTTGGCCTGCCAGAAGGGCAGCGTCCGCTTCCAGGAAAGGAGTCATGAATTATGATGCAACGCAAACATGTCATTACGGCGGCAGCTGCCGTCGTCCTCATTGCCGTCGGCGTTTTCGGCGGCTTCAAAATCCACGATGCCTTTTTTACGCCGAGCGGTACTTATAACGGGACCGTGAACCAGCTCCAGGAACCGTCGAAATCGGATTCCCTTTCCGATGCCCGCAATACGGCCGTCGTCCAGGCGGCTAAGAAAGTCAGCCCAGCTGTCGTCGGCATTACGACTAAGGTCTATAACCGCGATATGTTCAACCGCAAAGTATTGGTCGGTGAAGGCGTCGGCTCTGGCGTCATCTTCGACAAAGCCGGCTATATCGTTACGAATAACCACGTCGTCGGCCCGGCTAAGACAGTCATCGTTTCTTTAGCCGATGGCCAGAGTACCGAAGGGACTGTCGTCGGCCGCGACGAAAAGACGGACTTGGCCGTTGTCAAAATCAAGATGGACAACCTGCCTGTTGCTGAATTTGGCGACAGCGATTCCCTCCAGGTCGGTGAACCGGCTATTGCCATCGGTAACCCGCTGGGCCTGGAATTCCAGGGCACGGTTACGGTCGGTGTCATCAGCTCCCTGAACCGGACTATTGGGGCAGAAGGCCAGAGTATGAAGCTCATCCAGACGGATGCGGCCATCAATCCGGGCAATTCCGGCGGCGCCCTCGTCGACGCCGATGGCAAGGTTATCGGCATCAACAGCGCCAAGATTTCCAAGGAAGGCGTCGAAGGTTTGGGCTTTGCCATTCCCATCAACGCAGCCCGCCCGATTTTGCAGGACCTCATCAAGAACGGGAAAGTCGTCCGTCCGTACCTCGGCTTATACGGCCTGGACCAGCAGATGGCAGCTCGCTTCGGCATGAAGTTGAACGTAGCCGGTATCTATGTCTATAAAGTCGCTGCCGGCGGTCCCCTTGATCAGGCAGGTCTCAGACATGGCGACGTCATCTTGAAACTCGACGGGACGGATGTCAAAGATTTCAATTCCCTTCAGAGCGTCATGGATAAACACAACGTAGGCGATTCGGTCAGCCTCGACTACACGCGCAACGGTTCGGACCACGAAGTCACTGTCGTCCTTCAGGAAAGCCCGCAGAACGATTCGTCTGACCAGGAAGACGGGACCAACTGATGAAGTACCACGTCATTACGATCGGCAAGATCAAGGAGAAATACCTCACGGCTGGCATTGATGAGTTCTTGAAACGCCTGCGCCCGTATGGCCAGGTCGAAGTGACCGTCCTTCCGGAAGAGAAGATGCCTGAGAATCCGTCGTCGGCTCAGAAGACCCAGGTCCTCGACAGGGAAGGGGAAAAGATGCTGCGCCATGTCCGCCAGGGATCGCATCTCTTCGCCCTGGACGTACAGGGCAAGCTCGTGTCGTCAGAAGATCTGGCCGCGTCGTTTGCCAAACTAGCTCTGTACGGTTGCAGTGAAATCTCCTTCATCATCGGCGGCCCCTTCGGCCTGAGTGATCTCGTCCGCCGCAAGGCCGACAGCTGCATTTCCTTTGGCCGCATCACCTTGACTCATCAGATGATACGCCTCCTCTTGTTAGAACAAATATACCGCGCCATCAAAATCGACCGGCATGAACCCTATCATTTGTAATCAAACTTTCAACTTTAAACTTAAAAAGGGGTTGTCTTCATGTGACAGCCCCTTTTTAATTCTATAGGACAAACGATGAACGTAAAAAAAGAACTGCCGCGATGCGACAGTTCTTTTTTAGTCTGGTGGACCATCAGGGGATCGAACCCTGGACACCCTGATTAAGAGTCAGGTGCTCTGCCAGCTGAGCTAATGGTCCATGTTTTGTTGTCCTTCGTACTCGCTGTTTCCTGAGCACATGTAATATAATACACTAAACCTTCGAGAAATGCAAGCATTTTTTTTAGGAAATTTACAGAATCTTGAATTTTCCCCGATTCTTGATTTTGGCGACACGGCGAATGTATAATGAAGGGGATACAATATTACTTAAAACATAACCTCTTTTTCTAGATTGAAAGTGAGCGATGTATATGATTACTTATAATGGCAATGGCGGCATAGATACGGTCGCTGTCGGCCTGAATAAACGGGGGTCGACGCTGCGCCAGCTGCCTGAGGAAGATGGCCAGCTCATCCGGGCTTATGCCGGACAGCATCCGGAGATTTTGCAGCATACATCTCTTCACGTCTTTCACTGCCTGTCTGACGGCCGGGCCAAGACGTATTTCCTCATCGGCCTAGAAGGGAAGCCCATCCGCTATTCGACGTATGAAGATTTCCGCATGGCCCGTCGCCTCATGGCAGCGGCCATGAAAGAAGGCGTTAGTGAATTGGCGGTCATGGCCGATACACTGGATATGGATCTGGGGTCCCTTATCGACGGCCTTCTTTACCGCAATTACGAGTTCAACCACTATAAACGCAAAGCCAAGAGCCGGACTATCGGGAATATCAACATCCTGACCCACAGCCTGCGCCCGAAGGAATTCAATTCCATGTGCTATCGGTATACGTCCATCTATGAAGGCATCTACGCGGCACGGGACTTGGTCAATATGCCGTCTAACGATTTGACACCGCGTAAGTTTGCCGATATTGTCGGGGCGATGCTCAAAAGCGACAACATCCTCATAGAGAACCTCAATAAATGGGCCCTGGAAAAACGCCACATGGGCGGCATTGTCGCCGTTGGCAAGGGCAGCATGAATCCCCCCCAGCTCTTGTCCATTGCCTATCAAGGTGACCCCAACAGCCGGGAGGTCCTGGGTATCGTTGGCAAGGGCGTCACCTATGACAGCGGCGGCTTGTCCCTCAAAAGCCATAGCAATCTGGAATTCATGAAGGATGATATGGCTGGTGCTGCGGCCGCTGTCGGCGTCATGCGGGCCTTGATGCTGCTTAAATATCCCGTCAATGTCCTGGCCGTCATGCCGTTGGTTGAAAATATCCCGTCTGGCATGGCCTATCACGTCGACGACATCCTGACCATGTACAACGGCAAGACTGTCGAAGTCAAGAACACCGATGCCGAAGGGCGGCTTATCCTGGCCGATGCCTTGACTTATGCCCAGGAAAAAGGGGCGACGCGCCTCATCGACCTGGCTACCTTGACCGGGGCTTGTGTGACGGCCTTGGGGACTGTGCGGACAGGCATGATCGGCAATGACCAGGAATGGATGAACCGTTTCTTCAACGCTGCGACAGCCGTCCACGAAAAAGTATGGCAGTTGCCGGCTGATGAAGAATATGAAAAGCTCTTGGAAAGCGACGTCGCCGACTTGAAGAACGTCGGCGGCCCTGAAGCGGGAGCTATCACGGCAGGTCTCTTCCTCAAACAGTTCGTCCACGACGGCACGCCGTGGATCCATTTGGACATTGCCGGCCCGGCCTTCAATGAAAAGGCCGATGAAACAGGCCTCATCGGGGCGACCGGCGTCGGTATCAAGTCGATTCTTCACTTATTGCAGGGAGGTGTGGCGTCCAATGAACGTTGACTTACATATGCATACAACTTGTTCTGATGGGGTATATACGCCAGAAGAACTGACACAAATGGCTGTTGATGCCGGACTCAGCATTATGGCCATTTCCGACCACGATACAGTAGCGGCCTATGACGGAAGCCATCATTTTGCTGCAGGCGTCCGCGTCATCCCGGCCATTGAAATCAGCTCGGAATGTGACGGCGAAGACGTGCACATCCTGGGCTACGGCATTGATACAGAGGACGCTGGATTGCAGGATTACTGCGTGCAGTTCAAGGAACGGCGCTTCAACAGGGCTCTGGAAATCGTCGACCGCTGCCGCAGCTTAGGCTATGATATCGACCGCAGTGGCATCGAAGCGACACTGCGCCAGGGCGGGACCGTCGGCCGGCCCCATATTGCCCGCCTGCTCGTAGCCAAGGGCTATTTCCCCGACGTCAAGGCCGTCTTCGATAAACTGCTCTACCGCGGCGGTCCGGCTTATGTCCCGTATCACCGCCGTAGTATCGACGACTGCGTGGCCCTCATCCGCCAGGCTGGTGGTACGGCCATTTTGGCCCATCCGGGCTTGCTTAAGCGGACGCTGGACCAGGTCTTGGCACACGATTTTGACGGCATTGAAGTCTATCATCCTAAGAACCGCGGTCGTTATAAAGAATTTTTGAAACTAGCTCAGGAACGTCACGGGTACGTCAGCGGCGGCTCTGATTTCCACGGGACGACAGGACGCTTTCCAGAAAAAGTTGGCGTCTTTACGGTCGATGCCAAGGCCGTAAAGGCTTTGCTCGATCATGTAGAAGGGAACCCTTAAGAAAAGCAGGTGAGATTATGGAGGTTTTCGGTTTTATCGGCGCCAGTGGCACTGGCAAGAGCCATCATGCCCTGGTCGTCGCCTATGACCATGATATCCAGGCTATCATCGACGACGGCCTGCTCATCGATCACAACCGCATCGTCGCCGGCCGGTCGGCCAAAGAAGAGACGAACCGCCTGAAAGCGGTGCGCCGGGCTATCTTCAACAAGCCTGAAGACGCAGCGGCCATGCGGGCGGTGCTGGAGAAAATCCATCCGGACAAGCTGCTCATCTTGGGCACGTCAGAGCACATGATACACCGCATCTGCGAGTCCCTGCACTTGCCGGAAGCATCGCTGTTTATCCGCATCGAAGATGTGTCGTGTCCCTCGGAAATCGCCAAGGCCCGGGCTATCCGCATCAAAGAGGGAAAGCACATCATCCCTGTGCCGACAATGGAACTGAAGCCTCATTTCCAGGGCTACCTCTTGGATCCGATCCGCTCTTTCTTCTACGGCCGCAATGGCAAGAAGATATCGCCTTTTGAACGATCTGTCGTCCGGCCTGTTTTCAGCTATTACGGGAAACTGACTTTTTCCAATGATGTCCTGGAAGCCTTGGTGCGTCATGCTCTGGCAAAGAATGACGGCGTTACCAAAATTAATCGCCTGCGGGTGGCCATCAATTATAACTCGACGCGCAATGGCTTGGCCATCATCCTGTCCCTGACCATCGCCTATGGCCAGAACATCAAGAAGCTCATGAGCCGCATCCGCCGGGATATCCAGCAAGAAGTGGAGTACACGACGGGCATGGCCGTAGAAATACTCAAGATTACTGTCCGCAGTATTTCCCAGCCCGAAGGCTAGGCATCGCCTTTTTCTTGACATCTCCCGTCTGCGGACGATATAATAAATCTGAAACATGTGACTGACGGAAGTGGAGTTACCACGGGGAGCATGATTCATACGAGCCGACCGTCTGGGCGAAACGTTCCAGAAGTGTCGGTATTTTTTTATTTTTGCTTAACTATTCAGGAGGAATCACCATGAAAGAACTGCAATTAAAATACGGCTGCAATCCCAACCAGTCGTCGGCCCGGGTTTATATGAAAGATGGCAGCGACCTGCCCTTTACGGTCCTCAACGGCCGCCCCGGTTATATTAATTTGCTCGACGCCTTCAACAGCTATCAGCTGGTCAAAGAATTGAAAGAAGCCACAGGCCTTCCGGCAGCAGCTTCCTTTAAACACGTTAGCCCGGCTGGGGCCGCTGTCGCTACCGACATGAGTGATACCCTGAAAAAGATATATTGGGTCGATGATTTGAAATTGTCCCCTTTGGCTTCGGCGTATGCCTGTGCCCGTGGGGCTGACCGCATGAGTTCTTACGGCGATTTCGTCGCCTTGTCCGACGTCTGCGATGTCGAAACGGCAACGCTCCTCAAACGAGAAGTCTCGGACGGCGTCATCGCTCCGGGCTACAGCGATGACGCCCTGGCTATTTTAAAGACCAAGAAGAAAGGGAACTACTGCGTCCTCCAAATCAATCCGGACTACAAGCCGCGCCGCGTCGAATCGAAAGAAGTCTATGGCGTTACTTTTGAACAGGAACGCAACGAAGCCAAGATTACGACGGACCTCTTCCAGGACATCCCGACGAAGAATAAAGATATCCCGGCTAAGGCTCAACGCGATTTGATGATTGCCCTCATTACCTTGAAATATACCCAGTCTAATTCAGTCTGCTACGTCAAAGACGGCATGACCATCGGCGTCGGTGCTGGTCAACAGTCCCGCGTCCACTGCACGCGCCTGGCTGGTAACAAAGCCGATATCTGGTGGCTCCGTCAGAATCCGAAAGTTCTGAACCTGCCTTTCCGTGACGATGTCCGCCGTCCGAACCGCGATAACGCCATCGACGTCTACATCTCTGACGACTATGAAGACGTCTTGGCCGACGGTATCTGGCAGGATTTGTTCACCGAAAAACCGGAACCGCTCACGCGGGAAGAAAAGAAAGCCTGGATTGCCCAGCTCCACGGCGTAGCCTTGGGTAGCGATGCTTTCTTCCCCTTTGGTGATAATATTGAACGGGCCCATCGCAGCGGCGTCGACTACATCGCCCAGGCTGGCGGTTCCATTCGCGACGACAATGTCATCGAAACGTGCGATAAATACAATATCGCCATGGCCATGACCGGTCTGCGCCTGTTCCATCACTAAGCATATCCCGCTTTTTCTGTCGGGAAATCGTACATATTCCAGAACGGACGCCCCACGTGGGCGCCCCTACAAAAAAGGCTTGTCGTCGTGCGGCAAGCCTTTTTTTCACAAATCTAAGCGGGCCGCCTTAGCAGGACGGCCCCTAGGAGCCACGAACACGAGGTGATACTTTGAAAACGTGTACATCTGTCTGCCCTTATGACTGCCCTGATGCTTGCGGCCTCGTCGTGACCGTCGATGACGATCGCGTCGTATCTGTCGTCGGCGATGGGTCCCATCCTTTTACACGCGGGACTTTGTGCCCGAAGATGGCTCATTACGAGCGGACTGTCCATTCGCCGCTCCGTCTGATTACGCCACTGAAGCGGACCGGCCCAAAGGGAAGCGGCCAGTTTGCCCCCATTTCCTGGGAGCAGGCCTTGGCGGAGATTGCTGAAAGGTGGAAGGCCATCATGGCCGATGTGGGTGCTGAAGCCATCCTGCCTTATTCCTATGCCGGCACCATGGGTATCGTTCAGCATGATGCCTTGCACGGCTTGTTCTACCATCTGGGCGCTTCGGAACTGGATCGGACTATCTGCGCGCCGGCCAAAGGGAGGGGCTTCAAGGATGTCATGGGCAATACCATGCCGACAGCCCCGCAGGAAGCCCAGGACAGCGACTGTATCTTCCTCTGGAGCCTCCATATGCTGGCCACGAATATCCACTTCCGCCACGACGTTGAAGCGGCCCGGGCTAAAGGGGCCGTTGTCTGGTGTATTGATACGTACCGCCATAAGACGGCCGACATAGTCGACCATGTCGTCGTCCGTCCTGGTACCGACGGGGCTTTGGCTCTGGGCATGATGTATGTCCTCGACCGCGATGGCCTGGCCGACGAAGCCTTCTTGGCCCGGCACGTTCTCGGCTGGGATGAATTGAAGACCGCTGTCCTGCCCAAGTATACGCCGGCTGAAACGCAACGCCTTACCGGCGTGCCGGCAGACGTCGTTGTCGAATTGGCCCATGCGTATGGCCAGGCCCGGGCGCCTTTTATCCGCCTCGGCAGCGGCCAGTCGCGCTACCGCAACGGCGCTATGACGACGCGCCTCATCACATGCCTGCCCGCCGTCGTCGGCGCCTGGGGGAAGAAAGGTGCCGGCTTGTTGACTTCTGCGTCGGCGTCGAAAGCCTATGACAAGGATATCGTTACGCATTCTGCCTGGAAACAGGCCGGTAAGCGTATCGTCAATATGTGCTGTCTCGGCCAGGCCTTGACGGACGATGACCGTATCCGCAGCCTCTTCGTCTATTCGTCTAATCCGGCCTGCACGGCGCCGGATCAGAACCAGGTCTTGAAAGGCCTCAAGCGGGATGATTTATTCACTGTCGTCCACGAACGCTTTCTGACGGATACGGCCCGCTACGCGGATATTGTCTTGCCGGCGACGACGTCGCTCGAACACGACGATGCTTATTATTCCTATGGCAACTATACGATCCAGTGTGGCTATGCTGCCATTCCGCCAGTGGGCCAGAGCCGGTCCAACTGGCACGTCGCTTGTGACCTAGCTCATGCCTTGGGAATCAAGGATAAGTTTTATGACCGGTCGGAACGGGAACTCGTCGAAGCCTTGGCTGCATCGACGACAAAATGGCCTCTGCCTGTGAATCGGCAGCAACTGCTTCAGGGCCTGCCGACGCCGCTGCCCTTGCCAGACGATTATCAGACCCGTTTTGGTACGCCATCAGGGAAAATCGAAATCCGCAACGATGCCTTGGCCCAGCCTTTGCCTGACTATATGCCCCTAGCTGAAGACGAGGGTACACTGGCTTTTGTCAATGGGCCGGACATGCGCATCCTCGATTCGTCCTTCAATGAACGAGACGAATTGACAGCCAGCCATACGATGGACCTCTTCGTCCATCCCGATGATGCCGCCCGCTATGGCCTGACAGACGGCCAGACCGTGACCTTGGCCAATGAACGAGGGCAGGCTGATTTCACCGTCGTCATTTCCGACCGGACCGTACCGGGGCAGGTCGTCAGCGAAGGTGTCTGGTGGCGGGAACGGATCAAAGGGCAAGGGGCTTCGGTCAACGTCCTCACGTCCCAGCGCCTGACCGATGAAGGCGCCGGCAGCACTTTCTACGACGTTCGAGTCTCCATCGTCCAGTAGAGAGCGCTGTTGCTACATCCGTAGAGGCGGGCTTGCCACGTGGGCGCCCGCCAGCAGTTGTGCGTTATTGGCTGTCTGGCGGATATACCATCTGACAAGTAAAAATACTTGACAGATAGGGCAGTTTCCGTTATAATACCAAAGTACGCTGTTTGAAAGGCGGTGAAGCCATGCTTGAAGATGTAGTCCGCAAGGGACGGCTCCTCGATTTGTACGGGCCTTTGCTTACGGAAAAACAACGGCGCTGTATGGAAATGTATTTCGATATGGACTTGTCCCTGAGCGAAATCGGTGAAGAACTTCACATTTCCCGTCAAGGTGCCTATGACATGCTCAAGCGCGCGTCTCATTCACTGGAAAGTTACGAACAGCGCCTTCATCTGTTGGCCCGCTATGATGCAGTACGCCATAAAATCGATGAAGTAGAGCGGCTTCTCGACCGGGAAGAACCGCAAACCCTTGAAAGAGCGAAACAGCTTTTGCATGAAATAGAGTTATAGAAGGAGGCCCTTATGCCATTTGAAAGTCTGTCCGAACGATTCCAGGCGGCATTTAAAAAACTCCGCGGCAAAGGGAAGCTTTCTGAAGAGGATGTCAGCGAAGCGCTGAAAGAGATGCGCCGCGCCCTTCTGGAAGCGGACGTCAACTTTGCCGTCACCAAAGATTTCATTAAGAAAGTCAAAGAAAAGGCCGTCGGCGAAGAAGTATTCGGCAGCCTCAATGCGTCACAGACGGTCATCAAGATTGTCCGCGATGAATTGACGGAACTCCTCGGCGGGACACAGAGTCGGATTACGATTTCTCCGAAGCCACCGACCCTCATCATGCTCGTCGGTCTCCAAGGTGCTGGCAAGACGACAACAGCCGCTAAATTGGCAAAGAAGCTGAAGTCCCAGGGCAAGAGTCCGCTCATGGTGGCAGCCGACGTCTACCGACCGGCAGCTATCACGCAGTTACAGGTTCTCGGCCAGGAACTGGATATGCCTGTCTATACCGAAGAGGGCAGTAAGGATCCAGTGGCCATTGCTCAGCATGCTATTCCCTATGCGACTAGCCATTTACGTGATGTCGTCATCATCGATACGGCCGGCCGATTACATATTAATGAAACACTCATGGATGAACTCATCAACATCAAGAATGAAGTCCATCCTCATGAAATCCTGCTCGTCGTCGACGCCATGACCGGTCAGGATGCCGTTACGGCTGCATCGGCCTTCGATAAAGCCCTCGGCATCGACGGTATCATCATGACCAAGCTCGATGGCGATGCCCGCGGCGGTGCCGCCTTGTCCATCAAGGCCGTCACGGGCAAACCGATTAAGTTCATCGGCGTCAGCGAAAAGCTCGACGGCTTGGAAGAATTCCATCCGAACCGTTACGCATCGCGTATCCTCGACTTGGGCGACGTCGAAACGATCATCGAAAAAGCCCAGGCAGCTTTCGATGAAGAATCGATGGAAAACATGAAGAAGACCATGAAAAGTGGTACCTTCACCTTCGATGACTTCCTGTCCCAGCTCCATATGATCAAGAAAATGGGCAATATGGGCAGTCTCCTGAGCCTCATCCCAGGCATCGGGAAATATAAGAAAGAACTCGACAAAGTCGACATGGACGGCAAAGAATTCAAACGAATCGAAGCCATTATCACATCCATGACGGCCCAGGAACGGTCGAGTGCCAATCCGAAAATGCTCATCAAGGACAGCCGCAAGCGCCGTATCGCCAAGGGCAGCGGCACGCGCGTCCAGGATGTTAACCGCCTCATCAAGCAGTTCGCAGAAATGCAGAAGATGATGAAGCAGGCCAAGAAAGCACAGAAGAATAAACGACGGGGTTTCATGCCGCGTCTGCCTTTTTAAATGGATTTCCTCTTTTTGTGGAAATTAAGATACTATATCAAGGAGGTGATTTTCAATGATTAAAATTCGTTTGGCTCGTTTAGGTGCTAAAAAGAAACCGATCTACCGCGTCGTCGTCGCTGATTCCCGCGATGCTCGTAACAACGGTCGTCCGGTTGCTACGTTGGGCATGTACGATCCGTCCAAAGACATGGACTCTCGTCTGACCGTCGATGCTGAAGCAGCTGTAGCATGGCTCGGCAAAGGCGCACAGCCTACAGATACGATCCGTTCTATCTTCAAAAAAGCTGGCATCATGGCTCAGTTTGAAGCATCCAAAAAGTAAGTGAGGCTGGATACTATGGAAGAATTGATTGCATGTATCGCCCGGTCCCTCGTCAAGAACCCGGATGCGGTTACAGTTACCAAGATTCAAAAAAAAGGCCTCGAAGTCTATCAGCTTCATGTCGCACCCGAAGATATGGGTAAAGTCATTGGCAAACAGGGTAAAATTGCGAAAGCATTGCGCCTTGTTGTCAAGGCTGCGGCAGTGAAGGCTAACAAGAAAGTATCAGTGGATATCGTATAGGAGGAACCATGGATCAGATTACATTGCGCGTTCCTGTCGCTGTCAAAGCAAAGGTTACGCAAGCCCTCAAGGATCGTATCCTCAAAGGTGCTGACCAGGCCCTGAGTGACATCGATCGGGAAATGCAGAACCTGGAATTCCAGGCCAAACGCATGATGACCGAACAGGCTAAAATCGATGCCCAAGGGTTGATTTCCTTGCGTGCTAAAGTAGAAGAACAGAAACAGCGTCTCGCCGCAGCCAAGGCTAAGGCACAGCACGACAGAGAAGAAGCTGAACAGTTGACAATCGGTTCCGAAATCAGACAAGGCACGCTTGAACAGACTGTCGTTGTCAAGGTCGGCGATGATTTAGAAAAATTGATGGGAACGGAAATCCTGCTTGAAGACGGCAAGATCGTTTCTATCCGCCAATAGAATACGATGGCTGAATTAGATCTTTTCACAATCGGTCAAATCGTTGCCCCGCACGGCGTGCGGGGTGATGTTCGTATTTATCCCGATACGGATTTTCCGAAACGATTCCTGAAAATGAAATACGGTTACATCAACGGCAAGAAATATGAAGTAGAATCTGCACGTCTTCATAAGCGGGTTGTCCTCATGAAATTTGCCGGCGTCGATGATCGCAATGCGGCGGAACTACTGGTCAAAAAAGACCTGCAAGTGCCGCGCGAAGATTTGGTGCCCCTGCAGAAAGGCCAGCATTACATCTACGACATCATCGGTTCGGCCGTATACGACCTTCAGGACCATGAACTGGGAAAACTTACAGACGTACTGCGCACGGGCAGCAACGACGTCTATGTCGTCACTGCCGATGACGGCAAGGAAACACTCCTGGCCGCCATTCCTGATGTCATTAAATCCATTGACGAAAGTGCCAAGAAGATTGTCGTTGATCCGCCGGAGTGGGTAGACGAATGAGAATCGACATTATCTCACTCTTTCCGGAGTTCATCGAAGCGTTCTTCCAGCACAGCATTATCGGGCGGGCACGGGCAGCCGGCCTGTTAGATCTGGATGTGACCAATCCCCGTAATTTCACGTACGACCGTCATCATATGGTCGATGATACCATCTATGGCGGCGGCTGTGGGATGCTCATGAAAACAGCGCCCCTCTATGCCGCTGTCGAAGCCGTGCGGCGTCAAGTTCCGCGGCGGCGTATCATCTTCATGGGGCCCGCAGGGCAGACCTTTACGCAGGCCAAAGCACGCGAGCTGGCGACATACGACCAGCTTATTTTATTATGCGGCCATTACGAAGGCGTCGATTACCGCGTTGAGCAGGATTTGGCCGATGAAACTATTTCCGTCGGCGATTACGTCCTTACTGGCGGTGAACTGCCGGCTATGACCGTTACCGATGCTGTGGCCCGCATGATTCCCGGAGTCCTCGGCGCAGCTGCCGGGGCCGCTGACGACTCTTTCTATTCGTCGCTCCTGGAATATCCGCAGTACACTAAGCCTGCCGTCTTTCGCGGCATGGCCGTACCGGAAGTCCTGCGAAACGGCGACCACGCCAAAATCGATGCCTGGCGCCGGGAGGCGTCGCTAGCGCGGACCTTGGAATTACGGCCAGATCTTTTGCAGTACTGCGATTTGTCGCCAGCTGACCAAAAGATACTGGCAAAACTGAAAGGGGCGAAAAAAGGATGACTTCCCCTTTGTATGTAGGATTGGTTCATTATCCCATATATGATAAGAACTTTAACGTCATTGCCACGGCTATTACGAACTACGATTTGCACGACATTTCGCGGTCTGCCAAGACGTATGGCGTCAAGAAATATTTCATCATCCACCATATTCCGGGGCAGCTCGATATGGTGCATAAAATCATGGATTTTTGGGAAAGCCCGGTTGGCCGCAACTATAACGGCTACCGCACACAGGCTTTCGATATCGTAGACATCCGCCCGTCCATCGAAGCGGCTGTCGAAGCCGTCACCGCCGCAGAAGGGAAGCGTCCTTACGTCGTCACGACGGACGCGCGGACCTATGCCAATACCATTTCCTATAAGGACTTGCGACACAAGCGGGAAGAAGACGATACGCCGATTCTCCTGCTCTTTGGCACGGGCTACGGGATGACGAAAGAAACGATGGAAAAATTTGATTTCATCCTGGAACCGATTTACGGGGCCGGGGAATATAATCACTTATCTGTCCGTTCGGCAGCAGCTATCATCTTAGATCGCCTGGCCGGCGAAGATTGGTGGAAATAAAGGGAGGCATTTGAATGTCTGGACATTCTAAATGGGCGAATATTAAACGTAAAAAAGGGAAAAACGATGCAATCCGCGGAAAGATCACGACTAAAATCGGCCGTGAAATCACGATTGCTGTCCGCATGGGCGGTCCGGACCCGGTCGGTAACATGCGTCTGAAGCTGGCCCTTCAGAAAGCAAAGGAAAACAACATCCCGAAGGATAACATTAAACGAGCTATCCAGAAAGGCGCTGGCGCTACAGAAGGTCAGAACTACGAAGAAATCGTATATGAAGGCTATGGCCCGGCAGGCGTTGCCGTTACGGTCAACGTCCTCACAGATAACCGCAATCGCGCAGCGGCTGCTGTCCGCCATGAATTTTCCAAATGCGGTGGCAACCTCGGTGCTACGGGCTGTGTCAGCTGGATGTTCCACAACACGGGCATTTTCGTTGTCAACCGCGACCAGGCTGATGAAGACCAGATCATGGAAGTCGCTCTCGACGCCGGTGCAGATGACGTAAAAGTCTCCGATGAAGACTACGAAATCATCACGACGCCGGAAGCTTTCGATGCTGTCGAAAAAGCTTTGGCTGACAATAACATCGAAACGGAACATGCATCGATTACCATGGTTCCGGAAAACACGATTAAACTCACCGGTGAAGATGCTGAAAAAATGGAACGCTTCGTAGACGCTCTCGATGAACTCGACGACGTCCAGGACGTATACCACAACGCAGAACTTCCGGAAGAAGAAGAATAAAGAAAAAAGGGCTGCCGCCTGCACGGCAGCCCTTTTTTCGTGGTTCGTTTGGCGTTTGCCGTTTGACGTGATGGTTTAAACTTTGTAGGGGCCTCCATAGCCGGAGGCCCGCGTGAATCCTGTGGATAGCCTCATTCTGTATTTGCGTGGATTTTCGACAAACGATGAACGACCTACGACGAACGATTTTTTTCAAATGTTGTAATAACAACAGATTCCCCTTCATCTCCATGGTATACTACGTTCAGAAGTTGAGAGAAAGCTCACTCAGAGATAAGATAAAAGTTGTCCACATACTTTAGGAGGTAGTTACTATGTTGAAATCCGTTCTGAATAAATTTGCTGCTAATGAAAAAGTTACGTCTGACATGATCATGGGCGATATCCTGCGTATGCATCCGGAAGTCGTCGATACCCTCATCGGTCAGGGCATGCACTGCCTGGGCTGCCCGTCTTCCCAGCAGGAAAGCCTGGCAAACGCCTGCTTCGTCCATGGCCTCGATCCGGAAATTGTTACGAAAGCCGTCAACGTTGCCATTGAAGCAAACAAACAGTAAGAGACGATAAGAGGAGGAAACGACAATGAGCGCATTTTTAGGACCTATCCATTTTTGGCTTTACAATAAAATCCAGTTCCAGGAAAGCTTGATTGACGAACTCGTCCGCGTTGCTACAGCGCAGGGCTGGTCCGATGAAGACCTGGCTGATAAATACTGCAGCAAAGACCGCCGCAAACTGGATAAAGTCATCGACGAATCGAACATCCACGGCTGGCTCCAGTCGCGCATCCACGATGCCGAAGGCCGCTATGCCGCCTTGGTATTCGACGTCGCCGGTAATCAGGAAGACCGACTGACGGCGCTGAAAAAAGCGGCCTATGACTTCGGTGCCAGCCAGCATCTGAGCGCTGCTACGGCACCGGAAGCTTTCCACCGCCTGGACGATTTGCTCCTGGACGGTATGCCCTGCGACCAGGTCAACCGCGTCCGCGAAAGCGATGACAATCGCATCGCCTGGGACCGGACCATGGACTTGCACAGTGAATTTTGGCAGGGCCATGGCGACTGCTACTATGCCCTGCGCCAAGCCTTAGTCGACGGCCTGCTGGCTGCCACGGATTACGCCTTCACCAGCCCGGCTGAAGGCCAGTATGAAATCGTAAAGAAATCTGCCTAAACGAAAGAGAGGGACCCTTATGTATTGTACGGAAGTCATGGTCAAACAACATGCCAATATTTCACGGATGCTGAAAGTCATCAAAGAATCGTGTTGCGCCATCTTGGAAGGCGCCGAAATCGACCAGCAGGAATTTGCGGAAATCCTCGATTTCATCCGCCGTTACGCTGACGGCCATCATCACCGCCGGGAAGAACTCGTCCTCTTTCCGGAAATGGTCGACCACCTGGGAGAAGTGGCATCCATCATCATCAAGCACGGCATGCTCGTCGAACACGACCTCATCCGTGCCCACGTCCGTGCCCTCGACGAAGCCCTCAAACTCTACGCTCAGGAACCGAAGACCGAATATAAACTCCAAATCCTGACCGAAGCTATGGCCTATGCCAACCGTTTGCAGCAGCACGTAGAAAAAGAAAACAACGTCGTCTACCCCTTAGCCGACCGCGGCCTGTCTGATGACATCAAAGCTGAAATCGACCAGACCGTCAAAGACATGGAAGCGGAAGAAGGACCGGACTTCGCCAAAGGCTACATGGACCTCCTGGACCGCCTGGAAAAGAAATACCATATAACTACAAACTAAAGACTACAAACTACAAGGGCTCGTCGCTTAATGCGGCAGTCCTTTTTTGGCACGATGACAGAATCTGTCTACGGGCGTGTGTATAATCTACAGTAGCTTAAAGATTTGAGTGCATTTCGAAAGGTGGAATCTTCATGAAAAAAATTTGTACTGTTTTCTTTACTTTGCTTCTGCTGGCCTTTGCTTCTGTGGCTTCGGCAAATTATTCGTACTACCTGAACGGCAATTCGGACTATGTCCGCGTGGACGGCCATATGGGCACGGCCTGGTATGTGGACAAGACGTCGCTGGTCAACCAGATGTATGCCCCGCCGTACTACAAGCTGGCCATCAATGTCGTCACGGCCCAGAGTGCTACGGGTGACGAAAACGATTTCTACAACGGCGGCGAAGGCGAAATCGTCGGCGTCAAGACCTACTACTTCTACTACAACATGGATTCAGACCGCATGTGTGTCCTCGACAACAACGGTGATTGGTGCTACCTGGACCCGCAAGGCAGCTGGGCCGCCACCGGCGTCGCCCTGCCGGCAGGCCAGATGGCCTTCGAATTAGCCTACGGCCGCAGCTTCTATTGATGAAGTGTCGCCTAACTCGTGACTTTAGTCATGAGTTAGGCGACACATAGC
>NZ_JAJBQV010000004.1 GCF_020539865.1 Megasphaera elsdenii | reverse complement strand
CGATGTACGGAGCGGACCGGTACTAATAGACCGAGGACTTGACTTAAGCAGAGAACCACATTTGAAGGAGCGTAGCGACGCGCAAATGTGTGTGAATCGCTTACTCCGAATCTCAGGAGGCTGTGAATCTGGAAACAGATATACAGAAAGAACGATGATTCGGAGACGAGCGGGAAGATTCTTGATAGTTTGTTATGAAACATTTTTATGCAGTTGTCAGGATACGAATCCTGAACAACCTAATAATTCAGTGGCGATAGCTGCGGGGATCCACCTGTTCCCATGCCGAACACAGCAGTTAAGCCCGCAAACGCCGAAAGTACTTGGGGGGAGGCCCCCTGGGAGGATAGGAAGCCGCTGATTCTTAAAAAAAAAGCACTAGCTTATGCTAGTGCTTTTTTGTGGTTCGTGGTTCGTGATTCGTGATTCGTGATTCGTGATCCGTGGTTCGTGGGGAATGAGCGGCTTCCTATCCGACCAGGGTTCCCTGGGATAAGCAGGGAACCGGTTTTGAAGGAGTTTTGCGACGCGCAAAACCGTGTGAGTCGCTTATGCCGAATCTCGTGACCTGATGATGTGAAGGTATACAGCCAGACAGAGATGTCCTGGATTCGGCAGGAGAGGTGGGACGACCGCCAGTGCTTTTTTGTGATTCGTGATTCGTGGTTCGTGGGGAAGAGCGGCTTCCTATCCGACCAGGGTTCCCTGGGATAAGCAGGGAACCGGTTTTGAAGGAGTTTTGCGACGCGCAAAACCGTGTGAGTCGCTTATGCCGAATTTCGTGACCTGATGGTGTGAAGGTATATAGCCAGACAGAGATGTCCTGGATTCGGCAGGAGAGGTGGGACGACCGCCAGTACTTTTTTGTGGTTCGTGGTCTGTGGTTCGTGGTTCCGCCATGCAGGACACTACTTCTTCCACGGGCAGAGTTTCCGTTCCGCTATATCGAGGGCCATGTAGGCAATGATACCGATGGCAGCCAAGGTCAAAATGGCGGCGTACATTTCTTCATAATTGCGGACTTCCATGCGGTTCATGATGAAATATCCTAAGCCGGAAAAGGCAGCGAATGTTTCCGTAATAAACAACAAGGCCAAAGCGATGCCCAAGGAAGTTCTCAGAGCCGTCAAGATTCCGGGCAGACAAGAAGGCCAAATGAGGTGACGGAAGTCCTGCCATTTTGTCCCACAGAGGGAGCGCATGGTCATGACTTGTTCTTCCGGGATAGCCCTGGCTGTGTCGCGAACCATGATGGCAATTTGGAAAAAAACGGTAATGGCGATCATGAAGATTTTCGGAAAATCGCCCAGCCCCAGGACGACGATGATGACTGGCAGGAAGACAACTTTCGGAATGGAATAGAAGATATAGAGGAATGGAGATAACAGAGCGTCCCAGTGGCGGCTGCGTCCGGCAGCCATGCCGATGGGAATGGCTGTTACCAGGGCCAGGGCTAGGCCGCAGCCCATGCGGTACAGGCTGGAGGCAATGTGTGGCCAGAGGACGCCTGTCGTCATCAGCGTGCACCAGGTCTGGCAGACTCGGTACGGTGCCGGCAATAAGGGCTTGCTCAAGACCATACTGGCAATTTGCCATATGGTGCCGATGAGGAAGAAGGCGAACAAGAGATGGAGGATATTGATGGGATTATTCGTTTTTCCGGACATCTTCGATGACACCTCCTGTTTTAGCGAAGACGACGGTCTTATCGCCCAAGGCGGCTGCTTCTTCCGGACTGTGGGTGACGATAATCGTCGCCATCGGGCTGGCCCCTATGTATTTCCTGAATAAGTCATAGCATTGATAGCGCATGGCCGGATCGAGGGCCGAGAAGGGTTCGTCCATGAGCAGTAGTTTGGGCTGCATGGCCATAGCCCGGCCCAGAGCGGTCCGCTGTTTCTGACCGCCTGAAAGTTCGCCTGGATAATGCTTACGGACAACTGTTAAGTCCAGCGATTCCAAGAGCTTTTCCAGCTGGCCCTCATCTAAGGGGTGATGGTGAATCTGCCCTGGCAAGAGGATGTTTTCTTCGACCGTCTTCCAAGGGAAGAGCCCGTAATCCTGGAAGACGATGGCCAGATTTGGCCGAGGGCCGATCATTTTTTGCCCATCGAATCGTATCTGTCCCTCTGTCGGCGCCTCCAAGCCGGCCATGAGCCGCAGGAGAGAAGATTTTCCGCAGCCCGATGGTCCTACGACGGTCAGGTGCTGGCCTTCGTCTAAGCTGAGGCTGATATGCTGTAAGACGCGCTGTGGTCTGTTACTGCCCTGATAGACGAGGCCCACATCGTCTAATTGCAGCAGCGGCCCGGTTCCCTTGCCGTTACTGGACATGGGCGACCATTTCTTCATAAGTGTAGGCCTTGGGCAACAGGCCTTTCTGGACCATCCAGTTCATGAGACGACGGACTGGGAATAATTTTTCTGGAGTTTTGTATCGTCGATGACGATATGAGCTCCCTGTTGGACGGCATAGGCTGCCAGCGGATCGGGCAGGATGGCAGCCTGAATATCTTTGCCGGCTAAGACTGCTTCCGTCCGCAAGGCCAGGTTCGGCATCTGGACGGTATGGACTTCGGCTGTGGGAATCCCCAATTCTTGTTCATACTGGTTCATCAAATAGTCCATCATAGTATTTTCCGAAATTGCCACAGAGGCTCCGGCCAACTGCTGCGGCGTCGTGAGGTTGCTGTTTGGCGACGATACGACGAGGAAACGGCCTTCTTGGGGAACAGCACCGAGGGCCATAGCGACGACGCGGACGTCGGTGCCGGCTTTTTTTAGCAGGCCTGTGACAATCATGTCGGTCATCATGCCATCGAGTTCGCCGGCTTCCATGGCTTTTTGCTGATCGGCAGCTGAGCTGAATTCAATGACTTGTACATCGACGCCATGTTTGGCAAAGAGTTTTTCTGATTCTGCCGTATAGAGAGGCAGGCTGTCAGCATGAGAGCTGAGCAGGCCAGTAAGGTGGCTAATACAAAACGTAATACACGATTCATGGGAAAGACCTCTTTTCATAAAATAAGAATGCATAAAATAACACGAAATATGCTATATACTCTTTATTATGAGGAGCCATGATATAATTTCAACTGTTTTATGCTGAGATAGCAAACGGGCTTAACTTTGATTGTCCAAGAGATGTTATTCTTTTTGTATTTTGAATACATAACAGATATATGCAGACTGTTTATTGTCTTTCGATTTTGAATGTGGTATAAATGTATATGTACATAAGAAAGGGGAGTTGATTCATATGGTAAAAAGTGTTGCCGCACCGCAGGCAAAAGGAAAAAGTGCTGAAGATAAAATTTTCGGTGCTAACAACCGTGCCGTTGCTTTGACTGAAAAATTGGGGGCAGATAAAGTTATTAATGGGACTGTCGGTTCCTTGCTCGATGAAAATGGCGATCTCGTCATGCTCGACGTCGTCCAGAAAGCCTATAAAGCTTTGACGCCGAAAGAAATCGTTGCTTATGCGCCCATCCAGGGCTATCCCGATTATTTGGAAGCTGCTATCGACCAGTGCTTCGGTGAATCCCGCCCAGATGGCTATATCCGCGCTTGTGCTACATCCGGTGGTTCCGGTGTCCTCCATCACGTCATTCATAATTACTCGGAATGGGGCGATGAAATCCTGACCAGTGACTGGCATTGGGGTGCTTACGGTTCCATGTGCAACGACAATGGCCGCAAACTCCGTGAATTTGAATTGCTCACACCGGAAGGCCATTTCAATATGGAAAGCTTTAAAGCCAACGTCAGCGATATGGTTGCCAAACAGTACAACACGGTTATCATCATGAATTCGCCGGCCAACAACCCGACTGGTTACGGCCTCTCCGATTCGGAATGGGACGAAGTCCTGGCCTTCTTGAAGGACGTCGTCAAAGGCAAGGATAAGAACATCATCTTCGTTTCCGACGTCGCTTATCTCGACTACAGCGGTGAAAAACATGAATGTCGCAAATTCTTCAAGAAATTCGGCAACATGCCGGATAACGTCCTCATCGTCGTCGCCTACACTTGCAGTAAAGGCTTCACCATGTATGGCCAGCGCATGGGCGCCATGATCTGTGTCACGCCGAATAAGGATATTGCTGATGAATTCGTCGCCATCAACCAGTATACCAGCCGTGCTACCTGGTCGAACTCCAACAGCGCTGCCATGAAGGTCATGGCCAACATCTGCAAGGACCCGGCCAAAGTGGCTGAACTCGATGCAGAACGGGCTAAATATTTCCACCTCATCCAGGAACGGGCTGATTTGTTCATGAAAGAAGCCGACGAATGCGGACTGAAATATTTGCCTTATATTTCGGGCTTCTTCATCACCATCCCTATGGAAGGGTCCCAGAAAGTCTGCGACGAACTGGAAAAAGAAAATATCTTCCTCGTTCCCTTGGGTAAGGGGATCCGCCTGGCTGTCTGCTCGGTTTCCAAGAAGAAAATCCACGGCCTGGCTGCTAAGATTAAATCCACGCTGGAAGCTGTCGGCGCTAAACAGTAAGTTCGTATTGGAAAGGGAGGCTTCCTATGTTCCAGACAATCGGTGTCTGCGGGACAGGTAATATGGGCCGGGCTATCGTCAAAGGCCTGGTAGCTGCCAATGCCATCGCTGCAGATCATATCTATCTTTATAATATCCACCGGGAAAAAGCTGAAGCCTTGGCCAAAGAAACAGGGGCTGTCGTCATCGATACGCCAGCAGAATTGGCACGCCAGTCCCAAGGTCTGATTATGGCCGTCAAGCCAAACATCATGGAATCGGCTTTGGAAGCTGTCCGGGAAACCTTGACGGATGAGAGTGTCCTCATTTCCATTGCGGCAGGCATCTCATTGGAAAAATTGGCTTTCTATACTGGTCCGGAAACGAAAATTGTCCGGGTCATGCCCAATACGCCGGCTATGGTCGGTGAAGGCATGGCTTCGGTTTCGCCGAACATCAACGTCACTGAAGCAGAAACGGCCGATGTCGTCGCTATCTTTTCCAGCTTCGGCAAAGCCGTCGTGACTGATGAAAAACTCATCGATGCCGTCTGCGGCCTCAGTGGCAGCGGCCCGGCTTACGTCTATATGTTCATCGAAGCGCTGGCAGACGGTGCTGTCCACGAAGGGATGCCTCGTCAGATGGCCTATACCTTTGCAGCTCAGACCGTCTTAGGCGCTGCCAAGATGGTACTGGAAACGGGACGTCATCCGGGAGCCTTGAAAGATGACGTCTGCTCGCCAGGCGGTACGACTATCGAAGCGGTAAAAACCTTGGAAGAAAGCGGTTTCCGCGCTGCCACCATGAACGCTGTCATCGCATCGGCAGAAAAAAATAAAAGCTTTTAATGTGTGATTTTCGTCGTTTATTGCAACGAGAGCTTACGACTCACGATGAACGTAAAAAAGAGGTTGTCCATAGGACAGCCTCTTTTTTCTTTCCTCGGCATAGCTATGCGATTTGTATATATAACAATAGATTACATAAAATCATTTATAAGTTAATAAAATATTATTTATGGCTTATAAACTCCACATTTTATTGTAGTAATATGCAAAATAGTAAACATTAGTGTGTGCTATATCGAAAATAGGTATATGCTCATGTCTAAATGTAATTTACAAATATGACATTGGGGTATATAATAACAGCATAGAGCTTGTATCCGGATGCAATCTAAAAGAGAAATGGTGTTATTCGTGGTTCGTTCATGAATAAGCCCCGTGCCTGTTAGAGGCGTGAAATGTATTTTTCTATGAAAGGGTGGTATGTAATGGTTATATTGGCCTTGCTCCCAATTCTATTCCTAATCGTAGCATTGGGGTTCTTGAAGATGGCCGGTTGGAAAGCGTGCCCAATCGCGGCTATTATCGCATTTGTTGTCGCTGTATTCTGTTATAATATGTCAGTTCCCATTGCCATTTCGGCAGCGCTCGAAGGCGTAGCCCTGGCATGCTGGCCAATCTTGCTGGTTATCATCATGGCCCTGTTCGCTTACAAATTGACGGTAGCAACAGGTAGCTTGGATGTCATCAAACAGATGCTAACCACAGTTAGTGAAGATAAACGTGTATTGTTCCTGCTCATCGCTTGGGGCTTCGGGACATTCATGGAAGGCATGGCAGGTTTTGGTACTGCTGTTGCTATCCCGGCTGCTATGCTGGTTGCCCTCGGCTTTCCGCCTATCAAGACCATCGTTGCCTGCTTGATTTCCAACGCTGTAGCACCGTCTTTCGGGTCCATCGGTATCCCGACGACGACTATGGCTGCTGTCACCGGTTTGGATTCCGGCGTCTTGGCTACGAAAGTTTCGATCGTATCCTTCATTCCTGACCTTATCGCTCCGTTCCTGATCGTCATCTGCATTGGCGGCGGTATCAAAGCCATCAAAGGTGTCGGCATCGTAACCTTGCTCTCCGGCTTGGCCTTGGCTATTCCGGAACTGTTCATTTCCATGACTATCGGCGCTGAACTGCCGGTTATGGTTTCGTCTATTATCATCATGGCTGTCATCGTCCTTTATTCCCGTGCTTGCAAATCCACGAGCAATCCGGAATACCAGGTTGACTTCAAGACCGATGATCAGCAGAAAGCTGTTTCCTTCGGTGAAGGCGTCAAAGCAGCTATGATCTTCATCCTCATCTTCGTATTCCTCGTCGGTACGTCGAAATTGTTCCCGTTCATCAACGGTCCGCTGGCTTCGATTAAGACCTCCGTTCCTATCTATGCTGGCCCGGGTGCTAAGCCGTACACCTTTACTTGGATCGCTGTTCCTGGCGTCATGATCTTCATCGCTACCATCCTCGGCGGCCTCTATCAAGGTGCTTCCGTTGGTAAAATCGCTCAGGTCTTCAAAGATAATTTCGTCGGCCTGCGCTTCACGTACTTGACCATCATCGCCGTCGTCGTCGTCGCTAAAATTATGACTTACTCCGGCATGACCAAGGAAATCGCTGATGCTCTCGTATTCGCAACGGGCAATGCATATCCTATCGTTGCTCCTTTCGTCGGTGGCTTAGGTGCTTTCATTACTGGGTCCTGCACGAACGCAAACGTCCTCTTTGGGCCGCTGCAGACATCTGTTGCTTCCAGCTTGGGCATGAGCCAGCCGTGGTTAGCAGGTGCCAGCTCCCTCGGTGGTTGTATCGGCAAAATGCTTTCGCCGCAGAGTATTGCTCTTGGCGTCGGTGCTGTCGGTGCCGTTGCTGAGGGCAAGGAAGGCGAAATCATGCGCGGTGCAGTTGGTTATTGCCTGTTCCTGCTCATCATTGCTGGTATCATTACCATCATCGCTCCGAGCGTTGCGCCCTTCTTGGTCCACTAAGATTATAGAAAACGCTATATAGCAGAGAAGAATAAAAAGGTATGCTACATATCCATGTAGCATACCTTTTTCTATTATAAACAATGTGATATAATTTGATGTAAAATGTTCTATATACGAAACATTTCTTCGTGGGAATAATACTGTATTACTTATGCGCATAATAAAAAGAGGGAAGAAAGAAGCGCTATTTAAATTTTTACGTTTTATTTTAGATTATTTAAAAATCGACAGTTCTTATGATAAGTTGTCATAGAACACGATGAATCAATCGAAAAATGATATGCGTAAAATGTGCAAATGTAATTTACATGCATGAAGAAATAGAGTATAATAATACCCGTAAGAGATAAGCGGAAGATAAAAGTGATACATTAATTTATACTTTCGTTATATTCGGTCTTCAATCCAGTTCTCATGACTGGATGCAACAATAAGTGTTAGGCTTATAATTTAAACAATTTGGAGGTATGTATTATGGCAAAAGGTAAAGTTTCCCCGGAGTTGATTGAACAGTTCAAACAGATCGTCGGTGAAAAGTATGTTTATACGGATAAAGATAAAATCGAACCGTATTCCCATGACGAAGTAACGGACCCCCATTACATGAAAGAACCGCAGGTCGTTGTTCTTCCGGCTACTACTGAAGAAGTTTCCAAAGTCGTTAAGCTCTGCTATGAAAACGATACGGTAATGGTTCCTCGTGCAGCTGGTACGGGCTTGGCTGCTGGTGCTGTTGCTACTTTCGGCGGCGTCATCATCTCCATTGAACGTATGAACAAGATCCTCGAAATCGATAAAGACAACATGGTTTGTGTTTCCGAAGCTGGCGTTACGACGTCTGTCCTCCAGGAAGCAGTTCAGAAGGAAGGCCTCTTCTACGGCGGCGACCCCTGCAGTGGGGACTCCTGCTTCATCAGTGGTAACGTTGCAACCAACGCTGGTGGTAACCGTGCCGTTAAATATGGTGTAACTCGTGACCAGGTCATGGGCATGGAAGTCGTTACTCCGACTGGCGAAGTCGTAACCCTCGGCGGTAAATTCCGTAAGAACGCTACGGGCTACATGCTGATGCACCTCTTCATCGGTTCTGAAGGTACCCTCGGTATCATCACTAAAGTTTACCTCAAATTGGTTGCTCTCCCGAAATACCAGCAGGACCTCCTGGTTGTATTCGACAACCTCGACGACGCTATCGCTTTGACACCGAAAGTCATGAACGCTGGTATCACTCCGGTCTGCGTAGAATTCATGGATAACGCTTCCATCAAACAGGTCGAAATCTTCCTCGATGAAAAACTGCCGAAATCTGAAAATGGTAACTACATCATCATCCAGATTGCTGGCGACAACGAAGACGTCCTCATGGATCAGTGCGAAAAAATCGTTGAACTCGCTGAAGACAACAACGCTATCGACTCCTTGGTTGCTGACCCGGCTGTTATTTGGAAATCCCGTAAAGCATACCTCGAAGCTGACCGTGCTCGCAGCTTAGTCTTCTCCATGGAAGATATCGTCGTTCCGATGACGGAAATCCCGGGTGCTGTACAGCAGATTTCCCGCCTCGGCGAAAAATACAGTGTCGCTATGCACTGCGCTGGCCACTGCGGCGACGGCAACGTCCATATCGATATCTTGAAAGATGACCGTAGTCAGGAAGAATGGGAAGAAATGCTTCCGAAGATTCAGGGCGAAATCTACGCTCTCGTCTACAAACTCGGCGGCCGTCTCTCCGGTGAACACGGCATTGGTTACAAACGTGAAGCTCTTCTTGAAAAATACACCAACCCGGTTGAACTCAAGATGATGAAAGCTGTCAAGAAAGCACTGGATCCGAAGAACATCATGAATCCGGGCAAAGTTGTCAGCATCAACGACGAAGTACCTGTCGAAGAATAATTCACGAAGTACCTGTCGAAGAATAATTCACAATGACATACTAAAGGAAAAGGGCAAGGTGAAAGGCTTTGCCCTTTCTTCTTTTTCATATTCTAAAATAGAATGTTTATATGACTGGCGGCTATTATCAAAAATCATATAAATAGCAGTGAACCAAGAAAGGATGTTGTACTATGCATACATTTACCTTGCCTTTTGGCAAAGAAAAAATCAAACTCGAACTGCCGGAAGAACAGGTCGCCGGCGTCCTCGTTTCCCACGCCCATGAATATAAAGCGCCGAAATCGGAAGCCGAACTCGTTGCCGATGCGCTGGCTAACCCTATTGGCAGCCCGAAATTGAGCGAATTAGCAAAGGGGAAGAAGAACTGCGTCATCATTTCCAGCGACCATACCCGCCCGGTACCGAGCCACATCATCATGCCTCAGCTCCTGGCAGAATTGCGCAAAGGGAACCCTGATATCGATATTACTATCCTCATCGCAACGGGCATGCACCGGGCTACGACGAAGGAAGAATTGATTGATAAATACGGCAAGGAAATTGCGGAACATGAAAAATTCGTCATCCATGTCAGCCGCAACGACGAAGACATGGTCAGCGTCGGCACGTTGCCATCTGGTGGGGACTGCCGCATCAACAAGGTGGCAGCTAATGCTGACCTGCTCATTTCGGAAGGTTTTATTGAACCGCATTTCTTCGCCGGCATGTCTGGCGGCCGTAAATCCGTCCTGCCTGGCATTGCCAGCAAGGTCACGGTTCTGGCAAACCATTGCTCGGAATTCATCAACAGCCCCAAGGCCCGCACAGGGATTTTGCAGGGAAACCCCATCCATGAAGACATGCTCTATGCAGCTAAAGCGGCTAAATTGGCCTTCATCTGCAATGTCGTCATCGACGCGGACAAGAAAGTCATCGCTGCCTTCGCTGGCGACCGTGAAAAAGCTCATTATGCAGGGGCTGATTTTGAAATGAAACTGGCTGGCGTCAAACCGGTTCCTGCAGACATCGTCATTACCACTAATGGCGGCTATCCACTGGACCAGAACATTTACCAGTCCGTCAAAGGCATGACCGCTGCTGAAGCGACTTGCAAAGAAGGCGGCGTCATCATCGATGTATCGTCTTGCTCTGATGGTCATGGCGGTGAAGATTTCTATAACAACCTGAAGAATGCCAAATCCGTTCAGAAGGCGATGGACGAAATCTTGGCCCGTGGACGCAATGAAACAGTCTTTGACCAGTGGGAAGCCCAGATTCTCATGCGGATGCTCTTGAAATTCACCATCATCATGGTTACCGAAGCTCCGCAGCAGATGGTTGAAGATATGCATATGAAATACGCTGCATCCGTCGAAGATGCTCTGGCGATGGCCAAAGAAGTCTTGGCCCAAAAAGGCATTGCTGACCCGAAAGTCACAGTCATTCCCGACGGCGTATCGGTCATCGTGAAATAGTTGGGTTTGATGTGAAATGTTTGATGTTTGATGTAAAAAAAATTTAAATAAAAAACATCATACATCAAACGTCATACATCAAACAGAAAAATAGGGTACCGCTTGCGGTGCCCTATTTTTCTTGCTATCCTTCCATAATTATCCTATAATAGGGGAGATATGAATTTGTCTTAACGCATAAGGAGGACTTACCTTGGAAGGGTTAGAATCGACGCTTGTTTTTGATGTTACTATGATTTTGCAGGTCGTGCTCATCGATTTGGCTTTGGGTGGAGATAATTCCATTGTCATCGGCATGGCAGCCAAAAATTTGCCCAAACATTTGCAGAAGCGGGCTATTTTATACGGGACGGCCGGGGCGATTTGTCTGCGTTTCATCATGGCCTTCATCGTATCCTGGCTGTTCCAGATTCCCTTCTTAAAGACCGTCGGAGCTGTCTTGCTGGTCCTCATCGGTATCAAGCTCATTGGCGCCGACGATCAGGAAGAGGATGTCCACGTCGAAGCGAAAGACTCCCTGTGGGCAGCTGTGCGGACTATCATCATGGCTGACGCCCTTATGAGTCTAGATAACGTCTTGGGCATCGTCGGTGTCACCAACAATCATTGGGGGCTGCTCATGTTCGGGATGCTCATTTCCGTGCCGATTATTGTCTTTGGCAGTACTATCGTCGTCAAAGTCATGAACCGTTTTCCTATCCTCATCTACATTGGCGGGGCTATACTCGGCTGGGCTTCTGGCGGCATGATGGCGACGGACCATTACTTGGTACAGTATGTCAGTTTGGCTGCAGAAAATCCGACGGAATTAAAGCTCATCCTGTTGGTCCTTACCATTGCGGGCGGTTTTGTTTGGAAGCATATTCACAAGAATAAAGAAGTTGTAGCCTGACGTGAGAAAAAAAGCTTGACTTTTTTCTCCAGTATGGTATTATATACAAGTCAGGTAACGGGGCGTAGCGCAGTTTGGTAGCGCGCTTGGTTCGGGACTAAGAGGTCGCAGGTTCAAATCCTGTCGCCCCGACCATATTTTTACACATTGGATGTCGATCCCGAGGGCATCAAGCAACTGCATAATCAAACAATGTGTAAGCCATGGAGAGCTGTCCGAGTGGCTGAAGGAGCATGATTGGAAATCATGTATAGGGCGAACGCTCTATCGTGGGTTCAAATCCCACGCTCTCCGCCATACTGTAAAAAGGACTATCTCATGAAGGCATCTGCCATCATGAGATAGTCCTTTTTTATTTTTTCAACCCCTGGATGCCATGGTAAATGAGACGCAGCAGCATAGCCTGAATCTGGAACCATGATTCGTCTTTTTTCCATTTATGATGCTGGTTGATGGTAAAAGCCCCGCTGACCAGGAATAAGTAGAGATTTTCCGCTAATGTTGCATCAATCTGAAGTTGATTTTGTAAAAATGAAATCATTTGAGTTTTTTCATGTGTGAAAATATATTCTAAGATGTAAGGACCTAAGGTCTTATCTGAAAAGAGTGCTTGGTAACAAGGGGAATCTGCGATGCGTTGACAGACGGGCAGCATAGTATAGTTATTCTTGATGAAAGAGGCCCTTTCATTTGATTGACTGGCTTGGTAAAGAAAATCGGCCAAGGATTTATCAGGATTTGTATTTTCGGATAAATGCAGCGCTTCCTCAAGGATGGCGTCTAACAAGGCATAGATATCCATATAATGCAAGTAGAACGTAGCCCGTGTAATTTTCGCCTTTTTGCAGATAGCCGTGACTGTGACTTTCGGAAAGGGATACTTTTGGAGCAGTTCCAAAAAAGATTGCTTGATAACAGAACGCGTATAGCGGGTGCGACGATCTAACTTTTGCGTCATGAAGGATACCTCCTTACTTTCTAGACAATTTGGGAGAGGTGTCCATTATCAGACACTTCCTCGAAGGTGACTGTTGAATGTTTTCTTGCGTTTAATATAATAGATATTGAACATAGTGTCAATAAAAATATTTATTGTAAAGAATAAAGGAGAGAAAATAATGGACATTCAGCAGATTCGCAATGCTACACTTAAAATTGTATATCAAGGGAAGACCTTTTTAATTGACCCCTGGCTTTGTGGAAAAGGAAGCCTTGGTAGTTTCGGAGATATTCCGGGGAAGCCATACATGATTCCGGACCCGGTTAAAATGGAAATTGCCATGCCGATTTATGGACTGCCTAGGACGCCGCAGGAAATTCTGAATGGTGTCGATTATTACATCGTAACGCACATCCATCCAGACCATGTTGATATAGCTGCTGATGGGACCGTAGGCCAGCCTTTGGATAAGTCCATTCCTGTCTTTGTGCAGAATGAACAGGACGCAGCCATTTTTGAAAAGTCCGGATTTCAAGATGTACAGGTTTTGTCTAAGTCTCCGTTGACTCTCGAGGGCCTTACCCTTCAACATATGCCGGCACGCCATGGTACCATCGTTCCTTGCGGTGACGCTATGGGGATCCTCTTCCAGAGCGCAGACGAACCTACCCTTTATGTCGCTGGTGATACCGTATGGTATCCTGAAGTGGAAAATACGCTGAAAACGTATCGCCCTGATGTCGTCGCATTAAATGCTTGTGCGGCTGAAACTGTAGAAAATGGCCGGCTCATCATGGGCGATGAAGATGTAGCTTGTGTAGCAAAGAATGTTCCGCAGTCTCAGCTTCTTCTTACTCATCTGGATAATGTAGCCCATGCCTCTTTGACGAGATATACTCTGCGCAGCCGGCTCATGGCCCGTGGGGTGGACCATTATATTATGCCCGATGATGGAGAATGGGTTTCTTTCTAATGTGTTTTCCGATATTGCGTAGGTAATTCACCGAAACGTTTTTTGAAAGCTGCAGAAAATCGGCTCTGGCTTTCATAACCGACTTTGGCTGCGATTTCTGCCATTGAATCTTGACTATGGCAGAGAAGTTCCGCAGCTTGCAGCAGCCGGTGCTCTTTGATATGGGCTGCCAGAGAAGTACCATAGACTGCTTTAAATACGTTTTTTAAAGTCGTCTGATTTATGAGATATTGTTGGGCCAGTGTGTCAATTGTGATGCGCTGGTCCAATTTTTGTAATAAATCGTAGTGGATTTTTTGTACTAAGGCCACTTGTTCCGATGGATAAGCAGATAAATGTTGACGCTTATGAAGGGGAAAGCGGCTTAAATGGAGCAACAGTTCTAAAACTTTTAACTTTTCATAAGCGTTCGAGAGAAGGGCTGGCTGGTCCCAAAAAAAGGAAATAATCCGCTGTAATTCCGTATCATTTTGCCAGAAAGCCTCTCCAGATTCGTCAGGAAAGCATGCAGCGAGAAGCTGAAATGGATGCAAACCGGCTTCCTCGAACAGCGATGGCGGCTGTTCTTTTATTACGGGAAGATTGAAAAAAAGAGACAGGCCCTCATAAAAACCGTTTGGCAGGGAAATGATTGCTTGGGTACAGGCTGATGCGGCATGGCAGGCAAAAGCCTGGCGATGCAGATAAATTTGTTTGCCTGAATTTAACTGCCAGCCCATACTTCCTTCACGACCGTTGCTGAAAATATAAAGACCGGGACAGCTTGAATGTTGAACCGTACAGGTCGCTCCTTGCAGCCGATATCGGGCCAGGAGGATGCCTGGGAATAGAACTTGATGTTTCAGTGTACTGTCTGGAGGAAGGGAATTTTTGATTTCATAAATGAGGGTATTGGTCGGATCGTTCATATGGTACGTCTCCTTTTTCGCCTGTTTAGACATTCCTTTATCCCTTTTAGCAGGAACCAGGAAAGGGACATTGACGATTTTGATTAGGCATATTATACTACAAGCACAACGATTGAACAAATGAGCAATCATTCATATTATTTTTAGAGGAGAGATTATCATGAAAAAGAAAACGTATAAGATCGATGTAGATTGTGCTAATTGTGCCAACCTGATGGAAGATGCTGCCAGAAAAACAGAAGGGGTAGCTGAGGCGACGGTAAATTTCATGTTACAAAAGATGATTATTAAATTTGAAGAAAACTACGATCCGGAACAGGTGATGCAACAAGTCGTCAAGGACTGCAAAAAAGTCGAACCGGATTGTGAAATTCACGTAAAATAAAGCAGGAAGAAGGGACAACTGATGAATGATAAACAGAAACGGATGCTCTGGCGCATTGGGATTACGGCTGTTTGGCTTATGGCACTTCAATTTATCCCGGTACAGGGGTGGCTGCATTTGGCCCTTTATCTGGTTGCTTACGGTATCATCGGCTATGATATCCTGCGGAAGGCTGGAAAGGGAATCGTGAATGGCCGCATTTTTGATGAAAACTTCTTGATGACCATTGCTACGCTGGGCGCCTTTGCTTTAGCCATTTATGAGCAGAGCGGTGATTACCTGGAAGGTATTGCTGTCATGTTGTTCTACCAAATCGGCGAATGGTTCCAAAGCTATGCTGTTGGCCGCAGCCGGAAGAATATCGGGGCCCTCATGGATATCCGTCCTGATTATGCGAATATAGAACGGGATGGTAAACTGGAAAAGGTCGACCCGGATGATGTAGCTTTAGGTACGACGATAGTCGTCCAGCCCGGTGAACGGGTGCCCTTGGATGGTGTGGTCCTTCGTGGGACATCGAGCCTCAATACGAGTGCCCTGACAGGAGAAAGCCTGCCCAGAGATGTGCAGCAAGGGGATGAAGTCATTAGTGGCTGTATCAATATGACTGGCGTCCTTTACGTGAAGACCACGAAGGAATCCGAAGAATCGACAGTTTCAAAAATCTTGGAACTAGTTGAAGATTCTAGTTCGCATAAGTCGCAATCAGAAAATTTCATCACTAAATTTGCCAAGGTCTATACACCAGCTGTTTGTCTGGGTGCCTTGGCTTTGGCCATCATCCCTCCTGTCATTCAGCTGATGTACGGCCATGCTGATCCTCAATGGGAAAATTGGATTTATCGTGCTTTAATCTTTTTAGTCATCAGTTGTCCTTGTGCTTTAGTTATCAGTATTCCTCTCAGCTTTTTTGCCGGTATTGGTGGTGCTAGCAGAGAAGGCATCCTCATCAAAGGATCCAATTATATGGAAACACTGGCGCAGACGAGATATATCGCTTTTGATAAGACCGGGACTTTGACGAAAGGTAATTTTGAAGTTAATGGAGTCCACCACAACCAGATGGAAAAAGAAGAATTGCTTGCTTATGCCGCCATGGCCGAATGTGCTTCTTCACATCCCATCAGCAAGAGCTTGCAGCAAGCGTATGGTAAACCCATTGACCGTAACCGTGTCAGGAATATTCATGAAATCAGCGGACACGGTGTCAAGGCTGCCGTAGATGGTCATATCGTGGCCGTTGGCAATGATAAATTGATGAAGCAGATGAAAATTTCTTATGTGCCTTGTCATAGCATGGGAACCATTCTTCACGTGGCGGTTGATGGAAGATATGCGGGTCATATCATCATATCTGATGTCATCAAGCCTCACGCGCGCCAGGCCATTGCAGCGCTTAAACGAAACGGCATTAAGCAGACCGTCATGCTGACTGGGGATACTCGTCGGACAGCCGAAAATATTGCCAAGGATGTCGGTGTCGACCAGGTATACAGTGAATTATTACCTGCCGATAAAGTGAATAAAGTGGAACAGTTGTTGGCCCGTAAAGGAGAAAAAGAAAAATTAGCGTTCGTTGGCGACGGAATTAATGATGCGCCTGTTTTGACCCGGGCTGACATCGGTATTGCTATGGGAGCCATGGGCTCTGATGCAGCTATTGAAGCAGCCGACGTCGTACTCATGGATGATGATCCCTTGCAGATTGCCAATGCTATCCTTTTATCGCGGAAATGTCTGCGTATTGTTTATGAAAATATCGTTTTTGCACTGGGAATAAAATTCCTTTGCCTGGGATTAGGGGCTGTCGGCATTGCTAATATGTGGTTTGCCATTTTTGCTGACGTTGGCGTCATGATCCTGGCTATTCTCAATGCTATCCGGGCCCTTTATGCCCCATCAGTATCCATTAAAAAGGATAGCAGGAAAATGGTTTTGCAACCACAAAGTGAATAAAATAATGTATAATAGATTATATAATATGTTTTCAAGGAGGTCTTACGATGGAAAAGGTAAAAGAACTGGCGGCACAATACCAGCAGGCTGGGAATAATTGTGCTGAAACGGTGGTCAAGGTCTGCAATGATTGTCTGGATTTGAAGCTGCCGCCGGAAACGCTGCGCATGGTATCCGTCCTTGGCGGCGGGGTGGCCGGTTCGGGCTGTATTTGCGGGGCCTTGAATGGGGCCTGCCTGGTCCTGGGCTGTCTTGCCGGCCGGACGACGCCAGAAGAAAAGACGAAAGCCGAAATCAATCAGCCTGTACGGGAATTTCAGAAAATCTGGCTCGACCGCTTTAAAGCGACGTGCTGCCGCGTCCTCAAGAGTCCGGACAATGGCGGTCCCGTATCGTGCGGTGACCTCATGGCCGACACGTCGGTTATGCTCCTCGATTTCATCCGGGAAAAGAAACTGGCTTGATTTTACGCTTTTTCTCTTGACTTTTTTCGTGGATATGGTATTATGTATAAGTCAGGTCTACGGGGCGTAGCGCAGTTTGGTAGCGCGCTTGGTTCGGGACTAAGAGGTCGCAGGTTCAAATCCTGTCGCCCCGACCATACTTTACATATCGGCATTTATCCCGAAGATGTCAGCAAAGATATGTAAGACGCGGAGAGCTGTCCGAGCGGCTGAAGGAGCATGATTGGAAATCATGTATAGGGCGAACGCTCTATCGTGGGTTCAAATCCCACGCTCTCCGCCACACAGGACTTTCAAAGGGACTGTCGCATGAAGGGTTTACCTTCATGGGCAGTCCCTTTTTTGTATTTCTCCTATTCATCTGGGTTATTTTGTGATACAATTAAAAACTATATAAGAAAGGGAAAGAAGGGGTTATGATGAGTGCGATTAAAGAAGAACTGGCAGCCTTTATTGCTGCCCATACGAGTGATGATTTTGTCATGACACCGATTACCATGCGCGAGGCGTCACTGCGTACGGCATGGGATCAAGAACTGCCCAAGGTGGTCATGGCAGCTATTGTCGATACGGTGCTGGAAGGCTGTGACATCTATGACGTGCCGGTCCGGATTTATATTCCTGACACGAGTCGGCTCCTGCCGGTCTTGATTTACTATCATGGCGGTGGTTTTGCCATCGATACGGTCGCTGTTTACGACCCGGTTTGCCGCCGCATTGCTCAGGCGACGCAGCATATTGTCATTTCCCCAGAATATCGCCTGGCGCCGGAAAATCCCTATCCCGCTGCCTATGAAGATGCCCTAGCTGTAGCCCGGAAAGCGTTGCCTAAGCTAGACGAATTGCAGATTCCTCATGAAGCCGATTTGACGTTGTGCGGTGACAGCGCTGGCGGTTGCATGGCTGCTTATACGAGCCAGGCCTTGCAGCATGATGCATCCCTTCCATTGACTCATCAGATTCTGGTCTATCCCTGCCTGGATATGACCCATTCCTTCCCGTCAATTCAAGAGAACTGCAATGTCAAAACGGGCTTCACGCCGGCTAAGATGGTTTGGTATTTCAACCAATTCTTCCGCAACGATGACGACCGCCGGGCCGCTTCACCCCTCTTTGGGGAATTGTCGGCAGCTATGCCGGCGACGCTGGTCTTGACGACGCAGTTCTGCCCCTTCCGCGACGAAGGCCGCGAGTATGTCCGTCGGCTGACTGCAAAAGGCGTCCGGGCCGAAACGTATAATTACGACAATATGGTCCATTCATACCTCAATTTTGAAAAAATATGCTACGATGAAATCTGCGATACCTACCGGCGCATGGCTGATTTTTTGCAACTGTAAGGGAAATAGCTTATACTAAAGGCAGGTATTATGCTGAGCAAAGGATGTGCTTTTTATGAAGAAATGCCGACATTGCGGGGCGCCTTTACAGGATGGCGACCGATTCTGCCAGGCCTGTGGCGCTGAACAACTACCTGAAGCGGAGTCGAAGAAACGGATTTGTCCGGAATGTGGAAAGTGGATCCAGGCAGATGGGAAATTCTGCCCCTTCTGTGGAGCCGAACTGCCGGAAATGGATGATGATGAACCGGTCATTGATGAAGCGACGGGAACGGAAACCTTTATCCATAGACATCGGGAATCCGTCCGCGACGAAGAACCGCCTCGTTCGCCGCAGCCGATGGAACGGCCGGTCATGACGGGCCGGCCAACGCCGCCACCTTTTCAGGAACCGCCTTTTTACGTGCGCTATCGGAAAGGTATCATCACTGCCGTCGTCGTCCTCATCTTGGCTGTAGCTGCCGCTGTGGCTTTCCACTTCTATGGCAGCCGCAGCAGCGGGGATTACGTCAAGGACGCCGTTTCCTTGTCACAGCAGCTGTCTTCGGAAAATGAATCCGTCACCGATACGGCTAAGCGCCTGAGCCAGAAGAGCAAAGGCGACGACGTCGATTCCCTGGTCAAGGATCTGGGCAAGAGCCGCAAGAACGTGGAAAAGATGGCCAAGAATTACCAGCCCAAGAACATTCCCGACCCATATGCATCCGATGACCAAGCCATTCGCGAAGTCATGCGCGACCAGATGGCCATGTACGATACGGCCATAGCCATTGCGGAAAATCCGAAAGACGATGCAATCAGCGAAAAAATCGATGACCTGCGTGATGAAGTCCAGAAAGCCAAGAAGACGGCGCGGACCATTAAGGTGCCTGGTGCTGATTTTACGGGAGCCGTCGATGGCGATAACCTGGTCAGCTATCTGGAAAAATACGTCAGCGTTCAGACTAAGCCCGACGAGACGCCTCAGCCCGAGGTGAAGGCCGACCCGGATAAGCAGGTCCTGTCATCCTATGCCAGCAGCAAAGATTTGTTCAATGACGATATCGGTAAACTGGCTGGCGACATCAACGCCTACTTGAGCAATCACACGGACTTTAAAGGGACTCGCGAATTCACTAGCCGGGCCAATACGCTCTACATACAGATTTCTAAGACCCGCAATCAGCTGGACAACGATACATCTATCGACAATACGGCCATGAAATATAGGCTCGATGCCCTGTTCCAAGCTGAACAAGACCGCATCCGCGGCCTCTATGACGGCGTCAGTGCCAGCCAGCGCGGCCAGGACTACCGTCCGGGTTTCCAGCGCGGCCAGGCCGCGGCGAATCGCTATGATAAACTCAACGACGAATGGAATAATCTTTAGAAAAAAGCCTGCCGCAATAAAGCGACAGGCTTTTTTCGTGGTTCGTTTGGCGTGTATCGTGGACCGAAGAATTCCCGCATTGAACGGCAAACAATGAACGACCCACGGCAAACGAATTATTTTTTCACTTTTTTCATGGACAGGCCGATGCGGCCGCGGGCGGCATCGACGCTGATGATTTCGGCTTCAACGATATCGCCGGCGTGGACGACGTCTGTCGGATGACGGAACGGATGGCGGCTCAGCTGAGAACGGTGTACCAGGCCAGGTGTCTTCAGACCGAAATCGACGAAGGCGCCGAAGTCGACGACGTTCTGGACCGTGCCGCGGACGACGGTGCCGATTTGCAAGTCGTCCAGGCTCATGACATGGCGGCGCGTCAGGGGTTTCGGGAATTCGCTGCGCACGTCACGGCCGGGCTTGCGCAGTTCTTCCAAAATATCTTTGATGGTTGGTTCACCAGCGCCGAGGGCCGCAGCCAGTTTCGGTGCCGCGTTCATCTGTATCTTATCGCGCAGGCTGGCCAGCTTGTCTGGATCCTTCAGGTCTTCATGGGACAGGCCGTAATGATTGGCAATTTGTTCAGCCAGTCTATACGATTCGGGATGGACAGACGTATTGTCCAGCGGTTCCTTGCCATCTTTGATGCGCAGGAAACCGGCGCATTGTGTGAAGGTCGCTGGGCCCAGGCGGGGGACTTTGAGCAGGTCCTGCCGATCCTGGAAGGGACCATTTTCGTCTCGGTAGGCGACGATGTTCCCGGCGGTAGCCGTTGTCAAGCCCGATACGTGCTGCAATAAGGCTGCCGATGCCGTATTGAGGTCGACGCCGACGTAGTTGACGACAGACGTAACGACTTGATCTAACGCAGCTGACAAGGCTTTCTGATTGACATCGTGCTGATACTGGCCGACGCCGATAGCTCGCGCGTCGATTTTCACTGATTCAGCCAATGGATCTTGGATGCGACGGGCAATGGAAACGGCACCGCGGATGGTGACGTCCAGACCTGGCAGTTCGTCCCGAGCCAGGTCCGAGGCGGAATAAACAGAGGCACCGGCTTCGTTGGTGATGACGTAGCGGCAGGATAACTGGTAGTCAGCGATGAGGGACGAGACGAATTGCTCCGTTTCGTATGATGCCGTACCGTTACCGATGGAAATGAGGGTGACTCCGTATTTCTGAATCATCCGGGCTAGAGCTTTCGCGCTCTGTTCTTTTTGATACAACGATTTTGTCAGGTAATACGTTCCATAAGCGAGGACGCGGCCTATGGCGTCGATGACGGCAGCTTTGCAGCCTGTGCGGAATCCTGGGTCCAGGCCTAAGATGATTTGGCCGGAAAAAGGCGGCTGCAACAGGACGTGCCGGAGGTTTTCAGCAAAGACATCGATAGCTTGTTTTTCGGCTTGTGCTGTCAATTCGTTGCGTATTTCCCGTTCCATCTGTGGCGCAATGAGCCGCTTATAGCTGTCGGCTGCAGCGTCGCGGAGAATTGTTTCATACGGCGACGAGTGCTGGATGATTAAGCGGCAGAGCTTTTCAATGTGTTGGTCTGCTGGCTCTTTCAGCGTTACTTTCAGCTTTTTTTCATTTTCACCGCGATTGATGGCTAAAGTGCGGTAGCTCGGGATACGGGAGATGTGTTCGCTGAAACCGTCATACGTCAGCAGAGGGCCGGCTTCACGTTCTTCGACTTGCAGGCTGCAGGTCAGGCGGGCTTGATGCCAAAGGTCCCGGCGCAGGATACGGCGGAAATCGGCTCGTTCGGAAAAACGTTCGGCCAGGATATTGGCAGCGCCCTGGATGGCATCTTCTACGGAAGGCACCTCGTCCGTGAGGTAGGCCTGAGCGGCTTTTTCCGGCGCCGGGCCGTTGGCTCTTTGCGACAGGAACAGGTTTGCCAGCGGTTCCAGGCCGGCTTCACGAGCCATGGAGGCTTTTGTCCGTTTTTTCGGCTTATACGGTAAATAGAGGTCTTCTACGTCCTGGAGCTGCCGGGCAGCTTCCAGTTCTTTTGCCAATTCGTCGTTCCAGCATCCCTGATCGACAATGGATTGGCGGACCGTTTCCTTGCGGCTGGCCAGGGCCTGTTCATAGGCATATTGCTCCTGGATGCAGCGGAGCTGGACTTCATCGAGGGTTCCCGTCGTTTCTTTCCGGTATCGGGCGATAAAGGGAATCGTATTGCCCTGTGCAAAAAGGGCAAGGGCAGATTGGACTTGGGATGGCTGTATACCCAGGGTCCTGGCGATTTCAGCGATTATCGTTTCCTCTGTCATGATTACCTTCCTTCCTAACTAAATAGTTGATATTACTTATTGTATAAGAAAAAAATTGTGTAAAACATTGAAATTTTTCTTAATAACCGTTATAATATAATACAGAATATTATACAGTATTCTGTATGATTCAAAGCTCAAATGAAGCTAGAATATCTTATTATACCATAGTTTTCCAAGAAAGGGGGATAAAAATGGAAATTGCTGAAGTTTTGCGAAAAAACGGCTATAAAGTTACACCGCAGCGCCTGGCTGTGTACGAAGCCATCAATCACAATCCGACGCATCCCAATGCCGAAGCGATTTACAAGATATTGCAGCCCAATTACCCGTCTATGAGTCTGGCTACGGTCTACAAGACGATGGAAATCTTTGCCAAGATTGGCGTTGTACAGGTCTTGCAGTGTGCAGAAGATGCCCATCGCTATGATTATAATATGACTCCCCATGCTCATATTCGTTGTGAAAAATGCAACCGCGTTATCGATATCGACATGGATCTGGAGGGATTGCGTCAGCAGGCAGCTGAACAGAGCGTTTTCGTCGTCAATGGCGTCAGTATTTCGTTTGTCGGCATTTGCCCGGATTGCCAGAAACAATCGTAAGCATTTAATTTTCAATTTTCAATTTTTGATATAGTCTAGGGATAGGGGCTGCTGCATGAGGCTGGACGGGCTTTGTGCGGCAGCCTTTTTCGTTATCCGGCGCGCAGGAGGGATAAATATGTTACATATTGGATGTCATTTATCGGTTTCACAAGGATTTTTGCACATGGGTGGCGAAGCTTTATCTATAGGAGCGGATACGTTTCAGTTTTTCTCCCGCAATCCCCGCGGCAGCGGTGTCCGCAAATTGGATGTCGACGATATCCAAGCTTTGAACCGGCTCATGGCGGAACACCATTTCGCGCCTATCCTGGCTCATGCGCCGTATACGTTGAACGGCTGTTCAAAGACGGAGAAGACCCGGGAGTTTGCCCGCCAGGCCATGGCCGATGATCTGCGCCGTTTGGAGTATGTCGATAACTGTCGTTACAATTTCCATCCCGGCAGCCACGTCGGACAGGGTGCTGAAAAGGGTATCGCCTTGATTGCCGACATGCTCAATACGTGTATGTTCCCGGGCCAGAAGACGACAGTCCTGTTAGAGACTATGGCTGGCAAGGGGACGGAAGTAGGCCGGACCTTTGAGGAACTGGCAGCTATCATCGAGAAAGTCGCCATGAACGATAAGCTCGGCGCCTGCCTCGATACGTGTCACGTTTTTGATGGCGGATATGATATTGTTCATCATCTCGACGATGTATTGACGACTTTTGATAAGGTCATCGGGTTAAAACGACTGAAAGCGGTCCATATCAACGACAGCAAGAACGAGCTGGCCAGCCATAAGGACCGTCACGAAAAAATCGGTGATGGCCATATCGGCCTGGAAGCTTTCCGACGCATCGTCAACCATCCGGCCCTGCGGGACCTGCCCTTTTACTTGGAAACGCCGAACGACCTCGACGGGTATGCCCGAGAAATTGCCTTGTTGCAATCTTTGCAGCAGTAATTGTCTGAAGGAGGGATTTCATGCGTATTTTACATACAGCGGATTGGCATTTAGGGAAATTATTCTATGGAAATTACTTGACCGAAGATCAAGCCTATGTCTTGGAGCAACAATTCCTGCCCTTGCTCCGGGATGAAGGCATCGACGCCGTCGTCTTGGCCGGCGATGTCTATGACCGCAGCTTGCCGCCGGCAGAGGCCGTTGAACTCTTTGATGACATCGCGACGAAAATAACAGCCGATTTGAAAATCCCCTTTTTGGTCGTCAGCGGCAACCACGACAGCCCGGCCCGCCTGTCCTTTGCCAGCCGTCTCCTGGCATCACAAGGGCTCTATATTGCCGGCGAATTGGACCGTCTCACAGGGCCTGTCGTCTTGGACGATGAAGCGGGACCTGTCGCTTTCTTGACCATTCCCTATGCTGAACCGGCCGTAGTCCGGCAGGTCCTCGGCCAGGAAAGTGTCCACGATCACCAGCAGGCCATGGAAGCCCTGCTGGACTGGCAGGTCCGGTCCGTTCCCCAAGGAGCGCGTACGGTCTGCATCGCCCATGCCTTTGTCGCCGGCGGCGTAGCCGGTGATTCCGAGCGGCCCTTGTCCATTGGCGGGACGGACCAGGTGACGAGCAGCCTTTTCGCGCCTTTTACGTATACGGCCTTGGGACATCTCCACGGCCCGCAGAAGGTTACGAGCGATACCATCCGCTATGCCGGCAGCCTGCTCAAATATTCTTTTGGCGAAGCCCGACAGCATAAAGGGGCAGTCATCGCCGATATTGGGGCAGACGGGCAGATAGATCTTGCCTTCCGGGACTTCGTGCCGCGCCACGACGTGCGCGTCGTCAGTGGTTCTTTCGAGGCCATCATGGCTGCCGATGACGACCGGCCGGACGACTTCATCTTGGCCCGCCTGGACGATACGCAGCCCATTCTCGACGGCATGGCCAAACTGCGGCGCAAGTATCCCCATGTCATGGCCTTGGAAATGCCCAACCGTAACACCCAGGCCGCCGGGCAGCGTGACTTTGATCTGCAAGCGGTGACGGAACACGAATTGTTCACTAGTTTTGCCCAGGCCATGCGGCCGAATCAGCCTTTGACCGATGAAGAACAGGCCTGTGTCCGCGCCTTGTGGGAAGAATTGGAAAAAGGGGGCAGCTTATTATGATTCCCATTTACTTAGACATGAAGGCTTTTGGCCCCTATGCCGGTCAGGAAATCGTCGATTTCCGCCAATTAGGGGACCATAAATTATTCCTCATCTATGGGCCGACAGGGGCCGGCAAGACGACAATTCTCGACGCCATGTGTTATGCCCTTTACGGCAGCACCAGCGGCGACAGTCGTACTGGCGCCCATATGCGCAGCGAATACGCATCGCCTCAGGAAGCGACGTCCGTGTCGTTCCGCTTTGCGATTGGCCAGAAATACTACCGCATCGACCGCAGCCCGGAACAGGAAATCGCTAAGAAACGCGGTACAGGCTTGAAGAAGGCTTCGGCCAAGGCCGCTTTGTATGAAACGGATGAAGCTGGGAATCAGGAAAAGCTGGCAGCTGCCAAGAATGTGACGGCTGCCGTTGAAAGACTGCTGGGCTTCAAAGCCGACCAGTTCCGCCAGGTCGTCTTATTGCCGCAAGGGGACTTCCGCAAGCTCCTCCTGGCCGGGTCCGGCGAACGTCAACAGATCATGCAGACTCTTTTCCATACTCAGCGCTATGCCCGTCTCCAGGAATTGGCTAAAGCCCGCCACGATGCCTTGGCCAGCCAGTATGAGCAAGTCCGGCAGCGGCGGGAACAGTGCCTGGCAGCGCTGGACATTGCTGACGAAAAGGAACTGACTGGAAAAGAACGGCAATGGCAGGACCAGATGGTGGCGGTAGATACGCAGTGGCAGGCCGCCGAAGGGACGCGTAAAACCTGCCAGGCTGCTTTTCAGGCTGCCCAGGCTTTGGAAGCTCACTGGCTGCTGCGGGACCAGAAACGACGGGAAGCGGCACAGCTCCAGGAGCAGGCCCGATTGTTCCAGGATAAAAGGGGTACCATCGCTACCCTGCGCAAGGCCGAAATCCTGGCCGAACCATGCCGCCACTTGGATGATTTGGAAAGAGAGGGCAAAGCGGCTCATAAAGCCGCCGAAAAAGCGGGAAAACTGGCCGAAAAGGCCCGGCAGGACCTAACTGCGGCCAAGCAGCAGCTGGAAGGCCTTTCGGCTCGCGAAAAGGGCTATAAAGCAGACTGTGAGGAACGAGTACAGCTGACGAGCTTGCAGGATAAAGCCGGTTCCTATCGGGACTGCTGCCTCAAAGAAGCACAGTGTCAGAAAAATGTGACCTGTGCCGAAGGGCGATGGAATAAGGCCCGGGAGAAAAAAGAGAGGGAAAAACAGGCATTGGACAAGGCGCGGGAAGGCGTCGATGCCCTGGCCGGACAAGCCGTCGCAGCGGAACAGGCCAAGGCTCGTTGGCAGGCCTTGAACGACCGGCTCCAGCACGAAGGCGAAGCCGTCAAGCTGGAAGCTCAGGCCAAAGAAGCACTGAAACAGTGGAAGCACAGCCAAACATTCCTGGAAAAAGCGGCTGTTAAAGCCAGGGACGAACGCATTGCCTATGAAAGCGTGCGGGCCCTGTTCCTGCAGGCTCAGGCAGCCGTCTTGGCGTCGGAACTGGAAGACGGCCAGCCCTGCCCGGTCTGCGGCTCGAAAGCCCATCCCTTGCCGGCAATGCGCCCGGAATCCCTGCCGGAACGGCGCGACGTCGAACAGCATCAGAAAATGGCCGAAGCCAGTGAAGCAAAGCGCCAACAATGGGAAGTGACGGCTAAAGCCGATGAGACCCGATACCAGGCCCTGCAGGCTCAGTGCGAGGCCCTGCGCCGTCAGTATCCAAAAGACGGGATCTTGGAGGACTGGCAGGCCAAGGCCGAACAAGCCCAAGTGATTATGGAACGGCTGCAGCAGCAGGTCCAGGACGGCGAAAAGCTGAAACAAGCCGTCACCGCTGGGCAGGCCAGACTGGTCCGTTGGGAAAGGGAAGAAGAAGCGGCTCGGACGGCAGTGGAACAAGCGCGGACTGCTGCGGCTAAAGCGGCTGAGACGAAGGCCAGCCTGGAAGCAGACCTGCCGGCAGCCTATCGCGACCCGCTGGCTTTGCAGCGACGATTGGATGCTTTGAACCGCGCTATCAGCGCCTATGAAAAGGACTTGCAGCACTATCGCGATGCCGTCGTCGCCGGCGAACGGCAGGCAGCTAAACAGCAGCAGGAAGCGCAGAACTGGCAGGAACAAGTCCATTCCCTGCGGGACCGCTTCAGCCAAGGGGTCCAGGCCCTGCGGGACCGCGTCCTGGCCGCCGGCTTTGAAAGTGTCAAGGCCTGCCGGGCCATGCAGGATGCTGTTTTGCAAATACCAGAACTGGAAGAAGCCGTCCGTCACTATGACCAACAGGTACAGCAGGTACAAGGCCAGCTGGCGCAGGAATATAAAGCCATCGGCACGCAGGCCCGGCCCGACGTGGCAGCTGTCCGGGCGGCTCTGGCCGGAGCTGAAAAGGCCAGCCAGGCCTTGGGCGAAGAAAAGGGCAGATTAGCTGCCAAGTATCAGCACTGGCAGCAGGAAAAGGAAGCCCTGGCCGCTTTGCAGCAGGAAGGCCAGGACCTGACCGAAGCTTATAAGACTGTCGGCGCCGTCTATGAACTCATTGCCGGTAAGCAGACGGGCATCAACTTTGAACGCTACATCCTCGGGGCCCTCCTCGATGAAGTCCTGGCCGCCGCCAACGGACGCCTGCAGGGCATGAGCCGCCAGCGGTACAGCTTGCAGCGTTCCCAGTCCTGGGACGACAAGCGGGTCAAGCAGATCGGCTTGGATATCGAAGTCTATGACAACTATACGGGCTATGCCCGTCCGGCCAACACCTTGTCTGGCGGCGAGACCTTCCTGGCATCCCTGTCCCTGGCCCTGGGCCTGGCCGACGTCGTTCAGGCCTATTCTGGCGGCATTCACCTGGATACGATGTTCATCGATGAAGGCTTCGGTACCCTCGACGGCGAAATCTTGGATTACGCCTTGAAGACTTTGGCGTCTCTGCGCAGCGGTGGCCGCCTGGTCGGTATCATTTCTCACGTCCCCGAACTGAAGGAACGTATCGATGCCCGCCTGGCCGTTCACAAGACCGACCGGGGCAGTACGTCGTCCTTTGAGTTTGCCTGACCGTCGCGATTAGTATATAATAAAATCATGACGAATAGAGAGGGGGAGAATTTTGTCTATTCAAAAAGTACGCGATTATTTTTCCCAGTGGGGAATGGAAGACCGGGTCATGGAACTCAGTCAATCCAGTGCGACTGTCGAAGAAGCGGCAGCCGCCCTTCATACGGAAGGCCGGCGCATTGCCAAGTCCATGTCTTTCCTCGTCGGCGACCATCCGATTTTGGTCCTCTTTGCCGGCGATGCCCGTGTAGATAACCATAAGTTCAAAGAACAGTTCCACAAGAAGGCGACGATGATCAAGGCAAGCGACGTAGAACGGCTCATCGGCCATCCCGTCGGCGGTGTCTGTCCTTTTGCCGTCAATGACGACGTCGAAGTCTTCCTCGATGAATCGCTTAAACGCTTCCAGACCGTCTTTCCTGCCTGTGGTACAGCCAACAGTGCCATCGAACTGACACTGCCCGAACTGGAAACGTATTCCCATGCCAGGGAATGGGTCGACGTATCGAAAGGCTGGCAAGAAGCAAACCAATAAAAAGGGGGTAAGTACTATGCAATTCACTTTTAAACACACTAATTTCAACGTACTGGATCTCCAGCGCAGCATGGACTTCTACAAAGAAGCCTTGGGCCTGACCGAAGTCAGCCGCATTGAAAATCCCGATTTCACCATCGTCTATCTCGGAGACGGCGTGTCCGATTTCCAGTTGGAACTGACCTGGCTCAAAGACCGCAAGGAACCGTATAACCTGGGGGAAAACGAATTCCACACGGCCTTTGCTGTCAAGGATATGAAAGCAGCCCTGGCCAAACATAAAGATATGGGCTGTGTCGTCTATCAGAATCCGGCCATGGGTATCTATTTCATCGTCGATCCCGACGGCTACTGGCTGGAAATCATTCCGGAGCGCTAATGATGAAGAAAGAGTATACGCAACGGACGGCCCGCCTCATCGGCCAGGATAAGGTGGACGAATTAGATACGAAAAAAGTACTCATCTTTGGCGTCGGCGGCGTCGGTTCGGCTGTCGTCGAAGCCCTGGGCCGGGCTGGCGTCGGTCATCTCATCCTGGTCGATGCCGACGTCTTCGACCCGTCCAACGTCAACCGTCAGCTCGGCGCGACGGTCCAGACCATTGGCCGGCCGAAAGTCGAAGTCATGAAGGAACGGCTCTTGTCCATCAATCCCGACATCGACGTCGAGACCCATGCGACCTTCTATCTGCCCGACAGCCATAAGGGCTTCATCGCCAATTCCGGTGCCGACTATGTCGTCGACGCCGTCGATACGATGAGCGCCAAAATCGCCATCATCGACGAAGCCTATCACAGCGGCATCCCGGTCGTCTCGTCCATGGGGGCCGGCAACAAGCTCCATCCGGAATACTTCCAGCTCGACTACATCGAAAAGACCAGCGTCGATCCCCTGGCCAAGATCATGCGCCGGGAATTGAAGAAGCGCCGGATCCGCCGCATCAAAGTGGCTTATTCGACGGAAGTCCCGCATAAGCCGTTCTCGGACAGCGATGAAGTGCGCCCCAGTCCGGGCAGCATTTCCTTCGTCCCGTCGACAGCCGGCATGATTCTGGCCGGTGCCGTCGTGCGCGACCTCCTGGGTCTGGAGTAAAAGAAAATTTTTGCCAGTTATACACAAGGGCTGTGCCTGAAAAGGCGCAGCTCTTTTGTGGTCCTTTCAAGGCTTGCCAGCCATTTTGATAAAAATTAGCCTTAACTTGTCCACAACACGATGGAGTATATACACATTGACAGTTGCTACTATATATAGTATCATAGGGCATGTGAAAAACGGTCCCTGCATCGTATATCTTGTGGGGGACACGGAAAAAGGTACATTTTGTATACTATATACTGTGGAGGTAGACATATGTTAGAAGTAATCAAGCGCAACGGAGAACGGGTGCCCTTCAATCGCGACAAGATCACGAATGCCATTGAAAAGGCCATGAACAGCAGCAGCGGTATTTATGAAGAAGGGCAGGCTGCCAAGATTGCCAGTGAAATCGAAGCGTATGCGGCTTCTATCCAGAAGGACCTGACCATTTATGCCATCGAAGACCAGGTCTACTACCGCCTGTTGAAATACAATAATCCGGCCACGGCCCGGGCTTATGAAAACTACAAGACCATCCAGGCCTTCAAGCGCCAGACCAACACGACGGACGATGACGTCTTCGGCCTGCTGAACAACACCAACCTGGAAGTCCTCGATGAAAACTCCAATAAGAACGGCCACGTCGTGTCGACACAGCGCGACCTCATTGCCGGCGAAGTCTCCAAGGACATTGCCCGCCGCAAGCTCATCCCGGCCGATATCGTTCAGGCCCATGACAGCGGGGCCATCCATTTCCACGATATGGATTACATCATCCAGCCCATGTTCAACTGCTGTCTCATCAACTTGGAAGACATGCTGGCCAACGGCACGGTCATCAACGGCAAGAAAATCGATACGCCGAAATCCTTCCAGGTCGCCTGCACGGTGACGACGCAGATCATCGCCCAAGTCGCCAGCGGCCAGTACGGCGGTCAGTCCATCAACGGCATCGACCGCATCCTGGCGCCCTATGTCCGCAAATCCTTCAAGAAGTACATGAAAGCCGTCGTCGAAGAACAGCGCGAAGTCTACGGCATCGAACCGGACATGGAAAAGGCCGAAGAAATCGCCTGGAAGCGGACGAAGAAGGAAATCAAAGACGGTATCCAGACCATCCAGTACCAGATCAATACCCTCATGACGACTAACGGCCAGGCGCCGTTCGTCACGCTGTTCATGTATTTTAAACCGGACTACGAATACGCCAAGGAAGCGGCCCTCATCGACGAAGAACTGCTGCGCCAGCGTATCCAGGGCATCAAGAACCAAGCCAATGTCTATGTCACGCCGGCTTTCCCGAAACTCATCTACGTCCTGGACGAACACAACGTCCACGAAGACAGCCCTTATTTCTATCTGACTAAACTGGCTGCCGAATGTACGGCGAAACGCATGTATCCCGACTATATTTCGGCCAAGAAGATGCGTGAATCCTACGAAGGCAACGTCTTCAGTCCCATGGGCTGCCGATCTTTCCTCAGCCCCTGGAAAGATGAAAAGGGCAATTACAAATTCGACGGCCGTTTCAACATGGGCGTCGTCTCCCTGAACCTGCCGCAAATCGGTATCCTCGCCGATGGTGACGAAGAAAAATTCTTCCAGATTCTCGACAAACGCCTGGAACTTTGTAAGAAGGCCCTGCTCTTGCGCGTCGACCTCCTCAAACGCATCACGTCGGACGTATCGCCTATTCACTGGCAGTACGGTGCCATTGCCCGCCTGAAGCCCGGCGAAACGATTGAAAAGTTTATTTACGGCGGTTATGCGACCTTGTCCTTGGGTTATATCGGTATCTATGAAGCGACGATGCTGACCAAGCACTGCTCGCACACGAAGCCGGAAGGCCGGAAATTCGCTATGCGCATCATGGACGATTTGAATGCCCATATCCAGAAATGGAAGAAAGAAACGAACATCGGCTTTGCCCTCTACGGTACGCCGGCAGAAAACTTGACCAATCTCTTCTGCAAAATCGACAAGGCCCGCTTCGGCTCCATTCCCGACGTCACCGACAAAGGCTATTACACTAACAGTTACCATGTCGACGTCCGCGAACCGATTAACGTCTTCGATAAGTTCTCTTTTGAAGCGGACTTTGAAGACAAATCGACAGGCGGCTGCATCAGCTATGCTGAAATTCCCAACATGACCCACAATATCCCGGCTGTCCTGACCATGGTCCAGTACATCTACGACCACATCACATATGGCGAATTCAATACCAAGCTCGATTACTGCCATGAATGTGGTTTCGACGGCGAAATCATCCTCAACGACGACAACGAATGGGAATGTCCGCGCTGCCATAATAAAGACCGCAACAAACTGACGGTCATCCGCCGGACCTGTGGCTATTTGGGTGAAAATTTCTGGAACGAAGGGCGGACGCAGGAAATCAAGAACCGCGTCCTCCATATCTAAGAGGTGAGTTTTTTGCATTACGCACAGATGCGGCAATTCGATATTGCCAATGGCCCAGGCATCCGCTCGACGATTTTCGTCACTGGCTGTTCGCGGCACTGCTTCAACTGTTTCAACCCGGAATACCAGGACCCGCAGGCCGGACAGGAATGGACCGATAAAGAAATGGAACAGCTCCTGTCCTGGCTCAGCGCCCCGACGAACGGCGGCCTGACCCTTTTGGGTGGGGAACCTATGGAAAATACCGATGGCTTGACGCAGATCGTCAAAAGAGTCAAACAGGTCATGCCCGATAAATCCGTGTGGGTCTATTCGGGATTCACATATGACGAAATCGTGGCGGACCCGCAGAAAAAAGCCCTTTTAGATGTCTGTGACGTCCTCGTCGACGGTCCTTTTGTAGACGACCTAAAAGACCCGGGCCTCTATTTCCGCGGTTCATCGAACCAGCGCGTCATCGACCTCAAAGCGACGAGAAAAAACGGCCAGATTACCCTGGTATGGCCCGACGGCCGGTGAGAATAAAATAAATAATAGATATTATCCATTAATATTGTTTACAATAAACTTTTTTTCTGATATAATACAACATATAGGGGCGCCCACGTGGGGTGGTCCACTATGAACATGACAAAAAGGAGGGCTCCTCATGGTTGTTGAATCGGTAAAAAAAGTTAAGAATATCGTCTCTGAAGTCTTCAAAGGTTATGCCAGTAATTCCAGCGGCGGCTGCTGCGGCGTATCCCTTCCGCCAGAAGAACAACGCCAGCTCAAACGCTTGAAGGAAGGGGCCCAGGCCGAAAAGAAAGATTGACAGAGCTCATAAAAACGGCTACACTAAAGATATAAGAATAAGACGCACGACGGGGACACCACCTAAGGTGTCAGACGTCGTGCGTTTTTATTTTGCTACGAGGGGTGTATACCATGCAGTTACTATTGAACGGAAAGAAAATGAATTGTCCCTGTGATCACCTGGAAGACTTGAAAGCCGCCTATGGCAGTGGACAGGAAATCACCATTGTCAACGGCTTTGCCACGACAGAGAACTTAGCCCTGAAAGAGGGCGATGAAATCTATTTCATCCCGAAAGACCGGTTGCCGCCGAAAGAAGCGCTGGAAGGCATGATGTGTTCCCGCCATACGCCGAAAGTCCACCAGAAAGTCAGCGCCGGCCGCGTCGCCATCTGCGGTCTCGGCGGTCTGGGCTCTAACGCCGCCGTCTACCTGGCCCGGACCGGCGTCGGCCATCTGCACCTCATCGACTTCGATACGGTCGATGCCAGCAACTTGAACCGTCAGTCCTACATGGTCCGCGACCTAGGACAGCGCAAGACCGATGCCCTAGCCCGGCAGATTGCCGACATCAATCCCTTCATCGATGTCCGCACGGACTTCGTCCGCCTTACGGAAGACAACGTACCGACTATCCTAAAGGACGACCAGGTCATTTGCGAAGCCTTCGACAACCCCGATGCCAAGACCATGCTCGTTCACACCGTCTTGGAACAATGTCCCGATAAATACATCGTCTCCGCTTCCGGCATGGCCGGCTACGGCGACAGCAACGCCATCGAAACAAAAAAAATCACTAGCCATTTCTATATCTGCGGCGACCAGACGCGGAATGCTAAGCCTGGCCGCGGCCTCATGGCCCCAAGAGTCGCCATCTGTGCCGGCCACGAAGCCAACCTGATCCTGCAGCTCTTGGTCGATGTCTTATAAGGGCCTTTCCAAAAAAATCCTTGCATTTCAAGGGCTGATGTGCTAAACTATTCTAGCATAGGTTTTGAATGATTGATACAGAAAGAGGTGTAAGTGGTGAAAGAAGGTATTCATCCGAAGTACTACCCAAATGCGAAAGTTACTTGCGCATGCGGCAATACGTTTGAAACAGGTTCTACGAAACCGGAACTGCGTGTTGAAATTTGCTCCAAATGCCATCCGTTCTTTACGGGTCAGCAGCGTGCTCAGCAGGCTCGTGGCCGTATCGAACAGTTCAATAAACGTTATGGTAAAACAGCTAAATAAGCAGCAGTACAAGTGGGCAGCAGAGCAGAAATGCTCTGCTCTATTTGTATGTACAGAAATGGAGGCAACTCTTTGAAGAAACCGAAGACGTACGTCGGCGGCCAGGCCGTCATCGAAGGGGTTATGATGCGCGGTCCTGTCAGCATTGCGACAGCAGTGCGGACGCCGTCCGGTGAAATTACTGTAAAGAAAGACGCCGTTCACTCCATTACCGAACGGTATCCGATTTTGAAGAAGCCTTTTTTGCGGGGCAGTGTCGCCTTGTGTGAATCCCTGGTATACGGTATGAAGAGCCTGTCCTATTCGGCTCAGGCTGCTGGTGAGGAAGATGAGCAGCTGTCGAACACGCAGATGGCCCTGACTATGGCTGTATCGGTTGTCCTGGCGATTGTCTTTTTCCTGGCCATCCCGACGTATGCAGCCAAGTTCATTCCCGGCGTGGTCGACAGTGCCTTTCGCCTGAATATCGTCGAAGGGGTTCTGCGCCTCGCTATATTTCTATTATACATATGGGGGATATCCCTGACGTCGGATATCCGCCGCGTCTTTGAGTACCACGGTGCCGAACACAAGACCATCTGGACGTATGAATCGGGAGAGGAACTGACCGTCGAGAACGTCAAACGACATAGCCGCCTCCATCCGCGGTGCGGTACGAATTTCCTGCTCATCGTCATGGTCGTGTCGATTTTTGTCTTTGCCTTCCTGGGCTGGCCGAATCTCATCGAGCGCATCGCTTCCCGCGTGCTGCTCATGCCTGTCGTCGCCGGCATCAGCTATGAAATGATACGCCTCGCCGGCCGCACCCAGAATCCGGTCATTCAAGCCTTATTCCGTCCGGGCCTGTGGCTCCAGTATCTGACGACGCGGGAACCCCATGCCGACCAGATCGAAGTGGCTATTGAAGCCCTCAACGCCGCTAAGCCGGCTGATGAAGAAAGTGAATCGAACGAATTGAAATGAGGAGGACCTTATGAGCTCTTTTATGGATAAAGTACAGGCCGTGGAAAATAAATTCATGGACCTGGAACAGCAGATCAGCGACCCGTCTGTCATCGCCCGTCAGGATGAATGGCAGAAACTGACGAAGGAACACGCTTCGCTGACGCCGATTGTCGAAGCATTCCGCAAATATAAAGACATTACCAACACCATTGACGGCGACAAGGAAATCATCGACGATCCCGACAGCGATGACGACCTCATCGCTATGGCCAAAGAAGAAATGAACGGCCTGACTAAGGAACAGGCCGACCTGGAAGAACAGCTGCACATCCTCATGCTGCCTAAAGACCCGCGGGATGATAAGAACGTCATCATGGAAATCCGCGCCGGTGCCGGTGGCGACGAAGCAGCCCTCTTTGCAGGCGACCTGTTCCGCATGTACATGAAATATATTGAAAAACAGCCGGGCTGGAAGACGAGCATCATCAGTTCCAATGCACCGGAACTGGGCGGCTTCAAGGAAGTTGTCTTCTCCGTCGAAGGTTCCGGCGTCTATGGCAAACTGAAATATGAATCAGGCGTTCATCGCGTCCAGCGTGTGCCCGTCACCGAAGCCGGCGGCCGTATCCATACGTCGACGGCGACCGTTGCCGTCCTGCCGGAAGCCGAAGACGTCGAAATCGACCTCAATATGGACGACGTCCGCGTCGACTATTTCCGCGCCTCCGGTGCCGGCGGCCAGCACGTCAATAAGACGAGTTCTGCCGTCCGCATGACCCATATCCCGACGGGGATGGTCGTCGAATGTCAGGATGAACGGTCCCAGCTGGAAAACCGTGCCAAAGCCTTGCGCGTCTTGAAAGCCCGTCTCCTCGACCAGGCCCAGCAGAAGGCCGATGCCGAATTGACAGAAGAACGGCGCAGCCAGGTCGGTACCGGCGACCGCAGCGAACGCATTCGCACGTATAACTTCCCTCAGGGCCGCGTGACGGACCATCGCATCAACCTGACGTTGTACAAACTGGATAACATCCTCAACGGCGATATTGACGAATTTATCCAGGCGTTGGCCGAAGCCCGCCGGGCCGAATTGATGAAAGAAGCCGAAGATGAATAAGATTTGGACTATCGGTGCCTTGCTGCAATGGACGCAACAGTATTTTGCCGGCAAAGGCATCGATTCGCCGCGCCTCGATGCGGAAATCCTCCTGGCCCATGTCCTGCATAAAGAGCGTATCTATCTGTACGCCCATTATGACGAACCCCTGAACAGCGAAGAACTGGCAGCCTACCGGGCAATGGTCCAAAAGCGGGCCGGCCGATTATCGGTGGCCCATATCCTGGGCACCAAAGCCTTCATGGGCCTTGATTTCAAGGTCAGTGAAGACGTCCTTATCCCCAGGCCGGAAACGGAAATGCTCGTCGAGACCGTCGTCACTGCTGCCGAAGGGACGGCTCCGGTCATCATCGACATCGGTACGGGCAGCGGGGCCATCGTCCTCAGCCTGCTCCATTACCTGCCGCAGGCGACGGGGACTGGCGTCGACATCTCGTCCAAGGCCCTGGCCATAGCTGCTGAAAATGGCCGTTCCCTGGGTCTCGACGACCGCGTGACCTGGATTGAAAGCGATTTATTCACCCAGGTTCCGCCTTGCACCTGTGACTGGCTGGTATCCAATCCGCCTTATCTGACGCAAGGTGATATGGAACAGCTCCAGCCGGAAGTACGTCACGACCCGGCGCTGGCCCTGTACGGCGGCGACGATGGCTTGGACTTCTATCGCCGCATCGCCGCAGACAGCCCGGCTTATGTCAAGGTTGGCGGCCACTGCGCTGTCGAAATCGGCGCCGGCCAGGCAGACGACGTGACAGCGATTTTCTGCCGCCATGGTGCTTATGACCATGAACAGACCGTCAAGGATTACGGCGGTATCGACAGGGTCCTCGTATTTTCCAGAAAAGAGTAGAGACGATGAAACAGACGAAACTTGTAGAAATTACGGATATAGAGAAACAGAAAGCCATCCTCGAAGAAGCAGGCCGGATCATCCGCCATGGCGGCTTGGTCGTCTTTCCGACGGAAACGGTTTACGGCATCGGTGCCAATGGCCTCGACGCCGACGCGTGCCGCAGCATTTACGTCGCTAAAGGACGACCCAGCGATAACCCGCTTATCCTGACTGTGCCCGATGAAGAAGGGGCCCGCCAGGCAGCAGCTGTCATCCCGCCGACGGCACAGAAGCTCATGGATCGCTTTTGGCCGGGGCCGCTGACTATCGTCTTGCCGCGAAAGCCCATCGTGCCCGATGCGGCGACGGGAGGCCTCGATACGGTAGCTCTGCGCTGCCCGGACCACGATATCTGCCGGGCTTTCCTGCGCTGTGCCGGTGTCCCCGTTGCCGGTCCCAGTGCCAACTTATCGACCCGGCCCAGTCCGACGACGGCAGAAGAAGTCATGCACGACATGGATGGCCGCGTCGATATGGTCATCGATGGCGGCCCTTGTCATATCGGCGTCGAATCGACCATCGTCGAATGTAACGGCGATGACGGTGTCACCATCCTGCGTCCCGGCGGCGTTACCATCGAGATGCTGCAGGAAGTCGTACCTCATGTCCGGCTTGACACGACACTGGTCACGGGGAAGGGTGTCCCCAAGGCGCCGGGCATGAAATATCGCCACTATGCGCCGTCGGCACCGATGACGGTCGTCGTCGGCCCTGTCGATAAGGTAACGGAAAAACTGCAGGCCTTATACGACCAGGCCAAGGGCGAAGGCAAGACCGTCGGTTTTTTGGTCAGCGAAGAAGTAGGAGCTTCGTTCCCTCATAAGGATATGTATATCTGGGGCCGTCATGGCGACAAGGAAGCCTTGGCCAACCAGCTTTACACGGGTCTCCTGTCCTTTGACAGTGATAAAGTCGACGTCATCCTGGCCGAAGGCATCGACGATGAAGGACTGGGCTTGGCTATCATGAACCGCATGAAGAAAGCCGCCGGCGGTCACGTAGTCATTGTCGGTTAAACCTTTTCACACGACTCCGAAAGGGGTATAATAAAACTGAATTTATCAGCATACATGGGAGGAATTGATTATGAAATTAGTACTCGGCGCCGATCACGGCGGATTTGACCTGAAGGAAAACATCAAAGAATATTTGAAGGAACAAGGCATTGAATTCACCGATTACGGCACTTTGACGGGCGAACGCTGCGATTATCCGGACATTGCCAAGAAAGTCGCTGAAGCCGTCGCTGACGGCACCTTCGACCGGGGCATCCTCGTCTGCGGCACAGGCATCGGCATCGGCATCGCTGCCAACAAAGTCCACGGCATCCGGGCAGCCCTCTGCCACGATTGTTTCTCGGCAGAATACTGCCGCCGCCATAATGACGCCAACATCCTGACCATGGGCGGCCGCGTCATCGGTCCGGGCCTGGCCAGAGAAATCGTCCGCATCTTCCTCTCCACTGGTTTTGATGGCGGCCGCCACGCAGTCCGCGTCGCCAAGATTGCAGAAATGGATAAATAGGAAAGGGGATTTCACACATGCACGTACAAGTAATGGACCATCCGCTCATTCAGCACAAAGTCACACTCATGCGGAAAAAGGAAACAGGTTCGAAAGATTTCCGCAACCTCTTGGAAGAAATCACCATGCTCATGGGGTACGAAATCACACGGGACCTGCCTTTAGAAGATGTTGAAATCGAAACGCCTGTCGCCAAGATGATGGGTAAACAGATCAGCGGCAAGAAATTGGGCATCGTCCCGGTTCTGCGCGCTGGCTTGGGTATGGTACAGGGCATGCTCAACCTCATCCCGACGGCTAAAGTCGGCCATATCGGCCTCTACCGCGACCCGCAGACGCTGGAACCGATCGAATATTACTGCAAGCTGCCTGATGTCGAAGACCGCGATTTCATCATCGTCGACCCCATGCTGGCCACGGGCGGCAGTGCGTCAGCTGCCATTACGCTGCTGAAAGAAAAGGGCATCAAGAACATCAAGCTCATGTGCCTCGTCGCAGCTCCCCAGGGCGTCCAGAAAGTCAATGCCGACCATCCCGACGTCCGCATCTACGTCGCTGCTCTCGATGACAAACTCAACGACAAAGGCTATATCGTCCCCGGCTTAGGCGATGCCGGCGACCGCATCTTCGGCACGAAATAATCGTTCATCGACGTAGGGGCTGCCATAATCGGCGGCCTGCTCGGCTTCGCCAAACGAATCACGCCAAACGACCCACAAAAAAAGCCTGCCGCAAGGCAGGCTTTTTTTAATGCGCACAAGGATGAACCTTGGCGATAGCTTGTAAATCATAAGGTGTTTCTTGATAGACGATATTCAGCCAGTTGTGATAGAACAGATGGGCATAGCTGCACCACGTGAAGTATGGCCTCTTCGTATCGTTGTCATTCGGGTAGTAGTTCTTGGGCACTGCAATGGGCAGGCCCTTTTTCTTATCCCGCAGGTATTCCTCTTCCAGGGTCCGCCGATCGTACTCGAAGTGACCGAGGACAAAGAAACGGCGGTGATCCGGCGTACCGATGATGTTGATACCGTTTTCGACGGACCGTGAGAGGATGTCGAGCTGCGGCGTATTATAGACTTGGATGTCGTTAATCGCCGTATGCCGCGACTGGGGGATGAAGTAACGGTCATCGAAGCCCCGCAAGAGGGGGTGGTGCTTCTGGGTCAGCTGGTATTCAAAGATACCGAAGAGCTTGGCCGGCAGGAGCCGCTTTTCGATGCCATAGTAGTAATACAGGGCTGCCTGGGCGCCCCAGCAGAAGTGGAGCGTCGAGAAGGCATGTGTCTTAGCCCATTCAAAATATGTCTTCATTTCCGGCCAGTAGTCGACAGACTCGAAGGGAATCTGTTCGACTGGGGCACCGGTGATGATAAGGCCGTCATAGTAATTGTCCTTGATTTCATCGAAGACGTAGTAGTTTTCTTCTAAATAAGACGGATCGGTGTGGGTGCTCTCATGAGTTTCTGTGTGGCAGAAGTCCACTTCGACTTGGAGCGGAGAATCACCGAGGAGGCGGAGAAGCTGCAGCTCTGTCGGTTTCTTCAAAGGCATCAAGTTGAGGATAAGGATACGCAAAGGCCGTATATCCTGATGGAGGGCCATTCCCTTATCGATGGTGAAGATACCTTCTTCGTGAAGTTTTTCCTTGGCGGAAAGACCGTCAGCAATTTTAATAGGCATAGTGCATTTCTCCTTATATTAGTTCTTAGATGGTTGCCAGTGCTTTTTCAACAGCAGTGAGGAGGTCTTCAATATTTTCCAGGCCTACAGAGATACGGATCGTGCCCGGTGTGATACCGCAGGCGCGCTGTGCTTCTTCCGAAAGCTGCTGATGTGTCGTCGAAGCCGGATGAACGAGGAGGGACTTGGAGTCGCCGACGTTAGCCAGGTCGGAGAAGATGTCCGCATTGTCGATGAATTTACGGGCAGCTGCATAGCCGTCTTTCAATTCAAAGGAGAAAATCGAACCGGTTCCCTTGGGGAAGTATTTCTGAGCCAGTTTGTAGTACGGCGAAGACGGAAGGGACGGATAGTTGACCTTAGCGACTTTCGGATGATTTTCAAGGAAGTCTGCAATCTTCTGAGCGTTAGCGACGTGGCGTTCGATGCGCAGGGACAAGGATTCGAGGCCCTGGATGAGGAGCCATGCGTTGAACGGGCTGATGCAAGCACCGAGGTCGCGGAGGGCTTTGGCGCGGATACGAGTTACGAAGCCAGCACCGGGGATATCCTTGGCGAAGTTAACGCCATTGTAGGATTCGTCAGGCGAAGCAAATTCTTTGAAACGGCCCGAGCCAGCCCAGTCGAATTTGCCGTTTTCAACGATGAGGCCGCCGAGAGTCGTGCCGTGGCCGCCAATGAATTTCGTAGCCGAATGGACGACGATGTCAGCGCCGTGTTCGAGCGGACGGAAGAGGAACGGCGTAGCGAAGGTATTGTCAACGATGACCGGAAGCCCGTTTTTGTGGGCGATTTCAGCGATGGCTTCGAAATCCGGAATGTTGATAGCCGGGTTGCCGAGGCTTTCCAGGTAAATGGCTTTCGTTTTGTCGTTGATGTATTTGGCAAAGGACTGCGGGTCATCGGGATCGGCGAAATGCGTCGTAATGCCGAGGTGTTTGAATGTTTCACTGAACAGTTCGACTGTGCCGCCGTACAACGTCGGAGCAGCGATGATTTCGTCACCGGCACCGGCAAGGTTGATAATGGAGTAAGCAATGGCCGATGCGCCGCTGGCCGTAGCCAAGCCAGCTGTGCCGCCTTCCAGAGCTGCAATACGTTTTTCCAGGACGTCCTGCGTCGGGTTGGTCAAACGGCTGTAGATGTAGCCGGGGTCTTTCAAAGCAAAGCGGTCTTCAGCCTGCTGGGTATCTTTGAAAACATAAGATGTCGTCTGATAAATAGGAACGGCGCGGGCACCCGTTGCCGGATCCGGTACCTGACCTGCATGCTGCTGTAATGTTTCGAATTTGTAGTTAGTGTTTTCGCTCATAATACATTTCCCCTAATATTGTAAAATATATATAATGTAATATAAACTTGAAAGCCTTGTAACAAAAAAAGCTTCCGTCCCAAGTAAGGGACGGAAGCACCGTGATACCACCCAATTTCACCCATCCTTCACAAGATGAGCCTCTTCAGGTACGCAGGCAGATGAGCCTTCAATACCATAGTGCTGTAACGGGCACGCCCGGATGGCCTAACTGTTCGACCAATCTGCTCGGAGTCCATCTTCCACGATGACCCTTGCATTCCCTTTCACCAAATGGGAACTCTCTGTGCCAATTCCTATCGTGTACTCTTCTCTTCATTGCAACACTATCAAGTTGTTGACGTAAGTCTACCATCAAAAACGCACTTTGTCAAATGCTTTTTGCAAAAAAAATTCAAGAAAGCGGACGTTAAACGTTATATGATTCGGTAAAACATAACGAATTGTGGAACTGCGTCCTGCGACCGACGGAGCCATCAGCTCCAAAAAATTCGATGAACGACCGAAGAGACTGCGTATGATAAGCCCATGCTTTCATGCACAGTCCCTTTTTGGAGTCCGATGCGGCTTATTAACAAATTTAACAGGCGCTGTTTTCATAGAACAGGGCCTGTTTTTTGCCCTAAAACAAGTATAATCTTTGAAAAATATGAAAAGTCTCATAGTGAATTATTGGCATATACATGCGCTTTATGGGTCTTTTTTCTTATCTGGCCATGGCTGTGTAACGCGTTACCTATATAAGAAAAGAGGAGAGAAAAGAAGAGAAGAGGAGATTATATTAGCGTGCCTATCGGTTACGTGCATCTGTCCAATAATAAAAAAGTAAAAGTTCAGAAAATCTAAAGATACTGAGCCTTGAGACGGAAAGAACTTAGTCAAATAGACTGAATTTCTGGCATAAAAGAATAAATATAAAACTTTACTGAATCTTTTAAAGTCAAAAAATCTACTTTAAGAAAAAAAGAGTCGAACGATTGGCGTTTTTTTTGTCTTATATAAGTAGAGGGGTAATTCAGAAAGACAAATCCCATGATGCAGAAAGAGGTGCTAGCAATGAAAAAACTTCAATGGCTGAAAACCAGGACCGGCTTATTTTCGGATCCTCGTATCTTATTCTTGATGAACCAGGAAAATGGTGATTCATACATTATTCTTTGGTTCTTCTTGAAAGATATGGCCGGAACGATTAACGACAATGGTTATGTCTACGTATCTGAGCGGAAAGCCATGACGACACAGCTCATTGCTAAATGTCTGCATCGCCGCCGGCCTTTTATCGAAAAAGGACTGGCCTTGCTGGAAAAGCTGGAGCTCATCGAACGCGACGGAAGCGGAATCATCCGCATTGCTATTTGGAATGAGTTGCAGGACTTCCAGCGCGACGAAAGAAAACGTGAACAGACGCGCGAGCGCGTACAGCGCTACCGAGAGAGGCAGCGCCAGTCTCAGCCGGAAGATAAACCAATGGATGCGGTACCTGTCGTAACGGAAACGATGAATCCACCGGAAGAATCGGAAACATCCGATGGGAATACCCCTGTGGCAGAAGCAGCGCCAGCCTATGATGGCGAACCCGTGACGACACCGAAAACGATGCGTGATTATGCGTCAGTCCAAAAATATCAGGAATTCTTTGGACCCATGCAGGGTGAATTTGCCCAGAAACTCATTGATTTAGAGAAAATGTGGGGCAGTGAAGCGACTTGCATCGCTATCGAATTGGCCCATGAAAATAAAGTCAATAACATTCGGTATATTCAGGCCATTTTGAAGAACAGTAATGGCCGTCCCATGAAGGGAAAGAAGAAGGAGGATGAATTCCATGGCTATGCAAACTTTGCTGACTACGTTGCGGGCGTGCTACGGGGAGAACCAGAATACAAACCCGATCTTCATCGAAGCACTGAAAGACAATCTACCCTCCGGCATGTCAGCGACCCAGGCTAAGACCTTGGCCCAGCGTATCGTTGCGACGCATAAATTCGCCCCATCCATCGCTGAAATCCTTGAAGAATGGCGGCAGATGCGGCGCGATATGAACCGCCATGTCTACACGGCCCCCGTATTTATCGGGAAAATGAGCCCGGAAGCGGCTCAGAAAATACGGGAAGCCAAGCAGCGTATCCATGAAAATCAGTCTGCCGGTATCGGTCCGGTCAGCCCGGAACTCGTGCAGTTTGCCCGGCAGTTTTTCCCGGAAATCAGTGAAACAACGGTCCAGCGAAACAGGCTGGAAATCATGAACTGTAAAAGCGACCGGGAAAAAGAACTGGCCGAAAACAGTAAATTCAGGACCACCATGGCCATGACGGCCAAGGGAGATATAACCTTATTTATCCGAAAAATCATTTGAAAGGAGTGCGCTATGAACCGGATACTACGATTTTTGAGGAACCTCGACAAGAGGAAATTAATCTTCATCTTGCAGAGAGCCAGTGCCGTATTGCTGCCGATTAGGCCATATCCTGAGTGTGGGCATACGCCACAATGTCCCTGCCCCATGGCTAAAAAAGAAATCAGTGGCATCGCTATTGGCGGTAAGACCGCCAGCGTAGAAATCGGCACGAGAACTGAATTTTAAGAAAGGAGAGTTATGAAAGTCTATTTAAATGCCGGTCATGACCGGGAACTTGACTCAGGTGCTGTCAACGCCGACTTAGGACTGCGTGAATGTGACGCGGCCTATGAACTAACAATGCAGGTCAAACAGTATTTAGAGCGGAACGGCATGGATGTCCTGTTCGGGCAGAGTGACGATTTATATGATATTTGCGATGAAGCCAACGACGCCGATGCAGATATCTTCGTATCTATCCATTTCAACGCCTTCAACAAGCGGGCCAGCGGTACGGAAACCTGCATTTCCGGCACGACGGCCAGCCTGCTCCTCGGTCATTCGATTCAGTCGAATATCGTCGCAGCTTTGAAGCTGCCGAACCGGGGATTAAAAGAACACGCAGAATTTTTCGTCCTGCGAAGTACGGCCATGCCCGCTGTTTTACTAGAAATATGTTTCATCGACAACAATCATGACTGGCGGCGGTATGTCCGCTGTCAGGATGACGTAGCAAGGGCGATTGCCACGGGTATCATGCAGTATCCCGGCATTGCCAATACGCAGCAATTAGCAGCTTAGCTGTTAGTTATAAAAATTAAGGAAAGGAGGAATGAACTATGGCAGCAGAACGTAAAGCAGTTTCCAGCAAACTGAAACTTGTCATCAGCTACACCGACGAAAATGACACTTTGTGCGAAAAATCCGTGCAGATGCGTAATCTGGTGAACGGGGCTGAACCGGCCAACGTCGTTACCGCCGTCAACGCCATTGGTACGCTGTACGAAGATCCCATCACGGGCATCCACGAAATCGTCGAAAACGAAATCACAGCGTAGGAGAGAGTAACTTCTCATAATACCAAAGAAAGGAGGACTACACTATGGCCATTAAATCGGAAACGAAAACGTTACAGCTTACTTTTGTTGATGGAATCAGCAAGAATGTCAGCTACTCCATTTCCAATCCGAAAGCGGACTTGACGAAAGCTACCGTCGATACTGCCGCCAAAGCCATCGTCGACAGCAAAATCTTTGCTACGACGGAAGGCGGTAATCTGACAGGACTTAAGTCGAGCCAGATCGTAACCCGTAAAGTCGAAACGCTCGAATAAGCGTAACCGAATAGAGATGCCTTGGGCCGTATATCGGCCCAGGGTATTTTCCATTTAGGGAATTATTAGAGAAATTTAATTTAAAAAGAAAAAATGAAAAGGGGTTTTAATCGAATTTTAATGTAGTAAGGAGACGTGATGTAATGACTATCCAGATGCGACATTGTGTACGAGCTGCTCAGCGCGGCGACAAAATAGCGGCAGAAGAACTGATCAAGGCTTTTAAGCCCTATTTGCACCATCAGGCCAAGAAATACCAGCGGTTTTATCAGAATTTCGATGAGGCCTTGTCGACGGCCTATCATGGGGCCATAGATTGTATCTATCAATATGATTTGAGTCAATCCGAAACCGTCACCGAAATGATGGTTGCTTCGGTACACAATCACCTGCGTCGGGAGTCTTACAGCCGGACCTGCTACTACCAGCGAGTCGAAAAAACGATTATGGAAAACGACACATTGACCGACCTGCCGGAAGACCTTGTTTCTGAAGATGCTTGTCCGGAACTCTGCTACTTAGAAGACGAAGTGCGGACGCAGCTCTACTGGGCTTTAGAACAGCTGCCGGAATTACAGCAGACATTCATCCGCCTGCACTTCATCCATGGCTATTCGTATCAGCAGATTGCCCAAAAATATAATTTGCAGAAAAGTACGATTTGCGGATATATCAAAAGAGGTCTTAGAAATTTAAAAATTTTGTTGACCGATGATAATTTAGCCATTGGAGATGAGACTATAAAAACAAATTAATACATAAATATAACACTAATGCATGTCATACAGACTGTTTACAATGGCAATCGTTGTAAACAGTCTTTTTTTAATTGAGTTACAGTGGCTTGAGGCGTATCTTGAGGCCACTATGTAATATACTTAAACACCATTATATATAAATCATCAAAATTATATGGCTAATAATTCATGCTTTGTTGACGAGACACTATTAGCTTATTATAATCCTAAGTTTGACACTTTTGGAAATAAAAAATGCTCGGTATGTCAAGGATTTTGTGTAAATTTTTTAGAAGTCTTTGTCGTATTTTTCCATCAGAGGGCCAAGCCGTTCGTCAATAAGCAGCTGGTTTCGAATCATCGCCCAATTGGATAGACGATGTGAATTCCATTTCTTGTAGAGTTCCAGAATACGAAGGTAGAAGATTTTAAAAACAGCGTCTTCATTAGGAAATGAACCTTTCTTCGTAACCTTGCGGAAGCTGGCATTTACGCTTTCAATGGTGTTGGTTGTATACATTGCCTTGCGTACGGCACTGCCATAATTAAAAAGCTGCTCGACGTGTTGGACGTTGTTTTCCCAGACGGCGCCGGCGCCGGGATACCCCTGCCAGTCCTGCTTAAACTGGTCGAACCCCCGCCGTGCTTCTTCCACGCTTACCGCACCATAAATCCCTTTCAGCTGCTTCGTGAAAGCACTCCACTGCTTCCGGGGAATATAACGAATCGAGTTTCGTACGAGATGGACGATGCAACGCTGCACCGTGACGTTCGGGAAAATAGCCTTTGCGCCCTCCTCCAAGCCGGATACACCATCAATCGAGAGAATGCCTAAATCCTCGATGCCGCGGGCTTTGAGCTCATCGAAAATCTGCATCCAGACATGCTTACTTTCCGTTTCGTTAATCCAAAGGCCCAGTACGTCTTTGTACTCATTGGTATCGTAAGCCAGCATCACATAGACAGCGACCTGGCGGATACCGCGTTCTGTCCGCATAGAAACGTATATGAGTCTATAAAGGAAAGGATAGGATAGGGCCGAAAACCTGCTTCAAGGCATCCTGTATGTCCTGGGCATTTTTAAGATCATAGTTTTCAAGAATCTGCTGAGCAATTTGTTCTCCGAATGTCGGCGTAGATTTTTTTACGTTTCGTCATGAGTACCATCCTTAATGTTTGATTACCCCATTATGGAGGATAAATTAGATTTGTGCAATAACCGGGTTACACAAACTATTTTACACCCCCTCGTCTACAGCCTGATTGAAACAGCCAAAGCCAACGGCTTGGACCCCGAACGGTATCTGAAATACCTTTTTGAAAAGCTGCCGAATATAGCAAACTTCAAAGATGCCGAAACCTTGGATCAATACCTGCCTTGGGCAACAAAGTTCCAGGAAAAAAGAATAAATAGAATCAAAGCCTCAGACTTATGAAGAAAGGATAGCATAAGTCTGGGGCTTTTTCTATATACTGATTTATTTTCCGCTTACCTTATTTGGGTTGCAGATGGAACTGTAGATTGCTGACACTAGCCACGGTCTTCGATGGTGTAAAATAGTTGTGGGGAAACTTTAATGCATTAAAGAAAATATAAAAAGAGAAGGAGCTCCTTGTTGTATAATAAGTTTAGATCAAACACATACGAAAGGAGTCCGAACGATTTCCTGGTTGTACAAAGAAATTAAAATTTGGTACAATGAGGTCAAAAGGAGGTGTGGCCGATGAATGAAGAGATAATACAGGATGTAAAGGACCAGCTGGCAGGGGCGCTGGATTACGATCAAGCAGCGAAAGGCGTTTTGTCGCAGAAAAAGGTGCTGGCTTATATCTTGAAACGGACGGTTCCTGAATTTGAATCGGCTAGCCTCGACGATATTGCCAATATCTACATCGAAGGGACGCCGGAAGTTAGTACGGTTCCGGTCTCTAAGGACAAAACGAACGCGGTTAGACACGCCTTAGAGCGGCAGGATACGCCGAAAATCAAAGGGGCGCAGAATGAAGATAACAGCATAACGGAAGGCAGCATCGTCTTTGACATCTTGTTTCGGGCGAAGGCACCGGAAACCAATGAGCTTATTACCCTAATCATCAATGTAGAAGCACAAAAACGATTGAACCCGAAAAAGAAGACCGGAGATACCTATCCTCTATTAAAAAGAGCTGTCTATTATGCCAGCCGCTTGATTTCTTCGCAAAAAGGGACTGAATTCATCAATAGCGACTACGATAAAATAAAGAAGGTCTATACCATTTGGATTTGCATGGAAGCCCCACAGGGAAAAAGTGCTATCAACCGCTACCAGCTGAAAGAACAGCATTTATTGCACCGCTACAAGGAACCTTGTCAGAATTATGACCTCATGGGCATCATCTTTGTCTATCTGGGAAACAGCAAAGTCAAGGACCAGCTGATAAATCTATTGGATTTGATGTTCAAATCGTCAAAGAACGCCAGTGAAAAGATTACGACCCTGCATAATGATTTTGGGATTGATTTGACACAAGAAGGAGAGGGGGATTTGGCAGTCATGTGCAACTTAGGAGAAGGAATATACGAAGATGGCTTGATGAAAGGCAAGCAAGAAGGATGGGAAAAAGGCAGAAAAGAAGGTAGAGCAGAAGGTAGGCGAGAAGGTAAAGCGGAAGGCCGAACCGAAGGGAAATTGGAATTCGCTCTCGAACTGTTAAAAGATGGGATGGCCTTGGATAAAGTGGCAAAGTATAGCAAACTATCGTTGTCCATGATTGAAAAACTGGCCAAACAAAATAAATTGATTTAGGGTCAGTTAGCATGTTTTCGGCGGCCCCTACGATAGCCCCAAGCGGGGTTTTCTCTACGAGCCGAGGGTCACTCGAGGGGCGATATCGTCAATTTGAGTTTGATGCCGCATAGCGGCATTTGAGCCCGAGGCGAACGGTGGACTGTGACCAGTGGGTGGGCCGTCGGCTCCCAACTTGATGAACTAGCAGAAAAAAAGCTTGACAAGGTATGCCTAAATCTGTAAAATAAATAGGTAAGCTTTTCACTTGGACTCCACTTAGCCCCGGAGAAAGAGCACCAAAAGCTTGGTCAGTTAGTTAAATTCAGGGAGGAATTACACAGCATGAAAACTACATTTATGGCTAATGCAGGCAACATCGAACGTAAATGGTTTGTTGTTGATGCTGAAGGCCAGACATTAGGCCGTCTTGCTGCCGAAGTAGCTAAAATTCTTCGGGGAAAACATAAACCTACTTTTACCCCGCATGTTGATACAGGCGATTATGTAATCGTAGTAAACGCAGCAAAGGTTAAATTAACAGGTAAGAAATTAATCCAGAAAACCTATTTCCATCATTCCGGTTATCCCGGTGGAGCTAAATTCACTCAGGCCGGTCATATGCTCGAAGCACGTCCGGAACGCGTTGTTGAAATGGCAGTTCGCGGCATGCTCCCGAAAAATAAATTGGGTGAACAGATGTACCGTAAACTGAACGTTTATGCAGGTGCCGAACATCCGCATCAGGCTCAGAAACCTGAAGTTTTGAAGTTAAACATTCGCTAATTAATACCGGGAGGAAGATTTCATGGCAGTAGCACAGTACTACGGCACTGGCCGTAGAAAGACATCCGTTGCTAGAGTTCGTCTGGTTCCGGGTCAGGGTAAAATCACAGTCAACAAAAAAGAATTGAATGAATATTTCGGTCGTAAGACACTGGAATTGGTTATTAGACAGCCGCTCGTACTTACTGGCGTAAACGAACAGTATGACGTCATTGCTGACGTTAAAGGCGGTGGTCCGTCCGGCCAGGCCGGCGCAATTCGTCACGGCATCAGCCGTGCCCTTTTGGAAGTCGACGGCGATTTCCGTCAGGCTCTCAAAAAAGCTGGTTTCCTCACACGCGACCCGCGTGAAAAAGAACGCCGTAAATACGGTCTCAAGAAAGCTCGTAAGGCTTCCCAGTTCTCGAAACGTTAATCTTTTTTCAAGAGATTTTCGAAAAACCTATGCAAACAGAAGAGGTTGCCGCATGAAGGATATTCCCTTTATGCGCAGCCTCTTTTTTCAGTTCGAATTTGAAACTTCGGCAAACGAACCACGCCAAACGAACCACGAAAAGGGCTGTCGCATGAAGCGGCAGTCCTTTTTTACTACTAGCCCCGACGCCGTAAAGATGATAAAATGGATAGGAAACTAAACTGTTTGTGCTGTGAAGGGGGAATCTTCATGTTTACGTATTATATGCCGACGAAGGTATTTTTTGGAAAGGCCTGCGTGGCCCAGTCTGGCGAGGTGCTGGCTGACTTGGGACGGAAAGCGCTGTTGGTCACAGGCCGTCATTCGGCCAAGGTCAATGGTTCTCAGGCGGCTGTCGTGGAAAAGCTGGATGAATTGGGGATTTCCTGGTTCCTTTTTGATGAGGTCGAAAATAATCCGTCTGTGGCGACGATTCGCAAGGCCGCTGCCTTTGCTTCGGAAAAGGGTGTTGATTTCGTCATCGGTATTGGCGGCGGTTCGCCTATGGATGCGGCTAAGGCCATCGCCTTGGTCTGCACGAATGAGCTGGATGATGAACAGCTGTTCACGGGACCGTACCGCAAGCCTTTGCCCATTGTTGCCGTACCGACGACGGCTGGCACGGGCAGTGAAGTGACCAAGGTCAGTGTCTTGACGAATCCCAAGGCCGGAACCAAGCAGTCTATCAACACGCCTCTCATTTTCCCAACGTATGCCTTTGTGGATCCGGCTTTTACGGAAAGCGTCCCTGAAACGGTTATGGTTGATACAGCCATTGATGCCTTGTCCCACGCTGTCGAAGGCTATATGTCCACGGAATCGACGCCGATGAGCGATGTCTGGGCGGAAGAGGCTATGCGTTTCCTCGGCGTCCACTTGACGGATCTCAAAGGCGATGTTTCGCCTGTCGTCCGGGAAGACCTGCTCTATGGGTCGACCCTGGCCGGCATCACTATTGCCCAGACGGGGACGACGATGGTCCACAGTATGGGCTATATGCTGACGTATTATAAAGGACTTAGCCACGGCCGGGCCAATGGCCTGCTCCTGCCGGCATACATGAAGCTCATGGAAGAAACGATGGCCGATAAGGCTGAAAAGGTCTGGGCTATCCTGGGCTTGGCTGGTCTCGACGATTTTACGGCTCTCATGGAGGATCTCATGGGCGATACGGTCGACTTGAGTGACGAAGAAATCAAGAAATTTGTCACCATGACTTTGCCCACTGGCGGCGTCCAGCGCACGCCGTATCCGGTCACGGCGGAATTGCTGACAGATATATACCGCAAGTTGGTTGTAAAATAAAAATTATTATTATCACAGGAGGAATTTCATGGCAGAATTATTAGCCCCGGCAGGCTCTTTAGAAAATGTACTCACCGCCATTGACGCCGGTGCCGATGCCGTTTATTTTGGCGGGAAAGGTTTCAATGCCCGCAAATTTGCTCATAATCTCGACGATGCCGAAATCGGCCAGGCTGTCCGGACGGCTCATTTATTTGGCGTCAAAGTCTATGTCACCGTCAACATCCTTATGGCTGACACGGAATTAGAGGCTTTGTCTGCGTATTTGCAACGCCTCGACTCGTTCGGCGTCGATGGCATCATCGTCCAGGACCTGGCCGTAGCGGCCCTGGCCCGGAAAGTCGCGCCCAACCTGCCACTTCACGGCAGTACGCAGATGACGGTAGCCGATTGGGACGGCGTCCGTTTCTTGGAAGCTAATGGCTTCACACAGGCTGTCTTGTCGCGTGAGTTGTCGGCTCAGGAAATCCGCTTCATCTGTTCGCAATCGTCTATTCCCATTGAAGTTTTCATCCACGGTGCGTCGTGCATGGCTTATTCTGGCCAGTGCCTGATGAGCAGTTTCCTCGGCGGCCGCAGCGGCAACCGAGGCGCCTGTGCCCAGCCCTGCCGTCAGCCATATACCCTGCTCTGTGATGGCGAACCTGTCATGAAACACGAAGCGTATGTCCTCAGCTTAAAAGATTTGAAGTCCCTCGATTATATTGATGAATTGCTCGATGCCGGTGTTACGTCTTTTAAAATCGAAGGCCGCATGAAGGGCGATACGTATGTGCGGACTGTCGTTTCAGCGTACCGAAAGGTCATCGATGCCCATTACCAGAGTCCGCAGCAGCGAAAGGCAGCTCATCGGGAAGCGGCAGCCCTTTTGGAAAGCGCTTTTAATCGCAGTTATCAAGCCGATTTTCTCGGAAATTGCGTCAGCCGCCATACACTGGCTGAGTGGAATCCATCGGGCCGGCAGACGGCCGACGACGTAGTCGGCGGCTTGACTCGAAAGCTTTCCATCTACGGCCACGTCGATGTGGCAGAAGATGGGAATTTGCGATTGACTTTGTGGGATGAAAATGGCCATACTGCATCGGCTGTGGCCGATTTCCAGCCTGAACCGGCCCGTCAACGGCCAGCGACGGCCGATTATGTCCAGGGACAGGTCGGCCGCTTGGGCGACACGCCTTTTGTCCTGGCCAGTGTGACCGTCTGGGATGAAACGAAGATGATTCCGGCCAGCGTCCTCAACGGCCTTCGCCGTCAGGCTGTACAGTCTTTAATCGACTGTATCCTGGCTGATTATCCGCGGCCCGCAGCTGGTACGCCCTCGGCTTGGCAGTCTCCGGCCTGTCCGGATGAACCTGTTCAGGCCATGGAGCTCATCGTCCGCTGTGACAGTGTCGACGGCGTCGCCGCGGCTGTAGCTCATGGCGCTGATATCATCCTCTTCGGCGGCGAATCGTATCATCACCATCCCTTTGATACCAAGGCTTGGCAGGCCGCCGTCCAGGCAGCGCATGAACAAGGGGCTGCCCTGTGGGCGGCTACGCCGCGTATCGTCCGCGAAGAACACCGGGCAGCTGTCCAGAATGAACTGGAACGGGCTATTGCCGCTGGCATCGATGGTATCTATGCTGGGGCTATGGCCGTCTTTACGATGTTGGAAGATTTGAACGTCACCCTGCCAGTCCGGGCGGACTGGTCCCTCAATATTTTCAACAGCCAGGCAGCCCAAGTCTATACGGCTTTGGGCTGTACTGCCGTGACAGCGTCTGTCGAAGCGACACTGCGCCAGATGAAGGAGATGGTCCGCCAGAGCGGCTGTCCCATTGAAGCCGTCATCCAGGGGCGGGCAGAAATGATGGTCACCGAATCGTGTGTTATGTCTTCCTTTGCTGGCAAGGGCCAGAAGAAAGGATGCCCTGGAGTCTGTGCCCGCGGTGCCTATGCCTTACGGGACCGGCGGGATGAAACGTTCCCTGTCGTTACTGACCAGTATTGCCGTAACCATATCCTCAACAGCCGTGACCTGGATATGGCGCCGTATTATAAAGACTTGCGCCGCGCTGGCATCGCCGCCATCCGCATCGAAGGCCGCGGCCGCAATCCTCAGTGGATCGGCCAGCAAGTCAGCCGTTACCGCCGCCTCTGCGATGGGACGGAAACGATGCTCTTAGGGAAGGAAGACCAGACGGTGACGCGGGGCCATTTCTTCCACGGAATTTTATAATAATAGGAGTAGTATGATTTATGAATAAAAGAAGTATGCGGATTTTGGGATTCTATCAGGTCCAGAATATGCTGGTCCGCCTGGCACCGTCCCGTTTGTCTAAGGAAATCGCCCGCCGCCTGAGACCGGTGAACGACAGCGAAGTCATTGAACGGAATCTGACTGATACAGAAGAAGCCGTCCGCTGTATGCAGACGGAAACGAGTACGCCCTTCGGCGGCATCGTCGATATCCGGCCGTCTCTGGAAAAGGCTAAGCGCGAAGTGATCCTTGATTCGCATGAATGTATCGATATCTGGAATAATCTTCAGCATTATGGGGAAATCCGGTCTTTCTTTGCCGACCGCGGCGCCGAATATCCTCAGCTGGCCGAACAGGCCGACGTTATCGGCGATTTTTCCCAGTTGTCCCATTCTTTCGCGACGGTCTTTGACAACAATCGCCAAATACGGGACAATGCGTCGCCGGAATTGATGCGCCTACGCAGCCGCATCGTCGAACTGGAACGGCAGACCAAGCGCTACGTCAATAATGTCTTGCAGAATAAGGAATACCAGAAGTATTTCCAAGATGCCCTGGTTACAGTGCGCAATAACCGTTATGTCATTCCTATCAAGCAAGAATACCGCCATGCTTTTCCGGGTATCGTCCATGATACGTCGGCCAGTGGCTCGACGCTCTATGTCGAACCGTTGGCCATCGTCAATGCCAATAACGACTTGCAAGCTGCACGCATTGGCGAAACGAAGGAAATCGAACGCATTTTCCGCCGTCTGACAGCGAAAGTACAGCAGCAGTACCATGAATTGTATGACAGTACAAAGTGTGTGGGCCAACTGGAATTCGCCTTTGCCAAAGCGCAGTTAGCCTTGAAGATGAAAGCCTGCCGTCCGGCTGTTTCTAAGACGCGGGAAATCAAGCTCATCCAGGCCCGCCATCCTCTTATCGATGCCAAACACGTCGTGCCGAATACCATTGTCATCGGCGGCGATTATCGCATCCTCCTCATTACGGGCTCCAACACCGGTGGTAAAACCGTTTCCATGAAGACCTTGGGCCTTTTGGTCCTCATGCATCAAGCCGGCCTGTTCATTCCTGTCAGCGAATCGTCGGAACTGCCCGTCTTCCGCGACGTATTTTCCGATATCGGCGACGAACAGGACATTTCCCAGAACTTGAGTACTTTTTCCAGCCATATGAAGCAGCTCATCTACATCCTCAAGCACTGCGGCTCGGACGACCTCATCTTAGCAGACGAACTCGGTTCCGGCACGGATCCAGCCGAAGGCAGCGCCATTGCCATTGCCATCCTCGATGCCTTTTATCAGAAAGGGTCGTATGTCATGGTCACCACTCATTACAACGACCTTAAGAACTATGCCTATAATACGCCGGGCATCGAAAACGGCCACGTCGAATTCGATATGGAAACACTGAAACCGACGTATAAATTGCGCATCGGTTCGGCTGGCAGTTCTCATGCTTTCAGCATCAGCGAACGCCTGGGTATGCCCAAGGACATCCTGGAAAAAGCAAAAGACCTGCGCAGCAAGGCTCAGGACATGGATATGGAAAAAGTCCTGACCCAGCTCAATGCACAGGCCAAAAAGATGGATGAAGAACAGGCTGAACTAGAATACCGCCTGCGTGAAGCGCGGAAACTGGAAGACGATCTGCGCAAAGAAAAGGATAAGGTCACGTCCAAGCGGCAGGACATCATCGACGCCAGCCGCCGCGATGCCGTCGACCTCAAGCGCAACCTCCGCGTCGAAGCGGAAAAGATTATCCGTGAACTGAAGGCCCAGTCCAAAGAGGGGACGGACCGGGAAAAGGCCAAGGCTATCGACAAGGCCCGCCGGGCCATCCAGCAGATTTCCCTGCCCGAAGCCGAAAAGCCTCAGCGCGACCCCATCGACCTGTCGAAGCTGAAAGTCGGCCAGCAGGTCTTCGTCAATAACCTGGACAGTGTCGGCACGGTCGAAGACATCGGCAGCAAACAGCTCACCGTCTCCGTCCGGGGCATGACGGTCCGCGTCAAGTTCAAAGATGTCAGCGCGCCGTACCTGGACGAATTGAAGAAAGAAAAACAGGCCGAAAAGAAAGCGGCTGCCGCTTCGTCATACCGGCCTATCCGTACGTCCAGCGTAGCGACGGAGTTGAACATCATCGGCAAGACTTTCAGCGAAGCCCTGCCGGAAGTCGAACGCTTCCTCGACCAGGCCCTGGCCGCCGGCTTCAGCCCGGTCAAGATCATCCACGGCAAGGGCAGCGGGGCCCTGCGCCGTCAGATCCACGCCTTCCTCGACGACCAGCCGTTCGTCAAGAAATACCAGCTCGACGACGTAGAAGGCGGCGGTGCCGGTGTCACGCTGGTCTATTTCTAAGGGGTGTATTGCCCATGTGTAAAAAGAGGCTGTCGCATTAAGCAAAAATGCTTATGCGATAGCCTCTTTTTTGTACTGTAGGGGTCGCCACGTGGGCGAACTGCGGACAGCGGGACGCCCTTTGGGCGTCCCCTACGGTGCGGCCATAAGGCCGCAAAACGAGCCACGAACCACTAGCCACGGGACGCCCTTTGGGCGTCCCCTACTTAAAACAGCATCTGGAAGTGGATGCGGGTCATTTCGTGGGGATCTTCGCTGCCGGTCTTGGCCTGGCTGGCGAAGGACTGCATGACGCTGAATTTCAGGTTCTTGGCGATGACGTAGTCGGCACCGATGCCCCAGGTGCGCTGGTTATCCATGTCGCTGGAGAAACGCCACGTGAAGGGGTTGCCGCCGAGGAAGGAGCCGTCGTCGAGGTCGAGGTATTCCAGCCACGTATCCCAGCTGCCGGGAGCGGCGAAGGACGCATTGCCGTACTGGAGTTTGCCCATCCAGGCGTCGCCGTAATCCTGGCCGTCGACGTTCTTGACACCTGCGTTGAAATCGATGTGTTCGTAGTTGGCCAGGGCGCTCCACTTGCCGTAGTTGCCGCGGGCGAAGTAGCCGGCGATGTATTTGGCGAAATAGTCTTCTCCCGAGCTGTGGTTGGACTGGTGGAGGCGGTTGTAGTAGACGCCGGCTTCGGAACGGGCTGCTTTGCCGCCGCCGAAGAAGACGTCGATTTCGCCGTAGCCCGTCTTCAAGCCGTCGGTACTGAAGTGGTCCGAATGGGCGTCGGAAATAGGTTTCACCGTATCGACGCCGGGCTTCTTGCCGTCCTTGAATTTGCCGTAGCCTGTGGTGATGGCCAGGTTATCGTTGTGATAGCGCAGTTCGGCGCCGTCCAGGGCATCGAAGTACTGCAGACCATAGGCGTCGCGGCCGATGCGGTAGACGTCATTGCGGCCGACGCTCAGTTCCCAGTTCTTGCTGCCGAAGTTATAGTCCACTTTGGCCAAGTCGACATAGGGGTTGTTGCCTTCGTCAGATGCAGCGCCGTTGCTGGCGAAGGGGCGGAATCCCGTGCTGACGCCGGCTGTGACTTTAGTGCGGTCATTGACCTGGCCCTGGGCACGGATGCGGAAGCGCGTATCCCAGGAATTGTCGTTCTTCTTGTTGCTGTTCTGGTAACGGTAACGGACGAAGGCATCGCCGAAAACGCGGGTGTTGCCGACGCGGTTTTCCAGGTTGGTCACGCGGACGCCGAGGTTGTTCAGTTCGTCGGCATATTCGTCAGCCAGCTTGTTGATCAGGGCGCGCTGTTCGACAGAGGCTTTGTCCATGTGGGCCATGGCCTTAGCGACCATTTCAGCGGCTTCATAGCGGGTGATGTTGCGATGGCCCTGGAAATACTGACCGTCGACGCCTTGGATGATGCCAGCGTCGGCCAGTTCGACGACGGACTTGTAAGCCCAGCTGTCAGACGGGACATCGACAAAGGGATTAGCGGCTAAGGCCGACAGGGAAGTGACAGCTAAAGCGGCTGTCAGGGTACAGACTACTTGTTTCTTCACGAATCAAAGACCTTCTTTCTTCTCATTCTTTTTGCGTATGCAGAAAAATGCATAAAATTATACATTGCATTTAGTATACTACGACACGTTATGATTGTGTGTCAAATGAGAAGAAAATTTACTTTTTATTTATAATTTTACGTGGCTGAAGACTTCACCAATCGGGTCGTGGAGCACCAGGTCGGCTGCGCTGTCCATGTCCGTACTGGATTTGTTGATCAAGACCAGTTTATGGCCGCGGTAATAACGGACCAGACCGGCTGCTGGGTAGACGACGAGGCTCGTGCCGCCGATGATGAGCATGTCGGCGTGGCTGATGTAGTACAGGGACTGTTCGATGACGTCGTTGTCCAGGCCTTCTTCATAGAGGACGACGTCAGGCTTGATGATGCCGCCGCAGACGTCGCACTTGGGGATGCCTGTGGAATTCTTCATGTATTCGGCGTCGAAGAACTTGTTGCAGTGCATGCAGAAGTTGCGATGAACGCTGCCGTGCAGTTCCAAGACGTTTTGGCTGCCCGCTTTCTGGTGCAGGCCGTCGATGTTCTGGGTGACGATGGCTTTCAATTTGCCTGCTTTTTCAAGTTCGGCCAGTTTGATGTGGGCCATGTTAGGCTGAGCGTCGAGGGCCAGCATCTTGTCGCGGTAGAAGCGGTAGAATTCTTCCGTGTTATCCATAAAGAAGGAATGGCTGAGAATCGTTTCGGGCGGGTATTGGTAGTGCTGGTTGTACAGGCCGTCAGTGCTGCGGAAATCGGGGATGCCGCTTTCCGTCGAGACGCCGGCGCCGCCGAAGAAGACGATGTTGTCTGAATTTTTTACCATATCGACGAATTTTTCAATATCTGTCATCGTAAGGACTCCTTTCACACATGATACGTATCTTTTAATAACTGCAAACCCGACGGGGTGCGGAAGACTTTATCCCTGAAGTGGATAATGGCTTCCGGTTTCAGCTGGTCTTCATAGGCATTGACTAAGAAATCGGCTTCTAAAAGTATCTGGTAGTCCAATCCGTCGACGCCGGTGTAGGTGTGATGGTGGGCAATGAGGAAGCAGACCCGGTCGATGAGCTTTTGGTCGGCTCCCAGTTCTTCCAAGATAGCCCTGGCCGGAGCAGGGCCTTCGATTTCTTGATATTTTCCTGACGAAGAACCGTATTTTTCTTCGGCTGCATGGATGCCGATGTCGTGGAGGACGGCGGCTGTGCGCAAGATGTCCTGTTGGTCTGCTGGCAGTTCTTCTAGGCGGCCAATGGTGTCGGCGTAAGCATAGACCTTGAGAAAGTGGTGGATGCGCCGGGCATCGCCGTGATCAAAGGCGATGGCTTTTTGTATTACTTGTTCAATAGATGTCATGGGAATTCCTGCCTTTCTTTTTCATTATACTACAGGGGCGGGAGGATAGGAACGGGGTAGGACCATTTCTCCATAACCTATTGACAAATTGTCATAGAATCCCTTATCATTTTTAAAGAACTTCTTTATTTATTTTATACTTTTTTGTTTTATAGTAAGGATGTGATTCTATGATTATGGCTGTCCTGAACTATCTCGATGATGTCCTTTATTATCCTATTTTAATGGTCATCCTCATCGCAGCCGGCCTTATTTTTTCCTGGAAGACGCGCTGTGTCCAGCTGCGCCTGTTCCCGGAGAGTATCCGTGTCGTCATGGAAAAACCGACAGAAGCCGGGAAAGTATCGTCTTTCCAGGCCCTTATGGTTTCGACGGCGTCCCGTGTCGGTACGGGCAATATCATCGGCGTATCGACGGCAATCTGCCTGGGTGGTCCCGGCGCTGTCTTCTGGATGTGGCTCCTAGCCATCATCGGCGGGGCGACGGCCTTTATTGAAAGTACGTTGGCCCAGATTTACAAGCGTCGCAATCCCTTAGGCCACAGTTACGGCGGTCCGGCCTATTACATTGAAACGGCTATGCATCAGCGCTGGCTCGGCGTCCTCTTTGCCCTTGCTTTGATTGTGACGTATGCTGGCGGCTTCAATCTGCTCTGTTCGTTCAATATGCAGTCGACGTTCCTCGTCTACAGTTTCTACGATCCGACGACGACGCCGTGGATCATCGGCGCTGTCTTTGCAGCCCTCGTCGCGTACTGCCTGATTGGCGGTGGTCAGCGCATCATCAAGGTCACATCTATCCTGGTGCCGGTCATGGGCGGCGTCTACATTTTGGCGGCGCTCATCGTCATCGTCTTCCATATTTCCAACCTGCCTCAGGTTTTCGCCATGATCTTTGCCGATGCCTTTGATTTCCAGTCCATTCTCGGCGGCATTTCCGGCTCCTGCATGATTTATGGTATTAAGCGCGGCCTCTATTCCAATGAAGCCGGTATCGGTTCGGCACCGAATGCGGCAGCCGCAGCCGATGTCAGCCATCCTGTCAAACAGGGCCTGGTCCAGATGCTGTCGGTCTTCATCGATACTATCCTGGTCTGCAGTGCTACGGCTTTCATGGGCCTCTTTTCAGGCGTGCCCATCACCAAGGAAGTGGCTGGTGCTGCTTACGTCCAGCATGCAGCGACAGCCGTCTTCGGTGGTTTCGGCCCGCTCTTGATTACGATTTGTATGCTCCTCTTCGGCTTCTCTACGCTCATCGGCAACTTGTTCTACGTCGATAACTGCATCCGTTTTATCCACAAGGGGGCTCCATCCCACGGTTTCGTCAATACCTTCCGTATTGTCTGCGTCCTCGTCGTCTTCGTCGGCGCCGGTATGTCCATGGCTACTGTCTGGGATATTGCCGATATCCTCATGGCCGTCATGTGCTTCATCAACATCCCGGCCTGCTTTATCCTGGGCAATACGGCCGTCAAAGCTATGCGCGATTACCAGCAGCAGAAGAAAGAAGGTAAGAATCCAGTCTTCAAGGCGGCTTCTATCGGTATTGACGAAAGTACAGTCCAATATTGGAAGTAATCCTCTTGACAAATGGGGGAGAAGCCTTTACAATACGTCTATGTACAAGTAATTATTAGTTGTCATAAAAATGAAAAGCGATGAACAAGACGGCCAGTGTCGTCTGTGCCTTTTCAGCGAACCGGGGATAGTGAGAGCTCGGCAAAGGCCGTATGCTGGCGGATCACTTGGGAGCTGCAGCTGCGAACCAGCTGCCGGGTCGCGTCGTTACTGCGCGTCAAAGTGGCTGCTCCGGCAGTCAATAGGGTGGTACCACGGTGATTACGTCTTCGTCCCTTTTGGGACGGAGACGTTATTTTTTTTCACAGATTCAGAGGAGGAAACATAATGGATTACGGTAAGACTTTACATCTGCCTCAGACTGATTTCCCCATGCGCGGCAATTTGCCGAAACGGGAACCGGACTTTTTGAAATTCTGGCAGGACAACAAGATTTATGAAAAACGCTTGAAGAAACGGGACGGTGCTCCTAAGTTCATTCTTCACGACGGTCCTCCGTATGCCAATGGCAAGATTCACATCGGCCATGCATTGAATAAAGTATTAAAAGATATTATCCTCAAATACAAGACGCAGCAGGGCTGCTATACGAAATACGTTCCCGGCTGGGATACGCACGGCCTTCCTATCGAACATGCCGTCATCAAAGATACGGGCTTGAACCGCCACGAAATGGCACCGCTCGACTTGCGCGCCAAATGCCGTGACTACGCCTTGGCCCGCGTAGAAGAACAGAAGAAAGACTTTGTACGCCTCGGCGTCCTCGGTGATTGGGACCATCCGTACCTGACCTTGCGCAAGCCCGTCGAAGTCGCTCAGATCGGTGTCTTTGGCGAAATGGCCAAGAAAGGCTATATCTACAAAGGCCTGAAGACCGTTTACTGGTGCCCGCACTGCGAAACGGCCTTAGCTGAAGCTGAAATCGAATACAAGGACGATAAGTCCTTCTCCATTTACGTTAAATTCAAGTCCGTCGACCTGAACTGCCATATGCCGAAAGGCGCTGACCCGGACAAAGTCTTCGCCCTCATTTGGACGACGACGCCTTGGACCATTCCTTGTAACGTTGCCATCAGTGCCAACGAAAACTTTGAATACGTCTGGGTCCGCATCGGCGATGAATACCTGCTCATGGCTAAAGACTTGGTCGAACCGACTATGAAAGCTGGCAAAGTCGAAGACTACGAAGTCCTGCCGGACGTCATGACAGGCAAGCAGCTCGAAGGCTTGGTCTTCAAGCATCCTTTCTACGACCGCAAGGTTCCCATCATCCTCGGCGACCACGTCACGCTCGAAGCTGGTACCGGCCTCGTCCATACCGCTCCGGACCATGGCCAGGACGACTTTGATGTCTGCAAGAAATATGCTGCTTGGGGTCTCAAACCGCTGGGTACTGTCGACGGCACAGGCCGTTATACCGACAAGGTTCCTGGTTTTGAAGGTCAGTTTGTCTTCGATACGAACGTACCGGTCATCAAGAAATTAGCTGAACTGGGTGCCCTTTTTGCCAAGAGCACTTTCCGCCATCAGTATCCGCACTGCTGGCGCTGCAAGGAACCGATCATCTACCGCGCTACGGAACAGTGGTTTGCTTCGGTTGACGGTTTCCGCCAGAAAGCACTCGACGCAATCGATACGGTCAAATGGATTCCGTCCTGGGGCCACGACCGCATTTACAACATGATTCACGACCGCGGTGACTGGTGCATTTCCCGTCAGCGTGTCTGGGGCGTGCCTATTCCTATCTTCTACTGCGAAGACTGCGGGGAACACATCATCAACGATGAAACCATCGCTCATCTGCAGAAGATGTTTGCTAAAGAAGGGTCCGATACGTGGTGGATGCACGACGTAAAGGAACTCATGCCGGAAGGCTATAAATGCCCGCACTGCGGCGGCACACATTTCCGCAAGGAAACAGATATCATGGACGTCTGGTTCGACAGCGGCTGCACCCATCAGGGCGTACTGAAAAACGATCCGGACCTCGATTATCCCTGCGAAATGTACCTGGAAGGTTCGGACCAGCATCGCGGCTGGTTCAACAGCTCCCTGCTCACGTCGGTCGCTGTCAACGGCTATGCACCGTATAAATCGGTTTTGACTCACGGCTTCACTGTCGACGGCGAAGGCCGCAAGATGAGTAAATCTGTCGGCAACACCGTTGCTCCGCAGGAAGTTATCGAAAAATACGGGGCTGACGTCCTCCGCCTGTGGGTATCGTCGGCTGATTATCAGGGTGATATCCGCTTGTCGCCGAAGATCTTGAAGCAGCTCTCCGACGTTTACCGCAAGATCCGCAATACTTTCCGTTACCTCCTGGGCAACCTGGCCGACTTTGATCCGGCTAAGGATATGATTGCTTACCCGGATATGACGGACCTCGATAAATGGGCTCTCCTGCGCTTGGAACAGGTCTTTGAAGAAGTCACCGATGCTTATGAAAACTACCAGTTCCACGTCATGTACCATGCTATCCACAACTTCTGCACAGTCGACTTGAGCGCCATGTACCTGGATGTCATCAAAGACCGTCTGTATACGGAAAAGGCTGATTCCCATATCCGCCGCAGTGCCCAGTCGGCCATGTACATCATCCTCGATACGCTGGTCAAAATCGTCGCACCGGTCCTGTCCTTCACGGCAGAAGAAGTATGGCAGAACATGCCGGATGTCGAAGGCAAGGAAGAAAGTGTCCTCCTCACGGATTGGCCGAAGGCTCATAAAGAATATCTCGACGCCGACCTCGATGCCCGCTGGGCTCAGTTCTTGTCGTACCGCCGCGATTTGACACGTGTCCTCGAAGGCGCTCGTAAAGAACACAAGATCGGCCATGCCCTCGACGCTGCTGTCACCATCTATGCCAATGGCGAAGACTATGATTTCCTCAGCCAGTGGCAGGACAAGCTGGCTACGCTGCTCATCGTCAGTGAAGCCAAACTGGTCAAAGGCGAAGCTCTGGCTGATGCCGTTGCCGGTGAAGACCACGGCGATATGAAAGTCGTCGTCGCCCCGTCGATGGCTGAAAAATGCGAACGCTGCTGGATCCACAGCGATACAGTCGGCTCTGATCCCAATCATCCGACCCTCTGCGCCCGCTGCGCCGCTGTATTAAGTGAATAAAAGTTTGATATAAAAACACAAAGGACTGTGCCATGATGGTTGAAACCTTCATGGCACAGTCTTTTTGTGTCAAACGTCAAACGTCAAACATCAAATCTGAAGCCCTGAACATCAAAGACAAAGAAAACACGTATAATAACAAAAAACTTTACAAGAGTTTTCTTTTTTTTATTGAAAATTTACGGCTTTTGCTTTATAATAAACAAGTGTATTCATGTATTATACATTTATAACATGGAATCACTGATATTTTAGGGTAGGAGGTTTTTTTTATGCATAGTTTATGGAATGCATTGAACCGCATCAGCTTGATTAAGCAGATTATCATCGGCTTGATCATCGGTATTGCCGTGGCCATGGCTTTCCCTGCAGCTGGAAAGGAATTGGCTTTGCTCGGCGTCATTTTCGTCGGTGCTTTGAAAGGGATTGCGCCGGTCCTGGTCTTTGTCCTGGTCTCTGCTGCCTTGAGCCGTAAACAGGAAGATCACGAATCGAACATCAAAGATGTCATCATCCTGTATCTTATCGGTACCTTTTTAGCGGCTTTCTTCGCCGTCATAATCAGTTTCGTCTTCCCGCTGACGCTGCAGCTTGACGTATCGGCTGCCAGCAATAAGGCGCCTGAAGGCATTGCCGAAGTCTTGACGACGCTCCTCAAGAACATCGTCGATAACCCGGTTCATGCACTGATGACGGGGAACTACATCGGTATCCTCGGCTGGGCCTGCCTGTTTGGCGTGGCTGTCCGCCGCGTTTCCGAAGCGTCGAAAGCCGTCCTCGATGATTGTGCGAATGCTGTTACGACTTGCGTTCAGTGGATCATCCGCCTGGCTCCGTTCGGCATCATGGGCCTCGTGGCTGACTCCGTTTCGTCCAATGGTATCGGCGCCCTCATTGGCTATGCTAAACTGCTCTGTCTCCTTTTAGGGACGATGCTGCTCTTTGCCTTTGTCATCAATCCGATTATCGTCTATGCCAAAATCCACCGTAATCCGTATCCGCTGGTCTGGAAATGCATTAAGACATCGGGTGTCACGGCCTTCTTTACGCGCAGTTCTGCCGCTAACATCCCTGTCAACCTGTCCTTGGCGAAAGAACTCGGTGTCAATCCTGATACGTATACCGTTACTATCCCCTTGGGTGCAACCATCAACATGTCCGGCGCAGCTATCACCATTTCTATTATGACCTTGGCAGCTGTCCATACCTTAGGAATTGCCGTCGACTTCCCGACAGCCCTCTTGCTCAGCGTTCTCTCGGCCATCGGTGCCTGCGGGGCTTCCGGCGTTGCCGGCGGGTCTTTGCTGCTCATCCCTATGGCTTGCAGCCTCTTCGGTATCTCCAATGATATTGCCATGCAGGTTGTCGGCGTCGGCTTCATCATTGGCGTCCTCCAGGACTCGACGGAAACGGCCCTCAACTCGTCGACCGATATCCTCTTTACGGCGGCTGCCGACTTTGCTCGGTGCGGCTATCCCGAACACCTGGGCGGCCACGAAGTCAGCCATTAAGGGTAGGAACGCCCATGTAGGGGACGCCCAGAGGGCGTCCCGCCGTCCGCCGTCCGCATGTAGGGGCGCCACGTGGGGCGCCCGCCATAGATTATAATGAATAACGCAATTCGCCGTTCGCAAAAGGGGGGCTGTCGCACGAAGGTTTCTGCCATCATGCGTAGTCCCTTTTGTGTCAAAAGCAACCTCTCAGACCGCCTTCGGCGGCCAGCTCCCCTATAAGGGGAACCACGAGCCACTAAAAAAGCGTTGTCCGTCAGGACAACGCTTTTTTCCACCCTTATTTTCCGCTATCAGCGATGCAGTCATTGAGGTCGGCAATGAGAGCGTCGACGTCGATGCCGTGAGCACCAGCGCCCTGGCCGATGGTTTCAAAGTGAGCAGCCATGCAGCCAATGCAGCCGAGACCGTACTGCTGGAAGATTTCAATGATCTGCGGATATTTCTGAACGGCTTCAATGATACCCGTGTCTTTTGTAATCTGTGCCATTATCTGTATTCCTCCTTGTCAAATCGTATCCGTACTGTTTTGAAGGAACGTCCGGATTGCATTTATTATATCATATTTTTTTTCATTTGTGCGAGGAAATGCGCTTTTCCTCTAAGAGTTGTCCGTCCGGCAGGAAGCTGCGGAAGGTCAAGTCGTCTTCGCTGGCTTCTAAGGTCATGTAATTGTCCGTTTCTGGCTGGGGAGCAATGTATTCATCGAGGCTGTGCTGCTTCCACAGGCCCGGATACTGGACGTTGCCGGCGACGCCAGTAATGAGGTACAAGGGACCCGATTCATCACGCTGGAAGTTCTTGATATGACCGCGGTCGCGGTACGTGTGGAGGTGGGCCGAGAGGACGGCATCGACGCCATACTGGTCGAAGAGGGGCATCCACAGCCGGCCTTCCGGTGAGAAGCCTTCTGCCCTTGGTTCGGGGCGGTTGGCAAAGCCATATTGCAAGGGATCCTTGTGCATGAGGACAATTTTCCACTTCTTCGTCGTCTTAGCCATGTCGTCCTTGAACCAGGAGACTTCATCTTCATCGAGGCTGGGTTCGAAATCGGCCAGTTCCTGGGACTGCGTGTTGAGGACGACGAAGTGGACGTCACCGTAATCGAAGGAGTAGAACTGGTTCTGGTATTTTTCCATATCAATCTGAGGCAGGGCGAAGAGGTGCAGATAGGCTTCGGGCATGCGGACTTTCCAGTCCTTATTATACGTTTCGTGGTTTCCCAGGAGAGGGACGACGGGGATGCGGGCAATCATGTCGTTGACGACGTCGAGCCAGGCATTCCACTGGTAATGGTCCTGGCCGTTGTCGACGAGGTCACCCATGTTGATGAAGAACTGCGCGTCCTGGTTGCGCTGCCATGCCGGCTGGGCCGTAGCCGCCCAGACACTGTAGTCGCTGGACTGGGAATCTGGGAAGATGAGGGCTTTGAAGTCGCTGCCTTGAGCCGTATGGAAAGGCTGCCAGCTGCTGCGCTTGTCGCCGGCGCCGACGCGGTATTCATAGGCCGTACCTGGTTCCAGGTCGGTGACGGTGGCCGTATGGATATACGTCGTCACGCCGTCATCGCTGAAGGCGTCACTGGACGCGGGCAGTTGCATGAGCGTATCGTCGTCGCCAGCCTTGCGGTATTCGATGACGGTCTTATCTTCTTCATAGTCCGACTGCCACATGAAGGTCCGCGACGTCGTGCTGTCTGCTGTGATGACCTGGCGGATGTTTGAGGCATCGACGGCCTCTGTCGACAGATAATGGGCGGCGGCAGCCTTGGTAGCTTTGACGCCTTGTTTGGCGACGGTTTTCGTACCCGGCAGCCAGGTATAGGCACTGACTGCGGCGATGACAGCGGCAGCCAGGGAGCCGGCGATTATTTTTTTATATTTTGCTTTCATAAGATTTCTCCTTCTTCCTTTTGGCGATATTTTGATATATGTCATTATAATAGATGGAGTCAACTCCAAGTCAAGCAAAAAGAAAAACTTGACAAGGCCCTTTCTTCGATATAAGATAGATGCATCCAAAGTGATAGAGAATGTCGATGAACGGGAGTAAGTACCGCCACGATACCCTTGACAGCGAGCCGGTGGCAGTGGAAGTCCGGTGAAGAGGCCGTGGATGGGAATGGGCTCGGGAGATGCAGGCTGAAACTGAGTAGGTCCTGCCGGAACTTTCACCGTTACCAAGAAAGAATGCATCTACGTGTGCATATGAGCCGGGCAGTTTTGCCAACCAGGGTGGTACCGCGGAAATGACTTTCCTTTCGTCCCTAATATGAGGGATGGAAGGATTTTTTTTAGAATAGGGAGGAATCCATTATGTCTGTTATTTTTTCTGGTATTCAGCCGAGCGGCAATCTGACCTTAGGGAACTATTTAGGCGCCCTTCGTAATTTCTCGAAAATCCAGGATGGCAACGAATGTTATTACTGTGTCGTCAACCAGCATGCTATCACGGTCCCGCAGGACCCAGCCCTCTTGCATCAGCGCACACGGCAGCTGGCTGCTATCTATCTGGCTTCCGGCCTGAATCCGGAAAAATCGACGCTCTTCGTCCAGTCAGAAGTCCCGGAACACGCACTCCTGGGCTGGATGATGATTACCTTGTCCTATGTCGGTGAATTGGAACGCATGACCCAGTACAAGGATAAGGCTTCCAAACGGGGCGACTCCATCCCGGCCGGCCTGTTGACCTATCCGCCCCTCATGGCTGCGGACATCCTCTTGTACCAGACCAACTTTGTCCCCGTCGGCGATGATCAGAAGCAGCACATGGAAATTACCCGCAACCTGGCTCAGCGCTTCAACCGCCTCTATGGCGAAGTCTTCACCATTCCGGACATCTACCTTGGCCAGGACGGTACGCGTGTCATGAGCCTTCAGGAACCGACCAAGAAGATGAGTAAATCTGACGATAACACGACGGCGACGATTTATCTCCTCGATGAACCGAAGGCTATCGAAAAGAAAATCAAACGGGCCCAGACGGACAGCGAAAACTCCGTTCATTACGATAAGGAAAACAAACCGGGCATTTCCAATCTCATCGAAATCTTCTCGGCCCTGACTGACCAGACCCACGAACAGATCGAAGCGGCTTACGCCGGAAAAGGCTATGGCGCCTTCAAAAAAGATGTGGCCGACGCTGTTATTTCGACGCTGGAACCGATCCAGCAGCGCTACCGCCAGCTCGTCGACGATCCCGAATTGGATGCTATCCTCGACAAAGGCGCTGCCAAAGCACATGCCAAGGCCAGCGTGACCTACGAAAAAGCCGCCAAGGCCATGGGCTTGTTCCGCAAGTAAAACGATTCCACTTAAATTTGAAAAGCCAATGAGATTTTAAATTTATAAAAATAAAAGCAAATAACATATTGACAAAGAAAGTATAAAGTATTACACTATATCCAACAAAGAAAATAGTGGAGACAAGAGGCAAGGAAGCCTGATGAAATATCAGATTTCCTTGCCTCTGTTTTTATTTGGGGATTTCTTTGTTCGTTCTTTTGGTTATCATTTCTTTATAAATTCATCAGTTTAGGGGGAGTTACGAATGAGATTACGTGATGTAGGATTGACCAAAGAAGAAATCAAAGCCAAAGTAGACAAGTACATGATCGAAACGTACGAACGCTTCGATATGATCGCCGAACGCGGCAAAGGCATGTATGTCTACGATGAAAATGGGACACCGTACCTTGATTTCTACGCTGGTATCGCTGTCAACAGCGCTGGCAGCTGTAACGACAAAGTCGTCTTGGCTGTCATCGACCAGTGCATGGATATCATGCAGACTTTCAATTATCCGTACACGGTTCCGCAGGCCCTGCTGGCTGAAAAAATCTGCACGACTATCGGTATGGACAAGATTTTCTTCCAGAATTCTGGTGCAGAAGCTAACGAAGCCATGATTAAGATGGCCCGTAAATACGGCGTTGAACACTTTGGTCCCAACAAATACGAAATCATCACGGCAAAAGAATCCTTCCACGGCCGTACCTTTGGTTCCATGAGTGCTACTGGCCAGCCGGACAATGCCTGCCAGATCGGTTTCGGTGCCATGACGCCGGGCTTCAAATATGCTGAATTCAACAATTTGAAAGCCTTTGAAGATGCCATCACGGAAAACACGATTGGTATCATGGTCGAACCGGTACAGGGCGAAGGCGGTGTCCATCCGGCAACGAAAGAATTCCTCACAGGCCTGCGTAAACTGTGCGATGAAAAAGGCCTGCTCCTCCTCCTCGATGAAGTACAGAGCGGCTGGTGTCGTACGGGTGCTGTCATGTCGTACATGAATTACGGCATTAAACCGGATATTGTTTCTATGGCAAAAGCCTTGGGCGGCGGCATGCCGATTGCAGCTATCTGCGCTCGGGAAGATGTCTCTAAAGCCTTCACCATGGGTTCCCACGGCAGTACCTTCGGCGGCCATCCGGTCTGCTGCGCCGCTGCCTTGGCAGAAGTCAATGAACTCCTGGACAAAGACCTGGCTGGTAACGCCAAGAAGATGGGGGCATACTTCTTGGAACAGGCTCGCGAAAAACTTCCGCATCTGAAGGAAGCCCGCGGTCAGGGCTGCTTCTTAGGGCTTGAATTCGACGACAAGATCAACAGCGTAGACTTGAAGCATAAATGCTTTGATAAACATATGCTGTCGACGGCCATCGGTGACCACGTCCTGCGCCTGGTACCGCCGCTGATCCTCCAGAAGGAACACGTCGACAAGGCCATTGCCATCATTAAAGAAGCGGTCGAAGAATTGGCAAAATAAGTAAACATTACTGATGGGTATAAGAGGGTGTCTGCCAGAATTGAGGGGTTGGCAGGCACCTTTTCTAAAAAAGGGGGGACCTGGAATGAAACATTTCGTCATTACCGTGGGATGTGAATTCGGCAGCGGCGGCCCGGAAATCGGCAAGATGTTGGCCAAGTTGCTGGGAATCGAATACTACGACCGGGATCTCGTAGATAAAGTCGTGGAAAAAATCGGCGTAGAAAAACATCTCGTAGAAGAAGCAGATAATAAGAATTTCGTTCCTTATGGCATTGAAACGTCACTGGGGACGCGATATGCGAACTTGTCGAACAAGGTTATTTACACGCAGTTCGACGTCATCCGCAAGATGGCAAAGACATCTTGCGTCATCATCGGCCGGTGCAGCGACTATATCCTGAAGGGGCAGGAAAATGTCGTCAACATCTTCATTTATGCACCGACAGAAGTACGTATTAAGACCATCATGGAAAAGATGAACTTATCCGAACGCCACGCAGCAGAAGTCATCCGTGATTATGACAATGCTCTCCATAGACGGTATAAATACATTACCGGGACGTATCGCGGTGACCGTCACAACCGCCATCTGCTGGTCGACAGCAGCGTCCTGGGCTGGGAAAAGACGGCAAAGTTCATCCAATCTTTCGTCGAAATGCGTTTTGAAGAGACTTGAGGGGGTATGAAAGATGGCGACAAAAAAGTCTGATTTTGATAAAGTCCTGAGTGCTTGGGACGTCCTGGTCATCGCCTTCGGGGCTATGATAGGCTGGGGCTGGGTTGTATCGACAGGTGACTGGATCATGCAAGGCGGCGTCTTGGGCGCTATGCTGGGGTTTGCCATTGGGGGCGTCATGATTTTCTTCGTCGGCCTGACCTATGCCGAACTGACGTCGGCTATGCCGCAGTGCGGTGGCGAACACGTCTTTAGTTATAAGGCCTTGGGGCCGCTGGGTTCTTTTATTTGTACCTGGATGATCGTCTTAGGGTATGTCGGTGTCGTCTGCTTCGAAGCCTGCGCCCTGCCGACCATTGTAGCTTATATTTATCCTGATTTCCTGGCAGGCTATCTGTATACCGTTGCCGGTTTCGATATTTACGCTTCCTGGCTGGCCGTAGCCATTCTGGTTTCTGTCTTCATTACGGCCATCAATATCATCGGGACCAAGACGGCAGCTATTTTGCAGACTATCTTGACGGTCATCATCGGTGGCGTCGGTATCCTGCTCATCGCAGCTTCGGCCCTTACGGGTACGGTATCGAACCTCGAAGGCCAGCTGTTCATGGGAGCTACGACGACGGATATGGTCAAAGGAACCCTGGCCGTTGCCGTTATGACGCCGTTCTATTTCATCGGCTTTGACGTCATCCCGCAGGCAGCGGAAGAAATTTCTGTATCTTTACAGAAAATCGGCCGGATCCTCATTTTGTCCATCGTCCTGGCTGTTCTCTTCTATGCGCTCATCATCTTCGGCGTCGGCTATGTCATGAATCATGCAGAAATTGCCGTTGCCATGAAAGGCGTCGGCGGCCTGGTTACGGCCGATGCCATGGCGGTTGCTTTTGGCAGCTCTATCATGGCTAAGGTCCTCATTATCGGCGGCCTCTGCGGCATCATCACCAGCTGGAATTCTTTCCTTATCGGCGGCAGCCGTGCCATGTACTCTATGGCTGAATCGTATATGATTCCGCGGATTTTTGCCAAATTACACGACAAATATAAGACGCCTGTCCATGCGCTCTTGCTCATCGGCCTCTTGTCTATCATCGCGCCGTTCTTCGGCAAAAAGATGCTGGTCTGGGTCGTCGATGCGGGCAACTTCGGCTGCTGCGTCGCATACTGCATGGTCGCTATTTCCTTTGTTATCCTTCGTAAAAAGGCACCGGATATGGCTCGTCCTTATAAGGTCAGTCATTATAAACTGGTCGGGGCGCTGGCTATCCTCATGTCGGGCTTCATGGTCGTCATGTATGTCGTCCCTGGTTCCGGGGCTACCTTGGTTCCTCAGGAATGGGGTATGGTCCTCGGCTGGTCTATCCTGGGCGTCCTCTTTGGCCTCTATTGCAAGGCCAAATATGGCAGCAAGTTCGCCACTCATATTGATGTCGCCTTGGATAATGAAGCCGTCGAAGAAGCAGGCGACCTGGCTTTTGGTCAGGCTATGGCCGCAGCCCTTCAGAATGTCGAATCGGATGCGCCTGTTACGTATGTATCGCAGCCACTCAGTTTTTCCTTCTCCATGCCAGTGTCCGTCGTCTTCGGTGCCGGTAAGCGTCACATGGCCGGAGAACTGTTGAAATCTTATGGGACAAAGGCCTTAGTCGTCACTGATTCGGCAACGAACGGACGGGACCTGGTCCGTGAAGTTGAAAAGAGCTTGAATGATGCCGGTATTTCTGTTACCCGCTTTGCTCATGTTACAGGGAAATCCCTGGATATTACGGCTAATTCAGCCGTCGACGAAATCAAGAAGGACGGCAGTGACTTCATCGTCGCTATCGGCAGCAATACCGTCATGGAAGGGGCAAAGATGATTGCCCGCACCGCTGCCAGTGCCTTGAATCAGGCTGTCATGCCGTTGACTTTCGTACCGACGGACTATCATAGCGGTGCCTGCTTCGATGCGTCCCTGCCCGATGGCAGCTGTGACAAGGCGCTGCTGGCCAAAGTGGTCATCGTCGATCCGGAATGCATGACTGGCATGAGCCAGAAAGAACGGGCTGTTTCTGGTTTTGCCGCCCTCAGCGAATGCATCAGTGCCTATACGGCAGCCGATGCCCAGCCGCTGACCGATGCCATGGCCCTTTACGCCATCGACATCTTGAATGATAAGCTGACCGCTGTCTGCACCAATCATGCCGATAAAGGGGCTTGGGAAAAAGTCGTCCTAGCCGGTGTCATCGGCAGCATGGTCGCTGCAGAAACGGGCAGTCAGGTAGCCAAAGGACTGGCGCAAGCCGTCGCCAAGACCTCCTTCCCGGCTGACGAAGTGCTCTTGGCAGCTATCGTCCCTGTCGTCATCGATGCTAAAGCAGGGAAGGATCCCTTCCTCTATGGTAAACTGGCTCGCACGATGGGCGGTTTTACATCTGATGACTGTGCAGCTCGTCTCTGCTATCTGGCCAAGGCCCTGCACCTGGACCTGCGCATTGCTGACATAGGCGTCCATGAAGACGATATCGCTAACATGGCCGAAGCCTATATCGGTGAAGAAGCAACTGAAGAAATCAAAGAAAGAGCTGCTTCCCTAGAAGCTGCATTTAATTCGTAGCGAAAGATAGTTTGTAGCTTGTAGGGGCTCGCATGTGGCAAGCCCGCCAGCTATATGTAAGATACTTGTGAACCCGATTTCGTGAACGGGCGCCCCACGTGGCGCCCCTACAGAAAAAGGCGCTGTCTTCATGGGACAGCGCCTTTTTTTACATATACAAAGATTTTTCTTTTTACCAGCAGGAGTTTGACAATTCTGTGTAGAATATTTTAAGATAAACTAGGTATATATAGTTGCTTGGAGGTAGTCAGTATGACACTCAGTTTATTTTGGTCGCGTTATACCCTGGAACTTCGGGAACAACATTTGCGCGATGTCGATGAACTTTATCATTATCTCATAGCCAGGGAACGATGGAACTGGTTCCTGGCCAAGATTCCGGAACAGGCTCAGATTCAGATACTCCGTGGCCACAACCATGGCGAAGGTGCCTGGACATGCCGTAAATGGCTCGACCACATGCTGGACTGGATTAAAGCGAACAAGCCGCCTGCCGTCTATGATGCCGTCATCGACAAGATTCATATGATTGAAGACAAGCCGATTGAGGAACTAGAAAAACAGGCTGCCCGGAATATTTCACCAGAAGAATTGGAAAAACTCCAGCGTGCCGGTTATTTTCAATGTATCGAGGCGCCGAAAAAAAGTGAGTGAAAGCAGGTGAGGGAATGACCTTTCTATTACGCATGATAACAGCTGCTGTCTTGTTCTTTTCCCTGGCAGCTGCCGCACCGGCTGCTGTTGTGCAGGCCGATTCCGTCCGTGTCCTTCCCATTTCCGGAGATATTGATGGCAGCCAGGCCGCTTTCATCCAGCGCGGTCTGCGCCAGGCTGCCGAAGAAGGGGATACAGCTGTCGTCATTACCATCAACACCTTAGGAGGCCGCGTAGACAGCGCCTTGAAGATTCGCGATATGCTCATGGCTTCTGACGTCCCGACCATCGCTTATGTCACCTCGCGGGCCTGGTCGGCAGGGGCTCTCATCGCCTTGTCGTGCCGCCATATCATCATGGCGCCGGGAAGTAGCATTGGCGCGGCTGAGCCCATCCCCAATACGGAAAAGAACATCGCTGCCTTAAAAGCCGAATTCAGCGCGACAGCTGCCCAGAACGGCCATAATCCCGGCGTTGCCGAAGCTATGGTTGACAAATCTCAGGGCTATCCCGATTATGCTGAACCGGGGAAGGTACTGGCCTTATCCGACGGCCAGGCCAAGGAATTGAACGTATCTGATGGTTCAGCGGATACGCTGTCCGAAGCGCTGGCCCTGTACAGTATGGGGGATGCGCGCCTGACCTATGTCGATAAGGACTGGAGCGATGAGGCCATGGGTATCTTGCAGAATCCCTATGTCCGGACGCTCTTTGTCGCTTTGATCATCGCCGCCTTGTTGGCAGAAATCAAGATGGCCGGTATCGGTGCCGGTATCGCTACGGCCTTTGTCTTCGGCGGGCTGCTGCTCCTGTCGGGCAATGAGTCATTGGCAGACGGCCTGAAAATCGTCGCTGCTTTTCTCGTGGGCCTGCTCTGCATCGGCCTGGAACTGGCGTCGCCTGGCGTCGGTATCTTTGGCCTGGCCGGCGTCGTCTTCTTGTTCGGCAGCTTGTTCTTTATGCTCGGGGCGACATATGAAGCCGTCTACATCCTAGCCGGCGGGACTGTCCTGGCCATTATACTGTTTTATATTGTCGGCAAGCATCTGCCCAAGAGCCGTCTCTTTGAAAAATTAACGCTCAAGAACCGTTCGACGAAAGAAAAGGGATATACAGCCCAGGCCGACTACAGCAAATATCTCTATGAACGGGGCAAGACCATTACAATCCTGCGTCCATCCGGTACGATCCGCCTCGGCAAAGAACGAGTCGACGCCGTGGCCAATGGGACTTTCATCGGCCGTGATGTCATCGTCCGTGTCGTCAAAGTCGAAGGAAGCCGCGTTGTCGTCGAACCGGAACCGGAACGCCATCCCAAACCCTGAGAAGGAGGTATCTTATGTCTGTTATATCCTTTTTAGCCGTTCCCATCATCATCATCATAGCCGCTGTCATCGTCGTATCCTTGTTCCTGCACTTCGTGCCCCTCGGCTTGTGGATTTCGGCTATGGCAGCCGGCGTCTCCGTAGGCATTATCAACCTCATCGGCATGCGCCTGCGCCGGGTCATCCCGTCTAAAATCATCCTGCCCTTGGTCAAGGCCAATAAAGCTGGCCTCGACGTCAATGTCAACCAGCTGGAAGCCCATTACCTGGCCGGTGGTGACGTCGACCGCGTCGTCGATGCCTTGATTGCCGCTCATCGGGCGACGATGTCCTTGACTTTTGAACGGGCCTGTGCTATTGACTTGGCTGGCCGCGACGTCCTGGAAGCCGTCCAGATGAGTGTCAATCCGAAAGTCATCGAAACGCCGTTCATCTCGGCAGTCGCCCAGAATGGCATTGAGCTGAAAGTCCGGGCCCGGGTCACAGTCCGTGCCAACATCGACCGACTCGTCGGCGGCGCCGGTGAAGCGACGGTCATCGCCCGCGTCGGCGAAGGCATCGTTACCAGTGTCGGCTCGGCACGGGACCATTCGCAGGTCCTGGAAAATCCTGACGAAATCAGTAAGACTGTTCTCAGCAAAGGCCTCGACGCCGGGACGGCTTTTGAAATCTTGTCTATCGACATTGCCGACGTTGATGTAGGCCGCAACATCGGCGCCCGTCTGCAGACGGACCAGGCCGAAGCGGACAAACAGATTGCCCAGGCCAAGGCCGAAGAACGGCGAGCCATGGCCGTTGCCAAAGAGCAGGAAATGCAGGCCTATACCCAGGAAATGCAGGCCAAAGTCGTCGAAGCCCAGGCCGAAGTACCCCTGGCCCTGGCCCAGGCTCTGCGCGAAGGCAAGTTAGGCGTCATGGACTATTATAATATGAAGAATATCATGGCCGATACGGAGATGCGGAATGCCGTAGCCCAGGCTGGCGTCCCTAAGACTCAGTTGGCCCCGACCGGTCAGGACCGTCATCACGACGACCGGGGCTCTGATGGAAAGTAGGTGAAGTCCATGGATATGCTGTGGCTCATCATAGCCTTTGTCTTGATGGCGGCCTTGCCCGATATCTTGCGTCGACGCCGACACTATGGCAAACGGAAAGGGCCTATTCCCGTGCCTCCACGGCGTAAGCCGGCACCGGCCGAGACGTCGGCTCCGGCAGAACCCGTAGAAGAAGCGGAAAGAGATACTTCGATGGCAGAAACGGCCGCTCCGGCGCAGGCGCCCAGCGTGCCGGCTGCTATGTCAGTCCGAACGGCTGCGGCGTCGCCCGTATCTGTACCCCAGCGCGTCCGGCCGGCAGCTTGGAGTCAGCTGACGCCACAGGCGCAGGAGCTCTACGCCGGCTTTGTTTGGTCAGAAATATGGCAGGAACCGTTGGCTCACCGCCAGCGGTCAATTAAAAAATAGAGAGGATTTATCACAAATGATTCAAGAAAAAGAAGTAGGTATCAAGGGTATCCCCGGACTGGTCATCACATCCGGTGAAAAAGCGAAAGGTGTCGTCTTATTCTATCATGGCTGGTCGTCGCAGAAAGAATTCCAGGCCATCCGCGGCCGCATCCTGGCTTCCTATGGCTATGATGTCGTCATTCCCGATGCCGTCAACCATGGCCGTCGCGGTACGCTGGACTATGAATCGAAGGTCGTATACCCTGATTTCTGGCAGACGATTTTCCAGAATATGACAGAAGTCCCGCTCATGCTGGAATATATCCAGGAAAACTGGCCCGATACGCCCATTGCCGTCATGGGGCACTCTATGGGTGGCTTCACGGCTCTTGGTGCTATGAGCTTGTTCAAGGAATTCAAGACGGCTGTCGTCATGAACGGTTCCGGCTGGTGGGATGAATCGGAACGGCGCTTCCGGGCTTCCTTACATATTGAAAAGCCCCGGGCGTACCACTTCATCCAGATGCAGTTCGCTGTCATGGATCCCTATACGCACATGGACCGTCTCAGCGGCCGGTCCCTCTTGTCCCTCCGCGGCGGCGCCGATGATGTCGTCGATGGGGCTGCCCAGGAACTCTATCTGGAAAAACTGGCCCAGCGCGATGACGTCAAGACCCAGTCCATCGTCTACGATGACCTCGGTCATTTCGTCACGACCAACATGATGGGCGATGCCGTCAACTGGTTGCAGAAAGAACTCCGTTAAGAAAATGTGAAAAATACTTAAAAACAATAAGAAGTTAAACCTTTTCCCATGAAAACAATTAAATAAAATACGGTGTGGTGCTTTACAAAATTTAAAAAGTGAGTATAATATACGTATAAACAAGAAACCGCAAGGACGCGGAGCGTAAGAAATCATTCATCGTTACGATAGAAATGATTTTTTTCCAGGCCTTGCGGTTTCTTATTTTTTTATCGTTATCATTCATGTATCAGGGGATGTATAACAGGGGGGATAGGTATGTTAAAGAATATTTTCCGCACGAAAAGCATCAATCAGTTTCTATCAGAAACGAAACAAGACGGCGGCATGAACCGCGTCTTAGGGACATTCGGTCTGACTATGTTGGGCATCGGCTGTATCGTTGGTACAGGGATCTTCGTCCTGACCGGGATTGCAGCGGCTAATTTTTCTGGGCCGGCCTTGGTCATTTCCTTCGTTATCGCAGCCTTGGCCTGTGGCTGTGCCGCGCTTTGTTATTCTGAATTCGCAGCTATGATTCCCGTAGCCGGCAGTGCTTACACCTACGGTTACGTGGCTTTAGGCGAATTTTGGGCCTGGGTCATCGGCTGGGATTTGATTTTGGAATATACCTTGGCGCTGAGTGCCGTTTCTATCGGCTGGTCTGGGTATTTCGGCAATATCCTGACAAACTTGGGCCTGGCCTTGCCGAAAGAATTCATTACGGCACCGGAAGAAGGGGGCCTCATCAATCTGCCGGCTATGGCCATCATCTGGATTATCACTTTGATTAATATGAAAGGCATTACCCAGAGCTCCTTGGTCAATGACATCATCGTCGTCATCAAGCTGGCTGTCGTTGGCCTGTTCATCGCCCTCGGCATTAGCCACGTCGAACCGGCTAACTGGACGCCGTTCATGCCTTATGGCTGGTCGGGTGTCTTCACGGGCGCTTCGGTCATCTTCTTTGCTTATATTGGCTTCGACGCCGTCTCGACGGCAGCAGAAGAAGTCAAGAACCCGCAGAAAGATTTGCCCCGCGGTATCATCTTATCGCTCATCATCTGTACGGTTTTGTACATCACCGTATCAGCTATCCTGACTGGCATGGTCCCGTACTTGCAGTTCAAGACGACGGCCGCTCCTGTTGCCTATGCGCTTCAGCTCGTCGGTTATCATTGGGGGGCTGCTGCCGTATCGGTCGGCGCTATCTGCGGTCTCACGTCGGTTCTTTTGGTCATGTGCCTCGGCCAGAGCCGTATCCTCTTCGTCATGTCCCGCGACGGCCTGCTGCCGCGCTTCTTCGGTCGTATCAATAAGACGACTAAGACGCCGGTCCGCAGTTCCTTATTAGTCGCTATCGTATCGTCCATCTTGGCTGGCCTCGTTCCTATTGGCATCGTCGCTGAAATGGTCAACATCGGTACTTTGGCCGCTTTCATCATCGTATCGGCATCGGTCATCATCCTCCGCAAAAAGGCACCGGACCGCGTCCGTCCGTTCCGTTGCCCTTGCGTACCGTTAGTCCCGATTTTGTCGATTCTCTTTTGCGGTATCTTGGTCATCATGCTGCCGACGGTTACGCAGATCCGCTTCATCGTATGGCTGGCCATCGGTTTGGTCATCTACTTTGGCTATGGCTATAAGCACAGCATTATTACGAAAGCCCAGAAAGGCACGCTGACTGCGGCTAAAGCTGCTGCCGCTGACGACACGCCGAGTACACTGCCAGCCGGCAATGGTGCTCATTCTACTATTGAACACTGACGCATTCTATATATCGAAAGAAAAAGACCCGTCCTCTCCCCTGGTCGGGCCTTTTTCTTGCCCCTGCGGACCACGAGCCACGAACCACGCCCCTCCCCATAGCGCGAGCGGCTTTTTTGTGGTACAGTAGAACCATATCATCATTGCAGAGGGGAGCTATGAGAATGGAAAAAAAGAAGATATATGTACTGGCCTGTGGCGGGACCATCGCCGGCAAGGCCGCGTCTGCCGATGATTTGACAGGCTATGCCGCCGGCCAGACGTCCATTGATGAATTACTTGAGGCTGTGCCACAGTTGGCGGAGTATGCTGATGTACAGGGCGAGCAGTTCTGCAACATCGACAGTTCGGACATGACAGAAGCTTTATGGTTGTCTCTGGCCAGCCGTGTCCAAGAAATCGCCGACCGGGAAGAGGTGGATGGCATCGTCATTACTCATGGCACGGATACGATGGAGGAAACGGCGTATTTCCTCAACCTTGCGGTTCACACGATTAAGCCGGTCGTCCTCACCGGATCAATGCGGCCGGCGACGGCTATCAGTGCCGACGGGCCGCTGAATCTCTTGGAAGCCGTTCAGGCTGCCTCTTGGGTGGAAATGGGGAAATACGGCGTTGTCATCGTCATGAACAGCACCGTCCACAGCGCCCGTTTCGTCGAAAAAACCGATACGACCCATGCCGATACCTTCAAAGGCCGTCAGATGGGATGCCTGGGCTATATGCAGGATGGCCGGCCATATCTGTACCAGCAGCCTCTGCGCAAGCATACGTGGTCTTCTGACTTGGCAGCTCCTGAGAAACTTCCAGCTGTCGCCATCGTCTATGCTTATGTAGGCCTTACAGCAGAAGACGTACGCCCCTTGGCAGAAGGGAAGGCGGGACTCGTCCTAGCCGGTCTCGGTCACGGCAAGATGCCTGAACCGGTCTGGCAGGCCTTGCGGCCTTTCATGGAACAGGGCCTCGTCGTCGTCCGCGCTGCCCGCGCCATGGGCGGCATGGTCACTCAGGTCCCTGCTTATGATGGAACGGTCACTGCTGATTCCTTGACGCCGCAGAAGGCGAAAATCCTCTTGCAGCTGGCCTTGGCCCACACGACAGATCGGGAAAGAATACAGGCTATTTTCGACGCTTATTGAGACTGGCAAATCACGGTTCTATGCCTTCCCTAATAGGGCGGGGTGTGATAAAATAAATAAGATATGAAACATAGGTATGCAATCCATGTATCCTTTACGACACTGATATAGATAGGAGCGAATGAATCATGAACAAGTACAAAAAATTGATGGTCCTTACGGCCCTGACAGCCGCCCTCGGCACGTCGGCTTTTGCCGCATCGACGGGGATTACGGATATCAGCAATTATTGGGGTAAAGACGCTATCCAGTATTTTTATAACCAGCACTACATCAGCGGCACGAATGGCCAATTCCGCCCGAACGAAGACATTACCCGTGAAGGGGCAGCTGCCATCATCAACAACATGATCGGTGAAGAATCGAAAGTCAAGACGACTAACTTCAGCGATGTTAAAGGCCGCTGGTCCGAACGGGCTATTGCCTCGCTGGTCGACAAGCAGATTATGAGCGGCTATAGCAACGGCACATTCAAACCAGAACAGAAAATCACCCGTGAAGAATTCGCCGTCATTGCCTACAACTATATGACCTATAAGGGCATGAGCACCCTTGAAGGGGCAGCTCCCTATGCTGACGAAGCTAAAATTTCCAGTTGGGCCCGTCAAGCCGTTGATGCCCTGGCCGCTGCGGGCTATATGAAAGGCAGTAATTACAACATGTTCAACCCGAAACAGTACGTCACCCGCGGTGAAGCGGTCAACGTCCTCTACCGCATCTTGACCGGCGTCAAGGAAACGACACAGAGCCAGGACGGCCTGGAAGCCAAAGCCTTCAAAGACATCAAAGACGTTTACGGCTCGGTCAAAGCCTTTGCGGCTGATGGCATCATGTACTGGCAGGGCGACAAGCTCCATATCGGCGTCAAAGATCCGAAGAATAAACAGAAACTGGCTGATGCTATTGCTGCTGACAAAGATATCCCGGCTGAATCGATTTATGTCCAGAAATCGACGTATAGCTATGACGACTATAAGAACTTCATGTCCCAGGCCGAAAAGATTTACAAGGCTACGGAAGCGACGAATGCCACCGTCGCGACGGAACCGGATTACCTTAATGAAAAAGTGGTTCTCACGGTCAGCTCCATTTCTAAAGAAACGCAGAACAACCTCGATAAAGCCCTGGGCAGTGCCCTTCGCATCGTCATTCAGTAATCGCAGCAGAGGAGGATTTCCATGGTACGGAACAAAATCGCTGCCATCTTGGCAGCTGCGGCCATCTTGTCCGTCAGTGCCGTTTCGGCCGATGCTCCTTATACGGACCTAGGCAGCCTGACCGACCGCGCGGCTGTCGATTACCTCTATGATACGCAGTGCCTGACTTTCATTACAGGGGATTCCTTTGAACCCAACCGGGTCTTGACCCGCGGTGATTTGGCCCAGCTGCTCTATAACTCGGCGGCCAATATCCCCTTGGCACCGGTGGAAGCGGCTAGTGCTCGCGATATCCCGTCCGGCACAGCCGGTGATGCCATGAAAAGCGTCGCCGCCCAGGGTATCCTGGCAGGTTATGAGGATGGGAATTTCCATCCTGAAGAACCGGTGAGCCGCGAAGAATTTGCCGACGTCATCTATCGGTACTTGAAGTATAATCATCTGGCCGACCCGGACAAGGCCGTCAAGCCTTATGCCGATGCCGCGTCGATTACGCCGGCCTATGCCCAGACCATCGACGTCTTGCACAGCAAGAACATCATGGTGCCGGCAGATAATTATTTCCATCCCAAAGAAGGCATGACCCGGGCCGATGCAGCCCAGGTATTTTACCGTCTCATGCACTCCGACGGGGAGTATACCTCTCATGTTCAGGTCGAATCGCAGCTCATCAAGGTGATTAACGCCGAATACGGTTCAGTGCCAATCTATTTCCGCAGCGGTACGATGTATTGGGATGGTGATACCCTGGTCCTAGGCATTAAAGGGGCTCCCAGCAAATACTTGAAGCAGCGCATCGACACGGATGTAGCTAAACCGCAGGCCATCAAGATACGCCGCGTATCCTTGAGCCATAGCGATTATAGTCAACTCATGACGAAAGCTATTCATTGCGTCGTCGATAGCGAAGGCGTTCAGAATTACGTCGGTGCCTTGCCGGACTACGTCAATGAACAAGTCGTCCTCACCGTCCGCCATCCCGTCAGCCAAGCGACACTGGCTGAACTGGCCAAACGCGTTGGCACAGGGCGGGTCCGCTTGGAAACAGCGCCTATTGCCGGCAAAACGCCTATCGTCCAGGTAGCCGGCAAGGCCGAAGAAACGGTAGAAACTGTCAGCACGACGGAAAAAGATATGAAAAAAGACACGAAACAGCTCTATTCCAAACTCCTCGACGATACCACGTCGAGCGCTATCACATCTGTACAAAACGACGTGATGAAGTGATGGGTGTTTGAAGTTTGCTGTGATGAAAAACGGGCTCGCTAACGCATCGCCCTGTGAGGAACCTCTCCGGCCTTTTTGGGTCACCTCCCCTTCGCAGGGGAGGCTTTCCTGGCTCTCCCGTGAAGGGGAGGTGTCAGCATAGCTGACTGAGGGGTTCTATAGGAGCGATGCGCTAGTGAGTCCGTTTGTTTATTGTTAGCAGCGCCGACGAAGCCTTCGAACCACGGCAAAAGGTCTACGGTGCTGCAGGCGCCTAAACGCCGAAAAGTGCACCCAGTTCTTCTCGGGTGTCGACGAGGTACGTCGGTTGGAGGGACTGGAGGAAGTCCCGGTCGCGGAAACCCCACGTGACGAGGGCCACGTCGAGGTCGGCGTTATCGGACGTTTCTTTGTCGACTTCCGAGTCGCCAACGTAGATAGCGTCGTCTTTGCTACAGCCCAGACGCTTCAGGGCTTCCCATACCATGTCCGGTGCCGGCTTTTTGCGGTACATCGGCGTTTCCCCTAAAGAAAAGTCGACATAGTTCTTAAAATATTCATCGTGCAGTTCAGAAACGGCGCCCTGGCCTTTGTTGGAGACGATGGCCATATGGTAGCCGGCCGCCTTGAGCCGGCTCAGGACTTGGGGAATGCCTGCGTAGGGGAAGGTCGTCGTCTGGCAATGGGCGCTGTAGTAGGCGATAAATTCTTCCGTCATCGTCCGCCGCAAGTCTTCCGGCGCGTCTGGGGCAGCTTTGTCGATGAAACCGTCGTAGCCGAAGCCAAGGCAGGGCCGGATGGCTTTTTGCGTCATAGAAGGCAAGCCGTGGCGGGCGAAAACATAGTTCAAGCTTTTCGTCAATTCGTCCAGCGTATCCAGGACAGTACCGTCCATATCGAAGACGATGGCTTTATATTTTTTCATAGAAAGGACTCCTTTGAAAGACAAAAAATCAGGTTACCCTTTTATTATACGAAAGCGGCAATTAATCGGCAATAGGGAGTAGCTCATGACGCCATCTTATGCTACAATGGGGAAAGAAGTTTGATAAAATAGAGGAGAGGATGACATGACAAACTTTTTGCCGTATGCTATCATAGCGGGCATAGCAATCGTCTTTTTTGTAATTTGTTATATTATGTATTCCGGCGGAGGACACTCCGAGAGTAGTCCCCAAACGGAGAAGAAAGGGAACACGAAGACGAAGATGCGCTACGACAGCGAGCCGCAGCCGCTGCGCAGGGTCCAGCACCGCAGCCCGGCAACAGTTAAGCATGCCAGACAATTACCGAAAGAAGCGGACGACGAAGAAACAGCCCCTCTGCCGCAAGTCCCGAAAATGACCTTGGGCGAACGGCGGGAACATCCGTCAGAAACGGCCTTTGTCACGACGAAGGGCGAAGCTGTCCGCCGCAATGGCAAAATCGTCTATAAAGAAGCGCCGAAGGCCCAGGAAGCCCCAGTCCGTAAGGGACCCAATGCGGATGATCTCGATGCGACACGCGTCTTGTCCCGCGATGAAATTCTGGAAGCCATGGAAAAGGTTGATAAAGAAGAAGCCGCTGCCTATAAGGCTCGCGAAGAAGAAGCCAAACGGGCCCGTCAACGCCAGGCTGAACAGGAAAAAGAAGCGCAGGAACAGCAGTTGGCCCGCAACCGGGAACGGCGCGAACAGGCTCGCCGCGAAGCGGCTGCGGCTAAGGAAGCCGATGCCCGACGGGAAGAACGGGCGCGTTGGGCTGAAGAAGTGGCTCAGACCGAAGAAGACAAGCCGCCACTGGCTGATATGGCTGCCATCGTCTCAGCTGACTTGGCCGCTAAAGATGGTGGTCCTGCTGCTCCGGTCGTAAAGAAAAAGGCTGCCCCTGCAGCTGAACCACCATCGTCTGGAACAGAAACACCGAAAGATACGCACCGCAAGCACATCGTCCGCGATGTCATGGCCGAAACGGCGAAAGCCGCTGGCCAGACGGCTGTCGCAGCCAAAGCCTCGGCAGTTGGCAAGAAAAAGGTCATATCTGATGCGACGCGGGTCATGGAAGGCCCTGTCGTCAGCGAAAGCATGAAAGCCGTCGCTTCGCAGCTGGAACAGACTCAGCGTATGGAACCAATCCACATCGATACGGCTATGATGGCTAAGAAGAAAGCCGTTCCGGAAGAAACGATGGTCATGCCGCCCATTCGGGCCCATAAATCCCAGGAAAAAGCGACGCCTGTCGTCAAACCGGCACCGGTCGTCAAACCGTCCCAGACGTCATGGGATTCCAATACGTCCGGGACCGATACGCGCAATCCGTCCTTGGGCAGTGCGCCACACTATGCGTCCGTTTGGGAATCGGAAAGCACCGTTGATTCTCCCGTCGTCCGCCAGTGCGTCGCTCATTTCCTGCGCCAGTATGGCGTCGTTTCGCCAGAACTGCAGCAGCAGACAGAATACATCACGTCGGCGGCCTTCGACCAGATCGGCTGCCAGAGCGATGCCGAACGGCAGCAGGCCCTGGCACCGCTCATCGTTCAGGAAGCCCTGCAGAACGTCCAGAAAGCCTATGCCGCTCATCCCGACGACTATGTCGGCACCATAGCCCTTCAGGCTTTTTATGATATCGTCCACTGCTCGCCCATTTCGACGCGCCACTTGGTCGCCATCGACGCCTTAAAGGTCATGCCTTATTTGACACAGGGCCATTACCAGATTTTGGCGATTCTCTTACTGTTCCTGTATTCGCGCAACTCCAATAATGTCGACAAGGATTCGTTCTGCCGCTACATCGACAAGTATGTCTATCCCTTCCTGGATGGCTTCCCGACAGAACGGCCTTATTACCAGCAGCTCGATTACCTGCATTGCACGGCTTTTGAAGCGAAGGAAACGCATTTTGCCGAAATCCTGTCTGATTCGTATCCGCTGTTGTTCCGTTACCGTGGCTTTACAGAAGAAGAATTGCGCAAAGCTCTCAAGGGCAAGCGGATTCCTGATGAATTCATTGTCCCGTCCTTCAATTCACCGTTGGTCAAACTGGCCATGGTCGATGAAAGCATGGCCAAGCGCTTCTTCCGCATGACCGGCATCAACGACCGCAACATGCAGGACCATATCCTGCGTCTGGCCAAGAAGCGCCCGGCCAACTTCAGCGGCGAAGAAGCTTTGGACATTATGGAAGATATTTCGCCGGTATTGGCTGACCTCGGCGATATCTGGGATAGCTCGCTCCTTCGTGTATCGACGCTGTCCCTCCTGGGCTTGTACTTAGCTCAGGGGTTCGTCAAGGAAATCATTGGCGAAGAATTCGATTTGTCCCGTTGGTTTGAATAAGGAGCCTGATTATGAAAAAAATCCGTAAAGCCGTCATCCCAGCGGCCGGTTTCGGTACCCGTTTCCTGCCGGCGACGAAGGCGACACCGAAAGAAATGCTGCCTATCGTCGATAAACCGACGATTCAGTATATCGTCGAAGAAGCCCTGCAGAGCGGCATCGAAGAAATCCTTATCATCAGCGGTCATGCTAAACGGGCCATTGAAGACCATTTCGATACCAATCCGGGCCTGGAACTGCACTTGGAAGAAAGTCATAAGATGGGGCTTTTGAATATGGTCCGCAGCATTTCTGAAATCAATATCCATTACATCCGGCAGAAACATATGCGGGGGTTGGGTGACGCCGTCCTCTGCGCCCAATCCTTTATTGCCGATGAACCCTTTGCCATCCTTCTTGGCGACGATGTCGTCTACAATGAAACTAATCCGGCCTTACGCCAGATGATCGATTTATATAACGACCTCGATGCGACTATCCTGGGCTGCCAGGAAGTGGCACGGGAAAAAGTATCATCTTATGGCATCGTCCAAGGGACGCCTGTCGAAGGGAAGGGCATCTTGAAAGTCAACCGCGTCGTCGAAAAGCCTGCCATCGAAGAGGCGCCGAGCCGGACGGCCGTCCTTGGCCGCTATATCGTTACGCCGGACATCTTTGAAGTCCTATCCCATACGCAGCCGGGAAAGGGCGGAGAAATCCAGCTCACTGATGCCTTACAGACCATGGCCAGTCGCGAAGCCGTCTATGCCTATTGCTTTGAAGGCAAGCGCTACGACGTCGGCGACAAATTGGGATTTCTCAAAGCGAACGTCGAATACGCGTTGCGCCGGCCGGACTTGGCCGGCCCGTTCCGCCAATTCCTGAAAGACGTAGTTAGGGATTAGTGGTTCGTAGAGACTGTCCTGGAATGGACATCAGAGGATGGGCGGACTGCGTGCATCCTGTGTAATAACGTTATCGTTTGTAGTACGGATGTGGTTTGTAGACTGTAAACTTAAAACTCTAAAAGGCGCTGTCTTCATGGGACAGCGCCTTTTTTACGACGAACGACTATAAACTGCACGAAAATCGTATGATGGAAGGAAAAGGCGTATGACATAAGGCCGGTAGGGGCGCCCACGTGGGGCGACCGCTATGGAATGACAGGGCAAACCGCAAAGGGGATGATGTTTGAAACTACACGAAAATAGTATTGATTGAATGAAAAGGCCATGCTATAATAGGCTCAGAAAGAAGGGATTCCTATGAAAATTGAAGAAGGTACGATTATCTCTATAAAAGAAAAAGGCACGGCCGAAATCAAGGTCGGCCGCCATTCCGACTGCATCGCCTGCGGTGCCTGCGAAGGGGCTGAAAACATCGTTGTTACCGCTGTCGACCCGTTAGGTGTCAAAGTCGGCCAGCATGTCAAATTTGAATTCCGCGATGTCAACATCGTCATCGGCGCTTTCATCTGTTTCGTCATGCCTTTACTGGTCTGTGCTGCCGGTGCCTTTGCCGGTCATTTCCTGGCCCTGGCGCAGGGCTTCGACACCGTCCAGACCGCTGTCATCGGTGGTATCATCGGCTTTCTCATCGGCGCCGTTGGCGTCAAGCTCTTCGACCGCTCCCTGTCGAAAGAAGAAAACTCCAAACCCAAGATCATCGAAATCTGCTCGGGGAATTAAGAAGGACAGGCGCCTGACGGCGCCATCCGTGCGGGGCTGCTGTATAAGGGAATCCTCCTTTATAGGCAGCTCTTTTTTTACACGGTTTGCCGTGGTTCGTTTGCCGTAATGGAAAACGAACCACGAACCACGCCAAACGAACCACGGCGCCCGCTTATGGGCGCCCTTCACTGCCCGTCCGGCAGCGTATCGGCGAGGCTGAAGCTGGTGCCGTCTTTGAGGGTGATAGCCGTAATGTGGAGTTCACCGGTCATGCCGTCCAGGGTCTGCGAGCGAATCAGGCTGTATTGTGACGGGATGAGGGGATTGAGGAGAAACTGGCTTTCGTAGGTCCTCTTTTCCGCTGATGTAGACAGGCGCAGAGGCGATGTATAGAGGACGACTTTATCGCTGTCCCGGCGCAGGGTATAGACTGCTTTGACGGCAGCGATGTCTGTACGGTCCTTGCGGAAGACCGGGGTATAACTCAGGCGAAGGAAGGTACGGCCCTGGCCGCTGACGATTTTAGAAGACACGTTGCGGACGGTCATGATGGCATCGATTTTTTTCTGAGTCGGTTTATTGTATTCTGTCAACTCCTGCTTCATAACTTCCCGCAGGTCGTTGAGGAAGGCTTCCGGGTCGGCCAGGCCTGTGATCATCCAGGTATGGGACGGCGTCTGTTCCAGCGTGACCGTACAGGGGATGGTGGCGCCCAGGCGGTCATTGTATAGATAGAGCTTTACCGTATTGTCATGGCTCCAGTCGGCGCCGTTCAGGTGCCAGCCTGCCAGAGGGACGGAAAGACCGGCGCTCTTCAAGGTACGCCGCAGGTTTGTCTCTGTTTTTTGATATTCGTCATTGTCCGTATTCCCGGCCAGGCCCCAATTCAGGTACAGGTTGGCTGTAGTGATGAAAGAAGCCCGCAAAGGGGAGCGGATGATATTCAGTAAAAAGGATTCATCCGTACTGTCTGACGTATGGGATACGAGGGCATCGAAGAACTGGCCGCTCAGGGCTCCTTCATCGACGTGACGGTTTACCGTTTCTGTATCACCGGCCCGGACCGCGCGGATGACCTGGGAGACGGCATAGTCTGGTGTTTTCATATAGATGTGCTGATATGATGAGACAGCTGCGATGATACAGCCCATGAGAACGACCAGGGCCAGGAAGACCTTGCCATCCCATAAGGTAAGTACTCTTCTTCTCATAGATTATCCTTCCTTAATGCGCAAAATCTTATTTTTTTCATTATACCACAGTCTGCGTTAGGCGTTCACCTTTTCCGCTCATCTGCCGCAGGTTGCGAAAATATGTTATAATAAATATGTCATTACTGAAAGAAAAGGAGCGTGATTCCTGTGGTTACTTTACACGATGTGAAATCAGGAAATTCCTATGAAGTCAAGGAAGGAGTGACGCTGCAGCAGGTCTGCGAACAGTATTGCCAGCACGGCGATATGCCGATTGCAGCCGCCTTGTATAATAATGAATGTGTCGGTCTCCAGACCAAGGTCGATCAGAGCGGCGATGTCGACTGGCTGCCTATCAATACGATGGAAGGCAACCAGTGCATTATCCGTACGGCCATTTTCCTCTTGGTCCGCGCCGTGAGTGATCTCTATCCCGACGGCAAAGTCCTGGTCAAACACGCCTTGCGCAAGGCCTTGTACTGCGAATTGGAAATCGGCCACACTGTCACCGTCCACGATGTGGACATCATCAAGAAGCGCATGCACGAAATCGTCGAACAGGATGAACCCATTTCCCAGGTCATCGCCAGCGCCGAAACGGCTATGGAAATGTGCCGCAACCGTCATATGATGCGGGAAGCAGAACTCCTGCGCCACGTCGACGTCACCCATATCATGGCCTATCAGTGTGGCCAGACGTTCGATTACTACATGGGACCGCTCCTGCCTAGTATGGGCTATGTGACCTGTTTCAACCTGCGCTCTTATGCGCCTGGTGTCATCTTAGAAACGCCAACAGTAGATAATCCGAACGAGCTTCCGGAATATAAAGAGATTCCCAAGATGGCCCGTCTCTTTTTGGATGCCGAAGAATGGGGACGCATCGTCCGCTGTGAATACGTCTACGATTTGAATCACTATATCGAAGAAGGCAATATCCAGGATATGGTCGATATGGCCGAGGCCCTGCAGGAAAAGAAACTGGGCCAGCTTGCCGATTACATCGTCAGCCGCCGCCCGAAAATCAAAGTCGTCCTTATTGCCGGGCCGTCGTCGGCAGGTAAGACGACGTTCTGCAAGCGCCTGACAACGCAGCTTCGCGTCAACGGCCTGCGGCCCATTGGCATTTCCCTAGACGATTATTTCTATAATCGCGAAGATACGCCGAAGAATCCCGATGGCAGTTATGACTTTGAATCCTTGCGGGCTATCGACGTGCCCCTTTTCAATCAGCAGATTGACGACCTCAACCAGGGCCAGGAAGTCCACTTGGCCCGCTTCGATTTCGTCACAGGTCACCGTTATTTTGATGAAAAGCCGACGGTTCTGGAAAAAGGTCAGCCCATTGTCGTCGAAGGCCTTCACGCCTTGAATGATTCCCTGACTTATATGCTGCCGCGCTATGAAAAGGTCAAGATTTCTCTGGGCGTCTTGACGCAGATACGCATTAACGACCACAACCGTATTTCTACGTCGGATACGCGCATCATCCGCCGCATGGTTCGGGACCAGCAGTTCCGCGACCGCGGGCCCATGGCGACCATGGATATCTGGGCTGACGTCCGCCGCGGCGAAGAAAAGAACATCTATCCTTATCAGGAAGATGCCGATACGATTTTCAACACGGCTCTGCCCTATGAACTGGCCGTCCTCAAGCCCTATGCCGAACCGCTCTTGGAATCCATCGACAAGGACAGTGTTCATTACGCCGAAGCCCGTCGGCTCTTGCGATTCCTCAAGCCTTTCAAGAGCATCGATTCGTCAGTCGTACCGCCTAATTCGCTGTTGCGTGAATTCATCGGAGCGGACCGTAAAAAATGATTGACAAAGCCTAATCAGATAGATATAATAGTATAGTCGAGGTAGAAATATGAAACTACAAGTCGAAGAAGCACTAAAAGAAGTTGGGAAGTCTTTCCCCTTTTCTTTTGAATGTCCGGCTGCCGAGCTAGGTGAAGTGGATGACCTTCCTTGGAAGGATGCCACAGTAGTTGTGGACGGGGCTTATTGGTTCGATGGCAACCACATGGTAGTACAGGGAACCATAAAGACCACCGGCATGTACACCTGCAGCCGCTGCCTGTCACCGGTATCGGTGGATCGGAATGAAACACTGTCTGAAGTCTATGGTACGGAAGCAGAGCTTCCCGAGGACGTATTGCCTTATAATGGGGAATACATCGATTTGACGGAGACAATTAGAGAAACGTTGATCCTCAGCGAGCCCATGAGGGTTTTGTGCCGGCCAGACTGCAAAGGGCTTTGTCCGCAGTGCGGTGCAAACCTGAACGACGGACCCTGTAGTTGTCCTACCGACAAGATTGATCCGAGATTGGAAGTCTTGGCTCAATTCTTACGATCCAAAGAAGAGCGCTAGAAATAACGTACCATGTGATTTAAGGAGGTGCAGAACATGGCAGTACCGAAGAACAGATTATCCCAGACTCGTCAGAAGATGCGTCGCGCAAACTGGAAATTGACCGCACCGGGTTATGTAGAATGCCCGCAGTGCCACGAAGCAATGATGCCTCATCATGTATGCCCGACTTGCGGCTACTATAAAGGCAAACAGGTTGTCAACAACACAACAGCTGAATAAGAGTTGTATATAAAAAAGAGCTATCGCTTAGGCGGTAGCTCTTTTTTCGTGGCTCGTTGTTCGTAAAAAAACGGGCGCCCTTTGGAATGGTCCCTACTATGGCTGCTGCCATGTGTAAAACGTATGTCTAGAGATAAAATATAAGCGTTTCACATTCCTAGGGCTGTCTGCTAAGATAATACTATAGGTATTACAAAAAAGAGGAGACGAAGGAAAATGACCTTAGAAGAAATCAAACAAATCAGCCCTTTTGCCATGGGTAGAGAAAATGTCGATTATACCCAGTATTTTGATGGGACTAGTTATTTGAACATGATATCCCTGAAACAGGTCATCGTCGGCAATGTCACTTTTGAACCGGCCTGCCGCAATCATTGGCACATCCACCATGCCAGTCAAGGCGGCGGCCAGATGCTGTTAGTCACGGTCGGCCGCGGCTGGTATCAGGAATGGGGGAAACCGGCTCAGGCGCTCCATGCCGGCGACGTCGTCCACATCCCGGCCAACGTCAAGCATTGGCACGGTGCCGCCAAGGACAGTGCCTTCCAGCATCTGGCCATCGAAGTCGACGGGGTCGATACGAGTACGGAATGGTGTGAAGCCGTAGCGGAGGCCAATTATGAAGCCCTTCCGTAAGCTGTTCTTAGCAGCCGGGCTCATTGCCCTAACCGGAATTGGGTTTTGGAGAACAGGAGATGCATATGCCATGAATACTACAGATAATCAGCCGAAAAGAGCCGTCAAGATCGTGCAGACTGCAGGGCGGCAGCAGCTGGGAAATTTCGCCCCTGATTTTGCCCGTTATAACGATGATATCCTCTTTGGCGAAGTGTGGAGCAAGAATGATGTCTTGCCCCTCAAAGAACGGAGCATCGTCACTGTCTCGGCCCTCATCGCCTAGGGCATTACTGACAGTTCCCTGAAATATCATATGGAAACGGCCAAGAAAAATGGCGTCACCAAAGACGAAATGGCCGAAATCATTACGCAGCTCGCCTTTTACAGCGGCTGGCCCAAGGCCTGGGCGGCCTTCGGCTATGCCAAGGAAGTGTATAGGGAGTAAATGTCTCTATTTGAAATAATCAGGAGGTAAAAAGCAGATGATGAAGAAAATTTTAATGCTTGCCCTGAGCAGTCTCATGGTCCTGGGCCTGGCTGCCTGTGGCAATACGAACGGTGCTGATGCCTCGTCCAGTGCCTCTAAAAAGACCGATACGGCGGTCCAGGCTCCGGCCAAAGGCAATGGCAAGACCTTAGTCGTTTACTTTTCGGCCGGCGGCCATACCAAGAATGTAGCCAACTACATTGCCAAAGCGACCGACGGTGATGTCATGGAATTGAAGCCGGTCCAGGAATATACCGAGGCCGACATGGATTACAATAATAAAAACAGCCGGACGACGCGCGAACGCGACGACGTCAGCTTGCGCGACGTCCCCCTGGTCAAGGATAAGGCCGACAACTGGGAAGGCTATGATACGGTCTTCATCGGCTATCCTATCTGGTGGGGAGAAGCGGCCTGGCCGGTAGATAACTTCATCAAACACAATGATTTCAGCGGCAAGACGGTCATCCCCTTTGCCACGTCGGCCAGCTCGGGCCTGGGCAACAGCGGCAAAGAGTTACAGCAGATGGCTGGCACCGGCAACTGGCTGGAAGGCAAACGCTTTCCGTCCAATGCGTCGGAAAGCGACGTCCAGCAGTGGGTCCAGAGCCTGAAACGGTAATTGTGTAACGTACCTGACCGGCCTGGGACCGAATCAGATAGCGATTACTTTGGGATTTCCTGTTTTAAAAGGTTGATGAAGGCCTGCGTTCCTTTCGAGAACAATTGGAAGCGTTTCCAGACGATGAACAACCTGTCTTCCAGCGGCGGATTGAGCAGCCGGAAGCAGAGGTCCGGGTCATCCTGCGGGATATGGATGATTTTTTCCAGCATGATGCAGGAACCCAGCCCTTCGCTGACCATAAGGGACGCATTATAGGCCAGGCTGTACGTGGCACTGATGTGCAGGTCGGCCAAAGGTTTCTTCAGCCAGCCTTGTAATTTGTCTGCATGGTTATCACCATGCAGGACCTGATTGGATACGATGAGTTTTTCATCCCACAGGTCCTGCGGGGTGATTTTTTCTTTTTGTGAAAGGGGATTATCCCGGCGCAGGAGGAGGCCCCAATGGTCGACGGTTGGGCAGGGAAGGACTTCGTATTTCTCCGTATCGGCATGACTGTAGATGACGGCCATGTCGATGAGGCCCTTGTCGAGGAATTCCATCATGGCCGGGCCGTCGCCGCTGGTGATATGAAAATGCAGGTGGGGATACGTGAGCTGCAACTTGTGGGCGGCGTGCATGAGGAAGCGGACGCTGTCCGATTCGGCCGAGCCGATGCGGATGTTTCCGTTCAGTTCCGTATTGTCACTTCGCAGTTCCTCTTCGGTATGACTGGCCAGGGAGAGGATTTCTTCAGCCCGCTTCTTCAGGAACAAGCCGTCTTCGGTCAGGAAATAATGGAGTACCCGTAAATCTAACATCAGAATCAGTCCTTTCCTTGCCAATGGATTTCTTCTTTCAGGCCTTTCAAAAAGGCTTCGCACGTCGGTGACAGGAGCTGGTATTTTTTCCAGGCTACGAGACATGAGACGGTGACGGCTGGCTCCAAGGGGATAAAGACCAAATCCGGTGTCTGGAGTTGGAAGAGCTCGTCGATGCCGAGGGCACTGGTAATGCCTGTCCGGATGAGCTGGGCGGCATTGGCGATGAGGTCGAATTTTCCGACGACCTTCAAGTTTTCTGCCGTTATGCTTCCTTGTGACCACTGACGGATGTCGAAGGTGTCCGTAGCCGTCCGTGACGAGATGAGCAGGGGAATGTGGCGCAAGGTATCAGCCGTGATGGTCGGCAGCTGGGCCCAGGGGGTATCACGGCAGGTGACGATGCCGACCCGGTTGCTTTCGGGCAGAAGCAGGGATTCGTATTTTTCCGCATTGAAGGGGGCGATGAAGAGCGCAAAATCGACAAGGCCGTGGGAAAGCTTATCTTCGACTGTATCGGCATTGCCCGTAAAGAGCTCACACGTAATGCCCGGATGTTTCCGTTTTAGTTTGGCAAAGGCATCGGTCAGGAAATGAATGATCGGCGTTTCACCGGCACCGATACGGATACAGCCAGTCAGTTCCGGCTGGTCGTCGCTGATTTCGGATTTTGTCTGTTGGACGAGGGACACGATTTCCTCGGCCCGCTGGCGCAGGCGGATGCCATCTTCTGTGAGCAGCGTGCTGCGGTTGGTTCGGATGAAGAGCTTTTTACCTAATTCCTGTTCCAAATCAGCCATCTGCCGGGATAACGTCGGCTGTGTGATGTGCAACATATTCGCCGCACCGGTTATATTCTGTTCCCTGGCGACGGCCAGGAAGTATTGCAGTGTTCGTATTTCCATGGGTATCCTCCTGTAGGATGGATTTTCTTTAGTATACGACTTCCAGTCATTGCCGACAAGACCGGCGTCGATGGCAAAATGACATGGAATTGTAACGATTGCTGTATTGTTGTTTTACCTTCTCCGGAGTATAATAAACCATTATTATGTTAGCTTTTTTGCTTCGGAGGAGGCTTTTTTATGGATTCGATTGTGAATACTTTTTCCCATGAAATGGAATATGGCGGGCCGCACGTGCATTTTCTGGCTTTTCTTTTATTCATCCTCATTGGCATCATTATCCTGCACGGCGTCTTCCGGGTCGTTATCGAAGTGCTCAGCCGTGTGACGAAAGTGTCTCGCGACAGCTGGCGCAATATCTTCCGCTTCATGCCGACCTTGCTGGGCATCCTCCTAGGCATTCAGCTGACCAAGGATATCCTGAATCTGCCTAACTTCGTCCAGAATATCTTGTCCTATCACTATCACAGTGTCGTCATCATTACGGTGACTTTCTTCTGCGCCCATACGGTATCATCTTTCTTAAAAGACAAGTTATCCAAGAGCGGTGATAAGGCGGCGACGACGTCCATCTTGACGACCGTCGTCGACCTTGGCGTCTACATGGTGGGCATTCTCTTCATCCTCAGTTCTTATGGTATTTCCATTTCACCGCTCCTGACGGCTCTCGGCGCCGGCGGCCTGGCATCGGCCTTGGCCTTGCAGGATACCTTGGCCAACCTCTTTTCCGGCATTACGACGCTCGTGTCCAAACAGGTCCACATGGGCGATTATATTCGCTTGTCCAGTGGTGAAGCCGGTCGCGTCGTCGACATGAACTGGCGTAATACGACAATCCGCACGGCGACGGGGAACATGGTCATCGTTCCGAATAAGAACATCGCCACGGCGACGCTGACCAACTATGAACAGCCTTTGGCAGAATGTACCATTGCCATTCCCTTGACGATTACCTACGACAACGACCTGCAGCATGTTGAAGACGTCACCCTCGGCGTGGCTCGACACATCCTCGACCACAGTGAATACGGCGTCACCGGTTTCGAGCCCCTCGTCCGCTATGATCAGATGGGAGAATACGGTATTTCTTTCAAAGTCATCTTGCGTATCCGCAACATCGTCGACGAAGCCGTCCTCAAACATCAGTTCATCAAACGGATTTATACGACCTATAAGAAAGAAAATATCCAGCTCCTCATCCGCCATGACTGAGGCATATAGTTTGTAGTACGGAATTTGCAGTTTGTAGGGGCTCGCACGTGGCGAGCCCGCTAGGTATATGAGGGATACTGGTGAACTGGATTTGCGTGAACTGGATTTGCGTGAACGGGCGCCCCTGTGGTTGCCCCTACAGAAAAAAGGCACTGTCTCTATGTGACAGCGCCTTTTTGGGTGTGCTATACTGAGAAGGAGAATACTACAAAAGAACGAGGTAATCAGATTATGGAACGTAAACAAAACAAGAGCCGCCGCGGCATGGATATGTTACACGGCTCCATTGCCGACAAGCTGTTCCTTTTTGCGATGCCTATTGGTCTCATGGGCTTATTTGAACAGCTTTTCAATAGTGCTGACGTCGTCATTCTAGGGCGTTTCGTCGGCAAGAGCGCCATGGCTGCTGTCGGGAACAATATGCCTGTCATCGGCATCTTGGTGACACTGCTCATGGGGATTTCCTTAGGGGCTAACGTCACCATTGCCCAGTATCTCGGCGCCCGCCGCGATGATAAAGTGGAACGGACAGTCCAGACGGCGATTTTGATGTCCTTCGGCTTGGGCGTTTTGCTGGCCATTATCGGCGAACTCATCGTCTATCCGGCCTTCTGGGTTCTGGAAGTGCCGGCCGATGTCTTTGCCATGGCTGAAAGCTATCTGCGCGTCTTTCTCCTGGGACTGCCCTTTTTGTCGCTCTACAACTTTGAAGCGGCTATTTTCCGCAGCTGCGGCGACGGCAAGACGCCCCTGTACAGTTTGATTATCGCCAATATTGTGAATATCGTCCTGGACCTGCTCTCGGTCACGGTCTTTGATTTCGGTCTCCTCGGTGTCGTCTGGGCGACAGTCCTTTCTTTTGCCGTCAATTCCCTCATCCTCCTGGTGCTCCTCTGCAAAACGACGGACCGTATTCGCCTGGAACGGCACCGCATGCGCTTTTCCCGGGAGGAACTGCACCGCATCATCCGCATCGGTCTGCCGGCAGGCATCCAGGGCATGGTCTTTGCCGTCTCCAACGTCCTCATCCAGTCGTCCCTGAACGGCCTCGGCACGGAAGCCATGGCGGCTTCGGCAGCGGGCTTCATCATCGAAGCGAATATCTACTGCTTCGTCAACGGTTTCAGCCAGGCGACGACGACCTTCGTCGGCCAGAACTACGGCGCCCGCAATCTGCGCCGCTGCTTCCGCATCACGAAAGTGGCCTTCGCCGTCGAAGCGGCCTTCCTCATCGTGGTCACAGTGCCGGTCCTCTTCTTTGCGCCGGATCTCATTTCGCTCTTCAACAGCGATCCTCAGGTCATTTCCTTAGGGACGACGCGACTTTTCTGGATTGGCGGCACGATGTACCTGAATGGCATCATCGACATTATGTCCGGTTCCCTGCGCGGCTACGGCGATTCCCTGCCGCCGGCCATCGTCGTCCTCGTCGGCATCTGCGGCGTCCGCATCACCTGGCTCTACACGGTCTTTGCCAGTCATCACGAATTCATCGTCCTCATGATGGCCTATCCCACCAGCTGGCTCCTCACGGCCATCGTCCTGACCTTTGTCTACCAGTCCTGCCGCAAACACATTGTACGGGGCATGCTGCGGGCAGCGTGAACAGAGATGCTGGTAGGTAGCCGGGTAGGGTAGGGGCGCCCCACGTGGGCGCCCCTGCGCTGCTAACCCCTAACGGCTATAAATGAAAAAGGTATCCTGTGAATGGTACTCATACTATCTTGATAAAAACAATCACATATGCTATAATGAGCGTAACAAATAATAGTTATTGATTGAACTCTGAGAGGAGGTCCGCTTATGCGTATCGGTGAAGGTTTTATTGAAGAAATCAAGGAAGATGGTTTGGCGAAGGTCCGGGTCAGCCGGGATTCGCTCTATGTGGCCTGCAGTGCCTGCGCGGCGGCAGATCACGTCAAACTCCTGGCTTATAATACTATCGGCGCAGCCGAAGGGGACCATGTCCGCTATGAAGTCGACGATTCCCACCTCGTCTCCAGCGCCTTTGTCTGCTTCATCATGCCCGTCGTCCTGCTCCTGGCCGTGGCGGCCTTAGGCTATCTCTTTATCGGCACCGGCACGGCAGCCGTCGTCGGCGGCCTCGTCGGCCTCATCGCTTCGGCCCTGGCCGTGCGCCGCTACGACCAGTCCCTGAGCCGCATCATCGACACCAAGGCCAATATCATCGGCGTCGTTGCCGATGATGAGGAAGATGAAGATATCGAGAAAAACTGGCGATAAGCCTTTCATTTGAATAAGCCTGCTCGTATACGATATAATAAAAGTATACGAACAGGCTTTTTGTATTGCAGAGGAGGGGAAGCGTATGCAGTCCTTGCCGATAGGAATCGATGACTTTGCCAAGCTGTGCCGCGGTGATTATTATTTTGTCGATAAGACCCTGGCAATCCGGGATTTTCTCGACACGCACGGCGAAGTACTGCTCCTGACGCGGCCGCGCCGTTTTGGCAAGACTTTGTTTTTATCGATGTTTTATTATTTTTTCAGTGCCGTTCAGGCAGAAGAAAACCGGAAATTATTTCGCGGCCTGGCTATCGAACGCGCCGGTGCGTCCTACATGGCAGAACAGGGGAAACGGCCGGTCCTCTTTGTAACCTTAAAAGACCTGAAACATCGGATATGGGTCGCTATGCTCGATAAATTCCGCTTCCTTCTCAGCGATTTATACGACCGTTACGCTTATTTACTGGAAGTTCCCGGTTTTTCACGAGCTGAACGAAAATACTTCCAGCGCATCCACGACGGTCAGGGGACGCCTGTCGAAATGGAAGAAGCCCTGCGGCGCCTGATGGATATGATGCAGCGCTATATGTCCTGGCCATACCCAATCAGGAAGTTTTTAGTATTTATCGTAGTGTGATTCAGAGCAATATGAAATCAGGTCAGACGACGTTTCTTACTTCTAGTCCTGAGACATTACAAAATTGAACAACGAACAATTCTTGGAGCTGCAAGAATTTTCGGCAAACGAACCACGCCAAACGAACCACGAAAAGAGCTGTCCGCTTAATGCGACAGCTCTTTTTGCTGCAAACTTTCTTGCCGCGCTTCCTTGTTTCATGTTATAATGAACGTTAGTCTATTTATGATAAAGGGGGATGAGAAGATGCGTGCCATGGGAATCGATCCGGGGACGGCAATCTGCGGTTTCGGCGTCATCGATGCCGACGGCAGCCGCCTCAAGCCCGTGACTTACGGGACGATACAGACGACGCCGGACCATACGGATGCCGAACGGCTGGTCATGCTCTTTGACGGCCTCAATCAGTTATATAAGAAATATAAGCCCGACGTCATCGGCGTGGAACAGCTCTTTTTCAACCGCAACGTCACGACGGCCATCACCGTCGGTCAGGCGCGGGGCATCATCCTGCTTACAGCCCAGCAGGCGGGCATCCCAATCCTGGAATTTTCGCCGCTCCAGGTCAAGCAGGGCGTCACCGGTTACGGCCGGGCGACGAAGGACCAGGTCATCGACATGACCATGCGTCTCCTCGGCATCCGCCAGAAAATCAAGCCCGACGATGCGGCTGACGGCCTGGCCATGGCCATTTACGCGATTTATTCCAGTCATTCTATGAGTCTGAAAAGGAAGGTGCAGTTATGATCGGCTATTTAAAAGGCATCATCAGCCACATCTTCACCAATTCCTGCTTTATCGACGTCCACGGCGTCGGTTACCGGGCTTATGCACCGGCCTCGACCCTGGACGGGCTGACCGTAGGGAAGGAAGCCCTGCTCTATACGTACATGAGCGTCCGCGAAGACGCCATCGTCCTCTACGGCTTTGCCACGCAGGACGAATACGACCTCTTCATGCTGCTCATCGGCGTCAACGGCGTCGGTCCGAAAGTGGCCTTGGGCATCCTCAGTGCCGGTACGGCTGACAGTTTCCGCCTCGCCGTCCATAAGAAGGATATCAAGGGCCTGACCAAGATGCCCGGCATCGGCAAGAAGACGGCCGAACGCATCGTCCTGGAACTGCAGGATAAGATCGGCCCTGTCGCCGGCGGAGATACGCCTGCCGATGTAGACAAGGCATCTGCGCCAGGGATGTCGGCCATTCTGGCGGAAACCTTGACGGCCTTGACCAGTCTTGGTTACAGTGAACAGGAAGTCCTGCCCGTTGCCGAATCGCACCTGGCCAGCTGCATGACAGTAGAACAACTGCTGAAAGAAACGCTGAAGACATTAGGGAGCGGGAGGTAAGCCATGGAAGAAAATCGGATCATCGAGACGACAGACTTACCGGGTGATTCCTGGCAGTACAGTCTGCGTCCTCATTATTTACGCGAATATATTGGTCAGGATAAAGTCAAAGACAATTTGGAAGTCTTCATCAAAGCGGCCAAACTGCGCAAGGAAGCCCTGGACCACGTCCTCCTCTACGGCCCGCCGGGCCTGGGCAAGACGACCATGGCCGGTATCATTGCCAATGAACTGGGCGTCAACCTGCGCATCACCTCAGGGCCGGCTATCGAACGGCCCGGCGACCTGGCAGCGCTCCTGACCAATCTCCAGGAACGGGATCTCCTCTTCATCGATGAAATCCACCGCCTCTCGCACAGCGTCGAAGAAGTTCTCTACGCGGCCATGGAAGACTATGCCCTGGACATCGTCATCGGCAAGGGCCCCAGTGCCCGTTCTGTGCGCATCGACCTGCCGCCCTTTACCCTCGTCGGCGCCACGACCCAGGTCGGCCGCCTGGCACCGCCCCTGCGCGACCGTTTCGGCGTCATCTGCCGCCTGGAATTCTATAAGCCGGAAGAACTGGTCCTGATCATCAAGCGCACCGCCGAGATCCTCGACATGGCTATCGACGACGATGGTGCCCTGGAAATCGCCCGCCGCAGCCGCGGCACGCCGCGTATTGCCAACCGCCTCTTGAAGCGCGTCCGCGATTTCGCCCAGGTCGCCGAAGCTGGAACGATTACAGCTTCCCTGGCCAACGATGCTTTGAATCGGTTGGAAGTCGATTCATGCGGCCTCGACCGGACAGACCGCCGGGTCCTGCAGGTCATCATCGACAAATTCGGTGGCGGGCCGGTCGGCCTCGATACGATTGCCGCCGCTATCAGCGAATCTGTCGATGCCGTCGAAGACGTGTATGAACCCTTCCTGATGCAGCAGGGTTTTTTGAACCGCACGCCCAGGGGCCGCGTCGTCACCGATGCTGCCTACCGCCATCTGGGCCTGCCCGTGCCAGCTGAGGGATAGGGGGGGATGGCTATGGCGAAATTACTCATCCTGATCGGACTTTTTTTCATCGTTGCCGGTCTCCTCTGGATGGCTGGTGATTCCCTGGGACTAGGGAATTTCTTGGGCCATCTGCCTGGCGATATTTCCTTTACCCGAGGGAATACGTCTTTCCATTTTCCCATTGTGACCTGCCTTATCATCAGTGCAGTCCTTACGATTGTCCTCAATCTCTTCTTTCGCCTGTGAGGAGGATTTTTATGTATACAAAGAAGATAGCCCGCCTGGCCCTCTGCACGGCCTTCTGTGCCCTGGTGACGACGAGTGTCTTTGCGTCGCCGACTAAGGCCAAGAATCATCCTCGCCAGCCCGTCAAAGCCGTGCGGCAGACAGCCAAGGCACCGGCTGGATATACACATAAACAAGCCGTTCATGATAGCGCCACCTTGCGCATCGGAATCCGCGAAGGACGGGGCAGTGTCGCTGTCACCGGGCCGCAAGGGCTGGGCGTTTATCGCGGCGACATGCTCTGGAAGAAAGTAACGGCTAACGTGCCCGTCACTATTGCCCTGTCTGGGACGAACCTGACTGTCAATGGTGATGTCAGTACGGTGCCAGTCCAGGTCCGGTCGCTGGTCCAGGGCGGATCCGTTAAGATTACCGACGGCTACGCCTACCGCGGTGCCCTGGAAATGATGAAGTCTCCCGGCCGCTGGGGCCTGACCGTCGTCAACGTCCTGCCAGTGGAACAGTATCTCTACGGTGTCGTCGGTAAGGAAATGTCGCCGTCTTGGAGCGAAGAGGCCTTGAAGGCCCAGGCCGTCGCCGCCCGGACTTATGCCATTGCCCATAAGAGACGCTTCAGCCAGCGCGGCTTCGACCTTACAGACGATACATCGAGTCAGGTCTATGCTGGCATCAATGGCGAATCGCCGTCGATTATCAAAGCCGTCAATGCGACAAAAGGGGAGATACTCACTTATCAGGGCCGGCCTATTGATGCCTTTTTCTGCTCCACTGCTGGCGGTTGGACAGAAAATAGTGAAAATGTCTGGGGCTCTCATATCCCTTATCTGCGAGGTGTCAGTGATGCCAGCAATGAAATGCCCGGCTATCGCTGGGCTGTGACGACGACGCCGGAACAGATGGCGGCTAAACTGAGCGCTGCCGGCAAGGGCGTCGGCCGCATCCAGTCCATTGAATTGTCGCCTTTGGCCAAGCGCCCCATGACGACGGCTGACCGCGGCGTATCTGGCCGGGTCCAATCCATGGTCGTCAAAGGGACGCAGGGAAGCGTTACTGTCAAGGGGGCGGCTTTCCAGTCTATCTTCGGCCTGCGCAGTACGCTCTTTGATTTTTATAGCGGCCGCGGTACGGCGCCGGATCCCGATTCTGGAGCTGTCACTCGCAAGGCCGATTTCAAAGTCAAAGCGGGACAGGCCGTGACGATTTACGGTTTCGGCTGGGGCCATGGTCTGGGCATGAGCCAGTACGGCGCCTATCAGATGGCGCGCAGTCATGCCAGTGAAAAGGATTATTATCGCCATATCCTGACCCATTACTATACGGGAACGAAGATTGAAAAATTATATTAAGCTAAAAAGAGGAAGATTATTTTGAAACTGACAGATTTTTACTACGATTTACCGAAAGAACTCATTGCCCAGCATCCGGCCGAACCGCGGGACCACGCCCGCCTCATGCTCTATGACCGTAAGACCGGCGCTGTTGAACACAAGTATTTCTATGACCTCGTCGACGAACTGCACGAAGGCGACGTCCTGGTCTTCAATGATTCCCGCGTCATCCCAGCCCGGCTCTACGGCAAACGGGTACCGACAGGCGGGAAAGTCGAAGTCCTGCTCTTGACGCCTGTCGGCGACGATCGCTGGGAAGTCCTGGTCAAGCCGGGCAAGAAAGCCCTGCCTGGTACGACGATTGAATTTCCGGAAGGATTGACGGGGACTGTCGAAGACCGGACTGATTTCGGCGGCCGCATCATTAAATTTGCGTACGAAGGCAATTTTGACGACATCATCGACAAAATCGGCGAAATGCCCTTGCCGCCGTATATTCACGAAAAGATGGAAGATCCTAATGAATACCAGACGGTCTATGCCAACGAACGCGGCTCAGCAGCGGCACCGACGGCAGGCCTGCATTTTACGGAAGAACTGCTCCAGAAGATTCGCGATAAAGGCGTAGAAGAAGTCTTCGTCACCCTCCACGTCGGCTTGGGGACATTCCGGCCGGTCGAAGAAGAAAACATCGAAGACCATCAGATGCACAGTGAATTTTACAGCATCACGCCCGAAGCGGCTGCTAAGATCAACAAGGCCAAAGCCGAAGGCCGCCGGGTCATCGCCGTCGGAACGACGAGTATCCGTACGCTGGAAAGTGCCGGCACGGCAGGAACGTTACAGGCTGGGTCGGGCTGGACGAATATCTTCATCTATCCGGGCTTTACCTTCCACATCGTCGACGCCTTGGTCACTAATTTCCATCTTCCCGAATCGACGCTGCTCATGCTCATCAGCGCCTTGTCGACGCGGGAAAAAATCTTGAAAGCTTATGAAATCGCCGTTCAGGAAAAATACCGTTTCTTCAGTTTCGGCGATGCCATGTTCATTCACTAAGGGAGGAAAATCTATGGTCATTACCTACGAACAGCAGGCCGAATGTGACGGCGCCCGCGCGGGAATATTGCGCACGCCACACGGCACCTTCAAGACGCCCATGTACATGCCTGTCGGCACGCAGGCGACGGTCAAGACGCTGACGCCGGAAGAACTCTACGATATGGGCGCCCAGGTCATTCTCAGCAATACGTATCACCTGTTCCTGCGGCCCGGTCACGACCTGGTCAAAGAAGCGGGAGGATTGCATAAATTCATGAACTGGAAACAGGCTATCCTGACCGACAGCGGCGGTTTCCAGGTCTTCAGCCTGGGCCAGATGCGCAAAATCACTGAAGAAGGTGTTACGTTCCGGTCCCATCTGGATGGGTCGAAGAAATTCCTGTCGCCAGAAGTGTCCATGGATATCCAGATGGCTCTCGATTCGGACATCGCCATGGCCTTCGACGAATGTATCCCGTACCCGTCGGACTATGAATATACGCAGATGTCGACGGAACGGACGAGCCGCTGGGCTGCGCGCTGCCTGGACCACCACCACAGCGATACGCAGGGCCTGTTCGGCATTGTCCAGGGCGGCATGTACAAGGACCTGCGCAAGCAGAGCTGCCAGGACCTGGTCGGCATGGATTTTGACGGCTATGGCATTGGCGGCTTGAGTGTTGGCGAATCTAAGGATATAATGTATGATATATTAGAGCATACGACACCGTACCTGCCGAAGGATAAAGCCCGCTACCTCATGGGCGTCGGCACGCCGGATTGCCTGCTCGAAGGCGTTGCCCGCGGCGTCGATATGTTTGACTGCGTCTTCCCGACGCGCGTCGCCCGCAACGGCATGGCCATGACCCATACGGGCCGCCTGACCGTTCGCAACGCCAAGTATGCCCACGATTTCCATCCTATTGAAGAAGGTTGTCAGTGTTATACGTGCCGCAATTATTCGCGGGCTTATATCCGCCATCTCTTCAAAGCCGAAGAACTCCTGGCATACCGCTTGGTCAGCATCCACAACCTATACTTCCTGCTGCAGTTTATGCGGGATATGCGCCAGTCCATCTTCGACGGCACATTCCGCCAGTTCCGCCAGGATTTCTGGAAACGTTATCAAGACGCGTAAGCGCTTGCATATAGACTATTTTTTATTTCACGGAGGTGTAAGACATGGATATTATGGAACAGCTCAATGCTTTTTGGCCCATTATCCTCATGGTCGTCATTTTCTACTTTCTCTTATGGCGTCCGCAGAAGAAACAGCAGAAAAAACGGCAGGAAATGCTGGAAAGCTTGAAGCCCGGCGCCAAGATTGTCACTGTCGGCGGTGTCATGGGGAATATCGTTTCCCTGCACGACGATTACCTCGTCGTCCGCATTGCCGACCGAGTTGAAATCAAGGTCACCCGCGCTGCTGTAGCCCAGGTCCTGGGCAAGGCCGAAGGCAAGAAAGCGGCCAAGAAGGTTGAAAAGGCTGCTGAAAAGGCAGAAGAAAAAAACGCTGAAACGAAGGCAGAAGCTCCAGCTGAAGCCAAGACCGAAGGGGTTGGTGAAACGAAGGAAGCAGAAGCCAAAGATGGTCAGTAAAAAAGAACTGCGCAAAGCCATGAATGCCCGTCTCCATGGGCTGACGGTGGAAGAAAAGACAGCGGCCAGTGCCGCTGTTTGCGCCCGTCTGGCTGCGCTGCCGCAGTACCAGCAGGCCTGCCGTATCATGGCTTTTCTCCATATGTCCGATGAAGTCAGTCTGGATGGCTTGATCCAGCAGGCCCTGGCCGACGGCAAGGAAGTCTACGTCCCGGTCTGTGTCGATAAGCAGCACATCGAAGGGCGGCGCCTGTACACGCTGGAACAGGCTGTTTGCGGCGCCTACGGTATCCGGACGGCACCGCCGGACAATCCGCGTATCGAAGCCGATGAGCTCGATGTCATTTTCGTGCCCGGCCTGGCTTTTGACGCCAAAGGGCACCGGCTGGGCCATGGGGCGGCTTATTATGACCGCTTCCTGGCCGGAAAAGGCGATGCAGCCGCTATTGCTACGGCCTGGGATGTCCAGATCATCCCCGACGTGCCCGTCGAAGACCATGACGTCATCATGACTGATATCGTCACGGACAAACAGCATCTCATTATCCATCCATAAAAACTATTGAAGATTACCCAGAGGGGGGAGTATTGTTGCGGACTCGTAACATGATAAAATTTTTCGGGGCAGTCATCATTATCCTGGCCGCCTTTGTTACCTTGATTTATCCGCTTGCCAACTCCATCAAACAGGGCCTGGACTTACAGGGCGGTACGCATATCGTTCTGGAAGCCGAAGATACGCCGGACGCTCCGGTCACGGAAGACTCTTTGAGCCGTGCCGTCACCATCGTCGAACGCCGTATCAATGAAATGGGCCTGACCGAACCGCTTGTCCAGAAGGAAGGCGCTCGCCGTATCATCGTCGAGCTGCCCGGTGAAAAGAATCCGGAAAAAGCCATTGAGACAATCGGGAAAACGGCTGTCATGGAGTTCAAAGATGAAAGCGGAACGACCCGTATGACCGGGAATGATCTGAAGACGGCTAAGGAACAGATCGACCAGGGTCATAAGAATGTCGTCGCTATTGAATTTACTGACGAAGGGGCCAAGAAATTTGCTGACCTGACGGCTTCCAACGTAGGCCATAAAATCGGTATCTATCTCGACGGCGACTTACTGACCAACCCGGTCGTCAACGAACCGATTACAGGCGGCAAAGCTGTCATCACAGGCAGCCAGACCTTGGAAGATGCCAAGAACCTGGCTATCCTCTTGCGTTCCGGTGCCCTGCCTGTTAAATTGAAAGTCATGGAAGTCCGCACTATCGGCCCGAGCTTGGGCCTCGACTCCAAGGTCAAGAGTGAAAAGGCCTTTGCCATCGGCATCATCTTGATCATGATTTTCTTAATTATCATTTACCGCATGTCCGGTGTCGTAGCCAACATTGCCCTGCTAGTCTATGTCCTGATTTTGCTGGGGATCCTGAAATACCTCGATGCGACATTGACCCTGCCGGGCATTGCCGGTATCATCTTGTCTATGGGCTTTGCCGTTGATGCCAACATCCTTATCTTTGAACGATTCAAGGAAGAAGTCCTTATCGGCAAGAGTCTGAGGACCTCTATGGAAGCCGGTTTCCGCCGGGCCTTCAATACCATTCTCGATGCCAACGTATCGGTTATGATTGCCGCCATCGTCCTCATTGTCATGGGCAGCGGCACGGTCAAAGGCTTTGCTGTCAACCTGGCGTTAGGGATTGTTGTCAGCATGTTCACGGCTATCGTCGTCAGCCGGTCTCTGCTCACGTGGTTCATCAATACGGGATTGATCACGAATCCTTGGTTCTACGGCCTGAACCGCAAGCCGCCTGAACATATGCTGAAAAAGGGGGGACAGAAATGAGTTTTGATATTGTCAAACATCGCGTATGGTGGTTCACCTTATCGTCTGTCCTCGTCATTGCCAGCTTGATTTCCATCTTTATCAATGGCTTCAATTTCGGTATCGACTACACAGGCGGCACGATCCTCGATATGCAGTTCAATAAAGCCGTCACGGTCTCGGAAGTCCGCCAGGTCATTGATAACGCCGATATGGATTTGGGCAATACGGTCATTCAGCTGACAGGCGTCACCGACCAGGATTCGTCGACCGATGTCATGCTGCGCATGCGCAACCTGTCCAGTGATGAAAGCAAGACTGTCTCTGATAAGCTGAGCGATTCCTTAGGCGGTGCTGAAATCAAGCGGACCGAATCGGTCGGCGCTGTCATCGGCTCGGAAGTTACGAAAAACGCCATTACCAGCCTGGCTGTAGCCTTTATCGCCCTGGCTGCATACATTTCCTTCCGCTTTGAATACAAAATCGCTATTTCGGCCTTAGTGTCGATCCTGCACGACTTGATCATGGTCTTGGGCTTCTTCTCGTTTTTCCACTTGGAAATCGATGCGTCCTTCCTGGCGGCTATTTTGACCGTCGTCGGCTATTCCATGAACGAAGCCGTCGTCATCTTCGACCGCGTCCGTGAAAACACGCGGACTCACCGTCGGACCGATTCCTATGAAAAACTGGCCCACGACAGCATTGCTCAGAGTATCCATCGCAGTATCTATACTTTGACGACCGTACTCTTTGCCTGTGGGGCTCTGCACTTCTTCGGCGGCGATTCAACGAAGAACTTTTCCCTGGTCATGCTCATCGGCTTCATCAGTGGGGCTTATTCGTCCATCTGCGTCGATACTTCCCTGTGGGTCGTATGGAAGAACCATACCTCCCATAAACGCGGCCCGAAGGCCGTAGAAGCCGAACCGGCAGAAACTGAAGAGTAACAAAAAGGCTTGTCGTCGTGCGGCAAGCCTTTTTTATCTTTTCTCGCCAAAAGACTCCCACCTCTTAGGTGGTGGATGAATGGCGAGCTTGTGGTATCATATTAATAGCAGTTAGAACTTCTGCGAGAGCAAAAAAGTATTTTCAATCAACGGTCTTTGAGCCGTTTTCGGAGGAGCACTCCCC
>NZ_JAJBQV010000039.1 GCF_020539865.1 Megasphaera elsdenii | reverse complement strand
CCTATCGAACATCATTAGCGCCGATTTTCCTTTTAAGTATCCCATGAAAGAAGAAACGCTCAATTTCGGAGGAATGCTTACTAACATATGTACATGGTCGGGCATAAGATGCCCTTCTATAATTTCAACCCCTTTATAATTACATAGCTGCCTTAAGATACTTCCCAAATCGCGTCTATATTGATTATAAATAATTTTTCGTCTATACTTAGGCGTGAAGACGATATGATACTTGCACATCCATTTGGTGTGTGCTAAATCATTGGCTTTCTTCGCCATATAAATCACCTTTCCTTGTTTGTCGTAATAGTGGCTTGGACACCTCTATTATATAGGAAAGGTGATTTTTTTTAGTATAACTAACACCGCGCACCCGCATAGCGGGTGGGTTATATTTCGCAGGCTTCGCCTGCTCAACAGGGTAAACCGGCTACATAAAAAGGCGCTGTCTTCATACGACAGCGCCTTTTCGGTATATGTAAGAGGGAATATTGGTACCAATGCTTATTCTTTGCCCATATCGCGGCTAGCCACGATATCTACGCCGAGGCCCAAGATATCTTTGACGATGACGTCGCCTGTATGGACCGGAGCTTTAACTTCTACGCTGCGCAGGGCTGCTGCACAGTCGAGGATCCGGCCTTTCGGCAAAGTCGTCTTAGATACGACCGGCAGGAGCGGCAGTTCGCCGCCTTCGATGCGGACCGTCGAGGTCAGCATGCGCTGCGGGTTCGTCAATTCCTGATGGGCATATTTTTCACCGCGCGGGCACGTATTACCTGTGACTTTGGTAATCTTACCGTCTTCCAAGGTAACAGTAAGCAAGCAGCCCAGCGGGCAGTTGATGCAGTTCAATTGTTTCGTTTCTACACTCATGTTATGCTTCCTCCTTTACGGAAACGGTCCAATCCGCATGATGGCCCTTGGCTTTTTCAGCCGGTACGTTGACGGCGATCATTTCACTTGGTTTGGCGACGGGGAGGACTTTCGTCAGCAGCGTATCATCACCGCTCTTGACAGTGAGGCGGACTTTCTTCATCGGTTTGCGAACACGCATGAACAACCGGATTGTTTCGCCTTCTGCCGTAGCGCGGATATGCTGAGGGACACAGGTACGGACTTCGTCAATAGCTTCGACTTTGACGTCGGCTACGTCTTCCGGCAGCTGTTCCTGGGCCTTGAGGGCAGCGTATTTACCGGCGATTTCAGCTTCTTCTGATACGAAGTCTACCAGGTCATGGACGTGGACGACGTTACCAGCTGCAAAGATACCGGGAAGGCTCGTTTCACGATGCTGGTCGACGATAGGACCATTGGTGAGCGGATGCATAGCCAGACCTAAGCCGCGGGACAATTCATTTTCCGGGATCAAGCCGACGGACAAGAGCAACGTATCGCAGTCGATGTCGAATTCCGTGCCCGGAATGGGTTTCATATGGTCATCGACTTTGGCTGCCGTAATGCCATTGACCCGGTCTTTCCCATGAATGGCCGTAATGGTATGGGACAGATACAAAGGAATATCATAGTCATACAGGCATTGTACCATATTACGGGTCAAGCCGTTCGAGAAGGGGCAGATTTCCAGGACAGCCTGGACTTTACAGCCTTCCAAGGTCATACGGCGGGCCATGATGAGGCCAATATCGCCACTACCGAGGATGACAATTTTCTTACCCGGCAGATAACCTTCCATGTTGACCATGCGCTGAGCCGCACCAGCCGTGAAGACGCCAGCCGGACGATAGCCAGGGATACGGATGGCACCGCGTGTACGTTCGCGGCAACCCATCGTGAGGATAATCGTCTTGCCCTGTACTTTCATCAGTCCGTGAGCCGGGCTAACAGCGGTGACCGTCTTGTCCGGGTTGACGCTGAGGACCATGGTATCGACGAGGATTTCGATTTCCGGTTTATCTTTGACTAAATCGTAGCAGCGCTGGGCATAGCCCGGACCGGTCAGTTCTTCTTTGAAGTGATGGAGGCCGAAACCATTGTGGATGCACTGCTGGAGGATACCGCCAGCTTCACGGTCACGTTCGAGGACGAGAATTTTTTTAGCGCCATTCTGCCAAGCGCTGTAGGCAGCGGATAAGCCTGCCGGGCCGCCGCCAACGATGATAATATCATAAAGTTGTTCACCCATTATGCTTTACCTCCGCTTTCTTTGTTGTAGAACATATAAGAATTACGCATTTCTTTCCGCACTTCCGTAACGGGGATGTTCAATTCACGGGACAAAATCTGTGTAACACGAGGTCCGCAGAAGCCACCTTGACAGCGGCCCATACCGGCACGCGTGCGGCGTTTGACACCGTCGACGGTGCGGGCACCGACTGGGCGATGGATGGCATCGACGATTTCCCCTTCCGTAATCGTTTCGCAGCGACAGATAACGCGGCCGTAGCGGGGATCTTTAGCGATGAGGGCTTTCTGGTCTGCTTCAGCCATCATGCGGAAACAAGGTTGAGCCGGACGGCCTTTCTTGTAATCTGTTTTGGCTACAACGCCAGTTTCAGCGACGATGCCGTCGACGAGGTATTTGGCGATAGCCGGAGCCGAAGTCAGGCCCGGCGACTGGATGCCGGCAGCCTGGATGAGGCCTTTCGTCTTTTCCGACGGGCCGAGGATGAAATCGCCCGTGCTGGATACGGCGCGGACGCCGGCAAATTCCGTAATCGTAGCACCGACAGGGATATTGGGGACCAGACGGCGGGCTTTGTCCAGGATGTCATCCATGCCTGGAATGGTAACAGCCGTATCGTCTTTTTCTTCATCGGGCATGTCCTGGGCATTCGGGCCGACAAAGACGTTGCCATGTGTCGTCGCACAGACCAGGATGCCTTTACCCATCTTCGTCGGTGTCGGGAAAATCGGCGAGTAAACGAGGTCTTTCTGTGCTGTTTTATCAAAGAGGATGTATTCGCCGCGGCGCGGATGAATCTTAAAGGTATCGTCTCCAGCAAGGCGGCTGATTTCGTCGGCGTGGACACCGGCGGCATTGATGACGTATTTCGTTTCGATAGTGCCCTTATCCGTTTCGACAGCTTTGACAGCGCCATCTTCTACGGTGATACCCGTAACCTGACATTCACGAATGACTTCGGCACCGTTGATTACAGCGTTTTCCGCAAAGGCCAGGGCCAATCCGAAAGGCCAGCAGATACCGGCAGTCGGAGCCCAGAGCGCACCTTTGATGTCTTTGCTGACATTCGGTTCTTCTTTACGCATTTCATCGCCGCTGACGATTTTCAGTCCCGGAACGCCGTTGGCATTGCCCCGTTCGAGGAGTTCCTGAAGGACAGCCATCTGTTCATCGTCGAGGGCAGCTACATACGAGCCGGACCAGCGGATGTCCAGATCCAATTCGTCTTTCAATTCATGATACATCGCATTGCCTGCAACGTTCATGCGGGCCTTCATACTACCTGTAGGCGCATCGAAACCTGCGTGAAGGATGGCACTGTTGGCCTTTGTCGTGCCAGCAGCCAGTTCCGGTTCCTGTTCAACCAGGACTGCACGAAGATTGTACTTTGCCAATTCGTGCAAAATGGCTGTGCCGGTAATACCGCCGCCAATTACGACGACATCTGCTTGTTTTGTCATGTTCACAACCTCTTTCTCTGTAAATACCAAGTATCACTATCTTTGATGCCCTTATTATATCGGTTTGTGAAAATAATTGCAATACTGTTTTTACATATTTTCACATTTTCAACTTATACCATTTTTTCATAAAAAAATGTAGAAATATTACCTTTATTTAACTATGAAATTATGTTCAAATTTAATAAGCAAATTTGTAACTTCAAGTAAAGGAGAGGGCTTGCCGAAGAATGACAAGCCCTTTCCCAAAACCATATATAAAATTAGATTAGAAGACATTCAAAGCCATCGCTACGACGTAAGCAGCAAAGGCACCAGCCAACGGGCCGAGGACAGGGACCCAGGCATAAGCCCAGTCCGAACCGCCTTTACCAGCAATCGGCAAGATAGCATGAGCAATACGCGGGCCTAAATCTCGAGCCGGGTTCATAGCGTACCCAGTAGGACCGCCAAGGCTCATGCCCAGAGCCCAGATGAGGATACCGACGATATACGGGCCGACTCCTGGAGGAATGGCACCGACTTTATTGGAGAAAATCATCCAGATGATGAACATCAGGAAGAAGGTCGCAATAAATTCGCAAAGGAAGTTAGCCGGATAGTTGCGGATAGCCGGAGCCGTACAGAAGATACCGAGCTTCGATGGTTTATCTTCCGTTTCAGCCCAGTGCGGCAGGTATGCCAGCCAAACGATGGCTGCGCCGACGATACCGCCCAAAATCTGAGCGATGGACGTAGCGAAGAACTGGGGAACACTGTAAATCCCGATCATCGTCTTGCCCAAGGTGACAGCCGGGTTCAAGTCGCCTTGCGGAGCTCCTAAAGTCGTTGCCGTGTAAACGCCGAGGGTTACGGCAAAACCCCATCCTGCAGTGATACAGATCCAGCCGCCGTTCTGGCCTTTCGATTTGGTCAACGTGTTGCAGGCGCAGACGCCGGCCCCAAAGACGATGAGGACCATCGTCCCAATAAATTCTCCTAATAAGTTATCAAACATCATGATGCTAGCACCTCTCTCTTAGTCTTCATCGCTGAGCCAGTGCATTGCATGCTTAACAGCTTTGCGCCAGCCTTTGTAGTAACCTGCTGCTTTTTCCGGATCCATGGTCGGTTCAAAACGGTTCTGGAGTTTCCAGCTCGATACGAGTTCTTCTTTGGAATCCCAGACGCCGACAGCCAGGCCAGCCAGATAAGCGGCGCCGAGAGCCGTCGTTTCGATGACCTGCGGACGGTCGACAGGAACGCCGAGGATATCGGCCTGGAACTGCATGAGCATGTTATTAGCAACAGCGCCGCCGTCAACTTTGAGGGCAGCCAGTTTGATGCCAGAGTCTGCTTCCATGGCACCGAGGACATCTTTCGTCTGGTAAGCCATAGAATCGAGGGTAGCACGAACAATGTGAGATTTCTTGGTGCCGCGGGTAATGCCGATAATCAGGCCGCGGGCATCCATATCCCAGTAGGGAGCGCCGAGGCCAACAAAAGCCGGTACGACATAGACGCCATCCGAATCGGAAACGCGTTTAGCAACCCATTCCGAATCAGGAGCCGTATCAATGAGACGCAGGCCGTCGCGGAGCCACTGAATAGCCGAACCGGCGACGAAGATAGAGCCTTCGAGGGCATATTCGACTTTGCCGTCGAGGCCCCAAGCAATAGTCGTAACCAAGCCGTTCTTAGAAGGAATCGGCGTCGTCCCCGTATTCATCAGCATGAAACAACCGGTACCATAGGTGTTCTTGGCCATGCCCGGTTCATAACAGGTCTGACCGAAGAGGGCTGCCTGCTGGTCACCAGCGATACCGGCGATGTTGACCGGCCCGCCGAGGATAGCCGGGTCTGTGCAGCCATAGACTTCACTGGATGGCCGGACTTCCGGGAGCATACATTTCGGTACGGTTAAATATTCAAGGAGTTGGTCATCCCATTTCAGTTCTTTAATGTTGAACATAAGTGTACGGGATGCGTTGGAATAGTCTGTAATGTGGACTTCGCCGCCAGTCAATTTCCAAACCAGCCAGCAATCGATGGTCCCGAAGAGGAGATCGCCTTTTTCAGCTTTTTCCCGAGCGCCTTCGACGTTATCCAAAATCCATTTGACCTTCGTACCCGAGAAATAAGCATCGATGACCAGCCCTGTCTTATCACGGAATTCATCGACTAAGCCACGGGCTTTAAGTTCTTCACAAATCGGTGCGGTCTGGCGGGACTGCCAAACGATGGCGTTGTATACGGGGTTCCCGGTATTCTTATCCCAGACGACGGTCGTTTCACGCTGGTTGGTGATACCGATTGCCGAGATTTCGCTAGCCGTCATATTGGCCTGTGCCAAGGCTTCGCGCATGACTTCGACCATGCTGTGGAAGATTTCATTGGCATCGTGTTCTACCCAGCCCGGTTTGGGGAAATACTGAGTGAATTCTTTCTGGCTGACGCTGACGATGTGTGATTCATTATCGAAAATAATAGCGCGATTACTCGTAGTGCCGGCATCAAGGGCCATGACATATTGCTTGTCTTGCATAATAACATTGCTCCTTTCATCAATTATACTGGTATGTTCTTTCGCTACCTGCATAGAGGATTTTCCGTGATTTCATGATACATCACTCAGCACATTATTTCAACTAAATATTTACATATTTTCACTTTACGTATAGCCACAAAACAAGCTATAATTTTTATGCAAAATATAGTATACATAAAAAGTCCTATTTCTGAATTTACCCTTGCATTTCCCTGAACAAAAATGCGATAATGAAAAAGAATATATTTGTATTCGCTACTACTTTTTCGTCAGAGGATTATATAAATTTACCATTTTATCTTAAGGATGGATTTGTATGCAACATAATAAGAATAAACTAGCCATCAGCGCAGCCAAATTATATTATCAGTCAGGCTTTAGCCAAGCCGATATCGCCAAGGAATTGCAACTGTCCCGGCCATCCGTTTCCCGGCTCTTGCAGTACGCCAAAGACATGGGCTTTGTACGCATCGAAATCTTCGACCCCATCGAAGACCAGGGGCAGCTAGCCCAAAAAGTCGCTGCCGCTTACGGCCTGCGCCAAGTCTGCATTGCCAATGCCCCCATTGAAGACGAAGAAGAAGTCAAGAAATATATCGGCCAGCGCGGTGCCGCCTATATCAATGAAATCATCCAGGACGGGGACATCATCGGTATCGGATGGGGAACGACCTTGCACAGCCTGTCCCACCAGCTCATTCCTCATCCCCTGAAGGGCGCCCAAATCGTTCAGCTTGAAGGGGGCATCACCCTTTCGACCAGCGAGACTTACGCCAATGAAATATTGGAAAAATTCGCTAAAAACTACGAAACCATCGCCCAGTACCTGCCCTTGCCGGTTCTCTTTGACTCAAAGCAAGTCAAAGAGATGGTCTATCGCGACCGCCACATCAAGCGCGTCCTGGAACTGGGGCGCAATGCCAACATCGCCATCTTCAGCGTCGGTACCGTCCGCGACAACGCCTTATTCTTCCGCCTAGGCTATACCGATACCCAGGAAAAGGCTTATCTCAAGAGCCATGCCGTCGGCGACATCTGCTCCCGATTCTTCGATAAAGACGGCAAAATTTCCAGTCAAGAGCTGAACGACCGCACCGTCGGCATCGCTCTCGATGACCTGCGCAACAAAGAATACAGCATCCTCCTGTCCGGCGGCGAAGGTAAAATCGCCAGCATCCGGGCAGCCTTAAAAGGAGGCTACGCCAACGTTCTCATCACCGACCAGTTCACAGCCAAGCGATTACTGGAGATGGTGTAAAAAAAGGAGCTGTCGCATTGCGACAGCTCCTTTTCTGCAGGGGCGACCCCTACAAACCCGGATTTAATTCCAAGCACTATCGGGTAATTCTGTGATGCTGGCCCAGGCATTATTGATGGCAGCGGCCATCATTTTTTTGCCCGGCGGGTCCAGATGGAGACCGTCTAAGGCCAGTTCAGTCTTTAGTTCGCCATGACTGTCGACCATGCCCGGCGTGATGTCGATATGAACCTGTCTATCGATATAGTCGTTGACTTCGGCAATAGCGCCGCGCCAATCGTCGGCCGTATCCTGGTCGAAGGCAGCCTTGATATTCTTCGGGTTGAGCGGTGGAATGGTCAGAAAAACGGGTTTGATGCCATGGCTCAGGCATTTTTCCTTCAACGTCTGCAAGTCGCCGATAACTTCACCTGCCGGCACGCCAGCACGAAGGCTGTTAGAGCCGATGAGAATGATGACATACGACGGCTTGAAGGGCAGGACATCGCGGTCGAAGCGTGCGACGCCCATGGCACTCGTATCGCCGCTCTGAGCCAGGTTAATCGTGGGGAACATGAGATACGAAGCATAACTGAAGTCCCAATCTGTCGGCGAATAAGAAATGCTGCCGCCACCGTGGCTGATACTGTCGCCAAAGATAGCAACTACGCCCTGTTCCGCCGCTGGGTCCAGTTCAAAAGGCAAGGCATCGGAATAACCACCGATAGGATTGCCTGCCCCGTCCAAAGCCAGGACGCGCCAGTAAAAAGGCTTATTGCCCATACGAGCTTTCTGGTCGTACTGCTGGGCATATTGCGGCGTATAGCTATCGATGCGATGAATCGACGGCGCCGTACCATTTGGGTCTTCTGGCAAGTCATTGAGGATTTCCACTTCATACTTGGCAGCTCCCGGTACGGCAATCCAGTCATAGACTGGGTAGAGCAAGGCCTGTCCCGGTCCCTGGTTGAAAAAAGATAAAGGCGTCGGCTTTTCCGTAAAAGGCTGGAAAATATCGACATGTGCTTCTTCAATATCCGAAAATTCACTAACCGGCCGACCCTTTAAATCAAGGCCGCGGACGCGCCAGTAAAAGACCTGTCCCAAGAACGTATCAGGTAAATCCAGTTCCAGTCCCGTCGCATAGGCTTTCTGGTCGTCCATGAAAGGCTCATAAGACGTGCTGACTTTACCGCCATCGCCTTTTTCTTCTTCTTTCTTCAAGATCTGCACATCATACATGACCGCTCCGTCAACACGGCTCCAGCGCAGAATGGGATGAGCATCAGCCGGATCCGTCGCCGGATAATGAAGGGTGACATGTGGTTTTTCCCGCAGAGCCGGCACGTCATCACTATCGGCCGTCGCATGCTGCCGCGCTTCTTCCAGGACCACATCGACACTGTGGGAATCCGTCGACTGGCGGGCACCGGCAAAGATGCCGACACCCAAGGTCAAGGTTATGAGGGCCGTGACAAAAGCTAATTGTTTACGCATTCTTCTCCTTCTTTTCCTTCTTATAACCGTACTTTTGAGTCCAAGCTTTATTCTGCTTCTGGATTTCTTTCTTGCTCAACATGGCCGGTTTAGCTTCCAGGGCCGACTGAATATTCTTGACGATAACCGGCTGATCATCGCCGTCAACACAAGTCATGATGCGCAAGCCATTGACGTAGACGTCGTCGCCGCGGGACGCTACCTTCCACGACGGCTGTTTCTTGTTCATCGCTTCCGCAACGACTTTGTTATCCCTTGTCGCTTCGCCGTAGACGTCATGCGTAGCCCGGGCCAGATTCCCCGCTACCAGGAAAGCCCGGCGTCGCGACGAATACGTCCCAGCTGCAGCCGGTGTGACGACGGGTTTGGCATTGACATAGACGGTATTGCCGCCAACCTGGACGCGGTTGCCTGACCACAAAGTCATGCGGCCGGCCAGCTTTTCAATGCGGCTCGACATCTGAGGATGGTTATTCGGACTGATGATGCGCTTGAAGCCTTCCTGCCACAGCTCACCGTACTGTTCATAGACGTACTGCATGGACGAAGCGGCTCCGCCGACATTGTAAGCCGTGTTCTTGAAGACATTGAAGCCCGCCGCATCGGCCTGTTTTTCCTGGTCCATCGTGACGAATTCATTGTCGATGTAATTGACAGCTACACTGCCCAGGAGAATATCCAGGACATCGGCATTGCCACCGAGGGATACGTCGACAAGCGTTGAAATGCCGATGCTCTTGAGGACGCCGTTGATGGCATGACGCTTTTCACCATGCTGCATTTCATGGCACAGCGTAAAGGCCAGTTCGTCGTCGTTGAGGGCATCGAGCATCCCTTTATTGACGGAAATGACGCCGCCAATCGTTTCAAAAGCATTCAAATCCGTCGAGGGATTGGCATAGACATCGTAATTGCGCTTAATCAGGCCCGTCGCTACGAGGTTGCGCTGGATATTTTCCAAGCGGTCGCTGTAAGCTTCATTATCGACGACACCGGTCTTGGCCTGCGTATTGGCCAGCATCTGCTTCTGGTTGTTATTATCCATCTGGAGCAGTTGCTGCTTGGCCAAAACCATAGTCGCCGCCCCGTAAAGCAGGATCTGCGCCGTCGACGCAGCCGACGCGATGGCGACAGGTGCCACGCAGAGAGACAGACTGGCAACGATTGTCGTCAGCCACTTTTTCCATAATCTCATTCCAATCATCCTCTCTCATCGGTTACCAAAAGTTGTTCCCGGCAGAGCTTCTCCTTCTTCTCTTTCGTCCACTGCTTGATCTGCCATTCCCAATGCATGGCTTCGTGTTTTGTAGGAAAACCCTGGCACCAGGCCAGGGTTACAGGGCGACGGGAACGGGTATACTTAGCCCCTCTGCCGTCATTATGCGCTGCGACCCGACGGGGCACATCCAGCGTCCAGCCCGTATATAAAGACTGGTCGGCGCAGCGCACCATATACGTATAATATAACATGAAGCCCTTAGGCTTCTTCCGTAACGATCTTCACCGTATTCAGGACAACATCTTCCAAGGGTTTATCTGCAAAATTGGTTTTGACCTTGCTAATACCTTCGACGACGTCATAATCCTTGACGACCTTGCCGAAAATAGAGTGATGATTCTGGAGCCACGGTGTCGGGACAACCGTCACGAAAAACTGAGAACTACCCGTATTGGGGCCCGCATTAGCCATAGCCAGGACGCCAGGTTCGCTGAAATCGAGGCCCGGGCCAAATTCATCGGGAATCGTCTGCTTCGAGCCGCCGCAGCCCGTACCCGTCGGGTCGCCGCCTTGGATCATGAAATCGGCAATGATGCGATGGAAAATCGTACCATCATAAAAGCCGGATTTTGCCAAATTAACAAAATTTTCTACCGTAATCGGTGCTTTGTCAACAAAAAGTTCTACCGTAAAATCGCCGCGATTCGTCTGGAACACAGCGTAAGTTTTATTGTCTGCCATAATAAAAGCCTCCCATTTGCATATAATAAGATTAGTATACGTTTATATTACCGTAGAATCCGTAATTCCGCAAGTAGCCAAGGCGCTAAAGCGCCCGCAAGACGGCCAGCGTTGCTGTCCGTTCCGGCAACCGTCCTGCACCTTCCGATGGTCGGTACCTGACGGGCCAGAAAGGCTTTTGCCGTCCCCTATACAATCGCAGTCAGGCGAAAAATTTACGAACCATGCAAAAAAAGAGCTGTCGCATCGCGGCAGCTCTTTTTGAGTATTAAGTTTGTAGTTACACGGCCTTAGCCCAAAATCTTTTTGAGGTCAGCTTCCGGCGTGCTGGTCGGAGTGATGTTGAAGTTTTCTACCAAGTAGTTGAGGACATTTTTGGAAAGGAAAGCCGGCAGTGTCGGGCCGAGGTAGATGTTCTTGATACCCAAGGAGAGGAGGGTCAAGAGGATGCAGACAGCCTTCTGTTCATACCAAGAGAGAACCATGGAAAGCGGCAAATCGTTGACGCCGCAATCAAAGGCTTTTGCCAAAGCGACAGCTACCTGGATAGCGCTGTATGCGTCGTTGCACTGACCCATGTCCATGATACGCGGTAAACCGCCGATAGTGCCGAGGTCGAGGTCATTAAAGCGGTATTTGCCGCAAGCCAACGTGAGGACGACCGTATCAGCCGGAGTCTTTTTGACGAATTCCGTATAGTAGTTACGGCCCGGACGAGCGCCGTCGCAACCGCCGACGAGGAAGAAGTGTTTAATAGCGCCGGCTTTGACAGCGTCGATGACTTTGTCAGCTACGGAGAGTACCGTACCATGGCCGAAGCCCGTCGTAACCGTGCTGCCACCGTTGATGCCGGTAAAGTGCTGATCTTCTGCATAGCCGCCGAGTTCCAAGGCTTTTTCGATGACCGGCGTGAAGTCTTTATCTTCGCCGATGTGGGTTACGCCGTCAAAAGAGACAACTTCCGTCGTGAAGACGCGGTCGATGTAAGATTTACGAGGCGGCATGAGGCAGTTCGTCGTGAACAAGAAAGCACCGGGAACGCCATCGAATTCTTTCTGCTGGTTCTGCCAAGCCGTGCCGAAGTTACCTTTGAGGTGTTTGTATTTCTTCAATTCCGGATAAGCGTGAGCCGGGAGCATTTCACCATGCGTGTAAATATTGATGCCTTTGCCTTCGGTCTGTTTGAGGAGAAGTTCCAAATCTTTCAGGTCATGACCGGTGACGACGATGAACGGGCCTTTTTCAACAGTCAAAGGAACCGTCGTCGGAGCCGGTGTACCGTAAGTCGTCGTATTGGCTTCATCGAGGAGGGCCATGCAGGTCAAGTTGACTTTGCCTGTTTCCATTACAATCGGGAGGAGTTCATCCATGCCCCAGTCTTCGCCGATAGCCGATAAGCCTTTGACAAAGAAGAAATCGACTTCTTCACTCGATTTGCCGAGCATGAGGACGTGATAAGCATACGCAGCCATGCCGCGCATACCGAAGAGGATGAGCGATTTGAGGGAACGGATATCTTCGTCAGCGTTCCACATCTGGTTCATGTCGTAGTCAGCTGCGGGAGTGGATGAAAGGGCAGCGGCTTCAGCGTGAACCTTATCGATCATAGCCTGGGTCGTCGTCGTATTGAAGTTGACGTTGGTAATGGTCGTGAACATGCCTTCGAGGATGGTACGATAGGTCTTAGCCGTCGGAACGGCAGTCTGACAGGTACGGGCCAAGCCGACGAGGGCGCCAGTCAAAACATCCTGCAAGCCAGCTTCAACAGCCGATTTGCCACAAACGCCGGCACAACCGGTACAGCCAGTACCCATAGCGGTCTGTTCACACTGGAAACAAAACATCTGTTTTTCTTTTGTCATGGGGAAAACCTCCTATATTATAGACATATAAATGAATGGGTGATTCGTAATTCTCTGCTCTCATCGAGTACATGTAAAGTATAACAAAAAGAAAGGAACATTTCTGTTGCATTTACAACCAAAAGAGAAATTAGTGGCTCGTGGTTCGTAAAAACACGCCAGGAATGCCAGAATAGGTTATGCCCAAATTTCTCTAGCGGGCTCGCCACGTGCGAGCCCCTACAATTCAGCCCCTACGCATACGGCCACGGGCCGTGTGTTTTTTGCGACTTGCAAAATCTACACCATCACATCAAACCTAAAAAGGCCCCGCATGAGGGCCGGAACCTTCATGCGAAGCCTTCTGGATGACACTATTTCTTGCCCAGTGCCTGTCGAATCATTTCGCCTTGCTGAGCTACGAGAGCTTCCAGTTTAGCAATCTTTTCATCTTGTTCTTTCATCTTAGCATCCTGTGCTTTCAGGAGTTCATCTTGTTCTTTAATCTTCTTAGCCATGACCGTCTTGGACGTCGTGATACCGCTGCTGCCGCTGCCGAGTTTGAAGCTGACGCCGGCGTTGATCATGTTTTCACCGCCGCCGAAGCTGCCACCGATGCTGAACATGGTGTTTTCGTTCGGGCGATAGTAGGTACCGATAGCGACTGCATTGGCGCCGGCATAGTTGCCATAACCAGCTGCGAAGTCCCACTTGTTGTCCGGGTCAAAATCGAGCGGGTGGAGGGCTGCCAGAGCGGCTGCGCCAGCACCGACGCGATTGATGCGGCTATCCAGCTTGTTGAGCGAATGGCTCAAGCTGTTGATGTTTTCTGCGTTAGCAACGACAGCCTCGTTCAGGATATTGATATTTTCCGTATTGGTAGAGACGTTTTGCTTCAGATCGTAAATCTGTCCACCATTGACGGCGTCTTTCGATCCTTTAGCGATTTCGCCATTAGCCAGATTGGTAATCTTCTGGTTGTTCATGTTGACTTCCGACTTGATATTCAGCTGGCCGCCGTCGGTCTTGGCCGTAATGCTGTCGACTTTGATGTCTTTATTCAGGGCGAACGAGAGGTTTACACCAGCATTGCTGATGACCAGATTGCCATCGTCGCTGGAGAAGTCTACCGTGCCGTCCGGAGCAATGTTAGTTTTGCTAGCAGCTGCACCGTTAGTCGTCAGGTTCCAGCCCTTGTTGGCCTTCGTGATGGCTTCACTGGCCTGACCCGAGACTTCTTTCAGCTGTTCTTCCGTTGCTGCCCGGCCAGATGTTGCAAAACCTGCGTACTTCGTCGTTTTATTGGTCAGGCCACTAATCGTAGCTGTTCCACCACCGCCGTTGACTAGGACGCTGCCGATACTAGCCATCGAACCTTTGATAGTTGTCTGGTTACCGATACCACCGTCGACCGTAATCTCAGCTCCATTGATTCTCGTTTCATTAGTCACGCCATTCTTAGCCTGGGAAACCGTCAAGCCGTTGTTGTTGAAAGACAACTTCGCGCCGCCCGATTTAGCACTGATGGAGCCATCGGAGCCATTGAGCTGAATCGTATCGCCCAAGTTGACCTTTTCATTGAGATTGACTTTGTATTCCGTATGACCATCCTCTGCTACCGTCGAAGATTCAACGGTCGTGTTCGTGCCATTTGCCAAAGTTGTCTTAGCGGCTTCAACTTTTGTATTCAAAGTATTGTAATTTTGGGTCACGGTCGCAGCGCTGGCTACGTCTTTCAGAGTAACTTTATTTCCGGCCGTATCCTTAACGATATAACTGTCACCTTTCTTTTCTGCATCTCCTGCAACCAAGGTCGTGTTGGTAGCAGAAATCACATTGTCAGCACTGATACTTACATTATCCCCACTCGTGTAGTTCTGACCGGTCTTGATGTTGTACGTTTTGCCATTAATGGTAAGACCAGTAGTGGCTTCTTGGGTTCCTACAGCTTCCACTTTCGAGCCAGCAGCAACGTCAACTCCGGTGGTTCCATTGCTGAAATTGATTTTGACGTCTTTGCCATTCGTACCACCACGGCTGGTAATCGTAATGCCACTACCTACTTTGTGTTCGCCTTCATACTGACCCGTTGCAGAGTTGTATTGGCCGCGGCGAATGAGGTCAATAGTACCGCCACCATCAGTCTTAGCTGTCGTCTTGATTTCTTTAATCGTGTCGCCAGCTACAGCTTTACTGTTGTTGTTGACTTTTTCCAGGGCCTGGTTGAACTGGCCGATGGTCATGTCTGCCAATTTGGAGTTCGGGTCCGGCGTATCCGCACCCCAGTAGCTGTACAATGTGCCGTCATCATTTTTCGTCGTCATCAGAACTTCATTATTGGCACCGAAGACTTTACCCGTGTAAACTTTGCCGCTCGACGTCAGGAAGACGCCGACTTTGCTCGTCGTATCGCCGTAGCGGTCCGTCAAAGAGATGACGTAGAGGTTGTCATTAGAAAGGACTTCACCGTTGTAGGAATAAGTACCGTCCGAATTCTTCGCAGCCGCTGCAAAATGAGTGCTGTAGTTGCTGTTGCCGGCATCGATGTAGGAGCCGTTGTCGTCTTTAATCATGTAGTTGAACGACGAAGGCGTGGAAGTGCTGCCGGAATTCGTTGCGCCGACATAGGTACCGCCCGAGACATCATCGAGGTCGACGCCAGTTAGCGTCGAAACGCCTGCCGATTCGACCATAATCTGATTCGATTTCAAAAGGCCTGCATCGCTGGCCGACGTGTAAGAATTAGTCTTGTAAGCCTTAATGATATTGTCTTTTTCAGCGCCGGGATATCGTTTATTTTTTTTCGTACTTAATGGTATAGCCGTCACGGACCCAGTAAGATTGATCAGAAACTGTTTCTTTGTGATAGCTATAGCCACCAAAAGTTCTTGCCTCACCGTATAGCACTTTGCGGCCCCAATTGTTTGTGTAATAGTTGTTTTTATCATTCACAAGCACTGCCACATACTGACTTTCTACTGCCGCACCTGCATCGGCCGCGTACGCCGGAGCAACTCAGCTTCCTAAAGCCGTCATCCCGCAGAGCGCCAGTACGGTCAAGGTAACTTTCAGACTCGAAGACTTGCCATTCGATGTGCTATGTCTGCCCGATTTCAAGCTAATCAGTTCGGATTCAACTACGTAACAATTGCGAACTGTATTCCATACTACCTTATAAATCTTATTTATAAACTTCCATCTCCTTTTTTCAGCTCCAGAGTATTTTACCGTAAAAACACTTTAATTATTTTTTATTTGTATAGACAATTGTCTTTCTCACTTATAATACAATATAAAATTATTTCGCTGAAAATTATATTTTTATACGCTATTTGATAAATTTCAACAAAAAAACATCAGTTTTAATCAATTTATCTGTTTTATTTTAAAGATGATATTTTCAAACTTCATCTATTAATCAAAGAGATAACTTATCTATTTGCATTATACAATATAATTTTGATGACAAGACAGCTTTGTCCTAAAACGACGTTTTTTTGACGCAAGCGGTCATTTTTGCAGTTAAAAGATATGATACTCGAATATATGGGTAAAAAAAAGAGCTGTCGCACGTGAGACAGCTCCTTTTGAGCATCGTTGTTAGTTTTAGTCTGTCGCGGCGGAACGCCGCATCTGGAAAAACCGTGGTTCGTAAAGGGCCTGCGTTCATTTCCATGTTATAATAAGGTTACTATGACGAGAGAGGGGTCATTATCATGAATGAAGAGATTGAGCAATATGTACAGGAGCACAGCTGTGATTTTATGGAATTACTTTGTCAGATTATTTCGCTGCCTTCGCCAACAGGTCACGAACAAGCTAAGGGAGAATGGATTCTCCAATATTTACATGGCTTGGGAGCTAGCAGTGCCTATCGCGATGAAGCCGGCAATATTTTGTATCCTTGCCATATAAAAAGCGGTGAAAAGGTTGCCCTTTACACCGCTCATATAGATACTGTATTTAAAGATTTGCAGGAAATCCACATCCACCAAACAGGTCATATTTTGTCAGCGCCGTCGTGCAGCGACAACAGTGCCAGCATTGCCGGTCTATTATTTATTATAAAAATGTTTTTCGATTTACAACTCACGCCGCCGCAGGGCCTGCTCTTTGCCTTTGATGTCGGCGAAGAAGGCCTAGGCAATCTCAAGGGGATGCGGCAGGTCATGACCGACTGGCATGGCCGTATTGATGAAGTCGTCGCCGTTGATTGCACTTTCGATACCTTCGTGACGACAGCCGTCGGATCCCGCCGCTATGCTGTCTCCGTCGAAGCTGCTGGCGGTCACAGCTGGATGCACTTCGGCCAGTCCAATGCCATTGCCGAAGCAGCCCGCATCATTAATGAGCTCTATGCACAGTCCGTACCGCTCCAGCCAAAAACAACGTACAATGTCGGCACCATCACGGGCGGCACAACGGTCAATTCTATTGCAGCAAAGGCCGTATTCACCGTCGACTTGCGCTCAGAAAGCGCCGACGAACTGGACAAGCTGGACCAAACCTTTCAAATCCTCTTAGCCCATAGCGAAGGGGAAACAGTTCACATCAAAACCAAGCTGCTCGGAGAACGGCCCTGCAGCCGACTGGACGCCAATCCCCTGGCAGACCGCATCACGGCAATCCGCCAGCGTCACGGCCTGCCGACAACCTGCATTGCCGGCAGTACCGATGCCAATATCCCCATGAGCCAAGGCATCCCGTCCATTTCCTTCGGCTTCTGCCGCAGCCGCGGTGAACACACTTTGCAGGAATCATTAGACATAGATACGTTCCCAGCCGGCATGATGCAAATGCTGGAATTCATGGGAATGTAAAAAGAGAGTTTATCGTGCGTTGGCTTCACCGCGGAAAATGGTGCCGCGGCTAGCATCTACCGTGACGATTTCGCCGTTTTCCAGGGTATCTACGGCATGAGCAGCGCCGACGACGGTCGGGATGCCGAGGGTGATGGCGACGATAGCCGATTCACTGG
>NZ_JAJBQV010000038.1 GCF_020539865.1 Megasphaera elsdenii | reverse complement strand
AATTCATCTCACCGCCTAAAGAGGCGGGAGACTTCTTGCAGAATCAGGTTAAAAATAAAAGAAATTCCATCTCATCAACAATATTGGTTTTTCCGTACAGAAGCAGGCTCATATTATCCGGATTTTTATTTTAATGATTATATTGCATATGGTTGGGATGATTTTACCAATATTGAAGATTTAAAGGAAGCGCTATACTCTGATGAAAAGAAAACTTTATTAAAGGAAGAGTTCAAAAAGAAATATCCTGATGAAAAACGCGAAGGTCTTGCTATTAACCAAATGCTCCTATTTATTGATACAATGAAAATTGGAGATATTGTGCTTATTCCATCTGCCGGCGGAGATCAATTAGCTATTGGTGTTATCAAAAGTGATGTCTATATTTATGACAATAAATCTTCGGAAGATATTGATGACATATTGGATGATGAAGAACGAGGGTATAAATCTTGCCCTTATTTGAAGCGTCGAAATATACAATGGATAAAAACAATAAAAAAAGGGAAATTAGATCCTCATCTTTACAAACTGATGTGTGCTAGAAATACTATTTCCGATGCGTCCAACTATGATATGTATATTGATAGGGATATGTATCCAATCTATTTAAAAAATGGCAAGGTATATATTTCATTACGTGTTGAACAAAAAGAAGGAATCTCTGCTTTAGATATGAGCAATCTGCTAAGTAGCTCACTATTTATTCTACACGCATTTGAAGATGAAAAAATAAAATCGGAAATTGATTCACTTGAGGTTAAAATGATGGTTGAATCTCCAGGGGTCATACAATTTATAGGTTATGCTGCCGCTACCACTATATTATTAGGATCTATTTCCCAATTTGCATTTGGTGCAGATATTAATTTTGAAATTGCAGGACAAACATACTCCATTCATTCCAATGGGGCTGCACAGGCTTACATTGACTATAAAAAAGAAGAACATCGCCATGAAGAAACAATGGAACAAGAAAAAAATCATCATGAACTTGATATCCAAATATCAAATTTAAAAAAATCTCTGGAGCAGATGCAAGTATCTATTCCAGAGGAGTTGAAAAACTAATCATTTAATGGTTACATTGGTTATTGTCATTGTGACAACTATAGCAACTAACACAATACAGTATTTTATTATCTTAATATTATAAATTCGTACTTCCCATAAATTAGGCTTGAGTAAAAATGGCGTTGCTAAAATCATGGAAAGAAAAGAAACAATGAAACTATAGGTAATTATTTGACCTAGCGATACATATAAGAACCTGTACATAACATCATCTCCTTTTTTTATTATAATTTGCAGAATAACGCCAGTCAACTTTATAAAATTACCCGCTGTCTATATTACTCGACAGCGGGTAATTACTACATATTCGCTTCGATTTTTTCGATAATCAAACGCTGTACCCATTTGGGCGGCATCCGATTTCCGGCATTCCATTCCTGGACCGTACGATAAGGTGCGCCTAAGAGGTCAGCTAATCCTTTTACATTCAATCCAGCTTTCTTGCGCGCATACTTGATAGGATTATTTTCCCGGTCAATGACATCTTGATACGCGTCGGTATCAGCAACCGCTAAATTAACGAATCCATTTTCCGGTACTTTTACTTTATCCCGCGGTGTCGGTTCGGGTATAGCCTGCTTTTGCTGTTCCATACTCCAAACCATTAAATTCAACACATCATCTGCGTTTTCCATTGCTTCGGTCAAGGTTGCGCCATCGGTAAAGCAGCCGTCTACATCCGGAAAATTTACGTAATATACTTTGTCTTTTTCATCCCATTGAAATGTAGCTGGGAAAATATATTTGCTCATGACGTCCTCCTTTTTATATGAATCAGGTCAAGGGGATTTCTCCCCTTGCCTTACTGAATACCAGCCTGCTTGAAAATAGCTTTAATCGTTCCTGACGGTATGTCCTTATTGTGCCGCCAGACGGGGAATTGCTTTCCCGTTATCGGGCTGTAATACAGGTCATGATTTCCACCATGCCCAATCAACTTGCACCCATTCTTTTTAAGGATCTTTAACAGCTCCGACCTCTTCATTCTGTAACCCCCTTTCTTTAATTATATTATACACCTTATGAGTGTATTTGTAAATATAAAAAACACCTTCTGAGTTTATTTTCATTTTTAAAAGGGGCGATTGTTATGAAAAAAAGACCTGATGGCCGCTACAAAGTCTCTCTGACCATCGACGGCAAGCGTCATTATTTTTACGGCCGAACCATCAAGGAAGCGGAACAGCGTCGCGACAAATTCAAAAATGCACTCCACGCCGCGCCCAACGTCGATTATACTATCACCTTAGGTCAATGGCTGTCTATCTGGCTACGAGGCGCCAGGTCGACGCTGGCAGAAGATACATATGAATCATACATATATCAGCTACGTCAATACGTGTTACCAACTATGGCAAAAATCAAGCTGGTCGATTTACAACCACATATGTTCCGTAAGCTGATTGCTGATTTACTGGCTCTCGGCTATAGTAACCGCTCTGTACAGTATGCATTGGCTGTTGTCCGAATCGGACTCAATCAGGCTGTCAATGATGGTGTGCTGCCGGTCTCCCCTATGCGTGGTGTTAAATTGCCACAAAAACAGAAGACGCAAGTATCCGCACTATCAAAAAATGAAGCTCAGCGCCTGCTAGGCGTCATTTCCAACCCCTGTCACTATAATCTATACTACGTGGCTTTGCACACGGGTCTGAGACGTTCTGAAATACTCGGTTTGCGTATCCGTGATGTCAATACGAAAGCATCAACCATTTCTGTCAATCAAACAGTCATTCTCGTTGGCGGAAATCCGGTTATATCGCCGACAACAAAAAACGCCGCTTCCCGGCGTACCATTTCCGTTGATGCCAAGACGCTGGCTGTTTTGCGGCGACAAATTATGTGGACACTCAAAAGCAGGATGACCGCATCAGACTATGAAGATAACGGGTTATTGTTCTGCCGACGCGATGGACGTCCGTACGATCCGAAATATATCAGTCATACGGCCAATAAATATGGAAAGCTGGCAGGCTTCCACCTGACCTTTCATATGTTGCGACACACTCATGCCACACTACTTCTCAAAGCGGGCGTCCATTTCAAAGTCGTCCAGGTCCGCCTGGGTCACTCTTCCTTTCAGCAGACTATGGACACATACAGTCACGTTTTGCCAGATATTGAAGAGAATGTCGTTGATAAATTAATCGACCTCGTTTAACTTTGCCCCGTCGCGGGGTCAAAAAGGGGTCAAACGCACCAGATATTATGGGGTCAATAAAAAAGGACAACCATCATTCAATGTGATGGTTGTCCCATTGGTGCGAGTGGAGGGACTTGAACCCTCACGCCGTGAGGCGCCAGATCCTAAGTCTGGTGCGTCTGCCATTCCGCCACACTCGCAAGTACTTTTTTATTTTACCATGCTTTCCTCCTATTGGTCAAACAAAAAATATGGTATCATATTTCTATACATATCATAAAGGAGGCTTGTTATGCTATTACAAAGGGAATCGAAATTTGAAGGGTCTGTACTCGAATTTATCGGCTATGGCCTCATCTTAGTCATCATTACGATTTGTACGTTCGGCATCGCCTACCCTTGGGGCGAAGTCATGTTCCGCCGCTGGATCTGCCGCAATACGATCATCGACGGCCAGCGTCTCACTTTTGATGGAACAGGTCTGCAGCTCTTCGGCAGCTACATCAAATGGTGGTTCTTCACTATCATCACGTTGGGCATCTATGGCTTCTGGCTGTTCAACAAGATGACAGCCTGGCGGGTCAAACATACGCATTTCGCAGAATAAAAAAAGGCGCTGTCACACGAAGGCAGCGCCTTGTTAACACTATACGACCTGGAACAAATAGAATTTCAGGTAATTCGTTTCCGGAACGTTCCAGAGGATGGGATGGTCCGGCGACTGCTGGCGGCCTTCAATCTGGCGGAGGCGGACGCCGGCGTCTTTGGCAGCATCGTGGAGCATCTGGCGGAACAGATCGTCGCGCATGAAGTGCGAGCACGAGCACGTAGCCAGATAGCCGCCGCGAGGCAAGAGTTTCATCGCTTTCAAGTTGATTTCCTTATAGCCCCGCATGGCGTTGCGGACGGTATGACCCGATTTGGTGAAGGCCGGCGGGTCGAGGATGATGAAGTCATAGTCATGGCACTTGTGTTCAGCCAGGTCCGTGAGCAAATCGAAGACGTTGGCCTGCTTGGCCGTGACGATGGCTTCCAAGCCATTGCGGCGGATGTTCTCGTTAGTCATGTCGACGGCTTCCTGGGAAATATCGACAGCTGTGACGCTGGCCGCTCCGCCCTTGGCCGCATTAAGGGCAAAGGCTCCGGTATGAGTGAAGCAGTCCAGGACATGTTTGCCGACAGCGATTTTGGCGACAGCCAGGCGGTTGTATTTCTGATCCAGGAAGAAGCCTGTCTTCTGGCCATTTTCGACGTCTACGTCATAAAGGATGCCGTTTTCGTCGATTGTCGTCAAAACGCTGCCCGGCTGAGGCAGGAAGTCCGCTTCATACCAGCCTTTATACTCTTCCATGCCATCCAGTTTGCGGACTTTGACGTCATTTCGTTCGTAAATACCGCGGATTGTGACACCCATAGCGGCCAGTTCATCGACGAGGGCCTTGAAGATGACCGGTTTCACCTGGTCCATGCCGTAGCATAAAGTCTGAGCGACGAGGACGTCGTTATAGCGGTCTACTGTCAACCCCGGCATATCGTCGGCATCGCCGAAGATGAGGCGGCAACAGGCAAAGTCCTTATCGCCCATGACGGTCTTGCGGTAATCCAGGGCGTACTTGACCCGGCGCTGCCAGAAGGCTTCATCGAAGCGGTCGTTGGCATTGCGCGACACGATGCGCACGCGGATTTTGGAAATATCATTGGCAAAGCCCGTCCCGAGGTAGCGGTCCTTATCGCTGTAAACGTCGACGATGTCCCCGGTCTGATACGTGCCTTCGACATGGGTCACTTCTTCCCCATATACCCAGGGGTGGCCACTGCGGGCGGCCCGTTCCCCTTTTTTCGTAATCGTTAATTTTGCATAAGGTCGGTTCATAATACCCCCGTTTTATAAAATATAATGGCTCAAGTCGACGTTTTGGACGACGTCGTTCAGTTTGCCCGAAACGAATTCCTTGTTGACGACGATGTGCTTTTCGTCAATATCCGGTGCTTCATAGGCTACGTCTTCGAGGATTTTTTCCAAAATCGTATGCAACCGGCGGGCGCCGATGTTTTCCGTTTCCAAATTGACGCGGTATGCGTATTCCGCAATGGCATTGATGCCGTCGTCAGTGAATTCCAAGGTGACGTCGTCTGTTTCCAAAAGAGCCTTGTACTGTTTGACCAAGGATTGATTCGGTTCGGTCAGGATGCGGCGGAAGTCGTCGACCGTCAAGGACTGGAGTTCGACACGGATTGGGAAGCGGCCCTGCAGTTCCGGAATGAGGTCGCTCGGCTTGGAGACGTGGAAGGCACCGGCAGCGATGAAGAGGATGTGGTCCGTCTTGACCGGGCCGTATTTCGTATTGACCGTTGCCCCTTCGACGATAGGCAGGATATCGCGCTGTACGCCTTCACGGGAAACGTCCGGCCCGTTCGAGTGGCCTTTTTCAGCGATCTTATCGAATTCGTCGATGAAGACGATGCCCGATTCTTCCGTCGCTTCAATGGCCTTGTCGACGATGATGTCCATGTCCAGGCATTTTTCCAATTCTTCTTCTTTGAAGATGTCTCGGGCCTTGGCGACGGTCATCTTCTTCTTTTTCTTCTTCTTAGGCATAATGCTGCCCAACATTTCCTGGAAGTTATTGGTCAATTCTTCCGTCGAATTGCCTGTCAGGATACCCTGGAAACCCTGGTTCTGTTCGGCCACTTCGACTTCGATTTCCCGGTCGTCCAGCTTATGGGCGCAAATGTCTTCAAACATCTTCTGCCGACGGTCCGACTTCGGTTCTTCGAGCTGCTTCGGTTCTTCCGGCGTTTCATCATCATCGTCGCTACTGAAGAAGACATCCATCGGATTCTTGACCTTTTCCTTAATGGACTTCTTCGGCCAGAAGACCTGGAGGATACGCTTGTTGGCTTCTTCTTCAGCCTTTTCTTCATAGCGCTGACTTTCCTGTTCCTGGATCATGCGGATGGCGTTGGCCACGAGGTCGCGGATCATCTGTTCGACATCTCTGCCGACATAGCCGACTTCCGTGTATTTCGTCGCTTCGACTTTAATGAACGGCGCACCGACGAGCTTGGCCAGGCGGCGGGCGATTTCCGTCTTGCCGACACCCGTCGGGCCGATGAGCAGGATGTTCTTAGGGATGATTTCATCCTGCATGTCTTCGCTCAGGCGTTTGCGGCGCCAGCGGTTGCGCAGGGCGATGGAAACGGATTTCTTAGCTTCGCTCTGGCCGACAATGTATTTATTCAGTTCCGCCACGATCTGTTTTGGCGTCAATTCTGTTTTTTCCATGGAAATACCTCTTTCTTAGATTTCTTCGACAATGACATTGTGGTTGGTGTAAACGCAGATGTCCGCTGCGATATGCAGGGACTTTTCAGCAATATCCCGGGCCGACAGGTCCGTATTCTGCAGAAGGGCCCGTGCCGAAGCCAAGGCGTAGTTACCGCCGGAACCGATAGCCAAGACGCCGTCATCCGGTTCAATGACTTCACCATTGCCGGAAATGAGCAGGATACGCTGGCTGTCAGCGACCAGGAGCAGGGCTTCCAATTTATGGAGAATCTTGTCGGACCGCCAGTCCTTGGCCAGTTCGACGGCGCTGCGGACGAGGTTGCCGTTGTGTTCGTTCAATTTAGCTTCAAAATGGTCGAATAAGGTGAACGCATCGGCGACAGAACCGGCAAAGCCGCTGATAATCTTACCGTGGTAAAGGCGGCGAACTTTCTGGGCCGTCCCCTTCATGATGACAGCATTGCCCATCGTGACCTGGCCGTCACCGGCAATGGCCGTCTTGCCATCGCGCTGGACAGCACATATCGTAGTAGCGTGGAATTCAGTAGACATTAATTCAGACATGGGTAATCCCCCTTCATTTGTTCGATTTCATCGAGCGCCCGCTGAGCCAGCAAGGCGTTCTTTTCTTTCTTCTTCATGCGCTTCTTGATGCCCAGCGGTTCCATGAGACCGAAATTGATGTTCATCGGCTGGAAATGGTCGTTCGGGCCGCTGGAGATATACTGGCTCAGGCCGCCCATAGCCGTGCGCTTGGAAAAGGTCAATCCGTCTTCCCCTTGCAGGAGACGGGCTGCATTGACACCGGCCAAAAGGCCCATAGCTGCCGATTCCAGGTAGCCTTCGACGCCGGTCAGCTGGCCGGCAAAGAGGAGGTTCGGCTGCTTGCGCAGCTGCAGCGTCGGCAAAAGTAGTTCCGGCGAATTGATGTAGGAATTGCGGTGCATGACGCCGTAGCGGACAAATTCGGCGTGTTCCAGGCCGGGGATCATGGAAAAGACCCGTTTCTGTTCAGGGAACTTGAGATGTGTCTGGAAGCCGACGATATTGTACAGCGTAGCACTGCCGTTATCCTGGCGCAGCTGGACGACAGCATAAGGCAGTTCACCCGTACCGGGCAGTTCCAGGCCGACCGGCTTCATCGGGCCATAGCGCATGGTGTCGATACCACGGCCAGCCATGACTTCGATAGGCATACAGCCTTCAAAGACACTGTCGTCCTTTTCAAATTCGTGGAGTTCGGCACATTCAGCCGTCGTCAAAGCCTGCCAGAAAGCTTCATATTCTTCTTTCGTAAAAGGGCAGTTCAGATAGTCTGCGCCTCCCTTGCCGTAACGGGCGGCGCGGTAGACCTTGGTCATGTCCAGGGAGTCGACAGCGACAATAGGCGCTGCGGCATCGTGGAAATGGAAATAATCTTCCCCCGTCAGACGGCGAATCGTATCGGCCAGGGCATCACTGGTCAGCGGGCCGCTGGCGACGATGCAGATCTGGTCATCTGGCAGTTCCGTCACTTCTTCATGACGGATGGTAACCAAAGGATGATGCTTGAGTTTTTCCGTCACATACTGGCTGAAGGGAATGCGGTCGACAGCTAGGGCGCCGCCAGCCGGGACGCGGTGCGTATCGGCTGCATCCATGATGAGCGACCCTAGACGGCGCATTTCTTCCTTCAAGAGGCCGACGGCGTTTTCGATATTCGCTGCCCGCAGGGAGTTGCTGCAGACGAGTTCAGCAAAATATTCCGTATGGTGTGCCGGCGACGATTTGACCGGCCGCATTTCGACGAGTTCTACTGGAACGCCGCGGCGGACGAGCTGCCATGCAGCTTCCGAACCGGCCAGACCGGCACCGATGATTAAGACACTATTCTTCATTCACTACCTCACCTTTTTTATGGTTTTCACATTCTGCATTGCTGCAAAAAATCTTATCAGGCCCTTTTTTATAATGTTTGACAATCATGATACTGCCGCAAACAGGGCACTTCTTGTCGACAGGCTGGTTCCAGAGGACAAAGTCACATTCCGGATACTGGCTGCAGCCGTAGAAGACGCGGCCCCGCTTGGATTTGCGCTTGATGAGCGTCCCCTTGCCGCACTTGGGACAAGTAATGCCCAGGTCTTCGACGATGGCCTTGGTATTGCGACATTCCGGGAAATTAGAGCAGGCCAGGAATTTGCCGAAACGGCCGAATTTATAGACCATAGGCGCGCCGCAGAGTTCGCAAACCTGCCCTGAATCCTGGCCAGAAATCGTGACTTTTTCCATCTTTTCTTCGGCTTCGTCCATTTCCGGCTTAAAAATATCGTAAAATTCCTGCAAGACGTGACGGTACGTATCCTTGCCCTGCTCGATGGCGTCCAGTTCTTCTTCCATGTGGGCTGTAAAGCCGACGTTGATGATCTGGGCGAAATATTTTTTCAATAAATCAACGATGATGACGCCTAGCTCCGTCGGGACGAACTGTTTGTCCTTCTTTTCGACGTAATTGCGGTTCTGGATGGTATCCATAATGGGCGCATACGTACTCGGCCGGCCAATGCCCTTTTCTTCCAGCGTCTTGATCAGGCTGGCTTCGGTATAGCGGGCCGGCGGCTGAGTGAAATGCTGCTGCGGCGTGACGGACTGATTGTGGACGACGGTATTCGCCGAAATGTGCGGCAGTTCAGCCAAAGTCTTATCTTTCTTGGCGTCTTCATAGAGTTCCGTAAAGCCCTTGAAGAGAATCTTGTACCCCGCAGCCCGCAGTTCATAACGGCCGCTGTTGATGATGATGGCCATGTGTTCCGTTTCGACCGATTCCATCTGGCTGGCCAGGAAACGGTTCCAAATGAGGGTATACAGGCGCAGCTGGTCGCGGGACAAAAATTCCGACACCTTATACGGCGTCAGTTCCAGCGATGTCGGACGGATAGCTTCGTGCGCATCCTGACTGGTCTGCTTACTCTTATAGACGCGGGGCTTTTCCGGAATATATTCTTCGCCGTAGTTGGCCGCAATGAATTCTCGCGCAGCCTGGACCATATCGTCATTGATGCGGACCGAGTCTGTACGCATGTAAGTAATGAGGCCAACGTGACCTTGGTCGCCCATATCGAGACCTTCATAGAGCTGCTGGGCCAGCATCATCGTCTTCTTGGCACCGAAATTGAGCTTGCTAACGCATTCCTGCTGCATCGTCGACGTCGTGAACGGCGGCTGAGGTTGGCGCTTGCGCTTGCGTTTTTCTACTTTCGTAATCTTATCCGGTTCATGGTCTTCCTTGCGGCTTTCCCAGGTCAAGTCATGGGCAATGGCTTCAGCCGCCTCTTGCGTCGGGATTTCGGCCTTCTTGCCGTCGATCTTGGTCAGTTCCGTCGTCAAAGTCAAGCCGTCTTCTGTCCCATAAGTCCCGCTGACGGTCCAGTATTCTTCCGGAACGAAGGCCTTAATGGCCTCTTCCCGTTCACAGATGAGACGGACCGCGACGGACTGGACGCGGCCGGCACTGAGGCCCTTGCAGACTTTCTTCCACAAGAGAGGGCTCAACTTATAGCCGACGATGCGGTCCAAGACGCGGCGGGCCTGCTGGGCGTCGACTTTTTTCAAGTCAATCGGTTCCGGGTCCTTAATGGCTTCGAGGATGGCTTTCTTGGTAATTTCGTGGAACATGATACGGCATTTGTCATGCGGATCGATTTCCAACAAATGAGCCAGATGCCAGGAAATAGCTTCCCCTTCGCGGTCCGGGTCCGTTGCCAGATAGACTTTTTTAGAACGGACGTATTCGTTCTGCAAGTCTTCGATGAGCTTGCGCTTATCCCACATATTCGTATACGTCGGTACGAAACCGTCTTCGATATTGACACCGAACTGATTGCGCGGCAAATCGCGCAAGTGGCCGCGACTGGCCATGACTTTATAGCCGCTGCCTAAAAAGCGTTCAATCGTCTTGGCCTTGGCCGGCGATTCGACGATGACCAGGTTCTTGGCGTTCTTCGGGAGCGGGTCCAGCTTCTTCAGCGGTTCCTTCTTGGGCAGATTGACTGTGCCGTGGATGACGGTCTTCTCACCGTCGCCTTTTTTCTTGCGGCCTCGCTTCTTCTTTTTAGTATCATCAATGATAATCGTGCGTTTAATCGGAAATTCTAACATCTATCTCCATCCTGCCTCTCGCTGTACACGAAATATGAAAATGTACTTAAACTATTTCTCATCATACACTATTCGCCGCGACCTTTCAAGATGCTACCTCTTTATATACTATAATATAGGTGCAAAAAAGGAGCTGTCGCATCGTGACAGCTCCTTTTTGAGTTTGAAGTTGAAAGTTTGATGTCTGATGTGGATGTTTTTAAATTTAAAGCAATCACCTCAAACATCATACATCAAACCTCAAACATTAAAGAGAAAAGGGCCTTGCATGATGGCAAAAAGCTTCATGCGACAGCCTCTTTTTAAGTATTAAGTTAGCAGTTTGCAGCCAAACGATTTATTGAATTTTGCTAATGATGACATCGGTCATCTTCTGGGTATCGGCTTTCTTAAAGCCTTCCTTATAGAGATCCGGTGTGCGCCAGCCATCCGCTAAGGCGGCGTCAACAGCCTTTTCGATTTTGTCAGCTGCTGCATCTTCATCTAAGGAGTAACGCAGGAGCATAGCTGCCGAAAGGATCGTTGCACAGGGGTTGGCAATGCCCTGGCCAGCGATGTCCGGTGCCGATCCGTGAATCGGTTCGTAAAGGCTGGTCATTTCACCGATCGAAGCCGATGGCATCATGCCAATGGAACCGCCGAGGACGGCCGCTTCATCGCTGAGGATATCCCCGAAGAGATTGCTCGTGACGATGACGTCGAACTGTTTAGGATTAAGGGCCAGCTGCATGGCACAGTTGTCGACATAAAAATGATTCAAAGCGACGTCAGGATAATCCTTAGCGACGTCGATGACCGTACGGCGCCACAGGCGGGACGTAGCCAAGACGTTGGCCTTGTCGACAGACGTGACCTTATGACGGCGTTTCTGGGCAGCCTTCATGGCAAATTTGCTAATGCGCTGTACTTCAGGAACACTGTAATTTTCCAGGTCCCACGCGCGTTCGACGCCATTGTGGATTTCCGATTCACAGCGGTCGCCGAAGTAGATGCCGCCGACGAGTTCGCGAACGATGAGGACGTCCGTACCGGTGACGATATCCGGTTTGAGCGGCGAGTATTCGGCCAGCACTTCCGGCACCTTGACTGGACGCAGGTTGACATAAAGTCCCAAAGCCTTGCGAAGGCCCAGGACGGCCTGTTCCGGACGCAATTTCGGGTCGACGTTATCCCACTTATCGCCGCCGACGGCGCCGAAGAGGATGGCATCGGCTTTCTTAGCCGCTTCAATGGTATCTTCCGGCAAGGGCGAGCCGCAGAGGTCATAAGCCGTGCCGCCAGCCGGTTTCTTTTCAAAAGTCAGGCCAATGTGGCAGACTTCATCGATTTTCTGTAAGACGTTAACGGCACTTGCCGTGATTTCTTCCCCGATTCCATCGCCGGGGATGACGACGATATGTTTAGCCATGTTACTTAGACTCCTTTACGTAATTGATCAAGCCGCCTGCCTTGGCAATGTCCTGAATGAAGCCCGGCAGGGGCGGTGCCTGGAAGGTATCGCCTGTCGTCTTGTCGACGATTTTCCCCGTGTCGAGGTCAATAGAGAGGATGTCGCCGGCTTTGATTTTTTCTACGTCGTCGCCGATTTCCAAGGCCGGCAGGCCGACGTTAATGGCATTGCGGTAAAAGATGCGGGCGAAGCTGGCAGCAATGACGACGGGGATGCCCGAAGCCTTGATGGCAATCGGCGCGTGTTCGCGGGACGAACCGCAGCCAAAGTTGTGGCCGCCGACCATGATATCCCCTTCCTTTACGTTGCCGGCAAAGGTTTCATCAATGTCGACCATGCAGTGTGTGGCCAATTCCTTCGGATCGAAACTATTCAAATAACGAGCCGGGATGATTACGTCTGTATCGATATTGTCGCCGTAGCGCCATACTTTTCCTTCTAATGTCATGATTTAACGGACCTCCTTCGGTGCGGCAATCTTGCCGAGAATCGCACTAGCTGCAGCGACCTGCGGGCCAGCCAGGTAGACTTCGCTGTCAACATGCCCCATGCGGCCGCGGAAATTTCGATTCGTCGTGGAGACACATTTTTCACCAGCCGTCATGATGCCCATGTAGCCACCCAGGCAGGGGCCGCACGTCGGCGTCGAAACGGCGCAGCCGGCAGTGATGAAGGTTTCGATATAGCCAGCCTTCATGGCTTCCATATAGACGTGCTGGCTGCCGGGAATGACGATGCAGCGCACATCAGGATGGACCTTATGGCCTTTCAAAATATCTGCAGCGATTTTCAGATCTTCCAGACGGCCATTGGTACAAGACCCGATGACAACCTGGTCAATCTTGATGTCGCCAAAAGTGCCGATGACCTTAGTGTTTTCCGGCAAATGTGGGAAGGCGACGACAGGCTTTAATTCGGACAAGTTGATTTCGACGGTCCGGCTGTAATGGGCGTCGGCGTCGGCCGTGACGATATCGTAGCCATCGGGGACGCGTCCCTTTTCATAGGCAATGGTCTGTTCGTCGACGGGGAAAATACCGTTCTTAGCACCGGCTTCGATAGCCATGTTGGCAATCGTAAAGCGGTCGGTCATATCCAGGGCCGCTACGCCTTCGCCAGTGAATTCCAAAGACTGGTAGAGGGCACCGTCGACGCCAATCATGCCGATGAGGGTCAGCATGACATCTTTGCCCGTAATGTCGTCGGGTTTGGAGCCCGTCAAGTGGACGTTGATAGCATCCGGGACTTTGAACCAAGCCTTACCCGTAGCCATGGCAACGCCTAAGTCCGTCGAGCCAACGCCTGTGGAGAAACCACCGAGAGCGCCATACGTACAGGTATGGGAATCTGCACCGATGGTCAACATGCCCGGAGCGACGATGCCCTGTTCCGGCAGGAGGACGTGTTCAATGCCGACGCGGCCGACTTCAAAGTAATGCGTAATGCCGTGCTTCTTAGCGAAGTCGCGGACAATCTTAGCCAAGCCGGCGGACTTAATGTCCTTATTCGGCGTGAAATGGTCCGGAACCAGGGAAATCTTCGTCTTATCGAAGACGGGCTTGCCAATCTTATTGAACTGTGCAATGGCCGGAGGAGCCGTAATATCGTTGGCCAGGACCATATCGAGATTACAAGTAATTAAATCACCCGGTTTCACCGAGTCGACGCCGGCATGTTTTGCCAGGATTTTCTGCGTCATCGTCATACCCATATGTATATACACTCCTTATGCTAATTAACTCTGAAAGTTATAATATAGTGAATCGCTATCATATTTAAGTTTGATGTGGTAGGTTTGATGTTTGATGTAAGTGATTTTACGTCAAACATCAAACCTCAAGCATCAAACTTTAATGCTGACCCGACGTGGCTTTGAAAGCCGTAATCGTATCCGGCGTGGACCTGAGGGCCCGGAACTTGACGCGCTGGGCCATGCCGTCCATGCGGTTAATGGCCGTCATGAAGGCGAAGATGGAAGCCGTGATGGTGTCCGTATCGACGCCAGCGCCCCAGGTCGTATGGCCGGCTTTATCAGTCAGGCCGAAGTAGGCAATGCCGCGGGAATCAGAATCGCGGTCCAAATCGTGTTCACTGTAGACGAGGTTGCTGAACTCAATGCCATACGCCTTGCAGACAGCGTTGCTGACAGCGTTCAGCTGGCCATTGCCAGCCCCTTCGAGGACGACTTCTTGGTCGTTGGCGCGGACCAGGACTTTGCCGACCCATTTGTCGCCTTTCTTCTTGAGCGAGAAGTCTTCCACTTTCAGCGGCGTATCGGCATTGAGGTAATTCTTCTTGAAGACGTCGTAGATTTCAGCCGGTTTCAGTTCCTGATGCTTGTGGTCCGAAACTTCTTTGACGAAGTAGCTGAAGTCTTCGCGCATCTTCTTCGGCATATCGATACCGTAGTTCTGTTCCATAACGAAGCCTACGCCGCCCTTGCCGGACTGGCTGTTGATACGGATGACATCTGCATCGTACGTGCGGCCCACATCATGCGGATCGATGTACAGGTACGGGCAGGTCCAGTACTGTTCGTTGTTTTCCTGGCGGAAATGCATGCCCTTGGCGATGGCATCCTGATGAGAACCAGAGAAAGCGGCGAAGACCAGCTGGCCCGAATAAGGCTGACGCGGATGGACATGCATGCGGGTCACTCGTTCGTACGTTTCCACCAGCTCGGGCATGTTGGAGAAATCCAGGCCCGGATCGACGCCTAAAGCATACATGTTCATGCCGATAGTGACGATATCGGCATTGCCTGTCCGTTCACCATTGCCGAACAGGGTCCCTTCAACGCGGTCCGCGCCGGCGAGCATAGCCATTTCAGCATCGGCAACGCCTGTGCCGCGGTCATTGTGGGGATGAACCGATAAGATGACGTTGTCCCGGTATTTCAAGTTCTGCGACATATAGGCAATCTGCGAAGCAAAGACGTGAGGCATAGACATCTGTACCGTCGACGGCAGGTTGATGATGGCCTTGCGGTCAGCCGTCGGTTTCCAAACATCGAGAACGGCGTTGCAGACTTCCAAAGCATATTCCGGTTCCGTACCGGTGAAGCTTTCCGGCGAATATTCAAAGCGGAAGTTGGCACCGGCTTCGTCCGTCAGGCGCTGTAATAATTTCGCACCGTCAACGGCAATCTGCTTGATTTCTTCCTTCGATTTGCGGAAGACCTGCTGGCGTTGGGCAAAGGACGTGGAATTGTAAACATGGACGATAGCATTCTTGACACCTTTCAGGGCATCGAAGGTCTTGCGGATGATGTGTTCGCGAGCCTGGGTCAAGACTTGGACCGTGACATCATCAGGAATCATATCGTGATCAACTAAGTAGCGCAGGAATTCAAATTCCGTTTCCGAAGCGGCCGGGAAGCCGACTTCGATTTCCTTGAACCCCATACCGACTAAGACTTTATAGAATTCAATCTTTTCTTCAAGGCTCATAGGAATGATGAGGGCCTGGTTGCCATCGCGCAAATCGACGCTGCACCAAATCGGCGCTTTATCGGGATATTCTTTCTGTGTCCAGGACATATCGACAACGGGGGGCATAAAGTAACCTTTTTTGTAATGTTCTACGTTTTTCATACTGCATCTCTCCTATGATTATGAAATAAATTTAAAATAAATCATTACACAATCAAAATAAAAAAAATCTTCCGTCTCAAAGAGACGAAAGATTATACTTACGCGTTACCACTCTAATTCCTATCCGAAGATAGGCTCTCTACAGGTACGGACAACTGTCGATACCCTCCTGTCTGTTAACGGCCAGGCCCCGGCTCCACCTACTCCTTTTGTTTCAGCGAGCTGCTTAGAGATGAGTTCTGTTCCGTGCCGCTGCTGCCTCACACCACCCGGCAGCTCTCTGGAAACATTCCGGAACTTACTAGTTCTCTTCAACGCATTTTTATTTGGGATTGTTTGTCTGTTGACGCTTTGTATGTTATCATACCCTTTTGTAATTTGCAAGGCTTTTTTCAGAACTTTTCCGAATATTTTTAGCTTAAACGTGATACTTTATTTAAGAAAAGCCAGCAAAACCAGGTTTAACGTTTATCTTTGTATAGTATCTCTCCTACACGCCTGACCCTATCTTTTTCCCTTGATTAATGCTATAATAATTAAGTTACACAACAAGGAGGAAGTACATGTTAGAACAATTCCAAAATTTGAATATTAGCGAAGTCATTATCCGCGCCCTCAACGAAATGGGCTTTGAAGAACCGACGCCAATCCAGGCTGAATCGATTCCTGTCGCCATGAGCGGCAGCGACATGATTGGCCAAGCCCAGACTGGTACGGGTAAGACCGCTGCCTATGGCATCCCGGTCCTGGAAAAAATCCTGAAAGCCGAACCGTCCAAGGATATCCAGACCGTCGTCCTGTCGCCGACGCGTGAACTGGCCATGCAGGTTGCTGAAGAACTGAACCACCTGGCCCAGTTCACCAATATCCAGGCCCTACCGATCTACGGTGGCCAAGATATGGAACGCCAGCTGCGCCGCCTGCGCAAATGCCCGCAGATCATCGTCGCTACGCCGGGCCGCCTCATCGACCATATGAAACGCGGCACCATCGATTTAAGTCACATTACGACTATCGTCCTCGACGAAGCCGACGAAATGCTGGACATGGGCTTCATCGATGACATCAACATCATCATGGCCGCTACGCCGAACACGCGCCAGACCCTGCTCTTCTCGGCTACCATGCCCAAACCGATTCAACAGCTGGCCGAAACGTTCCTGCACGACCCGCTCATTATCCGCATGAAGGCCAAAGAAGTCACGATGGACCTCATCGAACAGTCTTACATCGAAGTGCCGGACCGCCAGAAATTCGACATCCTCTGCCGTCTCCTGGACCTGCAGGAACCGGACCTGGCCATCATCTTCGTCCGCACCAAGCGCCGCGTCGACGAAGTATCGGAAGCCCTCAAGAAGCGCGGATATTCCGCCGAAGGCATCCACGGCGATCTGACCCAGGCGAAGCGCGACACGGTCATCCGCCAGTTCCGTGAAAAGACCATCGACATCCTCGTCGCTACAGACGTTGCCGCCCGCGGCCTCGACATCAGCGGCGTCACGCACGTCTTCAACTACGACCTGCCTCAGGACCCGGAAAGCTACGTCCACCGCGTCGGCCGTACCGGCCGTGCCGGCCAGAGCGGCGAAGCGACGACCTTCGTCATTCCCCGCGAAATGGAACACTTGCGGACCATCGAACGGCTCATCAAGCGCCGCATCACCCGCCGCAAGGCACCGACCTTCTCGGAAGCCTTGGAAGGCGCCCAGCAGGCCGCTATCCGCAGCTTGATCACGACGACAGAAGAAGGCAATTTCGGGACGTACAAAGAAAATGCCGAAGAACTCTTGTCCAACTACGATTCGGCTGCTCTCGTAGCTGCTGCCATCAAGCTCTTGACGAAAGAACCGGACACGACGCCAGTCAAGATCACCGAAGAAGCCCCGCTCCGCGTCCACCGCAGCCGCAACAACCGCGGCGACCGCAATAACCGCCGCTACAACCGTAACGACCGCCGGGGAGACCGCCGCAACCGCAAAGACGACGGTGAAGGCAACAGTGAACACCGCGGTGAACGGCGCCGCCATTTCGCTCCCAAGAATCAGGACAACAACCGCAATAATTCCCGCAATAACCAGCGCCGTGAAAATAAACAGCATAAAGAACCGAACCGTTCCGTATTCAAACCTTATTTTAAGGATTGATGAAAAAAGGGGCTGTAACAGAATAGCCTCATCTAAAAAAAATGGACTCAGTTATCTGA
>NZ_JAJBQV010000037.1 GCF_020539865.1 Megasphaera elsdenii | reverse complement strand
TGCTTGGATTTAGACGATATTCCTGTCTATAATCCTGAACAGCCGTATACTGGCACGTTCAGCGGGAAGCGTATCCACCGTGGCTTGTACCAGTTCGCCGATGGCAGGATTGCCAACGCGGATGTGAATGGAGCATACAACATACTCCGTAAAAGTAAGCAGAACTTCGATTTCGAGGGACTGTGTAAAGAGCTTTTGGACAGCCCTTTGAGAATAAGGATATCCTGACAGCTAACTCCTTTGGGATAGGCTGTCAGGCGTTAGTCCATGTATCAAACTTCTCAAGAATCTCCCGCTTCTATAAGCGGGAGAGGTTCAAACACCTGAAAGGAAATCTCATGTCTGAAGAACGAGCTCCTATTACGTTCCATCTGGAAGAATTGAGGCGGCGCATCATCGTCTGCCTCGTGGCCTGGCTGCTGGGCAGTATCGTTTCCTACGTATATGCCGAAGATATCATTGCCGTCCTTTCGGCTCCTGCCGGGAAATTGTATTTTCTCAATCCGGCAGAAGTGTTTTTTTCTTATCTAGAAATCGCTGCCTTTACGGGCTTCCTCGGGACCTTGCCCATCCATTGCTATGAATTCTGGCGGTTCCTGCGGCCGGCCCTGCGCGGCGGGGAAGTGACGACGGCCTTGTGGTTCATCCCGTCGGCTTTGCTGTTATTTTACAGCGGTTCAGCCTTTGCCTTTTTCTGGGTCCTGCCGGCAGCGGTCCAGTTCTTCATGGGCTTTGCCACGGTGTCCCTGCAGCCTATGTTTTCTTTGTCGGCGTATTTATCGTTTTTTATCGCCTTTCTCCTGCCTTTCGCCTTGGGGTTTGAACTGCCTTTGATCCTCTTGGTCCTGTCACGTCTGGGGCTGGTGACGGCAGCTATGCTAAAGGCCAAGCGCCGCGTCTTCATCCTCCTGGCCTTCATCTTTGCCGGAGTCGTATCGCCGACGACGGACATGTTCACCCAGACGTGCATTGCCATCCCGATGATTGTACTGTACGAAGGGACGATTATCGTCATCGGGATGACAGAAAGGAAAAGCAGCGGGAAGGACTGAAAAGGCCAGAAAAACATGACTTGTATACAGTATTTTTATAAATCCGCAGGGTGCGTCCCTTGTAATGTTTTCCTATTTTGTTATAATGAAGAAAGCGGTGAATGTATGGGAGTGGACATCTGTGCGTTTACCGGTCTTGACTTAATATTTCTAAGCAGGAGGGTATTTTCATGAAAAAAATTCGTTCGGTTTTAGTTGCCAACCGCGGAGAAATCGCTATTCGTGTTTTCCGGGCTTGTAATGAACTGGGAATCCGTACCGTAGCTATTTATTCCAAAGAAGATTCGTTGTCCCTGCACCGTTTCCGTGCAGATGAATCGTATCTCGTCGGTGAAGGCAAAAAACCGGTAGATGCATATTTAGATATTGAAGATATTATCCGCATTGCTCATGAACATGACGTCGATGCCATCCATCCGGGCTACGGCTTCTTGTCTGAAAATGCGGACCTGGCCAAACGCTGTGAAGAAGAAGGCATTATCTTCATCGGTCCTAAAGTCGAACACCTCATCATGTTCGGCGATAAGATCAATGCCCGCATCCAGGCGAAGAAGGCCGGTATCCAGTACATCCCCGGCAGCGACGGCCCGGTCATGAACTATGCAGAAGTCGAAAAATTTGCCAAACAGGTCGGCTTCCCAATCATGCTCAAAGCCGTCAACGGCGGCGGTGGCCGCGGTATGCGTATGGTCGACCGCATGGCCGATCTCCGCGATGCCTACGACCGTGCTAAATCGGAAGCCAAACTGGCTTTTGGCAGCGATGAAATTTATTTGGAAAAATGCATCGTCAATCCGAAACACGTCGAAGTCCAGATCATGGGCGACGAACACGGCAATGTCATCCACCTCTTTGAACGCGACTGCTCCATCCAGCGCCGTCACCAGAAAGTCGTCGAAACGGCTCCGGCTTCGGCCCTGCCTGTCGAACTGCGCCAGAAGATTTGCAACGCAGCCCTGAAATTGATGAAGAACGTCCATTACGTCAATGCCGGGACCGTTGAATTCTTGGTTACGCCGGACGGTGAATTCTATTTCATCGAAGTCAACCCGCGCGTACAGGTCGAACATACCGTTACGGAAATGATCACGGGCATCGATATTGTCCAGACTCAGATTAAAGTTGCTGAAGGCTATGCCCTGGACAGCGATGAAATCGGCATCAAATCCCAGGACGACGTCCGCTGCCTGGGCGATGCCATCCAGTGCCGTATCACGACAGAAGACCCGATGAACAACTTCATGCCTGATTCGGGCAAGATCATGGTATACCGCAGCGGCGGCGGCTTCGGCGTCCGCCTCGACAGCGGCAATGCCTATACCGGCGCCATCATCACGCCGTACTACGATTCGCTGCTGGTCAAGACGACGACTTATGGCCTGACCCATAAAGAAGCCGCTCAGAAGATGCTCCGCGTCCTCAAGGAATTTCGTATCCGCGGCGTCAAGACCAACATCGGCTTCTTGATCAACGTCCTCAAGAGTCCGGAATTTATCGCTGGTACGTACAACGTCAACTTCATCGATGACCATCCGGAACTGTTCAACCTGCCCGTCGTCCAGGACCGTGGCACGAAGCTCCTCAAATATATCGGCGATACGACTATCAATGGCTATGCCGATGCCGGTCATCAGGACAAACCGGTTTTTGAAGCGTTAGAACTGCCGACACCGGTCAAAGGTGATTATCCAGACGGGACGAAACAGAAATTCGATGCCATGGGACCGGAAAAATTCTCTCAGTGGATCAAAGAACAGAAGAAGGTCTTCTTCACGGATACGACCATGCGCGACGCCCATCAATCCCTGTTCGCTACGCGCGTCCGTTCCATCGATATGCTCCGCGTCTTGGAAGCGGCTTCTAAAAAACTGCCCAATCTCTTCTCTTATGAATGCTGGGGCGGTGCTACTTTTGACGTAGCCTATCGCTTCCTCTATGAAGATCCGTGGGTCCGCTTGCGCCAGATGCGCAAGAAAGCGCCGAACATCCTCTTGCAGATGCTCGTCCGCGGCGCCAATGCCGTCGGCTATACGAGCTATCCTGACAACGTCGTCAAGAACTTCATCGACTTGTCGGCTAAGAACGGCATCGATGTCTTCCGCGTCTTCGACAGCCTCAACAGCTTGGACAACATGTACGGCACGATTCAGGCCGTCCGGGAAAACAATAAACTGGCCGAAGTCGCCTTATGCTACACTGGCGATATCCTCGACCCGTCCCGCAATAAATACGATTTAAAATATTACGTCAACATGGCGAAGGAATTGCAGAATGCCGACGCCAACATCATTGCCATCAAGGATATGGCCGGCCTCTTGAAACCGGAAGCGGCATACCGCTTGGTATCGGCCTTGAAAGATGCCGTCGACTTGCCAATCCATCTCCATACCCATGACGGTTCGGGCAATGCCATCTGCACGTATAACCGCGCTATCGATGCCGGTGTCGACATCGTCGACGTCGCTTATTCTGCCTTTGCCGGCGGTACGAGCCAGCCGAGCATGAGCACCTTGTACTACGCGTTGAGTGGCAAGGACCGCCAGCCGGACCTCGACGTCGATGCTATGGAAGAAATGTCCCGTTACTGGGCTACAGTCCGTCCGTACTACAAAGGTGTCGACAAGGCCGATGCCTATCCGAATACGGAAGTCTACCAGCATGAAATGCCGGGCGGCCAGTTCTCCAACCTGCGCCAGCAGGCGAAAGCCGTCGGCCTTGGTGACCGCTGGAATGACATCAAGAAGATGTACCATACGGTCAGCATGATGTTCGGTGACATCATCAAAGTAACGCCGTCGTCGAAAGTCGTCGGTGATATGGCCTTGTTCATGGTCCAGAACAATCTGACGGAACAGGATGTCTATGATAAAGGTGACGTCCTCGACTTCCCGCAGTCCGTCGTCGAATTCTTCGAAGGCCGTATCGGCATTCCTTATCAGGGCTTCCCGGAAAAACTCCAGAAAATCGTCCTGAAGGGCAAGAAACCCTTGACAGAACGTCCGGGCAAGAGCCTGGCTCCTGCCGATTTCGAAGCCATCCGCCAGAAATTGACCGATGCCGGCTATAAGCATGAAGACGAAGACATCAACGCTTACTGCCAGTATCCGAAAGTCTTCAAGGACTTCAACGAAACAGTCAAGAAATACGGCGATGTCAGCGTTCTCGATACACCGACGTTCTTCTTCGGCATGAAGAAAAACGAAGAAGTCCACGTTGAAATCGAAGAAGGGAAGGACCTCATCATCACTCTCATCAATATCAGTGATCCTGATGATAGCGGTGTCCGCACAATTACCTTCATGTTCAACGGTGCCGAACGTGAAATCCAGGTCCAGGATAAGAGTGTCGACATGAAGACCGTCACCCGCCGCAAAGCCGATCCGGACAAAGTCGGCGACATCGGCGCTACCTTGTCTGGTTCTGTCGTCAAAGTCCTGGTCACGAAGGGCCAGAAAGTCAAGAAAGGCGAACCGTTAGTCGTTACGGAAGCCATGAAGATGGAAACGACCATTACGTCTCCTATCGACGGTACAGTCGGCGAAATCTACGCTACCAAAGGCCAGGCCATCATCAGCGGTGACTGCCTGTTGGAAGTACTGGAATAATGTTTGAAGTATGATGTTTGATGTTTGAAGTGATGGTTTTAAATTAGCCCCTTCTACATCAAACATCAAACTTTCAACGTCAAACTTAAAAAGGGCTTGTCGTGTACGACAAGCCCTTTTGCCATTCATTCACAAAGGAGTTTTTCATTATGAAAATGGTAACGGTCTATTTATTAGGCAAGAAATTTTCTGTCCCTGAGGATCTGACGATCATGCGGGCCATGGAATATTCTGGTTTCCGCCTTGTCCGAGGCTGTGGCTGCCGAAGCGGGTTCTGCGGGGCTTGTGCCGTTGTCTACCGCCTGCAGGGGCAGACGGAGACTCATTCAGCCTTGGCTTGTCAGACGAAAGTCGAAGACGGCATGTGCGTCGGCCGCCTAGAATCGTTTCCCATCAAGAAGCAGGACTACGATATGGATGACCTGCCCGTTGCCGGCAACGTCGTCGGTCAGCTCTATCCGGAAATCTACAACTGCATCCATTGCAATGCCTGTACGCGGAACTGCCCTCAAGGCATACAGGTCATGAAATATATTGCTTTGGCCCAGCGCGGTGATTATGCCGGCTGTGCCAAGGAATCTTTCCGCTGTGTCTGCTGCAATATCTGTGCAGCCAGCTGTCCGGCCAAAATCAGTCACGGTGCCGTCGGCCTGCTGGCGCGGCGCCTCATGGGCAAGTACATCGCCAAGAAAAGCAAGCATTTGGAACAGCGCGTCCAGGCCATCCAGGAAGGCCAGTTCGTAGCTGACGTCCAGCATTTAATGGAAGCCGATGATGCAGTACTGCACCGCTTGTATGAATCGCGGGATATTGAGACATAGGAGGCCATCATGATTTATACAGAAGAAATGCGGGATTCTCAGGCGCGGGTCGAAGCTACGCGGAATATCCGTTTATCTGAAGAACTTCCGCGCTTTACAGCTGAAGAAAAGGACAAACTCCTGCGCCAGTATCACCCTGATTATCATGAAGAAGGCTTTGCCGTCCTCACTGTCGGCCCGAACAAGGGCGATAAAGTGCCGAAAGAACTGGCTGCCCTGCTACAAGGGAAAAGCCGCATGGATACGGCTGATGTCGACTTAGAACATATTCAGTTCGATACGGATGTCTTAGTCATCGGCGGCGGCGGGGCTGGTGCCGCTGCCGCTATTGAAGCCGCCCGCCACGGGGCACGGGTCCTTATGGCGACGAAACTGCGCCTTGGTGATGCCAATACGGGCATGGCTGAAGGCGGTATTCAGGCGGCGGATAAAGAAAACGATTCGCCGGCAGCGCATTATCTCGATGCTATTGGCGGAGGCCATTATAAGAATAAACCGGAACTTTTGGCCGAACTCGTTCTCCACGGGCCGGAAGCCATCTACTGGCTCAGTTCGCTAGGCGTCCTCTTTGATAAGAACAGCGATGGCTCCATGGTCACGACTCACGGTGGCGGTACGTCGCGCAAGCGCATGCATGCCTGCGGCGATTATACTGGGGCTGAAATTATGCGCGTCCTCCGCGACGAAGTGCGAAATGCCGGCGTCGACGTCGTCGAATATTCGCCAGCTGTAGAACTCCTCCTGGACGGGGACGGGAAGATGGCCGGTGCCGTCCTCTATGATTTCGATACGCACGAATACCACGTCGTCCGGGCTAAGAGTGTCATCATCGCAACTGGCGGCGCTGGCCGTCTCCATTACCAGGGATTTCCGACGTCCAACCACTACGGTTCGACAGCGGACGGCATGGTCATGGCCTATCGCGCCGGCGTTCCCCTGGTCTATGCCGATGCCATTCAGTATCATCCTACTGGAGCGGCTTATCCGCCACAGATTTATGGGGCCTTGGTCACGGAAAAGGTCCGGTCCCTAGGTGCCATGCTGGTCAATAAGAACGGCGAAGCCTTCCTCCATCCCTTGGAAACGCGTGACGTTGTAGCGGCGGCCATCATCAGGGAGTGTCAGGAACGGGACAAGGGGATCTATGCCCTCCATGGTCCGGCTGTCTGGCTCGATACGCCTATGGTCGACCTCATCAATGGCGAAGGGACTATGGAAAAACGCCTGCCGGCTATGATCCACATGTACGAAAAATTCGGTATCGATATCCGAAAACAGCCTATCCTGGTCTATCCGACCTTGCACTACCAGAACGGCGGCATCTGCATTGGAACCCATAGTGAAACGAAAATCCCTGGCCTCTATGCAGCAGGGGAAGACGTTGGCGGTATCCACGGGACGAATCGCCTCATGGGAAACAGTCTCTTAGATATCATCGTCTTCGGCCGCATTGCTGGTACAGAAGCGGCTTCTTACAGTCAGACGGCCCAGCCCGGCAAGGGGAACCTCGACCATGTCCGCCGCTTTGACCGGGAACGGGAAGAAGCCGGTGTACACGATGATGTCTTATCGCCGAAACTGCTGCCCAATTATACCCATAACCGGGGGACGCGGGGCTAAGCTTCGTGGAGCTGGCGTGCTTTTCGCTGGACGGCGATGCTGATGACGAGCAGCAAGGCGCCAGCTGCTAAGAAGACGTATTTCATGCCTAGGAAAGTCGCGATGACGCCGCCCAGGATAGGGCCGCCCATGGCGCCGACCTGCTGGGCTGAGAACATCAGACCGAAGACGCGGCCTTTGATATTAGCACTGGTCTTTTCGGCTAAAATGGCGTTGATAGACGGATAGATGCCGGAGAAGAAGAGGCCGATGGCGAACTGGCTGGCTGCGAAAGCATATAGCGTATTGGGGATAGCCTGGACAAAGAAGAAAATCCCAGCTAGGACCAAGGACAATCTCAAGGCTTTGACAAAGCCGTGATGCTGTCCGAAGCGTCCCCAGAGGGGAGCCGTAATGGCACTGGAAAAACCGCCGAGTGAGAAGATGAGGCCTGAAATGAAGACCAGGTTGTCCAGATTGCCGGCCAGGTGAGAAATATACGTCGTCAAGATGGGCTGGACGATGAGGATGACGACTTGAACCAGTGCGGCACTGACCAGCATCAGGCGGATGACAGGAATTTTCCAGAGACTGATTTTATCCCCTTCGGCATCGGGGCTGTCCGTCCCAGTTGCCGTATCTGTCGGCGGCTCTTTGATGAAGAAGACTAGGACGATGAAGTTTAGAAATAAAGCCGCTGCGGCCAGAAAGAAGGACATGCGCATGCCGAAGACTTCGGCCAATATACCGCCGAAGAGGGGACCGATGATACCGCCTGCTGTCAGGGCGCCCTGCATGATGCCCAGGCAGATGCCCAGTTTCTTCGGTGGCGCATAGATGGTCATGATGGCCAGTTCCATCGGCCACAGTCCGGATGCAAAGCCCTGGAACATGCGCATGAAGGTCAACTGCAGCGGCGACGTAACGATGCCGCCGAGAAAGTAGCTAATCGATAAGAGCAGGCTGGCCCGGATTGCCATGAGCCGCTTGCCCCGCCGGTCAGCCATGCGCCCCCAAATGGGTGCCATGACGGCGCTGACCAGGAAGGTCGACGAAAAGACGACACCTGACCAGATGTTGACAGATGCCGCATCGACGCCCAGTTCCCGCGTCAAATACATGGGCAGGAAGGGGATAAGCATAGTATAACTTGAAGACATGAAGACGACGTTGCAAGTTAGAATGGCCAAGCAGAATTTCCAGTTCACATCGATCACCTTTTTCGTATGGATTGTTAACGTGCTAACTTATTATTATACGCCGCCTTTTTAGGAATTACAACTTGTCATGACAGAAGGGGAGCCTTATAATGAATATTAGCTATGTTGGAAAGGAAGGAATCTGAATTGGCCATTTACCTTGCAAAGCGCCTGCTCGGCGCCTGTGTCGTCTTATGGGCGATTATTACTATTACCTTTGGCCTCATGCACGCCATCCCTGGCGGCCCGTTTACCCAGGAAAAGAAGCTGCCGCCAGCGGTCATGGCGACGGTCGAAGCCCGGTATCATCTCGATGAACCCTTATGGCCCCAGTATGCCGATTACGTTCGTCATGCAGCCGTCCTCGATTTGGGACCGTCTTATAAGTACCCTGGCAAGACCGTCAACGATATCATTGCCGAAACCTTCCCCGTGTCGGCCCAGCTTGGGCTTATCAGTCTGTTGCTGGCCATCGGCGCCGGCGTCCTGGCTGGCATGGCGGCGGCCTGGTATAAGAATACCTGGATAGACTATGCCATGATGATCGGTGCTACGCTGGGTGTATCGGTGCCCAGTTTTATCTTGGCTGCGGTCCTCATTCAGCTCTTTGCCTTTACGTGGCCTGTCCTACCGGCAGCTTTGTGGAAGGGGCCGGCTTACGTCATCCTGCCGGCTCTGGCTCTGGCGGCCCAGCCGACAGCTTTCATCATGCGCCTGACCCGGTCGAGCCTGCTCGACGCCTTGGGACAGGACTATATCCGTACAGCCCGGTCGCGGGGCATCGGCATGCGGTCTCTCATCTGCCGCCATGCCTTGCGCAACGCCTTGCTGCCTGTCGTCAGCTACATCGGTCCTTTGGCGGCGGCCTTGCTGACAGGGAGCTTCATCGTCGAGACGATTTTTGCTATTCCCGGCTTGGGACGCCACTTCGTTACCAGTATCTATAACCGCGATTATACGGTCATCTTGGGCATTACTATCTTTTACAGTTTCCTCATCATGATGATGAATCTGCTCATCGATGTCATTTATCCGCTCTTGGATCCGCGGATTACGATAGATGGAAAGAAGGAGGGATGATGATGGACTTTACACCGCTTACCGCTGCGGACCGGACGGAACCGTATGTACCACCGCAGACCCTGCGCGACCGGGGCTGGCGGCAGATGAAGAAGAACCGCCTGGCTTTAGGGGGCCTGGCTATCGTCGTCATCATGAGTCTCCTGGCCATTGCCGGTCCCTGGCTGGCGCCGTATACCTATGCTGACCAGAATTTGACGGCTGCCAATGCCTGGCCGTCGGCAGCTCATTGGTTCGGAACGGATTCGTTAGGCCGGGACCTCTTAGTCCGCGTCCTCTATGGCGCCCGCATTTCCTTGTCCATCGGCCTCGTGGCCAGCTTGATCAACGTCTTTATCGGCGTCCTCTACGGTGGCATTGCCGGCCTGGCTGGCGGCCGGACGGACCAGATCATGATGCACATTGTCGACATCCTCTATTCGATTCCCATGCTGCTCTATGTCATCTTGCTCATGGTTGTCTTCAAACCAGGCCTGCTCAACATTTACTTGGCCTTGGGCATTGCCTATTGGCTCAACATGGCTCGCATTGTCCGCGGCCAGATTCTCAGCCTGAAGCAGCAGGAATACGTCATGGCTGCCCGGTCCTGCGGGACATCGATGTGGCATATCCTTTGCCGTCATATGATTCCGAATTGTGTCGGGCCCATCATTGTCACCTTGACCTTGTCCATTCCCGATGCCATTTTTACGGAAGCCTTTTTGAGCTTCATCGGCCTCGGCGTTTCGGCGCCTATGGCCAGCTGGGGTGTCTTGGCTTCAGAAGGTATTAACAGTATGCGTTCCTTCCCATTCCAGCTCGTCTTCCCAGCTCTGGCCCTGTGCATTACCATGCTGGGCTTCATGTTCCTCGGCGATGGCCTGCGCGACGCTTTGGATCCGCAGAATCAGAAGGAGGGACGCTGATGCAAGCACTTTTAGAGGTTCGCCATTTGACCATTTCTTTTCATACCTATCGGGGCCTGCTGGAAGCTGTCCATGATGTGTCGCTGACTGTCAACCCTGGCGAAACTGTCGGCATCGTCGGCGAATCAGGCTGCGGTAAATCCGTCACTTCCCAGGCAGCCATGAAATTGCTGCCGGCAGAAGCGACGGAATATACGAGCGGCCAGATTCTCTGGGATGGCCGCGATATCCTTCCGTTGTCAGAACAGCAGATGAACCACCTGCGCGGCCGTGATATGGCCATGATTTTTCAGGACCCGATGACCTCACTCAATCCGGTCCTGACGATTGGGACTCAGCTCTGCGAGGGCATTGCCCTGCACCAGCACTTGAATCATAAAGCTTGCGAAGCCAAAGCGCTGGAATTGCTCAAAGCCGTCGGCCTGACGTCACCAGAAAAGCGGCTTCATCAATATCCCCATGAATTATCAGGCGGCATGCGCCAGCGCTGCCTCATCGCCATGGCCCTGTCCTGTTCGCCGAGGCTCCTCTTTGCTGACGAACCGACGACGGCCCTCGATGTGACGACAGAAGCTCAGGTCCTAGATGTTCTCAAGCGCCTTCAGGCCGAATTGGGCATGGCTGTCGTCCTCATTTCTCATAATCTCGGCGTCATCGCCCAGATGTGCCGCCGCATTTACGTCATGTATGCCGGTGTCGTCGTCGAAGAGGGGACAGCTGACGATATTTTTTACCACCCTGCCCACCCCTATACGAAGGGCCTCTTGGCGTCACTGCCGGACCCGGCCCAGAAAGATAAAGCACTGACGGGGATTCCCGGCCAGGCGCCGGACTTATTCCACATGCCCCAGGGCTGCCGTTTCTATCCACGCTGTCCCTTGGCTATGAAAGCCTGTATGGAAGCCGCCCCGCCGCGGGAAGAAGCCGGTCCGGGCCATTACTATCGGTGCTGGCTGGCTCAGGCTGAAGCGGCAAAGGAGGCATTGCCATGACGCTCATTGAAGCAAAACATATTAGCAAGGACTTCGTCGTCCAGCGGGACTGGCTGGGACGGCCGAAAAAAGTTCTGACAGCAGTCCACGATTTGTCGTTATCTATCGGTGAAGGCGAAACAGTCGGCCTCGTCGGCGAATCGGGATGCGGCAAGTCGACTTTTGCTCGGACCCTGTTGGGGTTATACGCCAAGACGGGCGGCACTATTTCCTATAAGGGAAAAGACCTTTCCGACGCCGCCGTCCGTCGCGACTACCGCCGCCATGTCCAGATGATTTTCCAAGATCCTTATGCTTCGCTGGATCCACGCATGACCGTTGAAGATATCATCAGTGAACCTCTGCGCAACTACCATCTCTGCGCCGATGACAGTCAGCGGCGCCAGCGCGTGGCGTCTTTATTGGAACAGGTCGACATGCGGCCTGAAGCGGCCCAACGCTATCCCCATGAATTCAGTGGCGGCCAGCGCCAGCGCATCGGCATCGCCCGGGCCTTGGCTGTCGACCCGGAATGTGTCTTTTGTGATGAACCGATTTCAGCCCTTGATGTATCCGTCCAGGTGCAGATTGTCAATATGATGCAGCGTCTGCAGTGGGAACGGGGCTTATCCTATTTGTTCATTGCCCATGACCTGGCCATGGTTCATCACATGAGCCGCCGCATGGGCGTCATGTATTTAGGGCGCCTCGTCGAATTGGGACCGGGCGACGCTGTCTTTCACGACCCGCTCCATCCCTATACGCAGATGCTCATCGCCTCTGTACCCCGGCCGGACCCGCATTACCAGCGCCGGACCATTGTCTGCGGCGAAGTACCGAGCCCCCTTGATTTGCCGAAAGGCTGCGTCTTCCATCCGCGCTGTCCCTATGCCGATGAAGTCTGCCGCCTCGATGTGCCTCATTTCCGTCAGGTCACAGACGACCGCTTCGTCGCCTGTCACCATGCGAGAGGAGGCAGACGATGAAAAAGTTATGCTTGCTCCTGACCTGTCTGCTGGTGGTCGTCCTGTTCAGTGGCTGCGGCATCCAGCATCCTGATACGGTCAGTTATGTCCTGGAAGCAGAACCGTCGCGGCTGGATCCGGCCATGACGACGGCTCTCGTCGAAAGCAATACGGAATTGCAGATTTTTGAAGGCCTGACCCGCCTCGATGATGATAATGTACCTCAACCGGCCCTGGCCGAAAGTTGGGATATTTCACCGGATGGCAAGACCTATACTTTTCACTTGCGCCCAGGCCTTGAATGGAGCGACGGCACGCCGATTACGGCAGGCGACCTAGAATACGCTTGGAAGCGCGTCGTCAATCCCGATGTGGCTTCGGAAAATGCGTATATGCTCTTTTGTATCGACAAGGCCGAAGACTATTTCAATAAGAAAGCTTCTGCGAATGAAGTCGGCGTCAAAGCCGTCGATGACCAGACCTTGGTCGTCCATCTGAAAGAACCGACGCCATATTTTCTCAACCTGACGGCTTTCCACTGTTATTATCCCGTGCCGCGTAAGCTCGTCGAAGCCAAGCCCGATACGTGGGCTGCCGATGCTGACGGTATGATTGGCAACGGCCCTTATAAAATCGTGTCCTGGAACCATTCCAGTGAAATCAAGCTGGTCAAAAATGAACGCTATTGGGATGCCAATTCCGTCATCCTGGACCATATCGACTTCCCCATCAGTGATTCCCAAGCGACGCGCCTGACTTTAGTCGAAAGCAATCAGGCCAATATGACTGTCGAACCGCCGCCGGCTGATCAGGAACGGTTGGAAAAATTGGGCCTCTATAAGATTGCTCCCTATCTCGGTGCCTATTATTATGTCTTCAATGTCCAGAAAAAGCCCTTTGACGACGTCCGCGTCCGTAAAGCCTTTGCCCTGGCCGTTCAGCGGGAAGGCTTGATGAAGTACATCGTCCGCGGTGAAAAGGAAGCGGCTTATGCTTGGGTCCCGCCAGGACTGAAAGATAAAGCTACAGGCCATGATTTCCGCAAAGAAGGAGGCAACCTCATTACGGAGGACCCGGACAAAGCCCGGCAGCTTTTGAAGGAAGCTGGATACGATGACCAGCATCCTCTGCCGGAAGTGACGCTCCTCTTCAACACCAATGAAATGCACAAGGCCGTCGCCGAAGCCCTGCAGGCCATGTGGAAAGAAAATCTCGGCGTCGACGTCCATATCACCAACCAGGAATCGAAAGTCTTCATGGCCACCCGTGCCCAAGGCGACTATCAGCTGGCCCGGGCTTCGTGGATCGCCGACTACATCGATCCCATGACCTTCCTCGACGTCTTTGCCGACGACGAAAATGACGCCCAGTATCACAACCCGGCCTACAACGCCCTCATCGCCAAGGCCAAAGCCAGCAACGATGAACGCCAGCGCATGGCCTATCTCCATGAAGCCGAGCAGCTGCTCTTCGACGACTGCGTCATCATCCCCTTGTATTACACGACCCAGCCCTATGTAGCCCAGCCGTACATCAAAGGCTATCACTGGTCGCCGCTGGGACTGGTCGACTTCAAGAAAGCCTATATCGATGAAACAGAAAGGAAGTAGCCTTATGGAGTATACCTATGCAGCCCCCTTACAGCCTGGCGACACCATTGCCGTCGTCGCCCCGTCTTCGACCCTGGCCGGCGCCGATGTGACCAAGGGCCTCGTCTTTCTGCGCTCTCTCGGCTATGAATTGAAAATCGGGAAATCCGTATCCGCCTTTGACGGCTATCTGGCCGGCCCCGACAGGCTGCGGGCCGCCGATATCAACGACGCCTTTGCCGACGACACCGTCAAGGCCATCGTCTGCCTGCGCGGCGGCTACGGCGCGACGCGCATCCTGCCGCTTTTGGACTATGACCTCATTGCGGCGCACCCGAAACTGTTCGTCGGTTTCAGCGACATTACGGCCCTGCATACGGCCTTCCTCCAGCGCTGCGGCTTCTGTCCCATCCACGGGACGATGGTCATGTCCCTCGGACGCGATGCTTCGGAATATACGAAAGAACAGTTCGCCTATGGCCTGCAGCACCCCTATGAAGCGCGGGAATTGCCCTTGCCGCCGGATTGTTCCCCGAAAACGCTCGTTCCCGGTGCCGTCACGGGTCCCCTGGTCGGGGGTAATATGATGCTCCTGTCCGTCCTCATGGGCACGCCCTATGCCATCGACCCGCCGGCCGGGGCCATCCTCTGCCTGGAAGAAGTCGGTGAAGATGCCTATGCGCTAGACCGCATGCTCTGCCAGTTCGAGGAAGCGGGCCTCATCGACCGCGTCCGGGCCATTGCCTTTGGCGAATTTTATCACTGCGGCCCCGACGAAAAGGCCCCTTACGAATGGACCGTCAAAGAAGTCCTGCGGGCTTATGCCAAGAAATGGGGCAAGCCGGCTGTCATGGACCTGCCTTTCGGCCACGGTGCCGACAACGCCTGGCTGCCCCTGGGGCAGAGGGCCGGCCTCGAAGCCCGGCTGGACGGCGTGCGTTTTACTTTACTGTAATTTGAATAGGAGAGGATTCCATGGAATATAAAGAATTGAAAGACCAGGCCTGCCACTATGTGGATGAATTGAAGCCGGTCATCTACGGCATTGCCGACGCCCTTCACGACCACCCGGAAACGGGCATGAACGAAGTCTTCGCTTCGACGACGCTGAAAAAAATCTTGCAGGACCACGGCTTTGCCATCGACAATCCCGTCGCCGATGCCTTTCCGACGGCCTTTCACGCTGTCTGCGGCAACGGTCCGTTCCAGATGGGCTTTTTGGCCGAATACGATGCCCTGCCGGAAATCGGCCATGGCTGCGGCCACAACCTCATCGCGGCCATGAGCGTCGGCGCAGCCCTGGCCTTTGCCAAAGCGGCCGGTACAAAGGCGACGGTCCATGTCTACGGCTGTCCAGCTGAAGAAACTGTCGGCAGCAAGGTCTATATGAGCGAACACGGTGTCTTCGACGACTTGGAAGCGGCAGTCATCATCCATCCCGGAACGGATCAGACTTATATTGGCGGCACGTCTTATGCGACGCATCCTCTGCAGTTCACCTTCCTCGGCAAAGCTGCCCACGTGGCCGATGCTACGTACCATGGCGTCAATGCTCTCGATGCCCTTGTCGATTTCTACGGCCGCTTGAAGGCCTATGAAAAAACCTTAACCGAACGCCATATCATCGGCGCCATCATCACCGAAGGCGGGACAGCTCCTAACATCGTTCCCGACCGGGCTGTTCTCAAGGCGACTATCCGGGCTTTGAAGGTGGAATATTTAGAAGATAAGATGCTGCCGGATATAAAAAAAATCGCCCGTGACGTTGCCGACGCACACGGAGCGAAAGTAGAAATGGTCCATTATGAACCGCTCTATAAAAATATGATCAATGACCCTAAGATGGACGTTTACTTTGCCGACGCCTTCAATCAACTTTATGAAGAATTTGGCGTCCGAGATGACGATTACGCCGAAGGTTCGACGGATGTCGGCAATGTCAGCCAGGTCACGCGGGTCAGTCAGCCGGAAATCTGTATCGGCTATGATATTAATGCCCATACGAAAGAATTTGCCCAAGCCGCTGGCAGCGACCTGGGCAAGATGCAGGCATTAACGGGTGCCAAGGCGATGGCTATGGTCGCCCTCGATGTCATGGGAGAGAAGTACTGATCATTTCGTGCAGGTAATAATGGCCTGTTCCAGAATATCCAGGCCGGCATCGATCTGGGCGTCGGTGACGACGAGGGGGCAGAGGAAGCGGATGACATTGTCATAAATACCGCAGTTTTCCATGATCAGGCCGTGATGGGCTGCTTCTTTGATGACTGCTGTGACCAGTTCCGGGTAGGGCTTTTTGTTGGCTTTATCGTGGACGAATTCCAAGCCGAGCATGGCGCCTAAACCGCGGCAATCGCCGATGACATCGTATTTCTGTTTCCACTGTTCATAGCGGGCGCAGACTTTTTTGCCGATTTCCAAGGCCCGGTCTGCTAAGTGGTCCCGTTCCATGATTTCGATGACTTTTAACGCTGAAGTGCAAGCCAGGGCGTTGCCGCCGAAGGTACCGCCGATAACGCCTGCCGGGACGGATTCCATGATCTCTTCGCGGGCTACGACAGCTCCGAGAGGTACGCCGCCGCCGATAGATTTGGCTGTGGCGATGATATCAGGCGGGCAGCCGGCTTCTTTCCAGTATTCTGTAGCCAACATGCGGCCTGTACGGCACCAGCCAGTTTGGACTTCGTCGGCAATGAGCAAGATGCCGTTGTCATCGCAGACTTTGCGCAGCGCTTTGATCCAAGGGATAGGCGCTGGGATGAAGCCGCCTTCGCCTTGGAGCGGTTCGACGACAATGGCTGCGACGTATTCGGCCGGCGAGGAATACATGAAGACTTCCTTCAGGGAATTCATGTAGAATTCCAGCGCTTCGTCGTCACTCATGCCAGCCGGTTTACGGTAAAGATAAGGGAATTCGGCACGGTATACACCGTCCGGGAAAGGCCCCATGCCACGAGCGTAGGCTTTTTTTGCCGTCATAGCCATGGTCATGAGCGTGCGGCCGTGGAAGGCGCCGGAGAAGACGATGATATTCGGCCGTTTCGTATAGGCTTTAGCGACTTTGACGGCATTTTCGTCGGCTTCGGCACCGCTGTTGATGAAGAATGACCGCTTTTTATCGCCTTTGACGGGAGCGATGGCATTGAGCTTTTCTGCTAAGGCAACATAGCCTTCATGGGTGACAATATTGGCCATGGCATGGAAATAGTTACCGGCCTGCTCCTGGACGGCTTTGACGACTTCCGGCTGAGAATAGCCGATGTTCAGGACGCCGACGCCGCCGACCCAATCGAGGAAATAGTTGCCGTCGACATCTTCGAACATGGCGCCTTCGCCGCGCTTGATAACCGTTGGATAAATAGTGCCGATGGCATCAGGAATGGCCTGACGGCGGCGGGCTAATACAGTAGCGGCTTTCGGGCCGGGAACAGTCTGGGTAACGATTTTCGGTAATTCATCTTTTAACATAATGTCTCCCCCTTAGCATAATCAGAATATAAAATCTTAGCTTGAATGGATAATGCTAAAGATTTTATATGGATAAACTTAAATGATATGATAATTATATGGTTAATTCTTAAAAACAGCAATGAGCCAGGGAACCAAAGTTAAAAGGGAATACTGTGCTGGCAGCACAAGAAGAGTGGGAGTGAATGACCTATGTCTTTATCCATCGATCGGCTTTATAAGCAGGATGAGAACAAATATAAATTGGAGCTCCTGGCCGGATGCCAGGGATTGAGCCGTGACGTCGCTTGGGTCCAGGTCATGGAAGATGCGGACTATGGCACTTTCTTATGGCCCCATGCCTTCATCTTTACGACTGGGCTGGCCAGCCACGGCGATTCGAACTGGCTAGAAGCCTTTGTCGACGCACTGCTGGCGGCTGATGCGGCAGGACTCGTCGTCAATACGGGGAAATATCTCTTGGCGTCGGATATTACGGAGGCCTTGAAAGACCGCTGCGATGCAGCGGCTTTCCCGTTATTCACCATGCCATGGGAAGTGCGGCTGGCCGACATTACCCAGTCCTTCTTGTCGTCCCTTTTTTTGACCAATCGCGAAGAATACCGAGCTATTACGGCGTGGAAGGAATTCCTTTTTGGTGTGCAGGGGTCGTCAGTCCTGACGGAACTGGCCTTGACGGGATGGAAAGAAGAAGGCCCTTATACAGCCCTGGTCTTGGCCGGTTCCGATGGGGATGCGTCTTTTTTTGCAGACAGCAAATCTTTCCTCAATGGCCTTGGCCAGTCTTATTTTATATTTCCTTATGAAGATACGATCGTATTACTTTTGAAAGGGGAGCTGCCGGAAAAACTCGTTCCATGGTTGAAGCAATATAAGCACTTGGCAATTGGCCAGGGACTGACGGCTCCTGGTATGAAACAGCTGCCCGACAGCTGCCGCCAGGGACAGCAGGCCCTTATCTGGGGCCGCCTCCATCGGCAGTCCTGGTGCTATTTCGGGGCCCTCGGCGCCTATGCCCTCTTCTTTTCCCAGTCCCAGGACCAAGTATTGCGTGTCATCCATGACCGGGCTTTACAGGATTTACTGCAATACGATGAGCAACACCAGACGAATCTGTATGAGACGCTGGAAGCCTACCTCTGTCATGATGGCAGTTTGAAAGGGACAGCAGCTCAGCTATATACCCATCGCAATACCGTAGCCTATCGCATCCATAAGGCGGAAAAACTCATCCCTTATGACCTGAACGATTGGGAACAGCGATTCACGGTCTTCCTGGCCTGCCATATCCATCGTTATTTTGAAATTCTGAAAAATAACCATTGACTTTTGTCGGGAAAGATGGTACTATATAAAAACCAGCTGTACTGGAGCGGACGAAACGAATTAAAAAAGATTCAAATTAGTTCTTGACAAAACATTCACAGTTTGGTAAGATATACAAGTCGCCGCGATAAACGACGACACGATGACCTTTGAAAACTGAACAATGAACTGAATGAACGCCAACGTGCGAGGTTCTATTTTGTAGAACGTCAAACAATGAGTAATACCAATCAATAAACAAGAGCCAAACGGCTCT
>NZ_JAJBQV010000036.1 GCF_020539865.1 Megasphaera elsdenii | reverse complement strand
TACTTCAAAGTGTGGTTACGCGATATTTATTTGTTCAAAAAGTTGTAAACTGCTGAAAGAATAGTCGCTCTATCTAATTCGTTTTTTAGAAAACGGAACGACTATTCTTCTTTTAAGAAAGAAGGATGAACAATGCCTGAAAAAATTGATATTTTAATTAAGAATGGCAGTGTCATTGAACCTGATAAAAAAACTATATGCAAAAAAGACATTGCAATTCGAGATGGATATGTAGTGGACTATGATAAAACTATTAATTATGAAATTAAAGATGAAATTAACGCAGAAGGATATTATGTTAGTCCCGGATGGGTTGATTCACATGTACATATTTTTAAAGAGGGAACTGAACCCGGTTTTGATGCTGATTTAAATTTGATTCCTATGGGAATTACAGCTGCAATTGATGGAGGAAGTTCTGGAGCTGGAAACTGGCCTGTTTTTAAGAGAACTGTTGTAGATAATAGTTATTTAAATATTTTTTATTCAGTCAATGTTTCCACGTCTGGACAAATTACGGAAAGTTATCCGGAAAATGTTGATCCGAATCATTTTGATGAAGTGGCTGTCCGTCATATTTTCGAAAGTGACCCGGAACATGCACGTGGCTTAAAATTACGCTATGGTGCAGAAGTAGTAGAACCTTTTGGAGAAATTGTTTTAGATAAGACAATAGAATTAGCTGAAAAATTACATTGTGCTATTACGTTACATGTTACCAATGCAGCAAGTCCTATGGATAGAATTATCAATAAAATGCGACCTGGAGATGTTATTTGCCATATTTATCAAGGGAAACAAAATACTATTCTTGACGATAATGGAAAAGTTAAACAGGCCGTATGGGATGCAAGAAAGCGTGGGGTCTATTTTGACTCGGCAGACGCGAGGATTAATCATTGCTATCGAGTTATTTATCCTGCAATTGCACAAGGTTTTTATCCAGATATTATTTCGACAGACATTACTAAAAACGGTTTGTTTAATAATATGTTATGGGGTCTGCCCGTTGTTTTATCTAAATGGTTAAATTTGGGATTTCCTTTGATAGATGTTATTACAGCTTGTACCTTTAATCCAGCTAAAATACATAAATTACCGTGGGGGATTGGAACCTTGAAGACAGGAGCTAAAGGCAATGTGACTATATTTAGTGTTGAAGACCACCCGTTCCATCTAAAAAACAGAATGGGAGAGGAATTTGATGGTAAAAAAATGATTATGCCACAAACCACTATTGTTAATGGGAGAATCCGTTTTAAGAGTTTATATTTTCCGTTTTAATTTAATACCAACTATGGAGGGATAATATCATGAAACAATGTCAGTTAACCATTCCGGGCGTGGTTTATGCCGGCCCTGGTAGTGTAGAAAAAATTAATGAAGTATTGCAGCGGGAAAAGGCACAGTCCGTCTTGCTGTTTACCGATAAGGCGGTCCGTGGAGCGGGTCTTACGAAACGGGTCGAAGAAATCTGCTCGGCTGTAAAATTGACGGTTATCGACGATTTGGCTTCGGAACCTTCCTACCAGGATGTGGAACGCGTCATCGATGAAGTCAGTGTTGCCAATATCGACTTGGTCATTGGTGTAGGCGGCGGCAGCGTCATGGATGCAGCTAAGCTGGCCAGCATCGTCATCGGTGCCGACTATGGCGTCCGCGACTTGCTGAAAGATCCGACGATTGCCAAGAAATATATCAAATCCCTGATGATCCCGACGACTTGCGGGACCGGTTCGGAAGCAACCTGCAATTCCATTGTCGCCATCCCGGAAGAACAGTCTAAACAAGGCATCGTCAATAATTGCATGATTCCGGACTATGTCATCCTCGACGCCGAAATGATCCGCCATTTGCCGCCGAAAGTCCTGGCTGCCACTGGCGTCGATGCCCTGGCTCACGTCGTCGAATGTTTTACGTCAAACAAGGCGACGATTCTCAGCGATACCTATGCGATTGAAGGGGCCAAGAAGATTTTCCATAACATCCGTGAAGCCTATGCGGATGGCGATAATATGGATGCCAAGACGGAAATGCTCATCGGCGCTTTTTACGGTGGTGTTGCCATTACCGGTTCCGGTACGACCGCTGTCCATGCCCTCTCCTATCCGTTAGGCGGCAAATACCACATTGCCCATGGTGTTTCCAATGCTATCCTGATTGCGCATGTCATGGAGTTCAACAAAGATGCCTGCACAGAACGGCTGGCCGCTCTCTGCGATGCCGTCTATCCTGAAAAATATGCAGAAACAGCAGACAGCAAAGCCGATTATATCATTTCTGAAATCAAAGATGTCGTCGCCAAAGTCCATATCCCGACGAAACTCGACGAATTCGGCGTCAAAAAAGAAGACCTCGATTTCCTGGTAAAAGCCGGAAGCCAGCAGACCCGTCTCTTAGTCAACAACTGCAAGGAATTGTCCCTGGACGATATCCGTTATCTCTACGAAAAATTATTTTAACTGAATCCATCAGAAACGCCAAAAGGGCTTGCCGCACGTAAAATTGTGCGACAAGCTCTTTTTTGACAAATTTTATATTTTTAGCTATACTGAATCAAGGTGTTGCCAAACGGCAGGCGGTTAATCAAGCCCCAGAAATGGGGTGAAGCCCATGGATAACTTTGTAATAAAAAAATAATCGCCTTGCAGCTCCACAACTCTAGGCGATTACTTCGTTAAACAATGGGGCTGACCGTTTCCGGGCAACACCTTTTTCTATATGTAGCATAACATAAATGACGATAATCGTCAATGTTCCCGTTTCTTTCGTTCCTGGAGAATAATCATTGAATGAAGTCGCCAATGCAACGAAAGTTTTTTCGTTGCATTGGCGTTACATTTTTGATTCGCTAAAACAGGAAACGAAGTAAACGAAAATAAAATGCTCTCTTTTATCGGTGATGAGAAAATAAACGCAGGCCGCAGGCGGCCGGTTGCAGGTCGCAAAAAGCGGCCAGCGGCCGCACGTAGGGGCTCGCACGTGGCGAGCCCGCTAGGGAGATTTCGCCACAGCCCATTCGAGTATAATGGCAGGTTTTACGAATTATGAGCCACGAGCTACTAACAACTAGCCACTCAAAAAGGCGCTGTCTTCGTGCGACAGCGCCTTTTTACTCACGGCATACTGATTCCTTCCTGGTGGTTCATGGAGAAGCCGCCTTTTTCTACGTCGTCGAAGTCGAGGGACGGGTCGTATTCTGGAAGTTTGGTCAAGCGTTTGACCAGGCCGAAGGGCTTTTTCAGGGAGAGTTTATCTCCTTTGCCCGAGAGGACCCAGAGGACTTTGTAGCCTTTTGGCGGCGTCTGGAGTTTTTCTTCGCCTTTGCCGTCGGTGAAGTAGACGACGAGGTCGACGCGCTGTGTATTGGCATAGGCGAAGACCGGGGAATAGGCTGTGCCGCCGCGGATGTCCAGGCGGCCGCGGACGTCGTCTATAGTGCGGATGCGGTAGGTGCGACGGATTTCATCGTCACATTCGGCGACGATGATTTCATGGTTGTAGCAGCGGACCAGGTGCAGGACTTCGCCGATGGCCTGGCGGAATTCGGCGTCGGTGATGCTGCCGCTAATGTCCAGGCCGATGAGGATTTTGGCCGTATGGGAGCGCAGGCAGCCCGGCAGGTCCAGCCGTTCTGGCTGGCGGCGGTTGCGGCGCATGGTCGTCTTTTTCCAGGTGCTGGTGACGGAGCCGACGAGCTTCTTCAGGTACCAGTGCCAGGGCAGATCTTCCTGGGCATCTTTCAGGGCTGCAATCATGCTTTCCAGATAGTTCGACAGTTCGCCTTTGCATGACGCGTCGATGTATTTTTCTGTGAATTTGCGCAGCGTCTCTTCGTCGATGTCGTCGCCTTCGTCCCATAAATCATGGGTCTTGGCCGGGTCGTAGGACACGGCGATGGATTCGTCGGAATCGCTGTCCGATTCGGGCAGGTCCTTCTTGTCGGTCCGCAGGTCCAGGGCGCCTTGAATCTTATCGACGTAGTATTCCAGGCTTTCAAAGGGCTTTAATAGCAGGGCATAGTTCATGTTCACCCATTCCAGGGTCGTCGAGAAGGGCGGCAGGTGGTCGAGGTAGGTGTTGACGACGACGTCCATGGCCAGATTGACGGCCAGCTTGCTGTATTGCTGCCGCAGTTCTTTGGCCCGGATGAGGTGGAGCGATACGACGTGGAGGATTTCGTGCTTGATGGTGCTCTCCATCTGTTCCGGCGACAGGGGCAGGAAGAGCATGGGGTTGAAATAGAGGTGATACCGCGTCCCCTTGAAGTTGGTCCCCGTCGGTGAAGCCATGTCGAAGCGGATGTCCTTGACCATTTGGAAGAGGAAATAGCCGAAGAAATTGTCTTTGTCTTCCATCAAGTGACCGGTGATGCGGTCCAGGAAGGCGTAGAATTTCTTTTGGAAATCGGCCGGCACGTCCGGGACGCTCCCTGTCCGGCGCTGTTCGGCGAGGACGGCGTCGGCTACGATAGATGCCTGCTGATAGAGTAGATTGGCCGCAATGGGCAGTGACTGTTCCATAAGCTGTTATCGCAGGGAGCGGAAGGCGGCGAAGTAGCTGTCGATGAAGTCGTCGTTATCCAAAGCGCAGGCATAGACTTTGGGGTTGGCGGATTTCATGTCCTTCATGACGCCGAGGCGCAGGTCGACCGGGTAGAGGGCCAGGAAGGCTACGAAGCGGGACAGGAGCGCCTGGGCCTGGCTGTCGTCGAGGCGGAGTTCATGTTCCAGCTGTTTAAGGATATTCTTGGCAGCCAGATAGAGGCGGGTGTGGCTTTCGCTGGCAATCCGGCTGGACAGGGCCGGGGCCAGGGACGGTCCGCCGAAGACGTCGTCATAAGCGATGAGGGGCTGGGCGTCGGACGTGACGAAATGGACGAATTCCTGGGCGATGAGTTTGCCGACGTTGCCGCGGATGACATTGTAGAAGACGCCCTGCGGGATGGCCGACGGGTCCTGTTTATAAATGTGGTACAGCTTGGAAATGCGTTCGTAACTGCGCGGCGTCGCATTGATATCGTCTTCGTTGGTCTTGTCCAGGTATTCCGGGAAGGTGGAAATGAATTCCATGACTTTTTCTTCGATGCCCGCTGTCGAGGCCCAATCGAGCCACTGCAGGTAATCGGCTTCCATATACAGCCAGACGAAGCGGTTCTGCTGGGCCGCATCCATTTCGACGACTTCGTAGTCGTAGGAATCGGCCGGGTTCATGGCGGCGATGATGTGGACCGACGGTGATAAGACGTAACCGTTGATTTCACGGTTTAGTATGAGGTTCATCAGTTCCTGCTGGACGGCGTGGTCGCAGCGGTTGATTTCGTCGATGAACAAGAGGACCGTCTTGCCCTTGGCGATTTCTTCGTCGATTTTGCGGAGTTTATGGTGAACGGCGTAAATCGTCGTGCCCGCTTCGACCGTAGGCAGGCCGCCGATTTCCCCTTCTTTGAGGAGGTTGCCGTCGATGCCGACGAGGCTCCAGTCGTTCTTGGCAGCCAGTTCCCGGGCCAGGGAGGTCTTGCCGATACCCGTTTCGCCGACGAGCAGTGGGACTTCGCCGGCTTTGAGGACTAATTCTACGCTTTTGAAAGTATCTGTAAAGTTCATGATTTCGCTCCTATTTCAATGTCAATTTTTCATCTACTGTGATGCGGCGGGCCTTCTTGCTGCCGCAATCGTCGACGAGGAGGACTTTATCAGCCGGCGTCAGGTCGACGGCGCTGCAGGTAATGAAGTTGCGGACGTAGTCTTCCGGCACGTCATCCCGGGACAAGACGGCCTTGAAGGTGTTGCGCCAGTCATCGGGCGTCAGGGAAATGCCCTTGGGCATATATTTGCTGACCAGGACGTTGCGGCTGAGGAAGTGGAGGAATTCTTCTTTGCTGATGTCCGGGATGAGGCGGATGGCCTGTTCATTTTCGCTGATGGCCAGTTCTTTCGCTTCTTCTGTCGGTTTTTCGATGTAGCGCAGGGCTTCGTAATTGCCGCGGATGGCAGCCAGCTGGACGGCCGGTGTCGGATGCTGGATGTATTTGATGGCGTCGTAATTCTTTTCTACGGCCCGCAGCTGCAGGTCTTCGTCCGGGTCTTTGACGTATTTGATGGCCCAGCCGGACTGTTCCAGGGCGGCGTCGATGAGTTCCGGTGACGGATTTTTGATATAGCTCAAGTTGTTCCAGCCGGACTGGACGGCTTGCAGGAGCATGTCTTCCGAGGGATGGTCGATGAATTGGATGGCCCGCGCCGTGTTGGCGACGGCGGCTTTCTGGACGGCTTCGGAAGGATGCTTGATGTATTGCAGGGCCAGGCCGTTCATCTGGACAGCCAGGAGCTGCATTTCTTCCGACGGATTTTCGATGCGGTCGATTACATAGGGATTGTTGCGGATCATATTCATATATTTTTCATTCGTCATGTCAGGTCCCCTTCATTTCATATAATAAAGATTCATTGCCTCTATTATACAATAGCTGCGGGCCGGAGGGAAATATTTTAAGTGGCTGGTGGTTAGCAGCTAGTGGCCAGGGGATGGTTTTAAATTTTTTACCATTTGCTGCAAACTTAAAACTCAAAAAGGGGCTGTCGCACATGCGACAGCCCCTTTTCTGTAAACTATGTTGATAGAGAAACCTCTCAGTCAGCTTCGCTGACAGCTCTCCTATAAGGAGAGCCACTGCGAGCCACTAGCCACGAACCACTAATCCTTCTGCGGCGTGAGGGCGGCGAAGTGATGCAGGGCCGTGTACATGTCGCGGACGTTTTTGAACTGGACCGTGTCGATCTTGACGGCATAGTCTGTTCCATCGGGCCGGTAGACCTTGGTCAGATCGGCTTTCAGGTCGTATGTCCCTTCGCGCTTGTTGGCGTGCAGGGCCGCTTTGTATTCGTTGATCTGGTGGATTTCCTGGCCCATCTGGAAGACCAGGTCGTCGCGGATGCCGGCGTATTTTTCGACGTACAGCGTCAGGCTCATGTTTTCGATGCTGTTGGGATAGTCCATGGTCTGCATGGCCCGGAGGGAATCCATATCGGCATAGACGATGCCGTCCGGGCTGGTGCTGATGACCCGGTAACGGCTGGGATTATTGACCAGGGTCTGGGAATCCATGGCATTGGCTGTCAGGCAGCCCAGGGCCAGGAGCAGGGACGCGCAGAGTGTCGTCATTTTTTTCATCATAATGATTCATCCTTTCTTGTATTTGATGAGTTAATCATTTATCCTTATTATACCATAAGGGCCTCGTCTACTACAAGCGTACGGAAACAGGCCGGCATCGAAATCGATGGGAGCGAAGTCGTCCCATGTGTATACATAAAATGCCCACTTTTTTCTTGATAAAAATTTTGAAATATCATAAAATTATCTTATGGAAAACGCAAAGAAAGGAAAGGGTGCTATGTTAGATTTTCGTATCCATACATTTTTGTGCGTTTGCCGTCACATGAACTATACCCGGGCTGCTGCGGAACTGCACATCACACAGCCTGCCGTTTCTCAGCATATTCGCTATTTAGAACGCGAATACGGGACCAAACTCTTTAGTTACAAGGGGAAACACCTGCAGCTGACCCAGGCTGGTCACATCCTTTGGAATGCCGTGACTGCCATCAGCCATGACGATGCCATCTTGAAAGAGCATCTCCGTGATTTGCAGCATAACCGCTCCTTGTCTTTTGGTGCGACGCCAACGGCTGGCGTGGGGATTCTCGATAAGTTGGCTGATTTGCTCAAGCATAACGACGATATGAATCTTCGCATGGAAATTGCCGATGCTGAAAAACTGCTCCAGTCCCTGGATGATGGTGCCATTGATTTTGCCATCGTCGAAAGTTCTTTTGATCAGGGACACTATGAATCGCTCTTATTTTCTAATGAACGGATTGTCGCTGTCTGCGGCAAAGGCTATGAAGCGCCGGAGAAAATGACCTTGTCAGACCTCATGCGCTATCGGATCATCGTTCGCGAACGCCATGCCGGCGCCCGTCGGATTTTAGAACATAAGCTGGCAGAACAGGGATACACACTGGAACATTTCCCGGCCCGCTATGAAGTGGGCAGCTTGTCGGCCGTTAAAGGGCTGGCCTGCCGCGACTGCGGTATTGCATTTTTATATGAAAAATCGGTTCAGAAAGAACTGGCTGACGGGACGCTGCGACGCATCGTCGTCAAGGATTTCTCCGTCATGCACGCATTTTCATTCTTGTGGCGCAAAGGCAGCATGTATCGCGCTTTATTCACACAGATATACGACCAGTTGAAGGACTGAGTCTTATACGTGCTGCTTTTTATTTCTCATACATTTTGAAAGGGTGAAGAGAACATGTTATATTCAACAGAAGTTAAGAATATGTGTCCCGTCACGAAAGGCGCATATCACGGACCGGCACCGATTCCGGAAGAAGGCGAATGGGTACAGGTAAAGGAAATCAAAGACGTAAGTGGTCTGACCCATGGTGTAGGCTGGTGTGCTCCGCAGCAGGGCGCCTGTAAGCTGACCCTCAACGTCAAAGACGGCATCATCGAAGAAGCCCTCGTTGAAACCATCGGCTGTTCCGGCATGACTCATTCTGCTGCTATGGCTTCGGAAATCCTTCCGGGCAAAACACTTCTTGAAGCCCTCAACACGGACTTGGTCTGCGATGCTATCAACGTCGCTATGCGCCAGCTCTTCCTCCAGATCGTCTATGGCCGTACTCAGACGGCATTCTCCGAAGGTGGTCTTCCCATTGGCGCTAGCTTGGACGACCTCGGCAAAGGCCTGCGCAGCCAGACTGGCACCATGTTTGGCACGAAAGCCAAAGGAACGCGTTATCTGGAAATGACTGAAGGCTATGTTACCCGCATGGCACTCGATGAAGACAACCAGGTCATCGGCTATGAATTCATCCACCTTGGCAAAATGATGGAAGCCATCAAGAAGGGCGTCGAACCGGCGAAAGCCATGGAAGACGCAAAAGGCCACTATGGCCGCTTTGAAGAAGCAGCTTCGTATATCGATCCGAGACAGCAATAGGAGGGCAAAACCATGGAATTATTTGAAAGCTACGACAGAAGAATTGATAAGATCCTCGGCGTACTGAAAGAATACGGTATCGGCAGCGTTGAAGAATGTCGCGATATCTGTGCAGCTGCCGGCCTGGATCCCTATAAAATCGTCAAAGATGTACAGCCTATTGCATTCGAAAATGCTGGCTGGGCATACACCGTTGGCGCTGCTATCGCCATCAAGACCAATGCACGGACGGCTGTAGACGCTGCTAAAGCAATCGGCATCGGCCTCCAGTCCTTCTGCATCCCCGGTTCCGTTGCGGAAGACCGCAAAGTCGGCCGCGGTCACGGCAACTTGGCAGCTATGCTCTTGCAGGATGAAACGAAATGCTTCTGCTTCCTCGCAGGTCACGAATCCTTTGCGGCTGCCGAAGGGGCTATCGGTATCGTCCGCAATGCTAATAAGGCTCGTAAAGTGCCTCTCCGCGTCATCCTCAATGGCCTCGGCAAAGACGCTGCTCAGATTATTTCCCGTATCAACGGCTTCACTTATGTTCAGACCCAGTTCGATTACAAAACAGGTGAACTGAACATCGTCCGTGAAATCCCTTATTCCAAGAGTGAACGGGCTAACGTCCGCTGCTTCGGTGCCGACGATGTCCGCGAAGGCGTTGCTATCATGCATCACGAAGGCGTTGACGTTTCCATCACGGGTAACTCCACCAATCCGACCCGCTTCCAGCACCCCGTTGCCGGTACATACAAGAAAGAATGTATCGAAATGGGCAAGAAATACTTCTCCGTTGCATCCGGCGGCGGCACAGGCCGCACGCTCCATCCGGATAACATGGCTGCTGGCCCTGCTTCTTACGGCATGACCGATACCATGGGCCGTATGCACAGCGATGCGCAGTTCGCTGGCTCTTCGTCTGTACCAGCTCACGTAGAAATGATGGGCTTCCTCGGCATGGGCAACAACCCTATGGTTGGTGCCTCTGTAGCCGTAGCAGTTGCCGTAGAAGGCGCTGCTAAAGCTGGCAAATTCTAATATTGTGTATATAAAAAAGGCGCTGTCGCATGAAGACAGCGCTTTTTTTAGCAGTCAGAAGCCAGTTGTTAGCAGATGGGTTTTACCCTTGTTTCAAACATCATACGTCAAACCTCAAAGATTAAAGAGAAAGAAATCTTGCATGATGGGAAACCCTTTGTGCTGTTCGCATACCCTATAAATATTGCGAGAAAAATGGTATAATTAACTATCTATGTTACGATTTTGGGAAAGAGGTATTCCATGGATACGACAAAGAAGATAGCCGTTATGCTGGGGGTGTGTTTTATGACGTCCCTGTCGGTGGCTGGTGCGACTTTCCATCCTGGTGACAAGGGACATCAGATTACCGAAATCCAGCAAGCTTTGACGGCGCATGGTTATGATACGGATGCTGATGGCGCCTATGGCGATTCGACCCAGGCTGCAGTCTGTCAGTTCCAGGCAGACCACGGACTGGATTGTGATGGCATCATCGGCGCCGCTACGTACGAAGCCCTCATGGGGGAAGCCATGCCGGAAAACAGGACTTCTCAAGGAGGGGCAGCTTCGGATGCTTTGCCGTCTGCTACGGCAGATAATGAAGTCAGCGTGATTCAGCAGGCCCTGGCTAATAATGGCTATACCGTCGATGTCGATGGCGTTTTTGGTGTCGGCACGGAACAGGCTATCCGCCAGTTCCAGGCCGACCATGGGTTGGAAACGGACGGCATCGTCGGCCAGTCGACTTTTTATGCCCTTACGGGGCAGAGCCTGCCTAACGGTCCTATACGCCGTTTCGGCAATGGCGGATATAATGGCCTGCCCCGCGTCGAAAGCCCGGCGGCTACACATATCCTCGACATTGCCAACCAGTATATCGGCGTTCCCTATATCTTCGGTGGTTCGACGCCGTCCGGTTTCGACTGCTCCGGCTTCACGCGCTACGTCTATTCGGCAGCTGGCATCGACTTGCCGCGTAGCGCCGACGAACAGTATGACGTAGGTTATTCTGTTTCCATGGCTAACTTGCAGCCTGGGGACCTGGTCTTCTTCTCGACGTACGATTCGGGGATTTCCCACGTCGGTATCTATATCGGCAACCATCAGTTCATCAATGCCGCCAGTGATGGCGTCAGCATTTCCGATATGGACAGCAGCTATTGGGCTGCCCGCTATATCGGAGCCAAACGTGTCATGTAATGTCAGAAAAACTCCTACAGGAAAATCGGAATTTTTCGGCTACCGTTGTTAGCATCCGTTTATTATAATAAAAAACGTAAATTGCGGAATTATGGTTACGGATTTTTGCAACGGAAGGAGTTTTCACTATGTTCAACTTAATTTGGAATTTTTTCAAGACCGCCCCGGATGTTCCGCAGATGACGGACGCTGCGGCGATTAAGAAGAAATTCAATGCCATGCGCTGGCGTGTTTTTGCGTCCATTACCATCGGCTATGCTTTCTACTACATCATCCGCCAAAGTTACTCAGTTATCAAGAAGCCGCTCTTGGCCTCGGGGATCGTCACGCCGACAGAAATCGGTATCATCGGTTCTATTTTCTTTGTGACCTACGGTCTTGGGAAGTTCACCAACAGCTTCCTGGCAGACCGGATGAATAATAAACGGTTTTTCTCATTCGGCCTGTTCATTTCCTCGCTTACCATGGTCGGCATGGGGCTGGTCAATTCTTTTGTCCCTCTGGCCGTCTTGTGGGGCCTTAATGGTTGGTTCCAGTCGTATGGTGCCGGACCGTCTATCGTTTCCCTTAACCAGTGGTTCAGCAATAAACAACGTGGGACCTTATATGGTATCTGGTTCACGAGCCACAATCTCGGCTCTTCTTTCGCTTACTTTGCCATTGCTGCCATTGTCTCCATGTATAACTGGTCTATGGGGTTCATTTCGGCCGGCATCATTTCCCTGGTCGGTACAGTTTTTATTTACTTTGGCATGAGCGACCGCCCGGAAACGCAGGGCTTGCCGAATGGAGCTGTCTATTATGGGGAAAAAACACAGGAACAGATTGACGAAGAAAAGAAAAAATCGGTTAGTTCCATGCAGTGGAATGCCGTCGTCAAGAATCCGGCCGTCTGGATCCTCGGCTTGTCCTCGCTCTGCGTCTACATTGCCCGCTATGCCATCGAAAGCTGGGGTGTCGTCTATCTGACCTCGCAGAAGGGATATGACATCATGGGTGCTGCCGGTGTCATGGCTTACATGCAGGTAGCCGGTATCTTTGGGGCCCTGTTGTGCGGTGTCATTTCTGACAAGTTCTTTAATCATAAGCGCAACATGCCGGCCTTGCTGTACGGGATTTTTTACTCTCTGTCGATTGCCGGTTTCCTCTGGGCACCGCAGTCGTTTACCATGGATATGCTCTGCATGACATTCTATGGCTTCACGATGGGTGCCTTGGTCTGCTACATGGGCGGCCTCATGGCTGTCGATATCGTGCCGAAGCGCGTCACCGGGGCAGCGATGGGCATGATTGGACTGCTCAGTTATGCCGGCGCAGCTATCCAAGAATTCATCACTGGGAAGCTCATGACGATTACCGTCGTCAATGGCGTCAAGACCTATGATTTCGGCATGGCTACGGAGTTCTGGGTCGGGGCCGCTATCACTTCGACCGTATTAGCCCTTCTCGTATGGAATGCTAAACCGAAAGAAGATTGATTTGTTAACTTGAAAGGGACTAGCGCATGAAGGTTTACGTCATTATGCGTGGTCCTTTTTTTTCATGTTTGAGGTTTGATTAATGGCTTTGCATTAAAATTGATGTTATGGAGGTAATCTATGAAACGGGTCCTTTCACTGATGGTGCTGGTCATGATTTCTTTGTTTTGTGCAGCCTGTGCCCGTCCGCAGGGCTATATCGACTTCACCCAGTCTCAAGATACGCATCCGGCTGCGGAGGAATCGAATACGAAGCCATTGCGCATTGCCTTTGCGTCGGTCATGTCGCCGAAGGAAACACGGCAGGTATACCAGCAGATCGTCAATTATATTTCGCAACAGGAAAACCGACCGACCATCCTCATCCAGCGCCGGACCTATGAAGAACTAAATACGTTACTGGCCAATGGTGATGCCGATGTGGCTTTTTCTTCGACTGGGGCTTATGCGGCTTATCAAGGCCATGAGCCCATTGAATTACTGGCGATGACCGAGACGAATGGGTCATCATATTATCAGACATATATCATTACGCCTTCAGACAGCGACATTACCGATACGCACCAGCTCCAGGGGCGGGCCTTTGCTTTTACGGACCCTTTGAGCTATTCGGGCTGTCTAGCCATTACTTTCCGCCTGGCCCAGAAGGGGACGACGCCAGAACAGTTCTTTAAGCGCTTTTTCTTTACCCACGGCCATGATAAGTCTATCTGGGCCGTAGCCAATCACTTGGCCGATGCAGCTGGTGTAGACAGCCAGATTTATGAGCTTACAGAGCAGTCGAATCCCCAGCTGGCCCGGCAGGTGCGGGTGCTGGAAAAGATGCCGGAAGCGCCGACAGGGCCTATCGTCGTGCGCAGCAACCTAGATTCGGAAGAAAAAGCGTCCTTGCGAAGGATATTCTATACGATGCATGAAAACGCAGATTTATTGCGGTCCATGAAGACTATCGTCATCGACCGCTTCGTAGTTCCCGATACGGTGGCTTATGAGCAGTTCAAGCGGCAGTATGCAGGACAAAGACGATTGGCAGGGAATTGATATGAGAAATTATACACTCTATGTGAAAATTAATGCCCTTATCGTCGGAACTATCTTTATCTGTGGCCTGCTGGCGGCTTCCCTGTTTCTTTACTCGACGAGCACCTATATGAATCACGAACTCGATACATCCGGTCGGGAACTGGCGGCCTCAATCGGCCAGGTCATCAGCAATGATATCCTCGTTGATGACCGCTTTGCCATGACAGAACAGCTGCTCCATGCTCAGCAGACGAATGACCAGGTGCGCTATATTCTGGTAACTTATCCCGATGGACGTATCCTGGCTAGCACTTTTACGGATGGCCTGCCTAATGGCTTGCCGGAACGACGTGACGTGCAGCATGGTGGCGTCGATAAGACTATGACCTTCGACAGTACGGAAGGTTATATCCGGGAAGTCGTCTATCCCATTGATGGCGGACTGGTCGGTTATTTTCGTATCGGCTTGTCGGAACGGCCAATGATGCAGCTCATGTGGAAGCGCTTCATCCAGACCATGCTGGTCATCTTGGCTATCTGTCTGGCGGCTTCCGTGCTGGCTACGCGCTATGCCCGGGCTTTCTTGCGGCCTGTCCAGACCCTGGCTCAGGCTATCCGCCAGATTGGCCGTGGTAATTATAGTGTTCGTGTACCCGTCGAGACGAAAGATGAAGTCGGGCGCCTGGCAAAAGCCTTTAATGTCATGAGCAACCGCCTGGCCGTAAAAGACCGGGAGAACTCGAAATTGCTGACTGCCCTGCGGGAAAAAGAGAAGACCCGGATTTGGCTCATCGACCAGCTCTTTTCCGCTCGTGAAGATGAAAGGCGCCGCATTTCGCGGGAATTGCACGATGAGACGAGCCAGTCCATGGTGTCTATACTGGCCTATTTGCGGCTCATCATGGATCAGACGGAAGAGCCGAAGGTCCGGGAACTCGTCGCCGGTGTCCGCGATTTGACTCGTGAAACCTTAGAAGGGTTGCGCCATCTCGCTGTCAATCTCCATCCTCCCCTGCTGGATGATCTGGGCTTGGTCGTAGCCATTGAAAAGTATCTGGACACGTATAGCCAGACCCAGTTGGGGCTGACGGTCTCCTTCCATCATGATGGCGATATATCGCGCGTGTCCCGGCCGGTAGCTTTGTTTTGTTATCGTATGGTCCAGGAGGGACTGACCAACATCGCCCGTCACGCCCAAGCCCATACGGTGACCATCGAGCTCCACGTCCTGCCGTCGAAGCTGACTTTGTCTGTCCGTGATGATGGCATCGGCTTCAGTGCTGATCGGGCCGAGCGGGCTCGTCTGGATAACCATTTGGGGCTGGTCAGTATGCGCGAGCGGGCGGATGTACTGAACGGGACCTTTACTATCGACAGCCATCCTGGCAAAGGGACGACGCTGACCATTTCCCTGCCGTTGTATTTGAGTGAGGAGGAAGAACATGAACATTCTCTTAGCTGATGACCACCGTATCTTGCGGACGGGGTTGAAACTATTGCTGGCCTCTCAGGACGACTGCCATGTCGTCGCCGAAGCCTCGAACGGACAGGAAGTCTTGGAGTGCCTGGAAGACACACCTGTTGACGTCGTCCTGCTGGATCTTTCCATGCCAGTCATGAATGGCATCGATTGTCTGCGGGAAATCCGGCGTCGCCGTTATGATGTCAGAGTCCTGGTCCTGACTATGTACAGCGAGCAGCAGTACGTCACGGAGCTTATGCAGCTCGGCGCAGACGGTTATCTCTGTAAAGATACGCTCGATGCTGAATTATTCAAGGGCTTACGCACTGTCGTTTCTGGACACCGCTACCTGAGTGAACGCGAAGCCCGGAGCCTCCTCGATGGCGTCCTCGATGGTACCGGCCAGCATCCGGCCCTGTCGGCGCGGGAACAAGAAGTCCTCGTGGCCCTGGTCCATGGGCATTCCCTGTCAGCCATTGGCGACACACTGCACCTCTCTGTCAAGACCGTGTCGACTTATAAGACGAGGCTCATGCAGAAATTGAACTGCAAAACCAAAGCCGAACTCGTAGACTACGCATTGAAGCACCATCTGATGTGAATTAGTCTGTCGCACGAAGGCTTATACCATCATGTGAGATTCCTTAGACTTAAAAGTTTTTCGTTCATTAATTCCCTACGACCAACGATGCACGACCAACGTAAAAAGGCGCTGTCTTCATGGGACAGCGCCTTTTTTCAAAATGTTTTCTCAATGATAGCGATATCTTCGTCGGTGATGGTCAGGGCCGGTCCTATACGCAAGGCTTCGATGGCTTTTGTGTCGACGACCCAGCGGGCTGGGGCGAGGTCATGAGCGTGGTCTTTCATCCACGTTGTGATGGCCCGGGCGCCCTGGCTATAGGGCAAGGCGGCTTTGACGTAGCGGAAATGGGAGCGGGGAACGGCCTTCATCGGCTGTTTCCATACTTCTTCGATTTCCAGGGTATAGTCACATTCGTGGTAACCGTTGGATACGGCTTCGCGGCCGATATCTTCCGTGTTTTTCTGACCCATGTCGAGGAGCAAGTAGTCGTAGAGCAGAACTTGTTCCCACTTTTCCTTGAAGATATCCCGTTCAGGGAGAATCTGGCACGGGTCTTCGCTATACAGGCGCAACAAGTCCAAGATGAAGCGGAAGCGGTGGCGCTTGAAGGTGAAGTTCACGGCGTCGACATATATTTCCCGCATGCGGATATAGTGCTTCGTCTGTTCGCGGAAATCGCTGTCGAAATAGCTGATCGGCGTCTCGTGGCGGATATAATCGAAAAGTTTCTGTTCCAAGGCCATTCCCTTTTTTAGCGCTGTCCGGCGGTCGGCTGCCGCTGCCAGGGGATCGCGGAAGGTACGATTCAGCCGGTCCAGATAGTTCAGGCAGGCCGTTTCCAGGGCCAGGGCGCTGAAGAGACCGTTGTCATGCTGATGTGAAAAAATTTCGTCTTTTTCTGCTGCCGATAGCAATGATGTGGACATCGTGATCTACTCCTCTGAAAGGTAAGGATGTTCGGCTGCGGCACTCTGGATGGCCGCGTTGGCATCCTTGAAATAATCTTTAAACGACTGTACCCATGTCCGGGATGGGTGCGATAAATACCCCTTGCTTTTCCAAATCAGGGCCAGGGTCCAATAGAGATGGGGCTGGACGAGGGGGACGGAGACGGCAAGGTCCGGCGAAATCCGCTGACAGATCGTGTGCGGCATTAGGGAAATACCTAGACGGCCGGCTACCATCTGCGCCAAGAAGTCCCAGTTACTGGAACGGCAGACGATTTTTGGATGGGCCATGATTTCCTGGAAGGCCGAACGCAGGTAGGGATTCAGGGAGAATCCATTCGGATAGAAGACGAAGGTTTCATCTTTGATGTCCGACAAAGTCAGCGACGGTCGAGAAGCCAGGGGATGGTCCGGCCAGAGAACGGCGTCGAGAGGTTCTTCGTGGAAAATGAAGAATTCATAAGGTATTTCCGTCGTAATCGGCAAGGCGACGAAACCGACCTGAATGAGACCGTCGTCAATAGCGGATACGACGTCTTGTGAACCGACTTCCTTCATTTCCAGCTCGATTTTGGGATATTTATTGATGAAATGGGCAATAAACGGTGCGATGACCGATGACCCGATCATAGGCGGTACGCCGACAGATAATTTACCGGCATTGAGCAGCTGCGGCGATTCCATTTCTTCATTCAGCTGAGTGAATCCTTTAATAAGTTCTTCGATTTTAGGAAGCAAATAGGCTCCCGCTTCTGTGAGTGCTACATTTTTTCCTTTGCGGTCGAAGAGCTGGACACCCCAATGTTCTTCTAGCGCTTTGATTCCTTTGCTGATCGACGGCTGGCTGATGTGCAGCGATTTTGAAGCTTTGGTGAAGCTTTTTTTGTGAGCGACTTCGATGAAGTATGTCAGTTGGAATAAATCCATGATATAATGTTTCACCTCTCTTTAGTATTCTTATAGTTTACCATATTACGGAATGAAAATCCAATGATGTATACTTCTTTGTAGATGGCTGTGTTAAGCTATTCTAAAGCAATTCGTGTTTTCGTAGGTCATCTAATTGTTAACAATAATTTATACGAATTAATGCGAGACTCTATATTTAGGGAGGGTAATCGTTGTATAATATGAAGTAGAATGGAGGAGGGATGGTTATGGCACGGCGATGGATCATGCATGTCGATATGGATGCGTTTTATGCTTCCGTAGAACAACGGGATAATCCGGCCTTGAAAGGCCTGCCTGTCATCGTCGGCGGCCTGATGGAGCGGGGCGTCGTTGCGACGGCGTCTTATGAAGCGAGGGCTTATGGCGTCCATTCAGCGATGAGCATGAAACTGGCCCGAAAGCTCTGTCCGAACGGTGTCTTCCTGCCCGTGCGTATGTCCCATTACCGGCGTATTTCCCATCAGATACGCCTGATACTGTCTCATTACTCTCCCTTTATTGAACCGCTGGCCTTGGATGAAGCTTTTCTCGATGTTTCCGGTATGGAGCGCCATTATCCGGATATCGTCGACATAGGCAAAGCTGTGAAGGAAGAGATACGGCGGACGACAGGCCTCGTCGCCTCGGCCGGGATTGCACCTAATAAGTTCCTGGCCAAACTGGCGTCGGACCTGCGCAAACCGGATGGCTTAGTATGGATTCCTTATGGGACGGAACGGCAGTTATTGGCGCCTTTGCCACTGAGCTGCCTGTGGGGCGTCGGCAAGGTAACGGCAGAAGCTCTGCAAAAAGCGGGGTATCATACCATCGGCGACATCGCCGCGGCTAGTCCCGAAGGGCTCCAGCCCATCGTAGGCAATCAGGCACAACGGATTTACCGCCTGTCCCTGGGCGAGGACAACCGTCCGCTGGAAGTGCGACGGCGTCCCCAATCTGTCGGCAATGAGCATACGTATAGCCATGATTTGACGCGCGATTCCGAAGTGGACGAACAGTTCCGCCTCCTGGCCAACGAAGTATCGTGGCGGCTGCGGCAGAACCGGCTCATGGGGCGGACGATTACTATCAAGATACGTTATGCCTCTTTCAAGACCATTACCCGCTCTTTGACGCTGCACAGTATAGGGACTTGTTCGGAAGAACAATTATATTTTTCGGCAAAAAGATTGTATAATAAGAGCGGAGGTCATGAGCCCATCCGTCTCCTCGGTCTGACGGTCAGCCAGCTCCAAGCCTATCAGGTGCAAGGGGACCTGTTCTCAGAAGATGAAGAAACGAAGGCGAAAGTGACGGAAGCCATCGATAAGTTGCAGAAGCGCTTTGGCCGGACGGCAATCATGAAGGGATTTCTTTGGGAAATGTCCCATGAAAAAGATACATAAGAACGATAAAGAAGGAGTTTTTGTTATGGCAATTTTTAAAGTAGCTGCCCATACGGGTGACAATAACAACGGGTACATCGAATACGATACAGAAACGAAAGAACTCGGCGTCCATTTGAACGATGAGGTCATGAATGAACGGGCCCGGCAGTACTTAACGACAGAAAGGGTTTTGCACCAATATACGGATTTATCACAATATAAGACGATTAGTACAGTCCCGACGGCGAGCCTGGAAATGCTGAAGCTGGCCTTGTGCTATATCTGGCGGGCTACGGGTATCCACATTGACTGGAGCTGTCCTGTCGATTGAAGTACAACTATCCACAATTCAGGTATACACAATTTATCCACATTTTCTGTGTACAAGAGTGACAGAAATGTGGATATTTTTTTGCCAAGCGCATGGTTGTGCCATTTTTTTGGGTGTATACTTTTAAGGCAATAATTGTCGAAATGTGGATAACTTTCGTGGATAAATGTGTATCTCTAGTGAAAACAGTCGAAGAATGGGATACGTATGCTGATGATGTCGGGCGAACAAATGGTGCAGATAATGTGTATAAGTACTGTGAAAATGTGGATAACCTATCGCGACAAGTTTTCCACAATATGTGGATACATTGTGGAAAGGTATGCACAAGTGGACAAAGCATAAAATAGCCGTTTTTCAAGTCTGTGCACAACTTATCCACTTCATTTATCCACAATTTCCACAGCCTTGATGAAGTGTCGCCTAACTCGTGACTTTAGTCATGAGTTAGGCGACACATAGC
>NZ_JAJBQV010000035.1 GCF_020539865.1 Megasphaera elsdenii | reverse complement strand
ACAGCTCATTTAGTATACTCCTGTGTAAAGGAATTGTCAAGGATTTTTTCAAATTCTTGACGCATCACAGCAACAGATAACGATCGTGTCAACGATAGTATCAACCGTGGATGACCGGGACAAGTCCATGACCGGCTTGGCTAAGCCCTGCAGGAGCGGCCCCAAGACAGTCGCCCCGGCGACGTGTTCCAACATCTTACAGCAGATGTTGCCCGTATTGAGGTCGGGAAAGACCAGGACATCGGCCTGCCCTGCTACAGGCGAACGAGGCGCCAAGTCGGCAGCATATGCTGGAACCAGGGCCACATCGACTTCCATTTCTCCATCATAGATAAAATCGACATTGCGATCGCTCAAGATCTGTATAGCTTTACGGACTTTATCAGCACCGGCACCGCAGTCGCTCCCCATCGTCGAATATGACAACAATGCCACTTTCGGCGAAACAACATGCAAGGTCCGCCGCGCTCTTTCGACACAGTTACAGGCAATATCGGCCAGTTGATATTCGTCCGGGTCGGGAATCACATCGCCATCGCCAACGACGAAGACGCCGTCATGGCCGAATTGCATCATATCCGTCACGACAATGAAAGAACTGCTCACCGTATCAATATCATTCCGCGTCCCAACGAGCTGTATAGCCGCCCGGATCACTTCCGGCGCCGGCGTTTCGATACCAGCCACCATGCCGGCCGCTTCCCCGGCGCCGACTAAGGCTGCCCCAAAATATAAGGGATGATTCAAGAGAAAGCGGCGGCTCTCTTCCACGGTCATACCAGTTGCTTTCCGCTTATCGGCATAGGTCTGAGCTAAGGATTCTAAGGCAGGGTATTTCTTGGGATAAATCACTTCAGCCCCTTCTAAATCGAGCTGATATCGTGAAGCCAATTCATGGATATCCCCTTCCTTGCCCAAAAGGATTGGAATGGCCAGCTGCTCAGCCAATACCCGGTCCGCAGCCTGTAATATACGGATATCATCACTTTCAGGCAAAACTATTCTTTGCGGCTGTTTAGCCGCTTTCTGTTTCAAAGACGTAATATACCGGCTCATATGGATTCCCTTCCGCATCATGTATGTTACTTTCCATTATAAGGACATACGGAAAAGGAAGCAAGTGAAAAAGGCGCTGCCGCATACGCGACTGCACCTTTCGGGAAAGAAAAGTTTTCACTCATAGAAGCTTTAACCATTACGTGCTATTAATGACTCACCCCTGGTTGTACCTTATCTTCTTTACCCAACATGTAGTGCTTGTTGATATACTGCGTGTGCAGCAAGGCCTCTGACAAATCGCTGAGAGGTTCTCCCAGGAACTTGGCGTACAGTGTTTGGATTTCCGGATTTTCCCAGCTGGCACGGATCTGTTTCAACGCATCCAAACCGTAGAGTGATTCAATACGGGCACGTTTGGCCGGGATTTCCTGAGGCAGCTTCGTCCTAGGCTGGCCACCACCGCCGATGCAGCCACCTGGGCAGGCCATGACTTCGATGAAAGCGTATTTTTTCCACGAATGTTTTTCCTCCATGAGGTTGATGAACCGCCGGGCATTAGCCAGGCCGCTGATGGCGACGACGTGGATGATGTCGTTGTCCAAAGTCAAAGCCGCTTCTTTGACGCCTTTCAGACCGCGGACTTCCTCAAAGTGGAGGAAGTCTTCGTCAGCCGGTTTGCCTGTCTTCAAATAAACCAGTGTCCGCAAAGCTGCTTCCATGACACCGCCACTGTTGCCAAAAATCGTGCCGCCTCCGGAAGATTGGCCGAAGATAGGGTCATAATCTGAATCTTTCAGGCTGTTGAAGTCGATTTGGGCATCTTTGATCCATTTCGCCAGTTCCCGCGTCGTAATGCAGTAGTCCGTATCGCGGATTTCTGGTTTCTTCCAGTAACGTCCGGCAGCATTCCGTTCAGGCCGGGCGATTTCAGCCTTTTTCGACGTACACGGCGTAACGCAGACCGTCACAATATCGGCTGGATCGATTTTCATGCGTTTGGCAAAATACGTCTTGATCATGGGGCTGAGCATACTGATAGGACTCTTCGCCGTCGACAGATGAGGAATCAATTCGGGAAAGAAGATTTCCGTAAATTCGACCCACGACGGGCAACAGCTGGTGAACTGCGGCAGGAGTTCTTTCTTATTATGCATACGATATAAGAGTTCCGATGCTTCTTCCATGATGGTCAAATCGGCGCCGAAATTGGTGTCGAAAACGTAATCCCCACCGAGAGCCCGCAAGGCTGCAATCATCTTGCCTTGGACGACAGAGCCGAAGGGCAGGCCGAATTCATCGCCGAGCGCGACCCGGACAGCCGGTGCCGTCTGGAAGATGACGACTTTCTTAGGATCGTCGATGGCCTTCTGGATGGCATCGCGCTGAGATACAGTCGTCGTCGCGCCGAACATACACGTCAAGGAACACTGGCCGCAGTGGACGCAAATTGGCACGTCGCCCGTACTTTCCAAGGAATAATATCCGGTCATGGACATGACATCAGCACAGCGCCGGCGACAAAGGGTACAATTCTTACACTTTTCCGGATCGAACTGGATGGAAATATTGCGGTTCTCGACGGCTACGCGACGGTCGAGTTTTTCAAAACGGCTGGTAAAAGCCATATCGCGTTTCTTTTCAGCCTGCATGTAGATGGCATCGCTGCAGCAAATGGCGATGACGTCGGTAATATCTTCAGGCGTACAGCCGCGGGACAAATCCATGACCGGCTTGGCCAGGCCCTGAAGGAGCGGGCCCAAGGCCGTAGCCCCGGCCAAGTGTTCCAAGACTTTATAGCAGATATTGCCGGAAACGAGATTCGGAAAAATGAGGACATTAGCTTGACCGGCTACGGTCGACCCCGGTGCTTTCTGGCGGGCAATGCGCGGCACCAAGGCGGCATCGGCCTGCATTTCGCCGTCGAATTCAAAATCGACGTTGCGGTCCCGCAACAGGCGGACGGCTTCGCGGACGCGATCGACTTCTTCACCAGCACCGCTGCCCATGGTCGAATACGATAAGAAAGCTACTTTCGGATCGAGCATCTGTGCCGTCCGGCGGGCTCGTTCAACACAACTGACGGCAATATCAGCTAGCTGCTGCGGTGTCGGCTCGATGACGACACTGCAATCACCGACAACGAAGATGCCGTCATCACCGAACTGGGGCTTATCGGTAATCATGATAAAAGAACTGCTGACCGTCGACAAGCCGGGATGAGGACCGATGACCTGCAGGGCCGCCCGGATGACTTCCGACGATGTGGCCACGGTGCCGGCGACCATGCCGTCGGCAATATCGAAGACAACCAGACAGGCCGCAAAGAAGATATAATTTTCCGACAAAACTTTCCGGGCTTCTTCCAGCGTCATGCCCTTCTTGGCCCGCCGTTTAGCATAATATTCGCAAAATTTGTCCATCATCGGGTACGTTTCAGGGTCGATGATTTCAATGCCATCCATATCGATCTGATATTCCGAAGCTACTTCGACGATATTCTGAGGACGGCCAATGAGAATAGGCCGGGCAAAGCCTTCGGCCTGGACCCGTTCAGCAGCCTGCAGGACGCGGCGACTTTCCGACTCCGGCAGGACAATTTTCTTCTGTTCTTTGGCAACGCGGCGTTTCAGGTTATTAATAAAACGTGACATAATACAACACCTCACATCTATCTGCAATCATCACTGTCATTTCGTTAAGTATAGTATACGGCAAAACGAAGGCAGCTGCCTCTTTTCCAGGACGAAAGGAGATATTATTCTGCCGAACGGAAAATAAAGGGTACAAAAAAAGCGCTGTCGCATGAAGACAGCGCTTTTTTAGTTTGAAGTTGAAAGTTTGATGTTTGATGTGGATGGGACAAAATTTAAAGGCCATCGCCTCATACATCAAACCTCAAACTAACGATTATTCTACAGTAACGCTCTTAGCCAAGTTACGCGGTTTATCTACATCGTTACCGCGGCTGACGGCGATGTAATACGCCAACAGCTGCAAGGGGATGATAGCCAGAATGGGGACGACGAAATCGTCTGATACGGGTACTTTGATCAAAGCATCGACGGTTTTGCCGACTTCCGTATCGTCTTCCTGGACGACGCCGACGACATAGGCATCACGGGCTTTGACTTCTTTGATGTTACTGATCATCTTTTCTTCGACTTCTACCTGCGTAGCCAAAGCGATGACAGGGACACCGGCTTCGATGAGGGACAATGTGCCGTGCTTCAATTCACCGCCGGCATAGGATTCTGCATGGATATAGGAGATTTCCTTCAATTTCAAGGCACCTTCCATAGCCAGGCCGTAGTCCATGGAACGGCCGATGAAGAAGACATCTTCTTTACCTTTGAAGGCACTGCAAAGCCCTTTGATGAAGTCGACCTGGTCGAAGATGGCCTGGCACTGATCCGGCAGTTTCGCCAAATCAGCCAAAATCTTTTCTTCCCGATTGACGGGCAGATTCCCGTTCAAGCGACCCATGTACAAGGCCAGGAGAAGGAACGTGACCAGCTGCGTCGTATAAGCCTTTGTCGAAGCCACGGCGATTTCCGGGCCAGCCCAGGTATAGGCAACCTGGTCGGCTTCACGGGAAATAGACGAGCCGACGACATTGGTAACAGCCAGGGAACGGGCGCCACGGCGCTTGGCTTCTTTCAAGGCTGCCAAGGTATCAATCGTTTCGCCGGACTGGCTGACGACAATGCACAGCGTCTTGCTGTCCGTCAAAGGATCGCGATAACGGTATTCCGAGGCGATGTCGACTTCGACAGGAATACGAGCCAATTTTTCAATAAAATATTTAGCCAAGAGACCTGCATGGTAAGCTGTGCCACAAGCAGTAATCAAAATCTTGCCGATGGATTTGACATCTTCCGGCGTCCAATTCAATTCTTCAAAATGGACATGCTTGCCATCTTTGGTGATGCGGCAGCTCATGGTATCTTTAATGGCCTTCGGCTGTTCGTAGATTTCCTTGAGCATAAAGTGTTCAAAGCCGCCCTTTTCAGCTGCTTCAGCATCCCAGTTGACTTCAAAGATTTTCTTGGAAATAGGCTTGCCCTCGAGATCCGTAACCCAGACATTATCCTTCATGACGATAGCGATTTCCCCATCATTCATGATATACGTCTTACGGGTGTAACTGAGGATAGCCGGGATATCCGAAGCAATGTAATTTTCCCCCTGGCCGAGACCGACGATGAGGGGATTATCTTTCTTGCTGCAAATGATTTTATCCGGTTCAAACTTGCACATGAAGACCAACGAATAAGAACCGCGCAGACGAGCCAAGACCTTGCGGACCGTGCTGGTGAAGTCCCCATCATACATGTCGGCGCAAAGGTGAGCGACGACTTCTGTATCCGTTTCCGATTTGAAGTGGTACCCTTTCTTGAGGAGTTCTTCCTTCAATTCCATGTAGTTTTCGATGATACCGTTGTGGACGATGGCGAAGTTCCCCTTTTCATCCGTATGGGGATGAGCATTGACATCCGACGGGCCGCCGTGTGTCGCCCAGCGGGTATGACCGATGCCGACGGTACCGACTACAGGATGAGCTTTTACGGCTTCAGCCAAGTTGACCAGACGGCCTGCTTTTTTGCGGACAGCAATGGCACCGTCGTGATAGACGGCGATACCGGCTGAATCATAACCGCGGTATTCCAGCTTTGCCAGACCCTCCATCAAAAAATCTGCTGCTTCTCTGTCTCCGATGTAACCTACAATACCACACATAGTTATATCCTCCTGATATGAAAATGTTCCTTCTTATGACGAACTTGTCGACGACGTTACCGCCGTGTTTTTCCGTCATATAACGGCTGAAGCTGCCGAGAGACATCCGCTGACTGTTCGATACTTCTCTACCTCGTCTGCCTGGCGGACCAGGCACTAGCGCTATCCATTATATCGTCAAGGATTTCCAGACGCCTGCAAAAAAAGCAGGAATGAAGTTCGCTGAACTCCATTCCCACACTTTAATATATTTGCAAGATTTTGTCAATACCTACTTGGACGGACCCATTTCGTGTTCGACGACGACGGCAATGTCATCGACAATGCGTTCGAGCTGATCCAAATCCGGCCCTTCAGCCATGACGCGGATCAAGGGTTCTGTGCCCGACGGGCGGACGAGGATGCGGCCTTCATCGCCCAATTCTTCTTCACCAGCCGAAATAGCCGCCATGATGAGGTTATTGTCTTCCCATCCCGATTTCGTCTGAACGCGAACGTTTTTCAAAATCTGTGGATAGCGAGTCATCAGTCCAGCCAGTTCCGACAAGGGTTTCTGCTGCTGCTTCATGATGCTCAACAGCTGGACCGCTGTGAGCAGGCCATCACCGGTCGTATTGTAATCGAGGAAGATGATATGGCCCGACTGTTCACCGCCAAGGGAATAGCCGTCTTTACGCATCTTTTCCAGGACATAGCGGTCACCGACGGCCGTAATTTCCGTGCGGCAGCCCATTTCCTTCAGAGCCTTATGGAAGCCGATATTGCTCATGACCGTACCGACGACGGTATTCTGTTTGAGCCGGCCTTCAGCCTTCAATTTCATCGCACAGAGGAGCATAATCTGGTCGCCATCCATTTCCTGCCCCTTTTCATCGACAGCCAGGCAGCGGTCGGCATCACCGTCGTTGGCAATCCCTACGTCGGCCCCATATTTGAGAACCGCTTCCTTTAAACTTTCCAAATGCGTAGAACCGCAGTTGTCATTGATGTTGATGCCATTCGGTTCATGATGGATGGCAATGACTTCAGCACCGAGGCGTTTGAGGATTTCCGGTCCCAAAACCGAAGCGGATCCATTGGCTCCATCATGGACTACTTTCAGCCCCGACAAGTCGACATCCGTCGATTTGCAGATGAAATCGGCATATTCCTGCTGTAAATCAGTCCACGTCGAAATCGTGCCAATAGCAGCCCCGGTCGGACGGCTCTGGAGAGCTGCCCGTTCATCTTTGAGCATACATTCTTCGATTTTATCTTCCGTTTCGTCAGGCAGCTTATAGCCAAAGCCGTCGAAGAACTTGATGCCATTATATTCAAAAGGATTGTGCGACGCCGAAATCATGACGCCGGCGTCCATATGATGGGTCCGCGTCAAATAGGCAATGGCCGGAGTCGGAATGACGCCTACCATGTAGCAGTCACCACCAGCCGAAGCAATACCGGCGGCCATGATATCTGCCAGCATAGTACCGGAACGTCGGGTATCCCGGCCGATGAGAAAGGTCGGATGTTCTTTGTTCTGCCCAAAAATATAGGCAGCTGCTCTGCCCAAATGATATGCCAATTCCGGTGTCAGCGAATCATTGGCAATACCTCGTACTCCATCAGTTCCAAACAATCTAGCCATTTACTTTACCTCCAAAGGTTGATATTTACGGATGATTTCAATCGCCGTTTCCAGGCCATCCAAAAAAGCACTCATAATGCCGCCAGCATAGCCAGCCCCTTCCCCGACGGGATAAAGGCCAGGCGCCCCCAGGGCCATGCGGTCTTCGCCGCGGACAATGCGTACAGGGGCACTGGTCCGGGTTTCAACGCCAGTCATAACGACATCGTTGTCATCAAAGCCGTGAATTCGCCGGCCAAAATAAGGCAGCGCCTGTTCCAATGTCGTCGTGACGAAGCCCGGCAGGACGTCATGCAAGTCCGTCCAGGTCACGCCGGGACGATAGGAATGGACTGGTCCTTCCTGCGGGGCATCAGGCCGTTTCAGGAAGGCGCCGACCGTCTGAGCTGGCGCATGGTAGTTGCTGCCGCCCGCTTTATAAGCCATTTCTTCATAGCGGCGCTGAAATTCGATGCCTGCCAAGGGGCTGTCACCGCCCATGTCGTCGGCCGTGACGTTGACGACGACAGCACTGTTGGCGATGCCGCTGTCACGACGGTACAGACTCATGCCGTTGGTGACGACCCGCCCTTCTTCCGAAGCAGCGCCGACGACGACGCCGCCAGGACACATGCAGAAAGAATAGCACGACCGCCCTTCCGGGCTATGGTAGACCAAAGCGTAGTCCGCCGGTTCCAGGCCGAGATCGGCTGCCGGGCAGCCATATTGGGCCCGGTCGATGACATCTTGAGAATGTTCGATACGCACGCCGACGGCAAAAGGCTTCTTTTCCAGGGTAATCCCCTGGTCGTGAAGCATATAGTACGTATCGCGGGCACTGTGGCCGATGCCCATGACGACCAAATCAGCCGGGTACTCATCGCAGCCGTTGACGGTCACCGACGTGATGTAGCCGTTGGCGTCGCGATGGACAGCCGTGACACAGCTGGAAAAATGCACTTCGCCACCTTGCGCCTCGATGGTATGGCGCATATTCTTGACAACGCGGCGCAGGACATCGGTCCCAACATGGGGATTATAGGCATACAGGATGTCTTCTGGCGCACCGGCATCGACGAAAGTCTGCAAAATGCGCCGCAGCAGCGGATGATTGACGCGGGTCGTCAATTTTCCATCGGAAAAGGTCCCAGCCCCACCCTCGCCAAACTGGACGTTCGACGAGGCTTTGAAAGGGCCGCCGCGCCAAAAAGTCTCAACGTCCTTCGTGCGGGTATCGACATCGCACCCCCTTTCAAAGACGATAGGCGCGTAGCCGTGTTCGGCTAAGGCCAGCGCTGCGGCCAGGCCGGATGGGCCGGTCCCAATGACGATGGGCCTGTGGGCCAGAGGCTGCGTACCGGGACGGATATCCGGCGCCGGCATCTCGGCCAGCTGACGGACATCTTTATTATCACGGCAGCGCTTCCAAACGCGGCTTTCGTCGACGAATTCAACATCGACGGTAAAGACGAAATAAATCCGCGGCTTCCGCCGGGCATCGATGGACCGACGGACAATGGTAAGGCGGGAAATATCGCTGCGGCTGCAGCGCAGTTTCTTAGTGACTAACGCCTCCAAAGGCTTCTTCATGGGCACAGCCGTGCGGATATTCAATACTCTAAGCACAATCTTCTCCTTTTCTACTCATCTTTCGTAATATGCAGTGTGGCATCGACTTCATCTGGGTCCATGACGACGCCATCTATGGGTGGAATCAGCATTTTCCAAGTCTTTTCTTCTGTCATATTTTCTACATCGATATCGGGTAAATCGATGGAGTTGATATTCTTCAACGTATCGGCTTCACCGCGGACCTGGATCGACATGGGCTGGACCGTAACGGTCTTCCAGTCCGTCTGGCCAGTGACGTTCACGTTGAGGGGTACCGTCTTGGCCGTAGCATCATGGGCAATAGCCACTTTGACATTACTCTGCCAAGGCGTCATTTCCAGTCCTTCGACAGGTGTGCCATCAGCCTGGTACAAATGAATCGGCGCCATAATAGCAAAGTCGCCATTGCGCTGATCGACCGGAATGTCTACGACAGCCTGGCTGACATGTTGGATAAGGCGGCGCGCTCCACTGACGACGACTTTTTCCGGTACGATTTTCAAATCGCTGATGAAATCCTTGTCGTCCAGTTTGCCGACAACATGAGGTGTCAATTTGAATTCTTTGACCGTATAGACATCGACCGTAATCTTCGTCGTTGTCATGCTCTGCTTCTTCAACTCTGTCCCGCCGGGTATCTCGATATGGATAGGAACCTCTACTTCCCCTTCCTGGACGCTGGACAAATCGATATAAGCCTTAATATCCGACGGCCCGACATTGATGATCGTATTGCGCGGTCCCGACAGGCGAACATAGACCGTCTTGGGCACGTTAGACGTAATATATTGGGAGTCGAGGTTCTCTACCGTAATGGGAACGGTATAGCTGCCTTCACTGAGCGGATTCTGTTCATTGATGATGACGAACCACAAGACGATAGCCAGGAGAAGGCAGACAATTTTGAGCTGCCATTTTTTATCAATCTTGTTCATAAGTTAAGGCCTCCACTTAAAAATATTGGCCAAGCCCTGAGGCGTCCGGTTCAAGAACGTCTTCAGGACGTTGCGCAAGGCATTGCCGTCGAGGTGACGATAAATATGGCCGCCATAGGTATAGGAAATGGAACCCGTTTCTTCGCTGACGACGACGACGACGGCATCAGCCAGTTCGCTGATACCGATAGCCGCCCGGTGACGCGTCCCTAATTCCGTCGACAACGACCGATCCGACGTCAGCGGCAACAGACACCCGGCAGCCATGATCCGGTTTTCCCGGATGATGACGGCGCCATCGTGGAGGGGCGTATTGGGAATGAAGATATTCCCTAACAGTTCTCGTGACACCAGGCCGTCAATGGCAATGCCCGTATCGATGTAATCATTGAGGCCTACTTCGCGTTCAAAGACGATGAGTGCTCCTGTATGAGTCTTCGACAGAGATTCACTGATGGCTACGATTTCATCGATGAGCCGTTCCAGTTCTTCCATGCTAATGACCTGACCGGACCGAAAGAAACGGCCCCGGCCGATTTGTTCCAAAGCCCGTCGCAACTCCGGCTGGAAGACGACAGGCAAGGCAACGAGAATGACCGTCATCCCCTGCTGCAACATCCAGTTGATGACGTGCAGGTCGAGGACTTTACTGACGACAGTGACCACCCCCAAGACCAGCAAGCCTTTGATCAGGGCCACAGCCCGTGTATTGCGGATAAGGATGAATAATTTATAAAGAACAAAAGCGACGAGCAGGATATCTAATATATCGAGCAGCCGGAAGCTGCTGATGAAACCTTGAAGGGGTAGGTACATAGGGCTTCACTCCACACAACGAGAATAAAAATAAAATAGGTATCCTTATTTTACAATATTTTGGGCATAAAAAAAAGAGGACGTTGCATTAAGCGTTTTTTGCTTAATGCAACGTCCTCTTTTTTAAGTTTGAAATAAAAAAAACATTGCTTCAAACATCATACATCAAACTTATTTTTCTGCCGCTTCTTTCTTGGCTGTCAACTGGGCCTCTGCTTCGTGGACCATACGCAGATTGGCTTCCTGTTTAGCCAGTGTCTCGAAGTTGATAGATTTCAAGCGGGCCGCCAGGTCGCGCTGGATATCGGCAAAAGCAGCATAAATGGAACACATGCCGCTGCAACCCCGGCTGCACGAGCCGATATCATGAAGACAGCGCTGCAATTCCGTCTGCCCTTCGACGGCATCAATGATGTCAAAGAGAGTGATATCCTTCGGAGCTCGTTGCAGGGCAAAACCGCCTTCAACACCGCGATAAGATTTCATGATGCCAGCCTTGGTGAGACTGCGCATGATTTTCAATAAAAAACGTTCTGGTATATTCTGTTTTTCAGCCAGCGCCGCGCCGGTAATCTTCGTACCTTCCGGGAGAGACGCTAAATAGAGGACCATGCGGAAGGCATAGTCCGTAGCCTGATTCAATCTCATATTTCTACCCCCTTGTTGTCTATATCTTGTATTATACAATAAAAGACAAAAAAAGTATAGTTTTAATTTTGTATCTTCAATGCTCAAAAGTATATTAATAATATACTTTCTTTAGTATGCCGCCCTCTTTCATTCTACTGACGGATGCAAAAAAGGTCCTGCCGCACGATGACAGGACCTTTTAAGGGATTAGTTACCAACATAGTCTTAAAGAAAATCGATAATTTTGAAAATGATAGCCGACATGACGGCACTGATGGGAATCGTAACGACCCAGGCGACGAGCATACTGCGGGCGACGCCCCAATGGACGGCGCGGACGCGTTCAGCCGAACCGATACCCATGATGGAACCCGATACGACATGAGTCGTACTGACCGGCAGATGAAGGAAGGTTGCCGTAAAGATGACGATGGACGAGTTCAAATCCGCCGCAAAGCCATTGATCGATTCCATTTTGAATATTTTCGTCCCCATGGTAGAAATGATACGCCAGCCGCCGGCAGAAGTCCCTAACGCCATGGACGTAGCGCAGGCCATCTTGACCCAAATTGGGATTTCCATGGTTTCAATATAACCGCCGGACAAGAGAGCCAGGGCAATAATCCCCATAGCCTTCTGGGCATCATTGGACCCGTGGGAAAAAGCCATCAGGCTGGCCGACAAGAGCTGCATCTTGCGGAACTGCCGGTTCAGGGACAGCGGAGAATACTTGCGGACAATCCAGAGAATGCCAATCATGACGAAATACCCCGTAATCAAGGCGACGACAGGCGACAGGATCAGGGACAAGATGATCTTGCCAATACCTCCCATATCGAGAGCTGCCGGTCCGACACTGATACAAACGGCGCCAATGACGCCGCCGATTAACGAGTGAGATGAACTGCTCGGTATGCGGTAATACCAGGTAATGACATTCCAGATAATTGAGCCGATAAGGGCAGCTACAATGACTTCTAAACTGATTTCAGCCGGATTGAGGACTAAATCGCCGCCAATAGTCTTGGCGACACCGGTACTGATCATAGCACCGGCAAAATTCAGACATGCCGCCATCATGATAGCATGACGCGGTGAAATGGCCCGAGTCGATACGCTGGTCGCGATGGCATTAGCCGTATCATGGAAGCCATTGATGTAATCAAAGAGAACGGCCAGTAACACGATGGCCCATATTAACCAATGCTCAGGCATATTTCAATACAACCCTTCTGAAAGTAACGACTAAATCTTCACAGTCATCGGTGACATCTTCGACGGACTGAAGGATTTCCTTCCATTTGATGATTTCGATGGGGTCCTTGCAGTTCTTGAACAAGTTTGCCATTTCTTCATGATACAGGTCATCGCAATCCTGTTCCAATTTCAACACTTTCTTGCTCCGCGCTTCGACTTTGAGGTAATTCTTCTTAAGGTCCTTCATGTAGCCGATGGATTTGCGGATTTCCTTCATGGCTTTTGCTGTAATGGTGGCCATCTTCTTGGCCCCATCCGTAGCTTCGCCGACTTGGTACATGCACATTTTATCCATGATTTCACTGATGTTGTCGATAGCCGCATCGAGCTGGTCGATCAGCTGCTGGATATCTTCCCGGTCCATAGGCGTAATGAACGTCTTTTGCAGGCGCTTCATCGTTTCCATGACCAGCGCATCAGCCTGGTCGGCCAGAGCGTCGATTTTTTCCAGTGCCGTTTCTTTTGCGACTTCGCCGTTAATAGCCTGGCTCAATAATTCAGCTGCTTCATAGCTCAATGTCGCATGCTGGTCCAATAGGGAAAAGAATCTTTCTTCCTTAGGCTTTAAGTGAAATGCCATAATCATCGATCTCCTTAACAAAAGATAAGAATAAGCCTTATCAAAATTTACATGATTGTTTCTGATTTTTTACAAGGCTTTACTTAAAATTATATCATATGGCCTGTCATTATTCTATAACAATGAGGCATTTTTTCTCCCGCATCCTGCAATCGATGCATTCTAAAAATGCTGTCACTTTTTATGACGACAAAATTAAAATACTTTAAATTGCAGCCTTCCACGGACTAAGCTATACTGTAAAGCAAAGACATACAGGAATACCATGGATGACGGAGGTGATAGCATGGATTTTACACCTCGTATGCAACAGATTTTACAACGCCTGCTATCGGAAATTGATTTTGTATCGGAGCAAACCCTGGCCGATAACCTGGGTATCAGCAAGCGGACAGTCCAGCGTGAACTCGATGGAACAACAGGCGCACTGGCCTCTTATGGCCTGCAATTGCAGCGCAAGAAAAAAGCCGGACTCATGCTCATCGGGCCTGAGGAAGAAAAAGAACGACTGGCAGCATCCCTGCAAACGGCATCGGCTATGGATTTTAGCAATAAGCAGAATCGCCGCCGTTACTTGCTCTTTGAAATCCTGCGCGACCGGACACCGAAGAAGCTCTTCTATTACAGCCAGCTCCTCGGCGTCAGTGAAGCCACAGCCGCTTCAGACCTGGAAGCACTGGCACCATGGCTGCAAAAAAATAATTTATCCGTTTTGAAAAAGCAAGGCTACGGCGTCGTCCTTACGGGCAGTGAAAAAGACTACCGCGAAGCCATGCGCCGCTTCATCAGCGAAACGACGTCTGCCGAAGATTTCAAAGACCTCCATGATGGCCAGGAAGCCCTGACCAAGGCCGTCATGAATGTGGCTGATAAAGGCATCTATAAATTGCTCAACAGTCATACAATTCAGCGAGTCTATACAGTTCTCCAGAAACTTCACGAAGAAAAAATCGCCCACTTCACAGATGCCGCCAAAATCGGCCTGGTCATACATATTGCCATCGCCGTCGAACGCGTGGCCAGCGGACAGCCGCAGGAAGAACCTTGGGTCCCGCCAGCCATTCCGGATGACGAAGACAGTACCTTAGCACGACGTATCTTGAAAGGCATGGAAGAGGAATTCCAGCTGCCCATGCCCTCCATCGAAATATCCTATCTGCTGCTGCACATCAAGGGCGCCAAAATCCGCTATAACGGCAGTCCCTGGCAGGGGCCGGACGGACTGGACGAATCAGCGCTTCTCGGCATCATCGATAAGATGATTGAAGCCTTTGACCCGCAGTATGCCTATGACCTGCGCTGTGACGATGAGTTCATCCGCGGCCTGTTCGTCCATTTACAGCCAACCATCGTGCGCCTGAAACACCATCTGAATATCATCAATCCCCTGCTGGACGATATCAGAAAGGAATATGCCTCAGTTTTCCAAAAATCCTGCCGCGCCGCCACCATCTTGGCAGCGGCCTTAGATACGACAGTCTCCGAAGAAGAAATAGGCTATTTGACTATCCATTTCGGCGCAGCCCTGGAGCGCCTCAAAGGCAAGAAAATCTTTACTCGCAAAGTCATCATCGGCATCGTCTGTGCCAGTGGGTTCGGCCTGGCCCGCCTGATGATGACTCGTCTTCAAAACAAACTGCCCAGCTATGTCGAACTCCATACGTATGGCAAGGACGACTTGACAGAATCGGTGTTGCAAGAAACAGATTTTTTCATCAGCACCCTGCCCCTGCAAATTCCTGGTGCCGACGTCCTGCGTACATCCCCCCTCATCACGGGTTCTGAACTTCAACATATCCTGGGTAAAATAGATACATATTCCCACATCCGCAAAGCGCCGGACCTGGTCACGCCTTCAGGAGAAACTTTTTTATCTGCCCTGGACCGAACACATCTCCTGGCTCGGGAAATGGCCGGTCTTCTGCGTCATTATCAACAATTCACCGTCCCCGCCTCGTCTACCTTTGCCCAAGTCGTCCATACGCTGGCCACAGCCGCAACGAAAGATGAAGAGGATACGGCTCACTTATTCGACGCCATCATCCGCCGCGAACGCTTGAACAGCCAGATTTTCCCAGACCAGGGCTTTGCTTTGCTCCACTGCCGTACCCAAACCATCCGTCAATCCTTATTCTATACGTGCGTCCCCGACGGCCCAGCCTTTGAGGACGACTATTTCAAAGGCATTGCCACCGTCTTGCTGCTCATCATGCCCGAAGACGAATACCGCCAGGTCCATACGGATGTGCTGGGTTTCATCAGCAGTTCCCTAGTCAACGATGACGCTTTTTACCAGGCCATCCTCGGCCACGACCCAGAAAAAATCCGCTGCCACCTGCAGCGGATCCTCAAGACCTATTTCGAGTCTGCCCTGAGTCTATAAGTCGACGTACTGCCGGAGTTTCTTGACATACGATCGGCCGATAGGCACGGGCTGGTCTTCCATTCCTTTTACGATGAGGACGTATTGATGATGGAACCACGGTTCGATTTGCTGGACCTCATCGATGTTGACAATATAATTGCGATGACAGCGAAAGAACACCGCTTCAGGTAGACGCTTTTCAAACTGGGCCAGACTGAGATGACTGGGATACGTCTTGCCAGATAAGGTAACGAGAAAAACTTTTCGCTTCTCTGCATAGACCAAGCGGATATCTTCCGTCGAAATGAGTTTAATCTTGTCGCCTTCATCGACGGAAAAGCGCCGGGCATAACTGGGCCGGCTGCTCCTATCAACAGCTGTTTCGGAAGCTCCTTCCTGCAAAGGAGCTTCTTTTTTTATATAGACAGCGCGGAATTTCTCGACAACCCGCCGCACTTCTTCCTCTGTAACCGGCTTGACCAGATAATCGAGGACATTCAGCCGCAGCGCTTGGGAAATGAAATCGCGCTTGCCCGTAACGAAGACGACAGCTGGATGAGGGCCTTTGGCCGCTTCAATCTCTCTGGCAATGGTCATGCCGCTGACCCGCGGCATTTCCAGCGTCAAAAAAACGATATCCGGCTGATGAGCCGCCAGACAAGCCATGGCTTGTTCCCCTTCATAACATATTGATTTCACCTCGATAGATGGATTCCCACGCTGTAACAGCTTCTTCAACTGCGCTGCCATCAGCGGTTCGTGATCGATAATCACGGCTTTTGCCCCCATGTCAACACCTTCTTTTCAGGATTCTTCATCTTCATTATACCACAAACTGTGTTATTGCCAGTAGGGATAAAGCCTGTAAAAACCTCATTTCCCAAGTTCTGTCACCTTTCAAAAGGACAAATTTAAATTACTTTTAATTGCATTCGATATGTGCACAAGTTATACTGTAACCATCAAGAGAGCAGCGCAGTACAATCCGGAAGAGCAGCGCAGTACAATCCGGAGTGTCAGGTACTGCTCGTGTCCCACGTATCCATTACAAAGATTTTAGGAGGAATCATCATGAAAGCAAAAGTCCAATCCTTCGGCCGTTTCCTCAGCGGTATGGTCATGCCGAATATCGGCGCCTTCATCGCCTGGGGCCTGATTACGGCTTTATTCATTCCCAGCGGCTGGCTTCCTAACGAACAGCTGGCAAAAATGGTCGGACCTTTCCTGACCTATGTCCTGCCCCTGCTCATCGCCTTCCAGGGAGGCAAAATCGTCGGCGGCCTGCGCGGCGCCATCATGGGTGCCATTGCCACGGTCGGCGTCATCTGCGGCACGACCTACACGATGTTCATGGGTGCCATGGTCATGGGGCCCATGGCCGGCCTGGTCATCAAGAAATTCGATGCCGCTGTCGACGGCCACATCAAGCCAGGTTTCGAAATGCTCATCAATAATTTCTCCGTCGGCATCCTGGGCATGATTATGGCCGTCCTCGGCTTCTACCTCATCGGTCCAGTCATGGGCATCATCTTGTCCTTCCTGACGGCCGGCGTTCAAATCCTTCTCCAGGCCGGTATCTTTCCGCTCATCGGCGTCTTCGTCGAGCCGGCTAAAGTCCTCTTCTTGAACAACGCCATCAACCACGGCATCTTCACTCCCCTCGGCGCCGAACAAGTCGCCGAAACGGGCAAGTCCATCTTCTATATGATTGAAACCAATCCCGGCCCCGGCACAGGCGTTCTCCTGGCTTACTGGCTCTTCTCGAAAGACACCATGACCCGTCAGTCCGCTCCCGGCGCCCTGATCATCCACCTTCTCGGCGGTATCCACGAAATTTCCTTCCCCTACATCCTCATGAACCCGGCTCTCCTGCTGGCAACCATCAGCGGCAGTGTCGCAGCCCTGTTCTACAACATGATTTTCGACCTCGGTCTTTCGGGTCCGCCGGCCCCGGGCAGCCTCATTTCCTATCTGGCCATGGCGCCGAAGGGTTCGACCCTCTCAGTCATCCTGAGCATCGTCATTGCTGCTGCCGTCTCTTTCATCATCGCCTCGCCGATCATCAAGATGTCCGCTGCCAAATCCAGCGAATCCCTGGAAGAAGCCCAGCAGAAGATGCAGGACATGAAGGCTGAATCGAAAGGCACGGCTCCGGCAGCCGCCGCTCCGGCCCAGGCCGATTTGAAGTGCATCACCAACGTCGTCTTCGCCTGCGATGCCGGTATGGGGTCCAGTGCCATGGGAGCCGCCGTCTTGCAGAAGAAATTCAAGAAAGCCGGCCTGACCGACATCACCGTCAGTCACGCTTCCGTTTCAGAAATCCCAGCAGACGCCCAGCTCGTCGTCTGTCACCAGGATTTGGCTGAACGAGCGAAAGCCAGTGCTCCCCAAGCCCGCTTGATTACAATTACAAACTTTATGGCAGCCCCTGAATACGCCATGCTCGTCGATGAATTAGTCGCTGCCCGTCAAAGTAAATAAAGGAGATATATACCATGAACACGATTTTGCAGAAGAAAAATATCATCCTCAATTGCCAGTCTAAAGCCAAAGAAGACGTCATCAAAGAAATCGGCAAGATTTTCTACGATGATGGCTATACGACAGAAAAATACACCCAGGCCATGCTGGACAAAGAAAAAGTCTTCAATACGGCCATCGGCAACGCCGTCGCCATCCCTCACGGTATCGAAGAAGGCAAATGCGAAGTCAAGAAATCGGGCTTAGTCATCATGACCTTCCCCCAGGGAACCGATTGGGGCGGTGAAACAGTCAAACTGGTCATCGGTATCGCCGGTGTCGGTGACGAACACATCGATATCCTCAGCAATATCGCCGTCACCTGTTCCGATGAAGATGAAGTCGACGAAATCCTGAAAAGCTCTGTCGATCAGATTTACGATACCTTCGCCAACATCGAAGCGGAATAGTCACCTAATCTATTAATACATATATTATAGAACAATCACTTAGGAGGATTCTATCATGAAAACAAAAGCAGTCAGAATGTATGGTACCCGCGATTTACGTCTGGAAGAATTTGAACTCCCGGAAATCAAAGACGACGAAATCTTAGCCAAAATCATTACCGACAGCATCTGCATGTCGACGTACAAACTCGTCGAACAGGGCAAGAAACATAAACGGGCTCCCCAGAACATGGATACGCACCCCATCATCACAGGTCACGAATTCGCCGGCGTCATCGTCAAGGTCGGCAAGAAATGGCAGGACCAGTTCAAGCCGGGCATGCGCTTCGCCCAGCAGCCGGCCCTGAACTATAAAGGCAGCCTGGCTTCTCCGGGTTATTCTTACGAATTCTTCGGCGGCGACTGCACGTACTGCATCTTCCCGCATGAAGTCATGGAACTGGGCGCCCTCATGCCCTATGACGGCGAAAGTTTCTTCGAAGCCTCCCTGGGTGAACCTATGAGCTGCATCATCGGCGGCTACCACGCCAACTACCACACGAACAAACATAATTACAACCACGCCATGGGCACCAAAGAAGGCGGCAACATCATCATCCTCGGCGGTTGCGGCCCCATGGGCCTGGGCGCCATCAGCTACGGCATCAACTTTGAAAACAAACCGAAGCGCATCGTCGTCACCGACATCAACGACGCCCGCATCGCCCGGGCTAAAGAAGTCGTCTCGCCGGAATACGCAGCCCAGCACGGTGTCGAACTCATCTACGTCAACACGTCCAACATGGATACGGCTTATGACGACTTAATGAAAATCACCGATGGCCACGGCTATGACGACGTCTTCGTCTACACACCGATCCGTGCCGTCGCCGAATTGGGCAATAAACTCCTGGCCTTCGACGGCTGCATGAACTTCTTCTCCGGCCCGACGGACAAAAACTTCAGCGCTGACATCAACCTCTATGACTGCCATTACACCAGCACCCACATCATGGGCACGACAGGCGGCAACAACGATGACCTCATCGAAGCCAACACCCTGGCTGCCAAAGGCATCATCGACCCGGCTGTCATGATCACCCACGTCGGCGGCATCGACAGCATCGCTGAAACGACCCTCAACCTGCCGAAAATCCCGGGTGGCAAAAAACTGGCTTATACCCAGTTCGATATGCCCATGACCGCCATCGAAGACTTTGCCAAACTCGGCGAAAAAGACCCGTTCTTCCTGGAACTGGACAAATGTTGCAAAGCCCACAAAGGATTGTGGAACGCCGAAGCCGAAAAAATGATTCTCAAACACTTCAACGTAGAAATCTAAATACGCTTTCTCTCTCAAATTCTCTATATAAGAAGGGCTTGTCACTTGTTCTTTTCTTCATGTGACAAGCCCTTCTTATATAGGTCAATTATTTGTTTTTATGATTCTTACAGCAGTTTACAACTTTTTGAACAAATAAATATCGCGTAACCACACTTTAAAGTATAATGAATCTGCTGCAACACACCATCTCAAAGGAGTTACGCGATGAATTCATTATACCTCGAAAATTCGATTAACCTATATAATTGCAAATAAAGTGAAACACGAGTATAATACTTATAAGTATTATACTCGTGTTTCACTTTA
>NZ_JAJBQV010000034.1 GCF_020539865.1 Megasphaera elsdenii | reverse complement strand
GACAGCGATACCTATACCTGTGCCAAAGGAAGGAAGCTGCATTTCATAACGGAAACAAAGCAGCGCGATAAGACCAGCGGATACGAACGAACGATGCGAATCTACCAATGTGAAAACTGTCAGTATTGTGGAAAACGGAGTCAATGCCAGCCGACCCGGACGGGAAAGAAACCAAAGCAGAACAAGATGATACAGTACAATCCCTACTACCAATCCCTATTAGACAAAGATTACGATTTTATTCATAGTAAAAAAGGAATACAGTTGCGGATCAATCGGTCCATCCAGATAGAAGGAGCGTTTGGAACAGTAAAGAGAAACTACGAATACCGCCGAGTGAGACATAAGGGAAAAGAAAATGTAGAAAAGGAACTGTTGTTCATGGCATTCGGCTTTAATCTGAGGAAATACCGAAGTCGCCGGGATACGGACCGATTACAACAACACTATTTAGAAAAAGAAGAAACACATACAGTAGCTTGCTAAAAAAAGAAAAAACAGCAAGGCTTATTAAAGTGCGCCTAAAAACAGATAGCTGGCATTTTTCGCGAAAATGAAAAATGCCAGCTATTGTGTTAGTTATGGGAAAGAAAGAAGACTGCAACAAAATGAGCTAAAAAGCTCATTTTGTTACAGCCCCTTCTTATGCTATTTCTGGCAGCACGGAGGCAGTTTCGAGTTGCCCCCTTTTTTGTTTTTGCTGCTGGATGAGCAGCTGCCTGAGCAGTTGCTGCAACAGCTGGCCGTCCCGTTGAACAAGCCGCGGATATGGTGAATGAAGTACGCTACGGCGATAATGACGACGATAGCGACGATAATGGTTGCAGGACTCATAGATATACCTCCTTTGCAGAGATGATAAATAAACCGCTCCGGCGCCCTTTGGGCCTCAGCGGACCGCCCTTTGGGCGGCCCCTAATACATTATATGTTATGAGAGAGTTTCTTTCAAGGTTACGCACCGAGACCGGCCATGAGAGCCAGGTGATACGTGATGAAAGCTAAGACATACGAGAGGACGAGGCACATAGCGTCGCAGGCGAGAAGCATTTTCCACGAGCCAGTTTCACGTTTGATAACAGCCATAGCAGCTACGCAAGGCATGTAGAGCAAGGTGAATACCATGAGCGAGAGAGCAACGGCCTGGTTGAAGTCCGGGTCATCTCGGAGGTAAGCGACGATGCCCGATTCGTGTGTATCGTCACCGCCAACACTGTAAATGGTACCCAACGTGGAGACCATGACTTCTTTAGCTGCTGTGCAGGCGATAAGGCCTACGCCAATTTTCCAGTCAAAGCCAAGCGGTGCAATGACCGGTTCTACAAATTTACCAAGACGGGCTGCATAGGACTGCTGCAATTTTTCAGCAGTCTGCTGGTCATCGAGTTTAGACGATTCGTCGTCTGCATCGGCTTTGGCATCGAAGAGAGGCAGAGCCTGAGCGAAGACGGCCGGATTCTGTTCCTGGAGATCGGCGAAGCTCTGTGGGTATTTGCCCATGAACAGGTTGTCTTCTTCTTCGGAATTTTTGACCTGGTCTTCAACGGAGCTCAAAGCAGCAGCCGGGTTCAAGGCGTTGCCCGTATCGGCTTCGTCTTCATCTTCTTCGTCAGCAGCTTCATCGGCAGCGGCAACCATGGATTCATACATCGTATTCAATTCATCGTTGTCTTCGATAGCGCTGAGGCCATAAGACTGGAGGATGTCAGCCTGTTTCTGTTCCATTTCAGCAGTGACCTGATCTTTTGCCGCATCGAAGTCCTGAGAGTAGTCGACATCCATCGGATATGCCGTGAGGAACCAGACGAGGATAGATGCGCCGAGGATGAACGTACCAGCTTTCTTGAGGTACAAGACCGTGCGTTCCCACATGTGCATGAGTACGCCTTTCAAGGTCGGAATATGGTACGGCGGCATTTCCATGACGAACGGTTCCTGTTCCCCTTTGAACGTCGTATGACGGAGGACCAAGGCGACGCAAACAGAAATGATGATGCCTAAGAGGTAGACCCCGAAGAGGACCGTACCACCGTGACCGGAAGCACCGAAGAAGGCGGCAATGAGCAAGGTATATACCGGCAGGCGGGCACCGCAGCTCATGAACGGGCAAGCTAAGATCGTAACCAGACGGTCTTTTTCATTGTCCAAGGTACGAGCAGCCATGATACCCGGTACGTTGCAACCAAAGCCGAGGATCATCGGGATAAAGGACTTGCCGTGCAACCCCAAGGCGCGCATAGCGCGGTCGATAAGGAAAGCAGCACGGGCCATATACCCCGTATCTTCGAGAAGGCTGATGAATAAATACAAGAGAACAATAAGGGGAACGAAAGAAAGAACGGAACCGACACCGCCGATGACGCCGTCGACGACGAGGGACCGGAGCTGGTCATCTTCGATGACATCACTGCACCAGTCGCCGAGCATGGAAAAGCCCGTATCGAGCCATCCCTGCGGGTAAGCGCCAACGTTGATGACGACGACGAACATGAGCCACATGAGGGCCAGGAAAATAGGAATCCCTAAATAGCGATGAGTCAAGACACTGTCGATCTTATCGGACAAGGAGTCGCTCGAACCGACATTGATAATCGATTTATTAAATGCATCCGTTGCGAACTGATATCGACATTGAGCGAAATAGAAGTCCAAATCAATCTTGTTAGCCAAGGAATCACGCAGCGTCGAAGCCAGGGCCAGGATGGAATTAGTCCCTTCCATAGCGCGGACTTTCGCAATAGCGTCGGAGTCATTTTCCAAGAGCTTGACAGCCAGCCAGCGGACCGGATACTTGATGATGCCCATTTTTTCGATGGCGTCTGTCAAATTGGCAATGGCCGGTTCGACGTCCGGACCGTAATCGACTTTAGCATTGACCAGGTTCTGCGTCTGCGTACCGGAAATGGCATCGAGCAATTCTTTCGTACCGATGTTCTTGCTGCCGACGAGGGGCACGACAACGGCACCGAGCTGCTTCCCTAGTTTCTTCAAGTCGATTTTGATGCCCATGCGGTCTGCAATGTCCATCATGTTCAAAGCGATGACCATAGGCCGGCCCAGTTCGACGAGCTGTGCTGCCAAGTACAAGTTACGTTCCAAGTTGGACGCATCGAGGACGTTGACGATGATATCCGGTTTTTCATTGATAATGACGTTACGGGCGACGACTTCGTCCAGGGACCGTGCCGTCAGGCTGTATGTGCCAGGCAGGTCGACGAAGAGCAAATCTTTGCCGTTGAAGGTACGATGGCCTTCTTTCTTTTCGACAGTAACGCCAGGATAGTTGCCGACGTGCTGTTTTGCGCCGGTAATATTGTTAAAAATCGTCGTTTTACCGCAGTTCGGATTGCCGGCCAGGGCAATCTTGATTTTTGCTGCATTTTCCATGACTACTATAACCCCCTTTATGATTCAACAGCGACAGAAATCATCGCTGCTTCATTCATGCGTAATGCCAGTGCGCACCCTTTGACTTTTACTTCAATAGGGTCTCCAAGCGGGGCCTTTTTGAAGACAGAAATGTGCGAGCCCTTGACGACGCCCATGTCGACGAGACGGTGCTGGATATTTCCTCGTCCCTTCAGGGTTTCGACGACGCCCGACTGGCCGACTTTCATGTCGGCTAATGAAACAATTTTCATGACTAACTCCCCTTTTTTACCTTCAGACGGCTTCTTCCGTCCGGGAGGCTAATATGTTTTTCAGCGCGTTCGAGCTGCTCGTATGGGAACGGACGACTTCGACGTTCTTGCGCTGCGCTTCCTTAATGGCACAGCGGACCATACTGTGGCTCACGGTGCTGGTAAATAACACGACCAGGTCTGGCGATCCGATTTTCGATTTGAAATCGCTAGGTACCTGTGTAAACACTTTTGCCTTATAATCGTACTCTTTGCAAATACGCTTATAGCGACATACCATACAATCATTTCCACCTACGATGACGACACTCATTTACATCGCTCCTTTCAATTAGCTCCGTAAATAATACTCACACATCCCTTCCGTTTATGATAATACATTTCATTACCAAAAACATTATATATTTTTTCACATACTATGTCAATAGTTGCTATTGAAATTCATTTGTAAAAAAAGAAAAAAAGAGGCTGTCGGATTAAGGACAGCCTCTTGTTACGTTGCTTGTAGGTCGTTCACGCAAATCAGTTCACAGACATCGTACATATACCTGACGGGCTCGCCACGTGCGGGCTCATATAAATCATTGGCATGTGCGAGCTCCTACAGATTATTGGCACGTGTGGGCCCCTACAAACCATTGGCGTGTGCTAGCCCTGCTACGCGGAACGGCGGACGGTCCGCGCCGGTTTCAGGATACGGACGCTGTTCAGGACGACGGCCAAGGTAGCTGTGTTGTGGATGACAGCAGCCCAGAGGGGGCTGATCTTCCCTAAGGCACCGAGGAGCATGGCTGCCGAGTTGACCACAATGGTAGCCGTGAAGTTCTGATTGATGGCCCGCATCGTTTCCCGGCCGATGTACAAGGCATCGTACAGTTTCGACGGGTCTTCCGAGCGGATCGTAATGGCCGCCGATTCAGCGGCAATATCCGTCTTGTTGCCGCCGAGGCTGACGCCGATATCGGCAAAAGCCAGGGCCGGTGCGTCATTGATGCCGTCGCCGACCATCATGACGTTGCCCCGTTTCTGCATCTTCATGACGTAATTTGCCTTGTCTTCCGGCAGGATTTCGGCATGGTACGAGTCGATATCCATGTCACGGGCGACTTCGGCAGCCACTGCTTTCGAATCGCCTGTAAGCATGACGACTTCGTCGATGCCCAGCCGGCGCATGCGGTTCAAGGTCTTCTTCATGCCCGGACGAACGGGGTCCTGAATGACCAGGAAGCCCATGTATTCCCCATTGCGGGCGATGTACAAGAGGTTCTTGCCCCAGGTCTTGTTATCCGTTGCCGGCATTCCTTCGACACCTTCTTCATTCATGAAGCGGCGGCTGCCGACGAGGACCTCCCCGCCTTCATAGCCTTCAAAATCCGGCACCGTCGCTTTCATACCGCGGGCGACGACGGTTTCCGACGAATCATGCGGCGGCGTCTGCCAGCCCTGGGCGTTGACGTATTTCTGGACGGCTACAGCCAGCGGATGGACAGAGTGCATTTCTGCCGAAGCGGCGAGGAGGATCATTTCCTTATCATCGACGCCTTCGACCGTTTCGATATGGTCGATCTGCGGAACGCCCATGGTAATGGTCCCGGTCTTATCGAGGACGACCGTGTCGATGTCGGCCAGGTTTTCGATGTAGTTGCCACCTTTGATGAGGATCCCTTTGCGGGCGGCTACGCCGATGGCCGCGGAAATCGCCGTCGCTGTCGACAATTTCAAGCCGCACGAGAAATCGATGAATAAGAGATTGAGGACGCGCTGCCAATCTTTCGTCGCTCCGTAGACGATGGCTGCGCCAATGAAGGAAATGGGCACCAAGAGATTGGCCATTTTATCAGCAAAGTTCTGGACCGGTGCCCGCCGGGTCTGTGCTTCTTCGACGAGGTGGATGATCTGGGCCAAAGAGGTGTCCGCGCCGACTTTTTCGACGCGAATGACCAGATCACCGGCTTCGATGACGCTGCCTGCATAAACCGGCGAGTTTTCCTGCTTAATGGCTGGATTCGATTCGCCCGTAATGGATGCCTGGTTGACAGCCGCATTGCCGCTGACGACGCTGCCATCGACGCAGATTTTTTCGCCCAAATGGACGGCAATGAGGTCGCCCCGCTTCAGCGATTCCACAGGGACTTTGCGTTCCCGGCCGTTTTCGACGAGCCATACGTCGCGCTGGTCCAGCTTGAGGAGGCCCGAAATCTGATGGCGTGCTTTTTCAGCAGCGTATTCCGTCATCATTTCAGCGCCGTTGGAAAGAGCCAGGAGCGTCAGGCTCGATTCAGGCTTACCTGCCAGGACAGACGCAGCCACAGCCGTTGCCGTCAAGGTATCGGCATTGGCCTGATGGTCTTTTACGAGTCCCATGATACCGTTCTTAATGTAACGGCGTGCAATATATAAGGTAAATAATCGGCGAAACAAGAGAATCGACCCGTAGAATTCCGGATTAACTTTACGCAGGATATTCATGGCAATGAAGCCGCCGACGGAAATGATCGCTTCCCGACGATAGGTGGCAACATCCATGTCGTCGTTCTTAGCTTCTTTCTTGCGGCCATATTTTTCTTCAAAAGCGCGGACAAAGAGATTGAGTGCCCGCAAGTCCAGCTGTCCCCTATAATAGACAGTGACCTTCTTTTCTTCTACGACAGCCGAAACGATGCCGCGGGCCTGGCGGAGTTTGACGCTCAGGACAGGACGCATACGGCTGGGGATTTCACTGTGCAAGAAGATGGTATTGCGCATATACATGGTTAATGCCCCCTCAGCAAGGACAGAGCCCACCACAACATCTGCGGTCCCGACGGACGCTGTCCCATAAATACGACTTTGCGCAGGCCGCGGAGCGTCAAGAGCAACGCAGCAACGGTGCGCAAGTCAAAAAAACGACTCGATTCATTGCGGATGATGCGGCTAAAAAAAGTGCCCGTATCGCGGACCGCTTTGAGATAGGTCGTTTCTTCCTTTTTCTTCGCTTCTTCCCGTTCTGCGTCGCAGACAGCACTGACAATGCCTTCGACAGCATTCGGGAAGAGACGGAAACGGAAGAAGTTTTCCAGCCGGTCCAGGGTCCCTTCGCTATGAGCGAAAATCAAGATACTGCCCGTGACAGCGCTGACCTGGATGAACTGGACATCTGGCAAGGTGCTGATTTTTTCTTCGATCAATTCAGCCAGTTCCTGATTGCCGACGAGGGCAGCCGCACGATAGCGGCGGCGTCCCTTCAAGACGGAAACGCAGGCAAACCGGGGTACATCAGCTGCCGGTTTTGCCGCCCGGGCCTGAGACCGGATTGGGCCGGCGGGCGCAGCTGCGGCAGCCGCTTTGCCCTTCTTATTGTGGAACAAGTCGTATACGGCTTTACCAATCGACGTGCCCACCATAAAACCTGAGGCATAAGACATAATTACCTTCTCCTTTCAGCATGGTGCATAATATAATTCTCTACGCGGACGAGTTCCCTGTTGGTCCGCAGGACCTGCGGCCGGTAGATGATCAATACGGAACCGGTGAGGACATTGATATCGACTTCATCGATTTCTTTATAACTGGCAATATATGCATAGACCTTGCGGCCCAATTCGGCATTGCCAATGAGTTTTTTACTGTGCAGGCGGATACGGCCTGGCAAGTAAGACGAAATGGAGACGGTTCTCATGATAAGGTCCCATTTCGATGTTGGAATGAGCATACAAGCAGTCCTTCCTGGCGTTTTCCTCTCAAAAAAAGAGGCTGTCCCACTAAAACAGCCTCTTTTTTTTGAGTTTGAAGTTGAAAAAATTAGATTATTTGGCCTGAGCGGCTTCCTGGGCTGCAATCATGTCTTCTAATTCTTCTTTCTGACGCTGCAATTCAGCCAAGGGTACCGAAGCGGTCATGGCGCCGGCAGCGGGCTGCTGCATAGCCAAGAGCTGCTGTTCCCGTTCGGACATCAATTTATAACCGAAAACGCCGGCAACGACACCGATACCTAAACCAATCCAAAAATCTGTATTCTGAAACATACGACACATCTCCCTTTAAAAATATTGATATTCATTTACGTCTATTATTATAAAGTATCTCCTTTCACATGTCAATAGTGCTTATCAAATTCAACATAACATTTTGTTTGCAGAACAATCTATTTCGATGCATTTTCGCAATAAATAGCCTTATTTCTTGAAAAAGAACCATTTATTTTACTGATAGATTTTGTTATAATATATAAATACCCTAATATGTATATCTTGTAAATTTTGAAATTATATCTTAATATTTTGAAAGGAGTGGCTTTCTTGTTCGACGGCATATTCTTAAAATTCGTTCAATCGCTCCTCGCCGAAAAACCAGATAAACGGATTGTATCATTTTCTTTTAAAAATAAAACGTATTTTGTCAAACGCCGCATGAGCAACGGGCGAAACACCTTTGCCAAGAAGGATCCGTCCACGGCATTCTGGTGTGAAGCTTATAAAATCATGACCGTCAATGCCCGCCTGCCGTTAGCACCCAAAATTGTCCTCCTCGATGAAGACTTCTTCGTCATGGAAGGAGCCGGCAAGACCTTGCAAGGCGTCGCCAAGGAAGCAGAATACGCCGATGTCCGCCGCGATGCCTTTGAAAAAGCCGGCCAAGGCCTGGCACAGCTCCACGCCGCCGGCCTGCACCATGGCCGGCCGGCTTTGCGGGACATCGCCTACGATACCTCATCGAAGACCATCACCTTCCTCGACTGGGAAAACGAAAAGAAATTCGTCAACGCACCGGCACCGGTGTTGGACCTGTTTCTCTTCCTGCACAGCTGTTTCCGTGAAGAATGGCCGGACAATGACCTCATCGATGCCGCTGTCGCCGGCTACTACAGTGTCGAAGGCAGTAAACAGACCCTCACTGCCTTAAAAGAATTCATCGCCGACCATCATGCCCTCTTCGCCTGTTGCCATGCCTTGGTTCCTTTCGGCTGGATCGACATCGTATCCGTCGACAAGGCAAAAACCTATGTGATCGGCTTATAAAACAGAAAAGGCCGCAGCACAGCGGATATAGCCGCCAGGCAATTCCTCGGCGGCTTTTTTCATCTGCAAGGTCAATAGCAGGGGCAGCAGTTCTGAAACAGAAAGGCCCGTCTTTTCCAAAAGCTCGCTCACCGGCACGGCCCGGTCAAAGGGGATGGCGTCGATGACGGCCTGTTCAGCCGGACTGAGGCTGGGTGCCGCCGCCTCAGAGACGGTTTCCGGTCCCTGCCAGCCGCGGCGGCGGAATTCCCGGACGACATCGTCCGTACAGGTCAAGGGAATGGCGCCGAGCTGCAAGAGGTGATTCGTCCCGCGGCTGGTCTCCGAAAAGACGCTGCCCGGCATGGCAAAGACGTCGCGTCCTTCATCGAGGGCTAAGTCAGCCGTAATGAGGGACCCGCTACGCATGGCCGCTTCGACGACAATCGTCGCCGCAGCCATGCCGGCAATGATGCGGTTCCGGGCAGGGAAATTCTGGGACAAGGGCTCGACGCCAAAGGTATATTCAGAAAGAACAGCACCGCCGTTATCGACGACCTGCCGAAAGAGGGCCTTGTTCTCCCTGGGATAAGTCCGGTCCAGGCCATTCGCGACGACGACGATAGTCCGCCCCTTCCCTTTCAAGGCGCCCCGATGCGCCCGCGTATCGATACCTCTGGCACCGCCGCTGATAATCGTAAACCCTTGGGCTGCCAGTTCAGCTGCCACAGTCTCGGCGGCATTCAAGCCATACGGGCTGGCCCGGCGGGATCCGACGATGGCGATACTGCTGCTATCTTTTCCCATCGTGCCCTGGCAAAAAAGGACTATCGGCGGTCTGGCAATGAACGGCAGCCACGCCGGATACTCGTTGTCCCACAAGGCGACGGGACGGACGCCGTAAAAGTCCAGTCTATGCTGAAAAGTATCCCAGTCAAAAACATTTCGTTCTTATCTGAGTTGGGAAAAGAGGCGCGGCGGAATACCGGTCCGGCGCCGCAAGTCCTCATCCCAGACGGCTTCCCAAGCCTGCCGTGGCGAGCGGCATACGTCGATGAGGGCCTCCAAGCGGGAACTGCCACAGCCTTTTAGGGATTGGAGCGCAGCTGCATACATTGTTTCTTGATTCACCGTTCTCCCTCCTTCATGGCTGATGCATCTTATTGCGATAACTGATGGCCTCGGCGACATGTTCCTTGGCAATGACCGGTTCTTTGGCTAAGTCGGCAATGGTCTGCGAGACTTTGATGATCCTGTCGTAACTGCGGGCACTCAGGCGCAGCACGTCGAAGGCTTCCCGCAACAACTGCTGCGCCGCTTCGGTCAATTCGCAGACGGCCCGGATTTCCCGATGGCCCATGTGGGCATTGCAAGTACAGCCATAAGGGGCCAATCGTTTCTCCTGACGATGGCGAGCCGCCAGGACCCGTGACCGGATAGAAGCGGACGGCTCCCCTTTCCCTTGGCCTGTCAGTTCCCGATAATCCGGCCGTTCTACGCGGACATGTAAGTCGATGCGGTCCAGAAGGGGCCCGGAAATCTTATGGGTATAGCGGCGGATTTCACTGTCCGAACAGGTACAGCCTTCATCAAAGCCATAACGCCCGCAGGGACAGGGATTCATCGCTGCTATCAAGACGAAGTGCGACGGATAGGACAAAGCAGCTTGGACACGGGAAATATGGACGACGCCGTCTTCCAAGGGCTGGCGCAGGACTTCCAAGACGGACCGGGGAAATTCCGGCAATTCGTCGAGGAAGAGGACGCCGTGATGACAGAGAGTCACTTCGCCCGGTTTCGGAATGGACCCGCCGCCGACGAGGCCGGCTGTAGAAATAGTGTGATGGGGACTGCGGAAAGGGCGCCGATGCATGAGCTGGCCGTCGCGGAGCAGGCCGGCGACGCTGTATATCTTAGTCACTTCCAAGGCTTCCTTTTCACTCATAGGCGGCAAAATAGTCGGAATCCGCTTGGCCAGCATGGTCTTTCCGCTCCCGGGCGGCCCAATCATGAGCACATTATGCCCACCGGCAGCGGCGATTTCCAATACCCGTTTCGCCTCGGCTTGGCCTTGGACTTCAGAAAAATCGACGTCATAGTCCGCCAGGTCCGGTGCCGGCGGCGCTACCTGGGCCGCTTCCAAGGGCTTTTCACCAGTCAAATGGCCAGCGACATCGCAAAGTGTTTCAACGCCATAGACCGTAAGGTCCGGACAGAGCAGGGCTTCCGCTGCATTGTCCCGGCTGACGAAGACGGTCTTCATCCCTTGAGCTGCCCCTTCCAATACCATAGGCAAGATACCGTTGACCGGGCGGAGCCTCCCATCCAGGGCCAGTTCGCCCATGAAGAGACAGCCTTCGCAAGCTTCAGCAGCTATTTGGCCACTCGATACAAGGATGGCTATGGCCAGGCTCAGGTCGAGGCCGGCTGTATCTTTCTTGAGGTCTGCCGGTGCCAGATTAACCGTCAGGCGTCGCATGGGGAATTCATAACCACTGTTCTTGACGGCTGCCCGGACCCGTTCTTTGGCTTCTTTCACAGACGTAGCTGCCAAGCCCACTAAGTCGAACGACGGCAGGCCGTTGGAAATATCCGTTTCAACAGCAATGACATGGCCGTTCAGCCCTAATGTCGCCGCCCCGTAGATGCGTGAAAACATGGCGTCACCGCCTTTCTGCCAGGAAAGCGTGGACAATGTGATGGATGACCGGCCGCCCCTGGTCATCGGGCCAGACTTCGATGACATCGAACCGGCACGGCCGGTCCCAAAGCCCATACTGAGCCAGATAGGCCGATGCGGCGCGGGTGATTTTGCGGCGCTTGCGTCTTTCGACGGCTTCACAAGGTAACCCGTACGCGCCTGTCGTCCTCGTCTTGACTTCTACAAAGACTAGTGTAGGACCATCTTCGGCGATGATGTCGATTTCTCCCAGGCAATTGCGGTAATTACAGCAGCACAGGCGATACCCCTTTTCACGGCATACATAAGCCAGCGCCGCCTGTTCTCCATAACAACCTAATAGATTTTTCTCCATGGCGATTCCCCTTTCTCTATTCATCCGATTACGTCCATCGTAGGGGAAAAAGATTAAAAAGACATAAAAAAAAGACCTTTCCAGGTCTTTTTTATGAGAAGAAGATTAAATTTTGTGAATCATCAAGAAAGCGACGATGCCGATGAGCAAGACGATGGCGATGACGCGGATAAGGGCCGCCGCCGTAATCATTACCTGGCGCTGAGGCTTCCGTCTCTGCCGCCGTTCACTCATACGCCGGGCCAAGCCATTTCTTTGCCGCCTAAGATGTGGGCGTGCATGTGATGGACCGTCTGGCCTGCCTTTTCACCGGTATTGAAGACGACGCGGAAGCCGTCTTTATCGAGGCCCATGACCTGGGCGACTTTTTGGATGGCATAGAGCATCTTGCCAGCGATGGCAGCATCATCCGGTGTCAAGTCGGCAATGCTCTGGATATGCTTCTTAGGGATGACCAAGACATGGACCGGAGCGACAGGGTTGATGTCTTTGAAGGCGAAGAAATTATCGTCTTCCCAAACTTTGGTGCTCGGGATATCCCCGGCGATGATTTTGCAGAAAATGCAGTCTTCCATGATAAATTCCTCCTTTGTTGTGTAAGGGCGCGCCACGTGCGAACTCCTACCCGTTTCGTGTCAGAAACTATTTTTTATCCTTTGCGACGAACGACCTACGAGCTTCCGTCCGTCCGTGCCGGTGAGGGTGACTTCGACGACGGTGCCTTCCGCACAGGCTGACAGGCCTTCGACGACGGCCCGTTCATAGTTCTCCGTAAAGCCTTCGCCTGTCGCGCCATCCTGTTTTTCCACTAGGACTGATGCCGTCTTGCCGACGAGGGACGTCAGGAGCGCTGCTTTCTGGCGGGCTGACAGTTCATTGACGAGCTCGACGCGCCGCTTCTTTTCGGCTGTATCGACTTGGTCCTTCATGGCCGCTGCCGGCGTCCCCTTGCGCTGGGAATAAGGAAAAGCGTGGATATGAGAGAAAGAGAGCCGTTCCAGCGTCGCCATCGTATCCTCGAAGAGGGCTTCCGTTTCGCCCGGAAATCCCAAGATGAGATCCGTCGACACGGTCAGGCCGTCGATGCGGCTGCGCAGGCGGGCTATGAGATTCTCATATTCGGCAACCGTGTAATGACGGTTCATGGCCTTCAAGATAGGATCCGATCCAGACTGAAGGGGCAGGTGCAGATGCGGGCAAATGCGGTCTGAGCTGTTCATGACGGCAATCATGTCGTCGCCGATTTCCAGGGACTCGATGGAGCCCAGGCGGATGCGGGCCACGTCGGTTTCCTTGACCAGGCGGTCCAGGATATGGGCCAGCGACGGATGGGTGTCGAGGTCGCGGCCATAGGCACCGAGATGAATGCCCGTCAAGACGATTTCTTTGAAGCCCGCTGCGACCAAACGGTTCGCCTCGGCGACAATGGCGTCTGGCTGGCGCGATTTCAAAGCCCCCCGCGTATAAGGAATGATGCAGTAGGAACAGAAATTGTTGCACCCTTCTTGTATCTTCAAGTCTGCCCGCGTATGTTCCACCGCTGACGGATAGAGAGGAATTTCCTCGAATTCGTCATGACGGCGCACGTCGTGGACAGCCGTGATGGCTTCGTCTTCCTTGTCGTGCAGGAGTTCGCCGACAATGGATACGATGCGCTTGCGTTCATTGGTCCCGACGACGGCATCGACTTCGGGCATGGACGTCAAGAGCTCCGGGTCGAGCTGGGCATAGCAGCCGGTGACGATGACCTTGGCCGCGGCGTTGCGTTTCTTCGTCCGCCGGATGAGCTGGCGTGATTTCTTTTCGCCGACCTGGGTGACCGAACAGGTATTGATGACATAGACGTCAGCCGGACCGTCGAATTCGGCTTCTGTGAAGCCCGCAGCCAAGAAAAGGCCGCGCATACTGTCCGTATCGTACTGGTTGACACGGCAGCCAAGAGTGGCAAAAGCGATAGTTGGCATTACTTGAATCCTCTTTCGTACATAATGATAGACAGGGCCGCCAGCGACGCCGTTTCAGCGCGCAAGATGCGGGGCCCGAGAGAGACCGTACGGCACCATGACAGATGCTGCGTAGCATAGGCGATTTCTTTTTCAGCATAGCCCCCTTCGGGGCCGATGGCGATGACGAGGTCACCGGTTCGCACGTCGTGGCAGGCTTCCGACAACGGCGCCGTCTCCTGTTCATAAGGGATGACGAAGCGCGTGTCCGCATAGGCATCGACGAGTTCCGTAAAGGTCATGACCGGCGCTACGTTGGGCACGTCGTCGCGGCCGCATTGCTTGGCCGCTTCCAGGGCCAGGCGCTGCCAGCGTTCGAGCCGTGCCTGCCGCCGTTTGTCATCTAATTTTACTACACAATGCTCCATTTGTACAGGAACGATCCGCCCGGCACCGAGTTCCGTCGCCTTCTGGACGACCCAGTCGAACTTGTCGCCCTTCAAAAGTCCGGCTGCCAAGATGACCTTGCCGTTCGCTGACGGTCCATCGGATAATTTGCGTGCCGGCGTGAGATACGCCGAATGGCCTTCCATGCGGGTGATGAAACATTCATAAGTCGCGCCGGTGCAGTCCGTGACGTTCAGCGTATCGCCAACGGTATGGCGCAGGACGACGACAACATGATGGGCATCGTCGGCAGACAATTCAAAAGTCCCGCAAATAGGGAAATCCGTGAAAATCTTACGCATAATCTCACCTCTTCATCTGGATGGCATACCAGCCGCTCCGGAACTGTTCATCGACTAAGGTGAAGCCGACGGCAGCGGCAGCACGGCGCACTTCGTCAATGCGTTCGTCAATGATGCCGCTGGCAATGAGCGTACCGCCTTCCTTGAGATATGGCGGCAGCGTCGGCAGCAGGGCCAGGACAGCGTTGGTCACCAGATTGGCTACGACAACGTCGGCTTTTTCCCCTGCCGGGATAGCCGCCAAGAGGTCGCTGTTGGCAATGGTCAATCTATCTTCAACGCCGTTCAGTTTGGCGTTGACCCCAGCCTGTTTGACGGCGACACCGTCGAAGTCGACAGCCGTCACATGAGACGCGCCCAGTTTAGCAGCGGCAATGGCCAGGATACCTGTGCCCGTGCCGATGTCAAAGACCGTGTCGCCAGGCTGTACCGTATCTTCCAGGTACTGGACGCACATGCACGTCGTGTCGTGGAAGCCGCTGCCAAAGGCCAGGCCCGGATCGATGGTGATGACGTCTTCGCCATCAGCCGGCCGAGCCGGTTCCCATGCCGGTGCCGCCCAGAAATGGCGGGAAATCTTCTTGGGGTGGAAGTGTTCCTGCCAGGCAAAGAGCCAGTCCTTATCGTCAGCCTTCTTTTCGACGACCTTCCAGTCGCCTAAGTCGACGCCCCGTTTTTCCAAGGCGCCCATCTTTTCTCGTATCGTTTCCACAAGACCTTCCTGTGCCAGCGGGAAATACGCCGTAATGCGGATGCGCCCTTTGTGGTCCGGGTGCTCGTCGTCGATGACCGAGCCATGGCTTCCACATTCAAAAACAAGAAGGGCCACCAAATCGGTGGCCGTTGGGGAAACGAGCAAATCTACTTCATTCCATTGCATCGTTCATACTCCCTTTATCTTTACAGATCTTCTTTTAACTTACTCCAAAAACTCTTTTTCGTCTTCTTCGTATCTTTCTTATCGCTTGTGGCGTCACCGTCGGCCGGTTGTTCAGCCGGCTTTGGCTCCCCCACCCACGTTTCGCCGCCAGCATAGGCGAATTCCCGCAGGAGTTCCTTCTGTTTGGCGTTGAGGTGCTTCGGTACAGAGACCGTGACCTGGACGTGGTGGTCGCCACGGCGGTTCTTAGACCCCAGGACCGGTACGCCTTTGCCGCGAATGCGGAAGACCGTCCCCGTCTGGGTGCCAGCCGGGATGGTCAATTCAATCTTGCCGTCCAGGGTTTCGACGAGAATCTTCGCCCCCAGGGCAGCCTGGGCGAAAGAAATCGTTTCCTGCGACAAGATGTCATTGCCTTCGCGGGTGAACTTCGGATCGCGGCGGACGAAGATGTAGACGTACAAGTCGCCGTGACCGCCGCCGCGGACGCCCGGTTCGCCTTCGCCAGCTACGCGCAGGCGTGCGCCGTCGTCGACACCGGCAGGAATCTTGATTTTCAGTTTCTTGCGGACTTTGACCGTCCCCGTGCCATGGCACTTCTTGCACTTATCATGGATAATCTTGCCTGTGCCACCGCAGCGGGAACAGGTGCGGACGTTGACCATCTGACCGAAAGGCGTGTTCTGGACGACACGCTGCTGGCCTGTGCCGTGGCAGTCCGGGCACGTATCTACTTTGCTGCCCGGTTCAGCACCGTTGCCGTGACAGTGGTCACACGTTTCTTCTTTCGGGACCTGGATTTCCATTTCTGTACCAAAGGCAGCCTGTTTGAAGGTGATGTCTACGTCGAAGCGCAAATCGGCACCGCGCTGCGGGCCATTGGCCGACTGACGGCTGCCCTGGCCGCCGAAGAAGGAATCAAAGATATCTTCGAAGCCACCGAAGCCCTGACCGCCCTGGCCAAATCCGCCAAAGCCGCCAAAACCTCCGAAGCCGCCCTGGCCGAAACCGGCACCGGCACCAGCCGCATTACCATTCTGGAATGCGGCCGGACCGAACTGGTCATACTGAGCACGTTTCTGTTTATTCGACAGGACGCTGTAGGCTTCGTTGATTTCCTTGAATTTTTCTTCGGCTGCCTTCGGGTTATCCGGGTTGCGGTCCGGATGGTATTTAAGCGCTAATTTCTTGAACGCTTTTTTGATTTCTGCGTCGCTGGCGTCTTTAGGAACGCCGAGGACTTCATAATAATCTCTTTTACTCATAGTGGGCAGCCCCTCTTATCTATCTTACTTCTTGTCGTCGTCGACTACCGTGTAATCGGCATCGACTACTTTTTCATCTTTCTGACCGTCGCTCTGAGCTTGCTGTGCACCGGCCTGGGCACCGCCTGCTGCCTGCTGCTGAGCCTGCTGGGCAGCGTCTGCATTCTTGTACATTTCGCTGGTCAGGTCATAGAGCGGTTTCGTCAAGGCTTCGGATGCGGCTTTAATCTTATCCGTATCGTCCGTCTTCATGGCTTCTTTCAAGGCAGCGATCTTATCTTTGATTTCCGAAACTTTAGAAGCATCGGCTTTGTCGCCCATATCCTTAATGGTCTTTTCGGCCTGGTAAATGAGGGAGTCTGCGTTGTTCTTCGCTTCGATGCCTTCTTTACGTTTCTTGTCTTCGGCTTCATGAGCCGCAGCTTCTTTGACCATGCGGTCGATTTCGCTCTTGTCGAGGCCCGACGAAGATTTGATGGTGATCTTCTGTTCCTTGCCCGTGCCGAGGTCTTTCGCCGAAACGTTTACGATACCGTTGGCATCGATGTTGAAGGTGACTTCGATACGAGGTACTCCACGGGGAGCAGCGGGGATACCGGTCAATTCAAAACGGCCGAGGGTCTTGTTATCGGCTGCCATTTCACGTTCGCCCTGAAGGACGTGGACGTCGACAGACGGCTGGTTATCGACAGCTGTCGAGAAGACCTGGCTGCCAGACGTCGGGATGGTCGTGTTGCGGTCGATGATCTTGGTGAAGACACCGCCAAGGGTTTCAATGCCCAAGGAAAGCGGCGTAACATCGAGGAGCAGGACGTCTTTGACATCGCCGACGAGGACACCGGCCTGGATAGCTGCGCCGATAGCAACACATTCATCGGGGTTGACGCCTTTGCTCGGTTCTTTGCCGAGGATGGATTTAATGGCATCCTGGACAGCCGGGATACGGCTGGAACCGCCGACGAGGATGATCTTGTCGATTTCGTCGATGGTGTAGCCCGAGTCAGCAATGGCTTTCTTCGTCGGTTCCATCGTAGCCTGGACGAGGTCTTCCGTCAATTCGTTGAATTTAGCACGGGTCAAGGTCAAATCGAGGTGTTTCGGGCCCGTAGCATCCGCCGTGATGAACGGCAGGTTGATGTTAGTCGAAAGGACCGTGGACAATTCAATCTTCGCTTTTTCAGCAGCTTCTTTGAGGCGCTGTTCTGCCATCTTATCCTGCGAAAGGTCGATGCCCGTTTCTTTCTTGAATTCGCTGATCATCCATTCCATGACTTTGTTATCGAAGTCATCGCCACCGAGATGGGTGTTGCCGTTGGTAGCCTTTACTTCAAAGACGCCGTCGCCGAGTTCGAGGATGGAAACATCGAAGGTGCCACCGCCGAGGTCGAAGACGAGGATCTTACCGTCGCCGCCTTTATCAAGGCCATAAGCAAGGGCAGCTGCCGTCGGTTCGTTGACGATACGGAGAACGTCGAGGCCGGCGATCTTGCCAGCATCTTTCGTAGCCTGGCGCTGGCCGTCGTTGAAGTATGCCGGAACGGTGATGACAGCCTGCGTGACTTTTTCGCCGAGGTAGCTTTCAGCGTCTTCCTTCAATTTCTGAAGAATCATTGCCGAGATTTCCTGCGGTGTATATTTCTTGCCCTGAATGTCTACGGTATAATTTTCACCCATGTGACGTTTGATGGACGAAATGGTGTTTTCCGGGTTGGATACGGCCTGGCGTTTTGCCAACTGACCGACGAGGCGTTCGCCCGTCTTGGAGAAGCCTACGACAGACGGTGTGAGGCGAGAGCCTTCCGTATTCGTGATGACCGTAGGTTCGCCGCCTTCCATGACAGCTACTACGGAGTTCGTTGTACCTAAGTCAATACCAATAACTTTACTCATAAAAGATTCCTCCAATCTTATTTAAAACGATGGTTAACCGTTGAATGCAACTTTTACCATGGCCGGACGCAATGTCTTGTCACCCAGGAGATAGCCTTCCTGGAGGACTTCTACGACGACATCGTCATCGTATTCGTCACTGGGCACGCGCATGACGGCCTGATGATAATTGGGGTCGAAAGGTTTTCCGACGGCATCGATTTTCGTGACCCCTTCCTTTTCCAGGACGCCCAGGAGCTGTTTGTAAATCATTTCATAGCCGTCGATGAAGGATTTTACGTCTTCTGCGACTTTATCCTGCGGAACCTGCAAGGCCCGTTCGAAATTATCGATGACCGGCAGGATATTTGTCAGGACATCCATCTTGACGACTTCTGAAATCTGAAGCTTTTCAGCAGCTGTGCGTTTTTTATAGTTGGCAAAATCAGCCTGGAGACGGACGAATTGCTGCTGGACCTTAGCGGCCTTTGCGGCTTCTGCTTTGGCAGCATCGTCTTTGGCATCCGGCGCCGCTTCATGGGCACTTTCATCGTCCTTTTCTTTGATAGCGTCTTCGACGACCTTTTCTGCGTCGTCTTTCAACACTGTGTCTTTTTCTTCTTTATTTTCTTTATTACTCATGTCTATGTACCCCTCCCTACTTATCGTCGTGGTAATGCGCCAGCATATGTGTCACATGCTGTTTCATGAAATCCAAGAGACCGATAATCTTAGCATACTCCATCCGGGCTGGTCCCAAGACGGCCAGCTTGCCGAGGACTACATCATGGTCGGTAAAGGTCGCTTCAATGATACTGCAATCATTGATAGGCGATAACTTCGCTTCTTCACCGATACGGACCGTAACGGCCTCGCCTTCTCCTTCGTCGTGAAGGATATTGGCGACGACATCCTGTTCTTCCAGCATGGTAAAGAGGCTCTTGGCCTTGTCGACATCTTTGAATTCCGGTTTATTCAGAAGTTCCATGGTCCCGCCCTTGTAGAACTGCTGTCCTTTATGGAGGGCCTGTCCCATGGACCGGAAGGCCAGTCGGTACAATTCGACGTCGTCGACGATGGTCTCATGAAAGGCTTCGATGGTCTTTTCATCGATATGGTCCATGGCCATGCCGGCCAGGTAATTGGTCAACCGCTGGGCGATGATATTCAAATCGTCCAGGCTGGCACCGGCCGGTCTGGGGTAAAGGCAGTTCTCTACTTGCCCCGTATCGGTGACGACGATCATGATGGCCCGGCGCTCATCGAGCGGTAAGAAGCGGATGTACTTCAGCTTGGAATTGAGTCGCTGTGACGCCATGACCAGGGTAACATTATGCGTAATCCTGGCCAGTACTTTGGCCGTCGACTGGAAAATCTGGTCGACGCTGCTCACTTTATCCTGGAACCAGGCACAGACGAATTGCTTTTCTGCGTCTGTAATCTTCGTTGGCTCGAGCAGGCAGTCGACGTAAAAGCGGTATCCCTTCAGCGACGGGATGCGTCCAGCCGACGTGTGAGGCTGTTCCAGGTAACCCATCATTTCCAAATCGAACATTTCGTTGCGAATCGTCGCGGCACTGACGCCTAAGTCATACTTGCGGGCAATCGTTCTCGACCCGACAGGTTCGGCAGAGGAGATGTAATCCTGAATAATGGCCTGCAGTATTTTTTGTTTTCGTGCATCCAAATCCATTATACTCACCTTCTGCTCATTTGACTATTCTTAGCAGTCTGACCATTTGACCTCTAAGACTATATATAAGATAGCATGGAGAATATGTTTTGTCAAGAGAATATAAGTCAAAAAGTCAAATTAATCGCAAAAAAAAGACGCTGTCCCATAAAGACAGCGCCTTTTTACGTCGATTCTTCGTCGTATAAAAGTGAACGTACCCCCGCCTACAGAGGCGGGAGCTTCCTACTTCAACGAGAACAGCACTACAGCTCCGAGGAACTGCTGCGGCTTATACACTCTCTACAGGCGTAGATTCCCGTGCGACCCACGGTACTTTATGCGTTATGTCAGGCAGAT
>NZ_JAJBQV010000033.1 GCF_020539865.1 Megasphaera elsdenii | reverse complement strand
ATTGTTTTAGTTAGGTTAGACACGATTTCTCACCTGCCTTTCTAAATATATATTACTTCATCAGAATTATTATAGCACTATTTTGCTGAAAATCTATTGTTTTTTATTGAAAGGAGGGAAGGTGCGGCTCCTCTCATGACTAAAGTCACGAGTCTCCGCCGCACCATAGTGATGAAATTCAATTATTACGGTCATTCCGCATTCACTCTTTCCGATGATGTGACGACTATCCTGTTTGATCCGTTCATTACGGAAAATCCTTGGACCCAGGTCTGTCCGACAGACATCCACTGCCAGTACCTTATCGTCACGCACTGTCACGGCGACCATTATGGCGATACGGAAGCTATTGCCAAAGCTAATGACGCTACGGTCATCAGCACGGCCGAAGTCGCCGGCAAAGCGGCCGCAGCAGACTGCAAAGCCCATGCCATGCATGTCGGCGGCAGTGCAGATTTCCCGTTTGGCAAAGTGCGCTTGACACCGGCTTTCCACGGTTCGGGCATTGCCGGAGGGCTGGCATGCGGCGTCATCGTCGAATTCGGCGGCAAACGTATTTATTTCGCCGGCGATACGGGCCTCTTCTCGGACATGAAAATCCTCGACCGTTTCGGGCCGATTGACTGCGCCATCCTGCCGATTGGCGATAACTTCACCATGGGCATCGACGACGCAGCCCTGGCGGCCCTTTGGATCCAGCCGCGCTTCGTCATCCCTGTCCACTACAAGACTTGGCCTATTGTCGAAGCAGACCCGCAGGAATACAAGAAGCTCACGGAAACGAAATACAACATCCCCGTCCAGGTCGTCGACCCGGGGACAATGTATGAATTCTAATCATGATCCTTCCTGATTTCTACGACCGCTTCCAGTGCAAAGCCGGCTCCTGTCAGCATACATGCTGCCGGGGTTGGGACATCGACATCGACGACGTAACGGCCGACATTTACCAGCACCTCGATGGGCCTTTAGGCGAGGCAATCCGCCAACACATCGCCGAAGGGCCCGAAGGCTGGCATTTCTGCCTCACTGCCGACGGGAACTGTCCCTTCCTGCGGCCCGATGGCTTATGCTATCTCATCCGTAAAGGCGGCGACGACATACTTTGCGATATCTGCGCCCTCCATCCGCGGTTCTTCCAAGTCATTACCGACAAGAGCGGTCAGGACAGGGAACTCGGCGGTGTCGGCCTCTGCTGTGAAGCCGCTGCCGGGCTCTTACTGAACAGCCCTTCTCCCCTCACCTTCTATGATGATGAAACGGGCCAGTCCCTGGGGACGCTGGCACAGCTCCTGGATGGACTGGGCTATCCGCAGCCCTCGGCAGGCCTCCTATATCAGCCGGCTACGACAAAAGAAGACTATGAACGACTTTTAGCCGTCTTGTCCCACACGGAACCGATTGATGATGCCTGGACGGTTTTATTGGATACCATGCAGGCCCGGATTGCCTCCATGGAAACAATCACATCTCCGGAGCCGGAACGGGCCAAGCTGTATCAGCGCGTATACGACTACCTCTTTTACCGGCAGCTCGAATCCTTTGCGGATGTCCCTGCTGACGTCCTCGCCACCTATGCCAAAAACAATACGGACTTCATAGGCCTAGCAGCTGCCATAATGGGCGACTTGCCCGAAGCCGTACGCCGCTGGTCGGAACAAATCGAATATGATACGGACAACGTGACCCTTCTCAAGGAAGCGGCAGCAGCTGGAGAATTTTGACTTTTCCGGCATTTCGTGACAGCCATGGCCACTTTGCCCGTCCTATCGAAATAGGCGCGTCTTTCGTGCTACACTAGAGAAAAATCCCTGATTCATCAAAGGAGGTCTTTCTCTTGATCATAGCCGAAGACGCGCCTATTCGCGTACTCATTCGCAACCATTTAGATTTCAAAGGCAAAGTCAGCCGCAGACGCTACCTGCACTTCCGCCTGTTCAGCATCTTACCCATCTGCCTCATCATCTGGCTCCAGCGTCTGGCCTCTCAGGACGGCCCGGCAGCCTTGGAATACACCATCGCCTCGTGCCTCATCGCCGTTCTCCTCATCCCCGTCGACTTTTCCTACATGATACGCCGTTACCACGACCTGGGAAAATCCGGCTGGTACTGTATCATCAACGTCCTGGCCCGCAACATCTGGTTCGCCGCCTTGGCCGTCGAAATCTTCCTCTGCTGGAAAGAGAAAATTGAATAAGAGCCTGACGGCCTGCCGGTCGCATTCGTAAGGGGCGACCACGTGGGGCGCTTGTCGTGAATCCTGTACATACCCAGGATTTATAACAGGTGGCTCATAAAAGCCTGCCATTGTATCAGAATAGGCTGTGGCCGAATATCGCTAGCGGGCTCGCCACGTGCAAGCCCCTACGATGCTGGGTAGAATAATACCCGTTCAAACAGCCGTAAAAAAAGGAGTTGCCGCGATGCGACAGCTCTTTTTTTTACGGCTGTGGAATATGTTGGGCCAAGTCTTTGGTCATTTCTATGTGTTCAAAGTATTTATGGGTTTTCCACAGAAGCGCACTGAAGGCGCTGAAGGTCAGGCGGAACCGGAAGTGTTTGAAGCTTATAGGGCCTTCAAACATGGGGACGCGGTCCAAGTCGTATGGATCGTCCCAAGGGAAGTCGCGGCCTGTATCTACGGTAAAGGCGTAGCGATAGCCAGCGCCTTTTGTTTCTTCCATGACCATATCATTATATTTGCCTTCTGGGAAGGCGATGAAGTGACAAGGCTTGCCAGTCATCTTTTCGATGATGTCCTTAGAGTCTTGCAGTTCGTGACGCACTCCAGCCCGGTCGAAGCTGGTCAGCGGCTTATGGCTGATGGTATGGGAACCAAATTCCATGCCGTCAGCAGCCATTTCCTTGACTTGATCCCAAGTCAGGTAGCCCGGCGTGTCCATGAGGTTGATGATCAGGAAGATCGTGCCGCGCATGTTGTATTTCTTCAGGATAGGATAGGCATTTTCATAATTGTCGACGTAGCCGTCATCAAAGGTGATGAGGATCGGACGATCTGGTAAATCGCCTTCGCCGCGCATGTAGGCATCGAATTGTTCCAAGGTAATGGAATGGTAGTCGTTGTCGTGCAGATATTTCATCTGTTCGTCAAAATTGGCTGGCTTCATGGTCAGCACCGTGTTGAATTTATTATTGACTTGGTGATAATTCAGAACGGGGACGCCTGTGAGATGATAGTTCGTCGACCCGAAATACCAAAAAGCAAAGACACCGATGAGTAGGACCAGGACGGTGAGGATGACGCCGATGATCCACGAGCATATTTTTTTCACCATAAGACTTCCTTTATTTTGTTACGTTCTTCAAGGTCTTGACAAAATGGTTCTCAGTCAGCCATTTTTTATCGCCTTTTTCCAAAGCTTCTTTCAGCTCTTTGATACAGATATTTTCCATATGGATTGTTTCGATAGTCGTCGTCATGTATTTCGTTTCTTCATACATGTAATCGTCCAGTTCCTGTTTGACCAGGACATCTTTGAGTTCAAAGAGTAGGTCTTCCGATTCTTGCTGGATAGCCAGCAATCCTTCCCAATGATTGTATTCTTCTTCAGTCAGTACGAATTCACCGTACATATCCGTCACCAGTTGTTCCTGAGAACAGAGAATCTGTTTAGCATAATCTACTCCCGTAGAGCGGTCATAGACGTGGAGTTCACGGTTTTCTCCATTTACATTGACGCGCATGGCGTACACCTCCGCTGAGTTTAATCAAAGTACATACAACTTCTATTATACAGGATTTTGAGAAGACGTAAAGTCCTTTTTTGGCATAAAAAAGGACTTGCCGTGTGATGGCAAGTCCTTTTTACGTTCGTCGTAGGTCGTTCATCTTCATCGTTGGTCGTAAAGAGTTAAAAAATGGCGCCTCTTTTCAATGAACGATGAACAGAAGGTAAAACTAAAAAAATAAAAGAACCGTGCATAATGACCTAAGTCCTTATGCACGGTTTTTCCCATACAAACTAATTATGCTTCTACAGGGTATACGCTAACTTTGCGGTTGTATTTACCAGCGCGTTCGAAAGCAACTTTGCCTGCAGCCGTTGCGAACAAGGTATCGTCTTTGCCGATGCCTACGTTCATGCCCGGATGGAAGTGCGTACCACGCTGGCGAACGATGATGTTGCCGGCTTTAACGATGACGCCGTCATGGCATTTTACACCAAGGCGTTTCGATTCGCTATCACGGCCGTTACGCGTGGAGCCTGTCCCTTTTTTATGAGCGAAAAGCTGTAAGTTGAAATTGAACATTCCGTCCACCTCCTGACGTCTATGAGTCGAGTACAACGTATTCTCCATACTGTCGTACAATTTGTTCCAAACCTGCTACCATAGTCCCTAAGATAATCTGCGAAGCTTCGCAGGGCTTTGGGACCTGGACGGACAAGAAGCCATCGTTTACTTCATACGGTACGTCTTGCGAAGCGTACTGTATGAGACCCAACAAGGCTGTCTGCGACAAGGCCGAAACGGCGGCGCAGACGATATCGCTGCCGGCTTCGTCATAATCGGCATGGCCGTTTATGGTAAAACCTGTGTAGCGATGTCTCTTATCGCAATGCATCGTAATGGTAATCATTAGCCTTCAATCTTTTCGATTGCAACTTTCGTGAACGGCTGACGATGGCCCTGACGACGACGGTAGTTGGATTTTGCTTTGTATTTGAAAACGAGGACTTTCTTTTCTTTGCCCTGAGCCAATACTTTTGCAGTAACTTTAGCGCCTTCAACAACGGGAGTACCTACTTTAACATCACCGTCGTTAACGACTGCCAATACCTGGTCGAATACTACGTTGGAATCAACATCGGCATTCAGTTTTTCGACGAAAATGTTGTCGCCTTCCTGGACACGATACTGTTTTCCACCTGTTTTGATAATAGCGTACATGAGTGACACCTCCTCATCAATATACTCGCTGAATACGGCGTCCCTTGCGGGAACTTGCGAGCCTCTCCACGCGGCTTATCCATAGCCACTTATGCTACGACTTCCCCAATATACCATGAAATGGAGTTGATGTCAAGTTTTTTTGTGGTTAGTTGTTCGTAAAGGCCCGCCATTATATCAGGATGGGTTGTGATTGAATCTCGCTAGCGGGCTCGCCACGTGCGAGCCCCTACGCAAAAAAGCTGCCGCATTATGCATTGGCTTAATGCGACAGCTTTTTTACTACAAACTATTTTTAATTCCCGTTATGGTTGAAGTAGTCGGCCAGGCCTTTGACGATGCTTTCGGCGAAGTTCTGCTGCTGAGCATCGGAGTTGAGGGCATTTTCTTCACTGGGATTGGAGATGAAGCCTAATTCCAGCAAGGTAGCCGGCATATTGGTATGCAAGAGGACGTAGAAGTTGGCCGTCTTGACACCGCGATCGGCGAAATTCGTCGCCTTCATGTTCTGAAGGTGGATGTAGTTGGCCAAACCGTAGTCATAAGGCGTCTTGCTGTTGTAGTAAGCAGTGACACCACCGGCCGACGGGGAATCAAAGGAATCAATGTGGATGCAGACGAAGACGTCGGCTTTAGCCGCATTGGCGATATTGCAGCGGGCCTGCAGTTCTTCGACGGCGCCGTCATAGGGCGCGTAAACATCGACGTCTGTCGTGCGGGTCATGATGACATTGGCACCGGCAGCACTCAATAACGAAGCCACTTTCTTGGAAATGGCCAAGGTAATGTCTTTTTCCTTAGAATAAGCGCCAACGGCACCGGAGTCCGAACCGCCATGGCCCGGGTCGATGGCAATGGTCTTGCCCTGGAGGCCTTTAGTCAGGCTGTAGGTCTTACTGCTGCTATAGGCCGGGACAGCCGAAGCTGGCTGCTTGGTCGTCGACGGTTTCCAGCTTTGAGTCGGCTTGGTCGCACCTTTGATGCCGATATTTGTATCGCCCCAATGGCTCCACTGTTTGAGCTTGCCGGACTTATCATTGATGTCGATGACGACACGGCTCGACGCTTTGCTATTGGTAGCGCCCGGCAAGGTAAAGACTTTGACGTCATTCTTGGTGACGGCCCGGGGAACCTTGATGGTCACGTCCGTACTCGACGAACGGGGCGATAAGGTGACGCGGGAAATGACGTTGCTGTTGGGCTTATAGCTCTTGGCCACGTTCTTGCCTACGCCGGTATTTGGCAAAGTAACGAAAACGTACTCACCGGAGTTGTCGATGTACAGCTTGGGATTGACCTTGCCATTGACATCGAGGACGGTCCGGACGAAAGGTGTATTGGCATCCGTCCGCGTAGCCGTACGCACATTGGTGATTTCCGGTTTAGAAGCTGCCTGGGCCGATACAAAAGGTATGAGGCACACGAGCAGTAAAAGCGGAAGTATCCATATTTTTTTCAACACGCTTATCTTCTCCTTTGCGATCCTAATCTTTTTCAACTTATTTATTATACAACTAAACCGGCGTAATTGGCAATCGTTTTCTGTAGGAGCGACCACGTGGGGCGCCCGTTCACGCAAATTTGGTTCACCAGTATTTCACATGTACCCGGCGGGCTCGCCACGTGCGAGCCCCTACAAAAAACATAATGTAAAGCAAAAGGGACCGCCCATGATGGCGCAGACGCCTTCATGAGACAGTCCCTATAAAACAACTTCTATGAGACAACCTCTCAGACCGCTTTCAGCGGCCAGCTCTCCTATGAGGCGAGCCTTTTAGAACAAGAAGTTAATTTCTACATCGGTGAATTCGTCAGGGTCAGCGGCATTGCCGTGTTTGGTCTGGGTGCCAAAGGTCTGAGCTGCCGTGAGGATGACGTTCTTGGCCAAGGTGTAGTCGATGCCGACGCCCCAGGATTTGACGTTGTCCAGGACGCTGTCATCACGCCAGGAGTTGGTCGCACCGCCGAGGAGAGCGCCTTTATCGGAGTTGAGATATTCAACCCAAGCATCCCAAGAGCCACGAGCGTCGCTGTCAGCGGAACCGTAAGTCAGTTTGCCAATCCATACTTCCGGATCTTTCGTATTCCCTGCTTCGAGGTAGCTATTGTTGCTGTTGATTTTTTCATAGTTAGCCAAAGCGTTCCATTTGCCGAAGTTGACGCTGGCATAAGCGCCCCAGAGGTCGTCAGCACGGAAGCCGTCGCCAACCTGTTCACTGCCTTCGCCGCCAGCTACGGTGAAGTCATTATAATAGACGCCGACTGCCGAACCGGCTGCCCGGCCGCCGCCGAAGAAGCCTTCTAATTCGCCATAACCGGTCTTGACACCATCCATGTTCCCTGTATCAGCGATGTCGCCGGCTTTGAATTTACCATAGCCAGCCGTAGCTGCGAAGTGGTCGTTGGTGTATTTTAATTCAGCCCGGTCGAAGACGTCGCCATACTGGAAGCCGTAAGCGTTTTCACCGCCCAAGACATACGTATCGGTACGGCCGACGCTGAGGTTCCAGTGGTCGCCGCCGAAGTTGTAGTCGACTTTGGCGTCGTCTGTGAAGATGTTCTTGTTGTCGCTAGCTGCGCCGTTATCAGCGAAGTTGATGTCATCCGTGCTGATGCCGTATGTTACCGTCGTGCGGTCATTGACTTTGGCGTTGGCGCGGACGCGGACGCGGTAATCCCAAGAAGCATCATTCTTATAGCCAGCGTTCGATTCGCTGGAATCCTGGTGCTGGAAACGGATACGGGCATCACCGCTGAGTTTGACGTTACCTACGCGGTTTTCAAGGGCACTGACGCGGACGCCGAGGTTGTTCAGTTCATCAGCGTATTCGTCAGCCAATTTGTTGATGAGGGCACGCTGTTCAACGGACGCTTTGTCCATATGAGCCATGGCTTTAGCCACCATTTCAGCCGCTTCATAACGAGTAATATTGCGTTCGCCCTGGAAATAAGAGCCGTCTACGCCCTGGATGACACCGGCATCAGCCAATTCGACGACGGATTTATAAGCCCAGCTGTCCGTCGGTACGTCAACGAAAGGATTGGCTGCAAAAGCGCAAGCTGCGCCGACAGCCATCATAGCGGTTAAAGATGTAACGATTTTCTTTTTCATCAATAGGACCTTCTTTCTCTGTGTAAAAGCCAGAAATCAGGGTATAATGAAAGAAATTTCCTATCCATTACAGTCGAGTTTGCCTAGTTTCCTCTCGCATGGTCTAGGTTTTTACCTATATTGTACCCTTGATGACACAGCTTGTTCCAGTAAGTACATACTTATTATACATTTTATGATATTGGTTGTCAATATCTTGTTTAGGAGTAAAAAAAAGACGCTGTCCCATGAAGACAGCGTCTTTTTACTTAAAATTATTCTTCTGTTGTCGGCGGTTTATACTTCGGCGACATGGGGTTAGTCTGGGGCGTGAGGTTCTTCATGCGGCCCAGCTGATCGCTCTTATCGGAGAAGTACGTGTGCAAAGTGAATTCGGCCATTTCCGACAGCGGTTCGTCGAGGAAGGCTTCGTAAAGTGTTTCGATTTCCGGGTTCTGCCAGCTGGCTTTGATGTCCGTATCGTCGTCGCTCTTATACAACGAGGCAATGCGGGCTTCCTGGACTTTCTTAACCTGCGGCAGTTTGACTTTCGGCTGACCGCCGCCGCCGATGCAGCCACCAGGGCAGGCCATGACTTCGATGAAGGAATAATCTTCGAAAGAGTCATTCTTAATCAGATCGTCAATAAAAGCACGGGCGTTGCCTAAGCCGCTAATAGCTGCGACGTGGATGACGAAGTGGCCGAAAATGACGGTCGCCTTCTTGACGCCTTGGAGACCGCGGACCGGCTCAAAGGGGATGAAATCTTTCGGCGCTGGACGGCCCGTAAACATGTGGTAAGCCGTGCGGATAGCCGCTTCCATGACGCCGCCAGAGTTGCCGAAGATACGACCACCACCGGAAGCTTCGCCAAAATCCTTGTCAAACTGGCCGTCTTCAAGGCTGGCAAAGTCGATGTTTTCGTCCTTGATCCACTGGGCCAGTTCCCGCGTCGTAATGCAGATATCGGTGTCGCGGATTTCCGGTTCATCCCAGAAGAGGCCGGAAGCGCTCAGTTCAGGACGGCGGATTTCGGCTTTCTTCGCCGTGCACGGCGTAATGCAGACATTGACGATCTTCTTGGGATCGATGTTCTTCTGCTGGGCGAAATAGGTCTTAATGACCGGGCTGAGGATGCTGATAGGGCTCTTCGTCGAAGACAGATGCTGGAGCAGGTCCGGATAGAAAGTTTCAGCGAATTCGACCCACGCCGGGCAGCAGCTGGTGAACTGCGGAATAGGAATTTCTTCGGATTGCAGGCGGTGCAGGAGTTCCGTCGCTTCTTCCATGATAGTCAGGTCAGCGCCGAAATCGGTATCGAAGACATAATCCGCACCGAGTGTACGCAACGCAGCGACCATCTTGCCTTCGACAAAGGAACCGGGGTCCATGCCGAAGGCTTCGCCCAAGCCGACGCGGACAGCCGGAGCCGTCTGGAAGATAACGATCTTTTCAGGATCCTTCAAGGCAGCCTTTACCTTATCGACATCGTTGACTTCGACGATGGCACCAAAGGGGCAGGCAGACGAACACTGGCCGCAATGAACGCAAATGGGCATGTCCCCTGTACTGGACAGGGAATAGTAATCCAACACAGTCTGTGTGTCGGCACAAGCCCGGCGACATAAGGTGCAGTTCTTACACTTCGTTACGTCAAATTGAACGGCACAGTTGTGTTCATCAATGGGAACACGACGATCAATTTTTTCAAAACGGGAATGAAATTCAGGCATATGCAGATACTCCTTTTCGGTCAGAAATTCAGTAAGTGTAATAATCAGTAACTATGTAACATTTTATCACAAACTTCGTTATCTATAGGATAATACAAAGTGGAATAGATTTCCATTACTTTTGTGTAATTCGTCTACCTTTTTTCCCATGTTTTCTATGCTTTTTTGTAATATATAGGAAAAATTATCGTAAGCTATTCCTTTAAGTCCTCTAATTCGCACCATCGTTCCGTCAATGCATCGACTTTATCCTGTGTTTCCTTCTGTTCATCTAACAGCGATTCCACTTCTTCATAATTACTCCCAGCAGCGGCAATGGCTGCATTGAGTCCTTTTAGCATGGCTTCGTAGCGCGGCAGTTCTTCTGTAATGCGCCGCAATTCCTCTTCCTGCCGTGATGTCAGGCCTGCTTTTGTTTTGGTTGGCGTAATATTCGTTTTAGTAATAGAAGGCGATGCGAGTTTTTCGCTTTTCTTTTCTTGGTGATGACTGTATTTTTCTTCCAAATATTCGCTATAGTCACCGTAAAAGCGATTCCACGTCCCCTTTTCCAATGTGAAAAGTTTATCAACCACCCGGTCCAGGAAGTAGCGGTCATGAGAGACGACGAGGACGACGCCTTGGAAGGTATCGAGATAGCGTTCGAGGACGGTCAGCGTGGGAATGTCCAAGTCATTCGTCGGTTCGTCCAAGAGGAGGACGTTGGGCTGGTCCATGAGCAGACGCAGCAGGTACAGGCGCCGCCGTTCGCCGCCGCTCAATTTGGCGATATACGTATACTGCATTTCTTCCGTAAAAAGGAACTGGTCCAGAAGGCGTGTCGCCGAGATGCGCTGGCCGAATTGGTTGGTCACAAAATGGCCGTGTTCCTGGATATAATCGATGACCCGCATCCCTTCGTCGAAATGGGGCAGCTGCTGGGTAAAGAAGCCAAAGCGCACGGTCTGGCCGATGGTGACCGTCCCTTCGGTCGGCGCCAGCTGGCCTGCCAAGACTTTGAGCAGTGTCGACTTGCCGACGCCGTTCTCTCCGATGATGCCGATGCGGTCATGCTTGACAACGTGATACGTCACGTGCTGGAACAAGGGATGGGCCCGGTCGTAGCCGAAGGCCATGTCGTCGATGTCCAGGATAGTCTTTCCTAAACGGACAGACGTGTCGAACAGTTCCACTTCGCCGATGGGTTTGCCCGCTTCGATGGCGCAGAGCTGTTCATACCGTTCCTTACGAGCTTTCTGCTTCGTCGACCGGGCCTGAGCACCGCGCTGGATCCAGGCTTTTTCACGGCGGATGAGATTGCGCCGCTTGGCTTCGCTCGCTTCTTCCCGTTCGAGCCGGGCCTGGCGCTGTTCCAAGTACTGGCCGTAGTTCCCGATATAGGTATAGACGTGGCCCCGATCGAGTTCAATCATAGAATTGGCTACGCAATCCAAGAAATAGCGGTCATGCGTACTGAGCAAAATGGCTGCCTTACTGTCGCGCAGGTATTCTTCAAGCCACATAATCGTCTTGTCATCGAGGTGGTTCGTCGGTTCGTCCATAATGAGCAGGTCGCAAGGCATGATCAAGGCCCGAGCCAAGCCCAGGCGCTTGCGCTGGCCGCCGGACAGTTCATCGACGGACTGGGAAAAGTTGGAAATGCCCAGTTTATTGAGGATGATCTTAGCATGGGCTTCCAGTTCCCACGCCTGCTGTTCGTCCATTTCGGCGCTGAGCGCGACGACGGCTGCATCATCGTCGCGTTGGACGGCTTCTTCGTAACGCTGGAGGAGCTTCATGACCGGCAGGTCGCCGTCAAGGACGCTTTCCAAGACCGTATGGCCCGGCACGAACTGCGGTTCCTGCGGTAAGTAATGGATGCGCGCCTTGGGATTGCGCCAAATCGTGCCGCTGTCGGTATCGGTCAGGCCGGCAATGATTTTCAAGAGCGTCGTCTTCCCGGCACCGTTGAGACCGATGAGCCCTAATTTCTGACCGCCGTCGATGGCAAAGGTCACGTCGTCGAAGAGGACCCGCAGGCCATAAGATTTCTTTACCTTTTCTACTGTCAATATATTCATTATATGTTTCATCACTTTCTTAGTGGATTTTCTTCTACCCTAGCACATCCGCCGGGAATATGCAAGGCATCCCCTTACCAGGCCCAGTACGGGGTGTACAATAAAGATGTAGCTTATTTTTTCAAAAGGATAAATCAATACCGTACGGGGCCTGTCAATGACCCGCAACTGACGGAACGGCTGCACAAGGCCAAGGTCTCCTTCAATGAAGTCATCAAGGAAAAGGATTCGCCCTTTACGGACTTCCTCATCGCTTGGATCCTGCCGATTCTGATTTTCTTCGGCATCGGCTACTATTTCAACCGCAAGCTCATGAACCGCGGCGGTGGCAATTCGCTCATGTTCGGCGCCAAGAACCAGGTCAAGGTCTACGTCCCGTCGGCTAACGGCATCCATTTCGATGACGTCGCCGGTGAAGATGAAGCCAAGGAAAACCTGTCGGAAATCGTCGATTTTCTCCACCATCCCGATAAATACGCCAAAATCGGGGCCAAGATGCCGAAAGGCGTCCTCCTCGGCGGCGACACGTCCCTGGCTTGCGCGCCGGAAACGCAGAAATACATTGACGCCAAAGTCGTCTCCGTCGTCAAGGAACAGCACGCCAAGGCCAAGAAAATGTTGGAAGACCACCGTCCGGCCCTGGATGCCCTGGCCCAATACCTCTACGAAAAAGAAACGATTACGGGCAAAGAATTCATGGACATTTTAGGGAAGTGCAGCTGCTGACGGCTAACCTATATACAAGGTTTGGCAAATGTGCTAAAATTAGTTGTTATGTGGTAAAAATTCTATAGAGTTAAGGGGTTATCATGGCAAACAAGTTTATTTCCGGCACATTGATCCTGACCTTGTCAGGCTTTGTCGTCAAAGCCATTGGCAGTATCAACTGGATCATCTTGTCCCGCATTCTCGGCGGTGAAGGTATCGGTATTTATCAGATGGCTTTCCCGATTTACTTGCTGGCACTCGATATTTCCAGTGCCGGCCTGCCGATTGCAATTTCCATCATTACAGCTGAAAAAGTAGCTAAGCAGGACTATTTCGGCGCCCAGCGCATTTTCCACGTGTCCCTGTCCATGCTATGTACGACGGCGCTCTTTTTGAGCATCGTCATGTTCTTTGGTTCCAGCTTCCTCATCGATGAACACATCATCCGTGAAAGCCGGGCCTATTATTCGCTCATCGCCCTGGCACCAGCCATCTTCTTTACGACGATCATCGCCGGGTACCGCGGCTACTTGCAGGGCTGGCAGCAGATGACGCCGACGGCGCTCTCTCAGATTGTCGAACAGCTGGTCCGCGTCGTCGTCATGCTCGGCTTCGCGGCTCTCCTCCTGCCATACGGTCTCGATTATGCTGCCGGTGGTGCCAGCCTCGGTGCCGGTGCCGGCGGGTTTGCAGCCTGGCTGGTCCTGGTCTACTACTATTATAAATTGAAGCGGTCCCTCCCCATCGACGGTCCGACGTTCGAACAAGAAAGCATCAAGCACATCTTGAAACGCCTAGTCGTCTTGGCCATCCCCATTTCCCTATCGAGCATCATGCTCCCAGTCGTATCCAACCTGGACTTGCTCATCGTCCCGCGGCGACTGGAAGTGGCTGGTTATTCGACCCATCAGGCAACGGAACTGTTCGGCTACTTAACGGGCATGTCCGTACCGCTCATCAACTTGGCCACTATCCTGACGGCTGCCATGGCCATGAGCCTGGTACCGGCCATCAGCCACAGCTTCACATTGAAGGAATACGATGAAATCCGCGAACGGACGGCGACGTCCATGCGCATCTCCTTCTTGGTCACCATTCCGTTCAGCGTCATCCTCTACGTCATGGCTGAACCGATTGTCACCTTCATCTACAATGCGCCGGCCGCTACGGAAGCGACGCGGGCTGTGGCCATTGCCATCTGCTTCTTAGGCTTGCATCAGATTTCGACGGCTATCCTTCAGGGCCTGAAGAAACCGAAGATTCCGGTCATCAACATGGCCGTCGCCTGTGTCGCCAAGGTCCTGTGCAACTGGTTCTTAGTCGCCATCCCGACGTTAGGCATCACCGGTGCTTCTTATGCAACCGTAGCCGACATCGGTGTCGCTGCCGTCCTCAACATGTTCTTCATTTACCGTAAAATCGGCTACGTCATCGACATCAAAGTCGTCTTGAAAAACATCGTCTCTGCCGCCATCATGGGCGTAGCTATGTATTTCATGTACGGCTTCCTCTTCCCCTACTTGGGACTTTTCCTGGACCTCTTCCTGACCTGCATTGTCGGGTCGGCCATCTACATCGGCTGCATGGTCCTCAACGGAGGCGTCACCAAAGAAGACGCTGCCAAAATGCCCCTTATCGGCCGATTCTTTTAAAAAAAGCGCTGTCTTTGCGACAGCGCTTTTTTAATAGTTCGTGACTCGCAGCTCCATTGTTCGTGACTAGTCACTAACAACTTTTATACTTATCTACGAAGCGGGCCATGCGTTTCAAGGCTTCCTGGATGGTATCCATGCTGGCGGCGTAAGAAATGCGGACGAAGCCTTCGCCCTGGTTGCCAAAGGCCGTACCTGGGACGACGGCGACTTTTTCTTCTTGGACCAGTTTTTCGCAGAATTCGGCTGATGTCATACCGGTGCAGCGAATGTCCGGGAAGATGTAGAAGGCGCCTTTCGGTTCAAAGACAGGCAAACCCATATCGCACAGGCCTTGGTAGATGACTTGGCGGCGGCGGTCGTATTCCTGGCGCATGGCTTCGACATCGTCGTCACAGTCTCTGAGCGCCGTAATGCCGCCGACTTGAGCCGTCGTATTAGCACACATGATAGCATACTGATGGAGCTTCAAAATAGGTGCCAAGCCTTCCCGCGGCGCGCAGACATAGCCCAGGCGCATACCGGTCATGGCATAGGCCTTGGAAAAGCCGTTGAAGATGACCGTCCGTTCGCGCATCCCCGGCAATTTGGCGAAGGATGTGAACTTGGCATCGCCATACATGAGTTCGCAGTAGATTTCATCGGACAAGACGATGAGGTCGTGCGCTTCGGCAAATTTGGCAATAGGCATCAATTCTTCTGCCGACATGACCGTCCCTGTCGGGTTGTTGGGATAGCCGATGACAATGGCCTTCGTCTTCGGCGTGATGACCTTTTCCAAGGCTTCGACGGTCAGCTTAAAATCGTGTTCCGGATAAGTCGGTACGAAGACCGGCGTCCCGCCAGCCAGTTCGACAGAGGCGGGATAAGCGACGTAAGCCGGGTCGGGGATGATGACTTCATCGCCCGGTTCGGTAATGGCCAAGAGAGCCATAGCCAGGCCTTCGGAAACGCCGACAGTGACCAAGATTTCATCTTTCGGGTCATAATGGACACCATAGCGTTGTTCAAAATGATGGCTAATGGCTTCACGGAGCTCCATCATACCCGAATTGCCGGTATAACTCGTTTCTTTGGCATCAAGGCTGGCCTTCATGGCTGTCAGGACTTTATCAGGCGCAGCAAAGTCCGGTTCACCGATACTTAGGGACAAGACGCCTTTGACCTGAGCCGCAATATCGAAGAACTTGCGGATCCCTGAGGGTTTAATGGCCTTGACGTTAGCTGCTGTTTTTTCATTCCAATTCATAATACAACACCGCCTTCTTTATGATTATTTTTGCATCTATGTATGCATGTATTATATATAGTATACCACTTGCAACAAAATCATGGAAGGGGAAAAAGGGCTCGCCACGTGCGAGCCCTTACGAACTGCCTATTTTTACGGTTTATCGAAGAGGTATTCTTCGCGGCCGACGACTTTGCCGTCTTTCATGTAGACCCGGGGGACGCGGCGCGAGATGTTGCACATAATTTCGTAATTGATGGTACCACAAACGGCAGCAATTTCTTCGATGGGGATGAAGCTGTCGCCTTGGCGGCCGAAGAGAACGACTTCGTCACCGGCATGAACATTGGCTTCGCCGCTGACGTCGATCATGCACTGGTCCATGCAGATGGCGCCGACCTGGGGGACGCGGTGGCCATGATAGAGGACGTCGACTTTCCCCGACAAGATGCGCGAATAGCCATCGGCATAACCGACGGGCAGGGTTGCGATTTTCCGGCGTGACTGGGCCTTATAATGGCGGCCATAACTGACTGTCGCCCCGGCATCGATGAGCTTGACGTGGGCAATGCAGCAGCGCAGGGACATGACGGGCCGCAGGTCATACGGCGTGATATCGATTTCCGGCGACGGTTCGCAGCCGTACATGATGATTCCCGGCCGAACCATGTCGCAGTAATATTCCGGCAGTTCCAGGCTGGCTGCACTGTTGCAGCAATGGCGCAAGGCGATGTGGATGCCTTCTTCTTCCATGCGCTTGCACATCCAACGGTAATGACCGTACTGTTGGCGCGTAAAGGTCTTATCTTTCATGTCGGAAACGGCAAAATGGGTGAACATGCCGCGGATTTCAATATTCGGCAGGGCTGCGATAGTCTTGATTTCAGAAACACTGAATTCATTGACTTGGAAACCGACACGGCTCATGCCCGTATCGACGGCGATATGGACGCGCAAGGTCTTGCCCAGGCGACGGGCTTCTTGCGAAAAGAATTCGGCATTCTTCAAGTTGAAGACAGCTGGTTCGATGTCATACTTCAGGAGTTCTTCCGTCCGCCTAGCGTCCGTATGGCCGAGGATGAAGATTTCGTTGTCAATATGCGCGTAGCGGCGGAGCTCGACGGCTTCATCCAGGCTGGATACGGCAAAACAGTCGGCCCCGTTTTCGGCAAAGGTCTTGGCCAGTTCGACACTGCCGTGGCCGTAGGCATTGGCCTTGACGACGGCAGCGATTTTGACATCCGGCCCGACATGCTTGCGTATCTGGCGCATATTATGAGCCGCTGCGTCGAGGTCGATCTGGGCCCAGACAGCACGGCGTGTAAAATTCATGGTACTTTCATATGCATTCATCATTATCTCGCCTTCCCTATGGAATGTCATTTACATTTCATAATCATAGCACAGCCCTTATAGACCGTCAATCAATCGGCACAGGCCGTCCATGACATTTTCTTCCCAAATATAATTGCTGCTGAAACGGCCGGCACTGCGCGGGTCATCGTCTTCGGCCAACGCTTCTCCATTCATGACATAGGCAAAGCCGCTTCCCGTCCCGGGACGGACGAAGAGACCCGATAAAAGGCCAAAGGCCTGGCCTGTATGGCCCCATAAATCGATGGCCTTTGTCCGGCAGCAGCGGGCCGGGCCGGTACCGTCGACGAAGAATTCGCCTAAGCCATAAGTCAGCAGGGTCTGGCCGCACGTATTGCCATTATGGCCATCGAAACACCATTGCGAACTGAACATGGCCTTCAGGGAAGACGGCTGGAGAACTTGTTTCCCAGCATAACGCCCGCCATGAAGGACCATATCCAAGACGTGGCCCAGTTCTTCCAGGGACAAGCGCAAGCCGCCTTGGGGTGAAAATATCGTCCCATTAGTCCCAGGCTGGTACGCCGTCAGGTCATAGGTCTGGCAGACATCCTGAGCATAGGGATTCTGCAAAGCCAAGGTCTCACACGCTGGCTGGACACCGCCAAAATCGTCGATCGTCCCCTGCCAGGGCCCCCGTTCATCCCGTTTGAGATAAACTGTCCCCAGTTTATCAAATTCAGGCCCTTCCAGATTGCCTGGCACGTAATCGGCCCGGCAGCCCAAATCCTTCAAGATATGGGCCTTCTGGTAGCGGTCGAAACGCTGTCCCGTCACGGCTTCGATGACTGTCCCTAACAGGCCGTAATTGAGGTTGCTATAAGTGAAATAAATCCCCGGCACCTGCCCAGCCGGCGCAAAATGGGCGCCGCCTTCCCAATAGGGACTGCCTGGCGTAAAGAAGGCCCGGACGCTGACGGATGGCGGGATACTGTAGACTTTGCCGTCGCGCAAGCCCGACGTATGAGAAGCCAGGCTGCGGAGCGTAATGGACACGTCTGGATAGGACGGATGGCGCAGGCGAAAGCCAAGGTACTGGCTGACCTCATCGTCCAAGGACAGACGTCCAGCTTCGGCGAGCTCCATGAGGGTAAAGACAGTGAACATCTTGGAAACGGAAGCCATGCGGAAACGGCTGTCTACGGTCATCGGCCAAAACCGTTCCCCATCCATACGACGGACACCGGCCGCAAAGCGGTAGACCTCGCGCCCTCTGGCATAGGCCAGGACGGCCATGCCGGGCACACCGGTTCCGGTAGCGCCAATAAGAGAAGCAAAATAAGCGTCCCAGTTTGTTCGATCCATAGTAGCTCCTTTCAGATGCAGAAAAGGGCTTGTCGCACGACGACAAGCCCTTTTTTGAGTTTGAACTTGAAAGTTTAATGTTTGATGTGGATGTTTTTAAATTTAAAGCAATCGCCTCCAACATCAAACATTAAAGAGAAAGGGGCCTTGCATGATGGCAAAAAGATTCATGCAACAGCGCCTTTTAGTGACAACCAGCCACTTTGCTTACCCTTTATAATTTTCCGGATAGATAGTGATGTCATAGTGGTTCTTGTCCCATTCATGGGTGATTTGATGCTTGTACGGCGACAAGGCGTTGATGAGGACTTCATAGGCCTTCGTGCCCTGATAGATACCTTCGTCGGAGATGTCGACTTTATAGCCATTTTCATGGGAATAGATGCCGCTGGCATGGTAACCGCTTTCAGCGCCTCCAGTGATGACAAAGGAAATGCCGGCCTGACGGGCTTCGGTATTCAGCCGGTCCAGGAAAGCGATGGTCGAACTCTGGAAGTGGGCCGTATCGGTCGTCCAGTTGCTATCCCACGGCGTATCCATGCCTTCAGTGCTGCTCCACTTGCGCAGGTTGCTCTTGCCGAAATCGCGGCGGTATGCATAGGCATTGGCAATGGCCGCATCGTATGAGTCATGCTGATACTGGTATTGGTACTGGTCTTCATATTTCTGACGGTTCCAGGCCGTAACCGGTGTAGCCATGTGCTTCGATTCTGCATAGTGGTACTTAACCGTATCCGGATCCGGCGTAATCGTACCGGGATTATCAATATTGGCAAAAGCCGAGGCCGGGATCAGGGCGTGGACGCGTTCCCGAAGGCGGTCACCGATTTTGTCAGAATCATTCTTTTTAACATCATTAGTTTTCTTCTTGGCCTTGTCTTGTTCCTGGACCTGTGCCATAACGGCAACAGCCGGAGAGATCGTTTCCGATTCCTTGACCTGTGCTGCCGAAGCAGTCGCAGACCCCATAAGACAGCAAAGAAACAGAATCGTAATGATAGACTTCTTCATTGAATTCCCCCTTAACATACTGGCATTATGTGTATCATAGTTTGTTAGTTTCACGAACAACATTTCTATTGTAACATATTTAGGGGAAATTGAAAAGTCTTCCTATGATCCCAAGAGCTGGCGCTGCTCGATTTCCTGGGCTACCGCTTCATCTTGATCGGCTTTCTTTGTATCGCCCAATCGGCGCCAGACCTGGCTGCGCAGCCGATAGCCGTCTTCATAGGGCTTGACGGCTAAGGCCTGCGTCAGGTACTGTACGGCCTTCGGATAGTCCCCCTGATCCATGGCCAGCTGGCCCAGACTGTCATAGACGGCCAGTCTATCGCTGTCATCCGTTGCCAGGCGGACAGATTGATCATAGTCTTGCTTAGCCAAATCGAAGCGCTTCAAATGGCGGTAACATTCGCCGCGGTTATTATAGTCCATTGCCGTTTCCTTCAAGGACAGGGCTTTCGTCAAGTCGGCAATGGCCAGCTCATCCTGCCCCATCTGGGCGTAGACCAGGCCCCGTATGGAATAGACCTGACTATCATCCGGCCGGCGTTTCACGGCTTCATCGAGTAAGGCCAAAGACTGGTCGTACAATCCCGCTTCTTCGGCGACAGAACCGGCCAGGAAATAATCGCCACGGTGCATGAATTCATACATGATGCCGATATGACGGCTCATGTCGGCCATTTTCTTATCGCCTTTCTTATCATAAATCAGGCTTTCAAGGATATAATTCTGAGGAAAAGCTGGCACCAGTTTTTCTCCCTGTTTGACATCCTCCAGGGCCTTGTCATACGATTCGATAGCCACATAGGCCCGGGCCCGGTTGAAATACATCAGCCCCTGCAGGGGATCCCCGTTCTGGCTCAGGGATAAAGCCTTGGTATAGTCATTGATAGCCAGCGGGTATTCTTTGCGCTGTTCGTAAATCGCGCCGCGATTGAAATAATGGAAAGCCTTCCCCGGTTCCAGGGCAATGGCTTTATGACAATCGGCCAGGGCTTCGTCATTCCATCTGAGGAGACTGTAAATCATGCTGCGGCGGTCGTAAGCATCGGCATCGTCGGGATTTTTTTCAATCTGGCCGTTGACAATCTGAAGGGCTTTCTCATACTCTTTGGCCCGGACGGCCTGTAAAAGTTCACTTTCCCCATCGGTCTGCAAGGCAATGGCTCCTCCGCCCCCGCCTTCCGGTATCTTCTCATCGTCAGCCAGAGACAGACAGGGAACGGCCAAAAAGCAAGAAATCAGCCCGGCTAAGATGTATTCTTTCCATCGTCTCATAACGAACCCCCTATCTTTCGGAATTTACTTTATTTTATAAATTTCGACACCGGTCTGCTAAAATCCTGCTAACAATGAAGAAAAAATTCAAGGAGAAATATTCATCAACGCCAACAAGGACAACGGCATCCAGCTCCGCATGCACCTGGCTGAAGCGGGCTATGTCGTCGCTTCTATCCAGTACAGATGTTATGTGCAATAACATAGTTTACATAAATAGGGGTTGTTATGTGCAATAACATAGTTTACATAAATAGGGGTCTTCCCCCTACTGAAAAA
>NZ_JAJBQV010000032.1 GCF_020539865.1 Megasphaera elsdenii | reverse complement strand
TAACTGATTGATAGAAACCTCAATTTAATTTGTACTCAAACTTGACATAGGACCAGGCGGCTTCCTTTCTGGTAAGGTCAGCGTCCCTTATGCGGTTGCTGATACGCTTTTTCTTGCCTGTGGCGGCGTTTACCTCAACGGCTCCCTCGCGGGTCATTTTCTGCGTGACTTTCTCACGCGCTTTATACTGTTTTATTTGTCTGTCCCTCCAATCCGCGCCCTTGCAAGGGCGCAATACTCGGCGTTTATCTCAATGCCTATATAATGCCTGTGAAGCTGCCTTGCGGCTGCCCCCGTCGTGCCGCTGCCGAAAAAGGGGTCAAGCACAATGCCGCCTTTCGGACAGCCCGCCTTGATACAGGTTTCGGCAAGTTTTGGCGGGAACGCGGCGAAATGCCCGCCCTTGTAGGGTACGGTATTGATTAGCCACACGTCCCGCCTGTTCCGCATGGTCGGCATGAGGGCTTCGTCGTAGTAGCTGCCGCTTCTCGCCCGGTTCAATCCCTGTATGTTCCCCTGTCCGGGTACTTCCTCCGCATATTTCTGTCCCGCGCTGCGCCCGGTGCGGTACCGCGCCGCCGTTGTAGGTGCCAACGGCTCGGCTATGGCGGCTGCGTCATAGAAATACTTCTTTGACTTTGTAAGCAGAAAGATATGTTCATAACAGCAGGTAGGGCGGTCTTTCACGCTCTCCGGCATGGGGTTTTCTTTCTGCCAGATAATATCGCTCCTTAAATACCACCCGTCAGCGCGTAGGGCAAAAGCCAAGAGCCAAGGGATACCGATTAAATCCTTTTGCTTGCAGCCCGCCGCCTGTCTTGCGATTGATACGGCTTGCCCGTTCCTCCCTTTGGGGTTCTTCGGGTCTGCATGGTAGCCCTTATTTCCTGTGCCGCAGTAGGTGTCCGCAATGTTCAGCCAGAAAGTACCGTCAGAACGCAGTACCCGGCGCAGCTCGCGGAAAACCTCGGTCAGCCTGTCAATGTACTGCTCCGGCGTGTCCTCCCGCCCAATCTGCGCGTCAAGCCCGTAATCCCTAAGTGCATAGTAGGGCGGGCTTGTGACGCAACAGTGTACGCTTTCCTCTGGAAGCTCCCGCAAGGCATAGAGCGCGTCCCGGTTGATGATTGTGTCAGTTTTCAGCCCGTTCATGCTTTGCCCACTTCCTCCGGCTTCGTCGTCATTACCCGGTAAAGCTCGGTGTCTTTCGGGAAGCGGTCTACAAAGGGCAGCACCACGTTTCCATAGAAGATAAGCCCCTCGCCCGCTTCGGTGTGGGTGACATACTTCATCTGCTGCGGGGAAATGTTGAGCTGCTTCGCAAGGATAGCCCGGTCGCCCGCCGCTTGATTGAGCATGAGGACAAAATCAGAGTTTTCAAAGATATTCTCCACTTCGCGGGAAGCAAGCAAATCTTTGACGTTCTGCGTAATGGCTGTGGGTATGCCGCCCCATTTACGGAAACGCTTCCAAATCTCCACGCTGTACGCGGCGGTCTGTTCCTCTTTCAAGAGAAGATGAAATTCGTCCATGTAGTAGCGGGTGGATTTCCTTTCTGCCCGGTTGACGGTGACGCGGTTCCATACCTGGTCCTGCACAATGAGCATACCTAACTTTTTGAGCTGCTTCCCAAGCTGCTTGATGTCAAAGCAGACAAGGCGGTTGTTCAGCTCCACGTTGGTACGGTGGTTGAACACGTTAAGGCTCCCGGAAACGTAAAGCTCCAACGCCGCCGCGATACGCGCCGCTTCCGGCTCCGGCTGCTTCAAAAGCTCGTCGTAGAGGTCGCCCAGAATAGGCATTTTCTCCGGGTCGGGGTCTGCAAGGAACGGACGGTACACGTTCCGAACGGCGCGGTCAATGACGGTCTTATCGACGGGCTGCAAGCCCTCCTTGCCGCCGATTACAAGCTCGCAGAGGGAGAGGATAAAGTCGGATTTCAGCGCAAGGGGGCTGTCGTCCTCGCTGTAATTGAGGTTAATATCCATAGGGTTCACATACTGGGGCTTCCCGTCAATGCCCTTGCCCGTAGGGGATAACCGTATCACTTGCCCGTCAAGCCGCTGCACAAGGGAAAAATACTCCGCTTCCGGGTCGCAGATGATAATATCGTCGTCCGTAATGAGGAAAGCGTTTGTCATTTCCCGCTTTGCCGCAAAGGATTTCCCGCTTCCCGGCGTACCCAAGATTAAGCCGTTGGGGTTTTTGAGCTGCTTGCGGTCGCAGAGTATCATGTTGTTAGAAAGGGCGTTCAAGCCGTAGTATAAAGCCGCGCCCGTCTGGAAAAGCTCCTGTGTGATAAAGGGGATAAAGATAGCTGTGCTTGAAGTCGTCAGCCCCCTTTGAATGGCGATAAGGTTCTCCCCAAGCGGTACAGAGGACATAAGCCCCGCTTCCTGTTGGTAGTCAAGGCGGGTGAGGGCGCAGTTGTTCTTCTGTGCAATGCCCGCCGCCGCGAACACGTCATTTTCCAGTTTCCTTTTTGTGTCTGCCATGTTCACCACAAGGAACGTGAGCAGAAACATACGCTCGTTGCGGCTCTGCAAGTCCTGTAAGAGGTTCTTCGCTTCGCTGCCGAAAGTGGCAAGGTCGGACGGTATAATATCCATGTCATAGCCGCTGCGTACCGCCTTTTTCTGTTCCTCGATTTTCATTTTGTCAAGGTCGGTGATTTTCCGCTTGATTGTCTTTATGGCTTCGGTCTGGTCGATACTGTGGATATGCAGATTGACGATAACGCCCGTTTCCAAGTCCAGAATATCCGATAAGATACGGTCGTTTAATTCCGGGGCAAGGATTTCAAGGAATGAAACCGCGCCGATTTTGCGCCCCATGCGGAAGTAACGCCCCTCGCCAAAACGGAAAGAGGACGGGGCGATAAAGTCCTTTGTGGAAAGCCCGGACGGGGCAAGCCATGAAAAATCAAAGGCAAACTGCCCGCACTCCGGGTGGAAAATGCCATGCAGCATTTTGAGCCGTTCATAGCCTGTCATGGGGCAGGCGGCTACGCCCAAGAGCTTAAAATTGTTAAGTACGTCCGTTTCGATACGGGCAAGGCGGGATTTCGCCGCGCCCAGACTGTCGGCTTCAATGGCAAAGGTGATGTATTTTGCTTTGACAAGCCCGTTGTTGCCCTTTGCAAGCTGGTTTTGCAGCATATCCCCGTATTCGCTGCGGATAGAGTTGAAAGCGTCGTCCTGTGCCGGGATATTGACCGCCTTTTCCGCTTCGCCCCGCTGCGTCCCTTGATTGATGAAAGAGAGCTGCACCGAAACGGAAGCGTCAAAGTAGTTGAGGAAGTCGCACCAGTTCTCAAAAATGGCGGTCTTGTCGTCTGCCTGTGCAAGCTGATAGTTAATATCTTCAAAGGCGACGGTCTTTGAGTATTTACGTTCCGTAACCTTGCAGATACCGTCCGGGTACATCTGGATATAGGGGATTGTCTGCTGCGCGGTATGCGCTTTCCCGTCGCCCTTTGCCTGTCTGATGATTTCCGCAATCTGCTTCTTCTCGGCGCGGGTGAGCTTGCGGGGCGGGTTAGCCTTTGCGTGTGCGTTTCCCGCCGCGCTGTTTCTTCGTGTTTCCTTTTGCAATCGCTGATACCTCCTTTTCAAGTTTTCTCTGCCGTTCTAAGACGGAATAAAGGTTGTCTGTCCTGTATGGTCGTTCTTTGGGGGCTATGAATTTTGTCTGAATGATGTTTTTTATCACCACTTCAAGGGGCTGTCCATGCTTCTCATACATGGCAAAGAGGAAACAGGGCAGCATGACGGCAATCATAGCCATAGACGCAAGGCTTGTGCCTGTGCTGTCTTTGAGCAGAAAGAAAAGCGGCAAGCCCAAAATGAGGGCTACCGCGAAACATACAATCTGCCGTTTGGTAAGGTTGAAAGCTACTTTTGTCTTGACTTTGGATAAGTCTTTGGGTACGGGTACATACGCCAAGTGGAAACCTCCTTTCTCTGGTTTTTTTGCTGCTGTAAGTTCCCATAGGGGTAATCAAGGCAAAGGTCAATCTATGCCCTTTGCCCGTCCCTATTCTATGGGGTTCTCCCGCGTCAAGGTCGGGTAGTATTTTCGCCGCTTCGCTCTGAAAATCTCCACCCTGCCCTTGACACGCCGCTAATGCGCGGAGAAAATCGACTTCGCCAGTGCGCCGGATTTGAACAGGGAGAAACAGAGGATAACGGTATAGGCTGCAAGGGAGAAAATCGCGCTGTGCAGATTGTCCGCTATTATCATGTTGTTCACCAGTACGGCGTAAATGCCGACGCATATCATTATGAGGAAGCCTTGAAAGCCAAGCGCGAACAGGGATTTTAGGTAGTTGTTCCCTATCTGTCCCCATTCCCGGTTAGTCATTGTTGCGAACGGGATAGGCGATACCGAACAGTAAAGGTAAATTTCTATCATGCGCCCGTAGAGGATAACGGTTATCAGTACGGACATTATCTTCATGCACAAGCTCACAAGGCTTGTTTCCATGACAAGTAAGAGCAGTTCGGGGATTTCCATAGCGTCAAGCCCGCTCTGCATGGAAGCAAGGGCGGCGGCAACATCAATGTTCGTGCTGCCGCCGATAACCCCCGCCGCGCCGGAAACAACGTGCTGCGCCATATCGAACACCGCCATAGTGATGTCAAAGGTATGCGTCACAAGGTAGACTGCGACGTAAGCCTTGAACACCCACTTGAAGAACATGGAAGTGTCAACGTCGTGCATATTGTTCTTTTCCGTTACCATGCTGATAAGCTCATAGCATAGGACGTAGGTAATGACAAGCCCCGCAATGGGTACGATTACATTCTCCGATAACGTCCGTATCATGGAGAAGATACCCGCGTTCCACCCTTGCGGGGTCTGCCCTACCTCGGCGGCGATAGTGCCGACTTTCTCGTTCACGTCCCCGAACATAGTTGACAGATTACCGTTTATGGCTCCTATGAGGATTTCCTTTATCCATTCGTTAATCGCGTCAAGTATGCTCTGCATAAGCCTTTACCCGCGCTTCTTAACCGAACAAGCCGGAAAGTAGCGGTACAAGGGTCATGCCGATAAGGGCGACACCGCCGCCCGCCATGAGCTGCTTCATGCCCTGGCTTTTTGCTTATGTGTGATAAAGAAGTAATAGAAGTGTAAAAAATTTTGCCGTTCCTATCCGGCACTTGCGCAGGGTGTCGGATAGGTCGGGCTTTATTCTTCGGGCAAGTCAATCTTGCCTACAAAGCTGTAATAAATATCAATGCGCTGGCGGCGTACTTCGTTCTCGTCATACTCACATTCATAAACAACGATTTTCTCCACCATTTCACGCAAAAGAGTGTGTGTCAGTTCTTCGATAGAAAGGTACTTGCGGACAACGCTCATAAACTTTTCAGCGTTTACCGTGGCTTCCTGTGCCTTGTCCAGCTCGCCCTGCAAAGCGGCGGCTCTGTCTTTCAGTTCCCGCTGCTCGGCTTCGTAGTCTGCGGACATTTCCATGAAACGCTCATCACTGATTTTCCCGTTTACATTGTCCTCATACAGACGCTTGATGTAGCGGGAAAGTTCTGCAATGCGGCTCTGCACCTGTTCAAGCTGCTTGGCTGCCGCCGCCAGCTTCCGCTTGCCGCCCATTTCATTCTGCTGGATAAGCAGCTTCACGAACCGGGCTTCGTGCTTCTGTGCATAGGCGGTCACTTTCCGCAGATTGTCCAGCACACCCGCCGTCAAAAGGTCGGTGCGAATGAAGTGCGCCGTACAGTCGGCGGTGCGCTTCTTATAGCTGCCGCAGATGTAGCAATCCTGCTTTCTCTTGTCGGTCTGATACCGCTGCTGGTACATCACATGACCGCAGTCGGCGCAGAACAGCAAGCCGGAGAACAAGCCCACATCATCGTAGCGGTTGGGGCGTTTGCGCTGCTTGCGTAACTCCTGCACCCGTTCCCATGTCTGCAAGTCGATGATTGGCTCATGGTGGTCCTCGAAAATCGCCTGTTTCTCAATGGGATTGTCTATGCTGTGCTTCATCTTGTAGGACGGTTTTTCCGTCTTGAAGTTCACAAGACAGCCTGTGTACTCCCGGTTTTCCAGAAGATGAACAACAGTATTGGTCGCCCACTTACATTCATAGCCGGGGTGGTAGCGGCGTGTGCTGCCTGTGCGCTGGTATTCCAGCGTCCCCGGCGTGGGGATTTGCTGCTCGGTCAGCATACGGGCTATCTTGGTAGGCCCGTTTCCGGCAAGGCAAAGCTGGTAAATCTGCTTGACTACCGGGGCGGCTTCCTCGTCAATGATGAAATTCTCGTCATCGTCCATGAGGTAGCCGTACACGGGCTTGCTGGTAACAGGCTTTCCGCTTAGACCTTTTGCTTTCTTAACTGCCTTGATTTTTTTGCTCGTATCTCTCACCATCCATTCGTTGAAAAGATTACGCAGCGGGGTAAAATCGTTGTCGCCCATTGCGCTGTCCACTCCGTCATTGATAGCGATAAAGCGGACGCCTTTCTGTGGGAAAAGCATTTCTGTGTACATTCCCACTTGGAGATAATTTCGCCCTAAACGTGACATATCCTTGACTATGACTGTGCCGACTTTTCCGGCTTCAATGTCTGCAAGCATGGCTTGAAACCCGGGTCTTTGGAAGTTCGCACCACTATAACCATCGTCCGTGTACCAGCAGAGATTGGTAAAGCCGTTCTGCTTGGCGTAGGTTTCTAAAATGCGCTTTTGGTTGGATATAGAGTTGCTCTCCCCCTGCAATTCATCTTCATGGGATAATCTCGGATAAAGGGCGGTAATAAGGTTTTGGGTTGTCTGTCTTAACATGGTTTCCTCCGTTTCTGACAGCCAGCCCCACTATTCCGTACTTCGATTGTACCACATGGCGGGGCGGCGTGTATAGCGGCAAAATGTGAAAAATGCTTCTTTACCGCCCGTCATATTGCCGATTTTTGTGTAGCAGCTTCCGCTTCCAGCACCTTAGCCATTTTGTCGGCTGCGGTTTCCGTGGCACTCTGCTTGAAAAAGCCGGACACCACAAGAACAGAGTTCCCTATGCGGATTTCCGTCACGCAGTCGGCGGGTGCGGTGCTTTTCATGCTGTGTTTGATATGCTCTTTTTTATCGGTCATAGGCAAACTCCTTTCAATCGTTCATCAGCTTTTTCAGCCGTTCCATTTTCTCCTGTGCCTTTTCCCTGCGGAAATTCACGCCGGAGCAGCAGACAGGGGTACACATCTCTGTTACCCGGTCATAAATCCGCTTGTGGGCTGTGTCCGGGGGATTGTTCAGCTCGTCAAGGCTTAGATTGGTCGTGACGATCAGCGGCTTTTCGCTTCGGTAACGACTGTCAATCACATTGTAGACCTGCTCTAAGCCGTACTCTGTTCCACGCTCCATTCCAAAATCATCAAGAATAAGCAGCGGATAGCGGCAGAGCTTGGAAATATATTCGTTCCTGCCCTCAAAGGTGGCGGCAAGGTCATTGAGGACAGCGGCGAAGTTCGTCATTTTTACGGAGATTTCCTGCTCCATGAGGGCGTTTGCAATGCACCCGGCAAGGTAGCTTTTGCCTGTGCCGACGCTGCCCCAGAGCAGATAGCCGATGTTCCCGGCTTTCATGTCCTCCCAATGCTCCACATAGAAACGGGCGGTTTTCATCTGCGGGTTTCTGCCGTTGTCATTGGCAAAAGTCCATTCCCGCATAGCCGGGTCGGTAAAGCCCAGGCGTTTCAGTTCTTCTACCTTGTCCCGGTGCTTTCTCTGCTGTTCGGCGGCTTCACGCTCCATGCGCTGCGCCCGCTGGCAGTCACACTCTGCCGGGTGTCGGTCACGCCCGAACAGGGCAACCTTATCAGCCGGAAAATAGGCTTCTTTCGGTGTCCGGCACTTGCCGCAGTAGAGTAGACCGTCCTCACCTGTGTAGTCCTCCGGCTCGGCGGTGGCTGCTGGTATCTGTAAACTCATATCTTCAAAAGCTGGTTTCATAGACTTTCTCCCTCCTTGTAGCTGTAATCGGGTATGCCCTTTTTCGGGGCAGCTTTAGCGGTATCGTCAGCCGCCCATCTGCGGATAGTGGCGGCATGGTTCTTGTATTTCCTCCCGGTAGAAGCGATATAGCCGGATAGCCGGTCAATGTAATACTCCCATTTGTCGGGCAGTTCTGCTTTCAGTTCAGAAAGCTCTGTATCTGTCAAAATCACATTTTTATATCTGCCGTAAGCTGCGGGGGCGGCTCGTCCCGGTTTTAACTCTCTCTCTTTTTCTATCTCTATATCTATCTCTTTCTTTATCTCTATCTCTGGTGGACAAATGTCCGCTTTTGCTTCGGACACTTGTCCACTAAGCCGTTTTTGCTCTGAAATCTTCATTCTTGCCCTGCGCTTACGCTCCCCCTCGGTAGAGGACTGACCGATGAAAAGCTCGATATTGCTCATATACAAAGCCCCGTTGTCCAGCGGTTCAACAAGCCCCAGTTTCATAAAGATTTGCAAAGCCCTCTCGACTGTGCCGACCTGCTGGCGGGTAATGGTGGCTATCATTTGGGCGGTGTAGGGGATATTTTCGTCAAGCTGCAAAGTGCCGCCGTATTTCAGCGATTTTAAGTACAGCTTCAAGAGGATATTGGAATACAGCATACCGTCCTGCATACTTTCCAGCAGCACGATAGCGTCATCGTCAAAATAGCTTTCTTTCAGTTTGAGGTAATAATATTTGCGGTTATCTGACATAATCTTGGTTCTCCTTATCTGTGGGGCGGGCTTTCCATCTCTTTGAATAATACCGGGGGCAGAGTACCACGATAGCCCTAAAACTCTGCTTGCAGTCATGGGTACAGCCCCGGCAAAGGGCATTGAAAGTAATGCGGTTTCGCTCATTGAGGAAGAACGCCCATTCCAGCCGCCGCTTCTTGCTCATTCTCGGCATGAAAAAACGCTCCTTTCTTCGGTTTGGTCGGGTATGAGGGGACAGGGGCAAAATCTGTATGTTCCCGGTGCCATTTTCGGGAAAAATCTGCCCTGTAAGCCCCGTTGGAAAGGTCAGGGGTATTGCGGATAGGGTATGGCATACCCCCCTGCCTTTTGTATGGTTTCGGTATCATTTCGGGGCGGTTTTTAACGCTCCTGTTCATGCTTTTTCTGTCGGCTCGGTGTGCCGTGTAGTATCTGCTCTGCGTTCCGTTTGGCGGTGGCAAGCTGCTCATACTCGGCTTTTGCGGTGCGGTAGGTGTTGTAAGCTGCGTTTTTCTCGGAAATGAGGGCTTCAATCTCCGTATTCAGCTTGGAAGTGGCGGGCAGCTTCTTTCCCGGTGCAAGCACCTTTAGCTGGCGCAGGGCAGCTTCATAGATGATAAATTCCGCTTCGTGGGACTGGCGGTAGTTCTCCGCTTTTCTGCCGGACAGCTTTTTATGAGCGTCAATGGTGGGGCGGGTGCGGCGGTAATCGTTGACAACCTTTCGCAGACTTTTCTTGTCGGAAATGCTCTGCTCAATGCCCCGCAGACTTTCCCTTGCTTCGGAAAGAGCTTTCCGGCTGCTCTCCACGGCTGCGTCCAGCTTGTCAAGGTCAAGCAGTTCGTTCTCCATGAGGAAGTTGTGGGTAGCCGCCATCTGTTTGAGGTTGTGCAGGGAAGCCCAACGGTCATAGCCCACGCCCTTGCCCTCAGCTCGCTTGGCTTCCCGGTCAACCATGCGCTGCAAGGTGTTGTCTGCCGGGGCGGTTTTTGCGGTTTTTTCCTCTCGCAAGCGTTCCTTTTGGGTGTGGGGGTATTCGGGTATGGCTGTGGTCTGTTCGGCGGCTCTGTGGGCGTTCTGCGTGAGCAGGGCAAGGACAGCAGCCTTGTCAAAATCGTCCCCCAGCTTCCGGGCTGTGATAGGCTTTGTCCTGTCCGGCGTGAGGTAGGAAAGCCGCCCCCGGCTCTCCTTGACAGTTACGCCCTCCCGCAAAAGCAGGGAAGCAAACTCGTCAAAGCTGCCAGCTTGGGAAAGTGCCTGCCGTATCGTCCGGCGCAGCTTCGCCTTGTCCGTTTCAAACTTGGTGGGCTTGGTCGGCTGTCCGGTGGCTTCTCTGGCGGCGTTCTCTTTATCAAGGGCAAGCTGCCCTTTCTTCTGCGCCCAGTATTCACGCTCGGTCACTCGGTTCTTGCTGCCATGCAAAAGGTCAATCTGATACAGATTTTCCCGGTGGCACATCTCCATGACTTCGGACTTGAAATATTCCATAGCTGCGTCTGTGCAGCGGTGCTTGCAGCCGTCCTTCGTGTCCGCTGGTCTGTCCATGTAGGGCAGAAGCGGGACGGCTTCAATCCGCAAGCTGTTTATGACGATATGCACATGAATGTTGCCAGAGTGATTGTGCCCGTCCGGGTGGGTGCAGACAATGGCTTGGTGTCCGGGGAAATGCTCGTTGCAAAATTCCTCGCCCAGCGACTGCGCCTTATCAACGGTCAGACCGTTGTCCGTTCCGTCCCGTGGGTCAAAGCTGATGATATAGTGGTGGGATTTCACATCTTCCCGTTTTTGGTTCTTGCCATAGCGGAGATTGGAGCGCAGACAGGCAACAGCAAAATCTTCTTCGCCGCAGTTCAGCGTGGCAAGGCGGTAGCCCTCACGGGGAACAAGCCGCCCGTTTTCATCAAGGGTGGGTTTCATGGTAAACTCGTCATGCTCAAAAGTGAGGTAGGCTTCCGCTGCTCCGTAGTCGGCATTTTTAGAGCTGATATGTTTGAATGTTGCCAACAGCTTCACCCACTTTCTGCAAGACTTCAAACTTCAAGGCTGCAAGGTCGGAAATGGCGGCTCGGACTTCGCCGGACAGGGCGTTATACGGTACGCCGTATTCGTTCAGATACCGGGCAATCTGATTGAGGTTGCCGCCGATCCTGCCGTATTCGGCGGTCAGCTTCCCGACAGCGGCAAGCAATTCATCATTGACCGGGGAAACGGTAACAATGGGGCGTATGGTTGCCCGTGTAATGGCTTGCCGGATAAATTCGGACTGGCTCATACCATAAGGGGCAAGCCGGGCGGTAAAGTCGGCGTATTCTTCATCGGTCAGCCGGGTCTTGACTACCCTGCTGCGGTGGGGCATGTTATATCGTTTCATAGGTGGTTGACCTCCTTTCTGTGCGTGGTGTCCTCTCACTAATAGGAGAAAAACGGGGTGTGTAGCGGAACTGTTTTTGAAATAATCCGAAAAGAATTTGCGGGAATTTTTCAAGCGGCGTAAGCCGCATAAGCAGGGTTTGGGGAAGGCACTCCCCAACAAGATTCCCGCAAGGACAAAATGAGCGATAAGCGAAATTTGGTACTGCGGTAGAATCTTGCTCTCCGTGACTGCAAACTTTCTCTCACTTCCGTCCGCCACTTTTTTGGAAAACTGCAACCACAAAAGTTTGTTTCTCTTTTTCTGCTACTACTAATCCTGTAAAGGGCATTCCTGCCCGCTTTCGCTAAAATGACACCGGACGCAGTGGTTTCTACCCGGTGTTGGAGAAATCCTTTCTCTTTGCCCTCTACTACGGGTAAATGCTCCAAATGCCAAACACCAGGGCAGAAAAATTCCCTCCTCGCTTACTACTACAACCGGCAGGGGGCAAAATGGCCGGGAGCGGAGCCGGACAACAAAAAAAGCAGTAAATCTTTTTCAAGACTTACTGCTTTCGCTGGCCGCGTCGGTGGCGGCTGGTATTCAGTTTTTATGACTTGTCCGGTGGTTCGTCAAGCCGGAACTTGAATTGACAGTCAATTAACCGCTGCTTTACATAGTCCTCCACCTCGGCGTTGACCTGCCCGTTCACTTTTGAGAAATAGCGGATATATCCGGCGTAGTGGAGCAGGACAGCGTTCACGGCTTCTGGGTCGCCCTCACGGGCTTTGAGGATTGTTTCATAGGGGAGAAGTCTACTCATACCGGCTCACCCCCATTTCTTCGCGTAGCCGCTGCAAGGCAAGCTGGATATGCCGCCCCGCTGTGCTGCGTGACCGGCCAATACACGCGCCGATCACGCGCTGCGGCTGGCGCAGAAAGTAATAGCGCAGGATTTCTTCCCGCGTCTGCTCCGGCAAAACAGAGATCGCGTCGGCAAGGGCGGCGTTGCAGAGCAGGACGGTCTGACCGCAGACGGTAAATGGGTATTCCTCGTCCGGCTCCGACGCGGCAAACTGGACAAACTTCTCGTTCATCAGATAGTCAAGGGAAACTTGCCGTTCCCATTGCCGTTTAAGCTTCAAAATCTTGTCCAAGGCGGCACAGCGGATAACAGTCTTGCAAAAGGCGTTGTACCTGCGCTGGATATATTCTTGATAGGCTATCTGGTCGGTCATGGAAATTCCCCTTTCTGAATAATAGTGCGGGGCGGTGGCACTTCTTGCTGTCGCCCCTTGATTGCCTACCAGCAAAGGCGGGCGGGGCTGTCAACGGCTGCGCATATGCGCCGTTCATCTTGACCGTTGACTGGCTCGGCTGGGTTTGCTATTTACCCGACAAACTTGAATTTATTTTAAGCTATCACGTTTTACCTTCTTAAGCCTTACTATCATTACCATAGGAATTTCTTTGTTGGTTTTAAAACATTCTTCATAAAATCCATCAATGACAAATCCAGCTCTAAAACAAAGGTTAAAAATATCTTGTATGGAACGATGATAATAAATCTGCTCTTTCGGTTGCCCTTCAATCGCTATATCATAGTAACTGTGCGGTGTCATATATTTTTCAGTCAACGTGACAAAACAAGGGTGTTGCGTTGCAAAGACAAAAATTCCGCTTTCCTGCAACAGTTCATAAACAGCCATAAGAAGTGGTTCAATATCCGTAATATCCATAATTGCCATATTAGAAACTGCTTTCGTAAAGGCTCGATTTCTTTTTAATTCTAATATACTTTTTCTATCGGTCGCATCCGCCACACAAAATTCAATTTGTTTTGCATATTGTGATTGCCGTCTTTTAGCCAATTCTATCATTTTTTTGCTGTAATCAAAAGCGACAACCGAAGCGCCTCTTTGTGCAAGATACGAAGAATAATTTCCATTGCCACACGCAATATCCAAAATGTAATCCGCAGGATTAGGAGATAGAAGTTCCGTTACTTTGGGACGCACTACCTCTCTGTGAAATTCATTAGATTCGTCACCCATTGCATTATCCCAAAATTGTGCGTTCTCCTCCCAGATTTTTTTACTTTCCTCTGTTCCCATGTTCTCTCCCACTCCCCAAATTTGCTTTTTTGCTTCCATTAAATCTTCCTTACTATATTCCATTGTTACCCTCCATAACTTCTGATTGTTGCCGTCTTGACGATTATGTATCTTTACATTACCTTCTGAAACATATGGCGCACCTTGTCCAGGCGGCTGTTTGGACGGCGGGGCTGGATGACCGGCTGACCGACAGCGGCCTGATATCCTTTCAGCTCTGTAAGGCATACGCTCCGCCCGTTGGTGTAAAAGGCCAGATCAGTACGGTATGCCTGTATACAGCGGGCGGGAATCTCGCCAGTAAAGACAACTTCATCCTTTTTTACCTGGGCCGTTTCGATGGTGGCACAGTATTTCGGTGCATCATGATAAGCCCTGGAAAGGTATTCCTGGGGCGCATAGAGGATGAAGGAGAGATAAGGTTCCAGCAGCTGCGTCCCCGATTCCTTCAATGCCTGTTCCAATACAATCGGGGCCAATGAGCGGAAGTCCGCCGGCGTGCTGACCGGACTGTAATAAAGCCCGTATTCAAAGCAAATCTTACAGTCCGTTACGTTCCAGCCGAACAAGCCCTGCTCCAGCCCGTAACGGATACCATCCCTGACAGCGTTTTGAAAACTCTGGTTCAAGTATCCCAGCGAAACCCGGCTCTCGTATTGTACACCGGAGCCAAGCGAGAGTGGTGTAACAGACAGTCCTATGGATGCCCAAAACGGGTTGGGCGGCACCTCGATATGGATGGTGTGGCTGGCTGCTTTGAGCGGCCGCTCCATATAAATGACGGAGGGTTCCTTTACCACTGTTTCAAGCTTGTATTTTTCCGACAGCAAAGCGGAAACAACCTCCAACTGCACCCGGCCCAAAAAAGAAAGAATGATCTCATGGGTGATGGAATCCACTTCGCAACGCAAAAGCGGGTCAGTATCCGCAAGTTGCGTAAGAGCGTCCAGCAGCCGTTCTCTTTGCGCTGCCGTTTTCGGCGCAATCGTCGTCCGCAGCATGGGGAGGGGGTCCTCGCGCCACCTTTTACGAGGGAGCCGGGTTTGGTCCCCTAATACATCGTTTAACCTCACGCTGTCGCTGGGAAGGATAACAATTTCACCCTGATAAGCGGTGTCTGTCCGAACAATTTCCCCTTTGGATGGAATACGCATCTCTGTGATTTTCAGCTTTTCTCTCCCGGCCAGGGCCACCGTATCCCGCAGGCGCAGCGTTCCGCTGTATAACCGTAGATAGACACGCCGCTGGCCGCAATCGGTGTACTCAACCTTGAAAACGCTGCCGCATAGGGCGGCGCCCCCCTGTTCCCCAATCGGTTGGAACAGCCCTGTCACCGCATCCATCAACGGTTGAATGCCAAGGCCATTTTTGGCGCTGCCATGATAGACTGGGAACAGGGAGGCGTCTTGAACCCGCTGCTGTTCCTCCCGCGCAAGTTTTTCCCGGCTGATTGGTTCTCCTGCGATATACTTTTCCAATAATTCATCGTTATTTTCGATGACCGCATCCCATGCTTCTATGTCGGTATTTTCCTCCAGGACTATTTCCGGGGACAGCGACACCGTCTGCTTGATGATAATATCGGCGGAGAGCTTATCCCGAACAGACTGAACCACGCTCTGCAAATCAACGCCAGCCTGGTCGATCTTGTTGATAAAGATAACGGTGGGAATGTTCATTTTCCGCAGGGCATGGAACAGAATACGGGTCTGGGCCTGCACGCCATCTTTAGCGGAGATCACCAAGATGGCCCCATCTAAAACAGCCAAAGAGCGGTACACCTCCGCCAAAAAATCCATGTGGCCGGGCGTATCCACAATGTTAACTTTACATCTGTGCCACTGGAAGGAAGTGACTGCCGCTTGAATGGTAATCCCACGCTGCCGCTCCAAAAACATGGTGTCCGTCCTCGTTGTCCCTTTTTCGACGCTCCCCGGTTCTGAAATGGCTCCGCTGGCATATAGCAGGCTCTCCGTCAAGGTCGTCTTTCCAGCGTCTACATGGGCAAGAATTCCAATATTGATTATTTTCATGTGATTGTCCTCCCTTTACAGCCCCAAAGGGCATAAAAATCCCCAGCAGTAAAATACTTTTACCACTGGGGATTATAAGTTGCGGACATACACATATACAGCATACACCTGTTTGTGATTGCTGTTTTTGGGGATATGTCAAAATTGATAAGGCAAAAGTATTCTTAAATTGGGTACAAAAAACTAAGCCCCTACAAAAGGAGCTATCATAATCCTTTGTTCCCACTATTTGATTATAGTTTTATTTAAGAATACCTTGCCGCATATTTTTTACTCCTTTTCTGGATTAAATCATTGTATCCATTGTATCACATCAGTTTTAGGAAAGCAAGTACCTAAAAGAAATTTTTCTTCCCCTTATATGTAACAATCATACCGGCTTCCTAGCGTTCAGAATGTTTTCTGCTGTCTGCTGTGGTGTTTGGTTGGAATTGTCCAACCAAAAGCCGATCCGTGGTGTTGTCTGCATTTTACTAAATACAAATTCAATGTATACAGAAAGATATAAGGAGTGGGAGGGATTCCGCCGTAGTTGGCATTGTAGGAAAATCCAAAAGTTTAGATTTTCCCACAATGCTTATCTTTTGGTCTTTGGTTCGGAATAGTGTAGTGCTGGCGGTCTATCTCTTGTTTTCGGTTGCTTGCTTCCTTACCGTACATGAGCATTCGCGCCGGGATTGTCGTTGCCGTAGCCCTCCATGAGGTTAATCACGCCCCAGATACCAAGCCCGGCTCCCAGAGCTACAACAAGGGTCTGCAAAACGCCTACTGCCGAATTAAAAAATGCCATAAAGTTCTCCTTTCTTGCCGCGTGTGCGGCTGCCCGAAAAAGGGCATAAAAAACGGCGGTCAGTTTTGATAACTGCCGCGGTCATAAGCCCGCCGGGTTGGGCGGGTTCCCCACGCCGCCTAAGTGTCTGCGGCGCGGCGGTATTCAGTTGTAAGGGGCGCGGCTCTTGCCGCTGTGTGCTGCGCCGGAAAAGTGGGGGCGCGTATCATGTAGCCTGTGTTTACGTTCTTGATGTTAGGTCAGCTCCTTAAAAAATCTCTTTTTGAATGACAGGTAGGATAGGTTGGGCTTCCGTAGTCGTCGGCGTTGTGGGAATGTGGGTAACTGGCTGTCTTATGGAGCTGTGGGAAACGCTGTTTGCAGGACGTGGGAAAGCTGCCCTTTGCTTTTCCATGTGCTGTGAATGGCGTTTTCCATAGCGGAATAGCCTGTTATCCACATTTCCATGACGCAAGGGGCGCGTATCTCATAGCCTGTATTTCTTCCTTTAATCGCAATCCCTCCTTTCTCTCTGGCGGTTCTTTTCGTAGAGCCGTTCACAAGCTGCGATAAATTCCCGGATTTCAGCCCGCCGTTTCGCTTCCTCGCGCTGCTGCTCCATGCGCCCGCCCATAATCAGCACAAGGCGCGGCTTCTCCTTTGGGGAACGCTCATTCATTGTCTGCGTCCTCCTGTAAATCTGCCGCGTCAATCTCGTAATAGTCAAAGACTTCATCGGGCTTGACGATAGCGGGGCGGCGGCGCAAGTGCTTCTCCATGTCAAAGGCGTTCTTCGGGTCTGCGTCGGAAAGGTACTTGTATTTCGGGTGCTTCGTTATGTCGAATTTGTCCGAAAAGAACGGGCGCACCCCGCGTAGCTGCAAGATACATTTCCCTCCGTCCATGACCGCGATTTCATCTTCCGTCATAAGCTGCTTTCCCAATTTCTGATAGTTCAGCCCATGCGAAAGCTCCCGCCCTCTGGTTTCGGACGTGTTGAAGCTGTCAATGGTTTCTTTCCCTAAAATCTCCGATATTTCTTTGAGCGTCGTTTTCTCCTTGCCGCCAAGAAAAAGCGTGGTGTCGCAGTTGCCGACTATGGTATCGGCGTTGTCCTTGTAAATGGCTTTTAGCTGTGACTGGCTCTGCAAGATGATTGAAGCGGATATTTCCCGGCTCCTTATGGTGGCTATGAGCTTTTCAAACTTCGGTATCTGCCCGATATTCGCAAACTCGTCTAACAGGCAGCGCACATGGACGGGAAGCCGCCCGCCGTATTCATCATCTGCCTTGTCGCAAAGCAAGTTGAATAGCTGTGTGTAGAGAATACTCACGACAAAGTTAAAGGTGTCGTCTGTGTCGCTGATAATGACGAAAAGGGCGGTCTTTCTGTCGCCTATGGTGTCAAGCTGCATTTCGTCGGTTTCCATAAGCTCGCGCAGCTCCTTGATGTCAAAGGGTGCTAACCTCGCGCCGCAGCTAATTAAAATCGACTTCGCCGTTTTGCCCGCCGCAAGTTTGTATTTGCGGTACTGCTTGACCGCGAAATGCTCCGGGTCTTTTTCTTCCAGACGTTCAAACATGAGGTCAACCGGGTTCTGGAAGTCCTCGTCGTCCTCGCGGGCTTCCGACGCATTTATCATTTCAAGCAGCGTCGTGAAGTTCTTTTCCTCGTCCGGGGCTTCATACCAGATATAGCCGATTAGCGCGGTGTAGTAGAGCTTTTCCGCTTTCACCCAAAAATCCTCGCCGGATTTCTCCCCGTCGCCTTTTGTGTTGGCGATAATGGTATTGACCAACTTCAAAATGTCCTTTTCGCTCCGCAGATAGGCAAAGGGATTGTATTTCATGGATTTCTTGAAGTTAATCGTATTCAGCACTTTAATCTGGTAGCCGCCCCGCTGTAAGAGCTTCCCGCACTCGATTAAGACGGATAGCGATAGGTAAGGCTTTGAAGTAATCTCCACCTTTTCCCCCGCTCTACACCGTACGTGATGCTTTCGCATCATACGGCGTGCCATCATACTCAAGTAATTTATAAGTTATCTTTTCTTAATTGGTAATAATCCATAATTTTCACGCAATCGGTTGAATCGCCGTCTTTGCTTATCGTCCATATTAAATCTCTTCATCATTCTGATAGTTTCTGAAATATCCTCTATCATAACAACTCGCCATATCTCATCTGAGATAAAAGCGATATTTGTATGCTTATCTGTACCACCTTCACTTACTGGGATTTTCCTTATACATTTCATTTGATGTACATTCAGTCTATTTCCCATGACATAGCAGTTTCCCTGTTGCACAAGATATGCAGAAATACTATTATCATTAAATTCAATGCTTTCATTAGGGTTCCTATATTTCATCACATCCCGTAATTCTTGTGTTTCTACACATTGGACAGATTTATGAATCTTCTCTCTCCCTTTTGCTGTATAGCTGGTAATATCCTGTGAGAAATTTAAAGGATGTTTGTGATGAACTCCTGTAAGTGGTAGTAGTGGCATTTTGCCTATTGTTATAATTTTGGTTTCTTTCTTGATTCCTACAGTTTTCTGTTGAAATTCATAGGGCGTTTCCGCAAACGGAATTGTGCTTCCAATACATGATAATCTGGTTCTAAAGGTTGGTAAGAGAGCGTAATTAACATCCGTCAGATTGTTGTATATGTTGGTAGCAATACAGTAATAGTTCTGTATTCCTAACACTGCCATGTTATAGGCATTGATTCTACCAACGGTTGTGTGTTTCCTTATATTAATTACTTTTGCCTTTAGTTCAGCAGTAACCTTTTTGATGGCTTTATCGCTCATATCAGTTTTAGCAATGTATCCATATCTGGTTTTGCCTTTTGGCAGAACTTTGATTTTGAATCCCAGAAAATCAGAAGAATTTTTTCGGAGATTAACAACTTTGGACTTTTCCGGACTAATGTCGAGTTTTAATCTTGACTTTAAAAAGTCTACTGTCGCATGATAATATCTTTGTGCATCAGTATAACTTCTACACATAATTTTAAAATCATCAGCGTAACGCACCACATACCCATCTTTCAGATTTGTATACTTTCGTGCATAACCCCACCAGCCTTTACTTCCTTTCATTTTGCCTTCCTTCACTCCATTTGGTGTAAAAGTCTCCCACTGGCTACTTACCCACCAATCAAGTTCATTCAGCACAATAAGCGAAAGCAGCGGACTAACCAGTCCACCTTGCGGAGTGCCCTTGTCCGGTATTCCTTCTCCTTCAATTTCTGATTTTAATATTTTGCTAATGATACATAGTAATCGTTTATCTCGTATACCTAATGTCCATATCTGTTTTAGCAGCTTCCCGTGGTTTACATTATCAAAGAAGCCCTTGATGTCCACGTCCACACAATAATAATGTTTATACATATTTACCATGCTGACAACTCTGCTGACCGCATGGTGGGCATCTCTATTTTGCCGGAATCCATAAGAATGATTATGAAACTTAGGTTCACAAATTGGCTCCAGCACCTGCAAGATACACTGTTGTATCAGTCTATCCCAGATACATGGAATTCCTAACGGACGCTTTTTATCGCTCCCCGGTTTAGGAATAAATACCCTTCTGACTGATTGCGGATGATAATCTGCTAATTGTTTTCTGACAGTTTCAATTACTTCACTGTCTGATAGACCTTTGATATCCTCGATTGTTTTACCATCTGTACCAGCGGTTTTACTTCCGCTATTGGTTTTTAAATTTCGGTATGCCAGGCAAATGTTCTGCTCTGAACCGATAATTTCTAATAACTTATAAAAGTTGTTACCGTTTTTGCTCTGCTGATACAACTCATCGAATGCTTTCTGCATATCATAATATTCGTTGTACCGGAGCTTAGCTTTCTTTTGTATGGTCTGTAACCTCCTATCTAGGAGCCATTACATCTCTTAGTCTTACTCGAACCCATACCACTTGTAACTTATTTACTCTAATGTATGACTAGTGGCTATCCCTCCACCGCTTGTTATCACGGTTTCATCGGTACTGTGCCACCGCTTTCACTGACATTATCTCCCTTATATCACCGCTAGTCTCACGGTGACTTTCCCGTTCGATACGTTTCATAGATAGTAAAATCTCCACGCTGTCAGCTTACGACGTTCCAAATGCGTTATCTGTTCATATATACCCGTAGGTTCCCATCTCTGAGCCTGCTACCACATCAATGCCTATAACATTGCACGGATTTTCATAAAGGCAGAAGTCTTACTCATCCGCAGTAGCAACACTAGTTGTGTTACTAAGCATTTCTACTTAGTCCCGATATAGACCCGTACATTCGAGGGTTCGTCAGTAGATTGGATACATCCACTATTCTAACCATAGGTATTTTATAGACTCCCGGCATATAGGATACACCATCCACCTCTGGACAGCTTTCGTCAACTACTATTGTTACGGTATCTCTCTGCCGACTTCACCGGGCTTCTGACATTTCAATGTTTACTCATTTCCATGCCAGCCGGAGTATTAGAGTAGCCTTTCAGGGCGTTACCCCTTCATTCGACTATTCACGCATTCAGTTCTCCAACTCGAACTAATTTCATTACAATAAACAATGATTTAGTTGAGATGTGCCAGTCCTTTTCAGACTGGAACGTCTCGCACTGCCTTTCGGGTCTGTGACAACATAGCTGCTGTGCATTTGCATAAGCGACGGTTTGACGAAAAACCTTGTCTTGCCGCTGCCGGAACCGCCGATTACAAGAATGTTCTTGTTGCGGGCATATTTCGGCTGCTTCGGGCGGCTGTTCATGGTAAGCCGTTCCGTCTGCGTGAGGGGGATATTGTTCTCAAATACTGGGTCTGTGTATGGCTTTATGTCCTCGGCTGTCCCCCAACGTGCGCTGCCGTACTCCATGCCTTTCCTGTACTTCTTCGCGTTCTTGCCCTTGACGTAGATAATCAGCCGGACAATGACCGCCCCGGCAATGCCGATAAGTAAATCTGCCGGGTGGAAGCTCGGCGCGATACTGGAAAAGGCGGCACTAAAACCGTCCCCAAGATGTAGCAGCTTTGCGCTCGCGTCCGCGCCGGGGGAGAGCCGGACAGCCGCACCCACTTTATCAAAGAGCCACACAAAGAGCAGATACGGGAGATTGAGGATAAGCAGCTTCTTGATTTCCGGCTTCATAGCGATACCTCCCTGTCCTTGTTCTTGACTTTTGCCCGTTCCGCGTTTCTGCCCTGTGCGGCTTCTTTAAGGGTTGAGAGCAGCTTTCGGATTGAGGGCTTCCTATCCTGTGTCAGCTTCTTTGCGGAAAATTCCTTAAAGGCTGCGGTCAGCGCGTCCGCGTCCCGCCCCTTGAAGAAAACAAGGTAACGGGGCGGGGTTTCCGTCGTGTCCTTTTTCAGCGCAAAGTCGATACCATATTTTTTTGCGGTACTCTCAAAAGCCTTGATATTGTCTTTTGTAATCTCAATGTTGGAAACGCCCGCGTTCTGCTTCATAAGCTGCTTTAAGCTCTGCTTGCCCTGTGGCGGTTTGGAAAGCTCTTTCTTGCCCTTTGAGAGAATGGCTTTCATTGCCTTTTGGAGCGTCTGCGCGGTCAGCTTCCCGGTCTTGATGTAAAGGGCTATGGTCTTTTCGTTTACTTCGTCCTGCAATTTCTCGCGTCCTCCTTTCGCGTTTCTTTATGGGGCGGCGGTCAGATACGCACCCGCAGCCCGTTCAAGTCCTCGGCTCTGATACCCACAAGATACCAGTTGTCGCCGTACTCAATCCGGGTAGGCTTCCACTTGCCCCGCACGAACACGTCAAAGCACTCGCCGCAATGCAAGCCCCCGTAGTAAGTGTTGAGGTCAAAGCGGATGTCGTAACGGTCGGTGCGCTCGTCAAATACCAATGCTCCTGTTCTCTGTGCCATAAAAAATCCTCCTTTTGTTGTTTACAGGCTTTCGCCCGGTTTGAATGAATAATAGTCCGGGTCGCCGTACTGCGGCTTCTTCAGTGCCAGTGCGCCGCTTGCCATGTCATGGGCGACAAGGGAAGTGTAGTAGTTGCCGATAGTGGACGGGGCATTGAAAAGGGCTGCTTTCAGATATTGCTTGATGTTGCGGATTTTGGTTGTGTTCTCCCGCATACAGTCAAGCACAAAGCGGATATGCTCGCCGTCCAGCTTCATAAACTTTGACTTCACAAGCTCTGCCGGGTAGTCGTCCCCCGCAATCCGCACCCGCTTCCTTGCGGTGCATACTGTTTCAAGCATGAGGTCTACAATCTCGTCAAGCCTGTCACCGTCAAATCTCATGTCCTGTTTGAGAATGTCGTAGTCGATATTGTCCTTGATGATTTCCCGGTATATCTCTACTGCGCTCTGTGCTGCCGCTTCCGTTCCTTTCCGTTCCGGCGGCGTAGCCGCTTCCCCGCAAGGTGAGGGGTTAGGGGAAAGGATAGGAATGGAATGGGTACTTGATAAATCCGTATTTGATTTTTCTTTTTTTGGTAAGTCAGTTCTTTGTATATCTTTATTTAATTGCGTTGGATTTTCCAACGTAGGTTTTTCCAATGTTGGTTTTTCCTGTGTTGGATTATCCAATGTTGGATTTTCCAATGTAGGTAAATCCGGCGTAGGCGGCTGCGGCTGCTCGAATATCACATAGTCCGCGCCCCGCAAGCGTCCTTTCTCGTCGCGCTCCCTTGAACGGACGATATACCCGGCGCGTTCAAGCTCCCGTATGGCTTCGCGGATAGCGTCTATCTTCTCCCGGTTGATAAGGGATAAGCCTTTCAAGGTGTAGTCCCAATCTTCGGGGAGTGACAGCATTTGCGACAACAGCCCCTTTGCCTTTAAGGAAAGCTCCTTGTTGCGTAGGTGGTGGTTGCTCATTACGGTGTAGCCCTTGTTTCGTTCCACCCGGAAAACTGCCATAGTAAATCACTCCTTTTGCTGTGGATTTGTTACGCAGTAGAAGCGCGGTTTCGGGGGATAAGGTATAAATCCCTTGCCGCGCCAGATACGCGCCCGCAAAACCGCTTGTAGCAAGGCTTTTTCTGCCCCTACTGCGTAACAAGGGCATGAAAAAAGCGGCGTTCCTGTTCTCCCTGTGTAGGGAGTGGGAAACGCCGCTTGTACGGTGCTGTATGAAATTTTTCAATCTATGGTAGGTCAATACTGGTGTGCGCTGCCTGTTTGGTCTATCCGCAAGAGCTTCAAAGCATATCAAGGCTCAATCCGTAAGTAGTAAATGGGTAGTAAATTCAAGCTGCTGTCTTGCGGAAATGCCCGTAAACTGGGGATTTTTTGAGATAATCATTTGATTTTACATACAATATATAATTATAAGTATACATTTTAGTACGAAAATTTTATAATTAGACCGCAAAAAAGGGGCTGTAACAAAATGAGCTTTTTAGCTCATTTTGTTGCAGTCTTCTTTC
>NZ_JAJBQV010000031.1 GCF_020539865.1 Megasphaera elsdenii | reverse complement strand
TCAGATAACTGAGTCCATTTTTTTTAGATGAGGCTATTCTGTTACAGCCCCTTTTTGAGTTTGAAGTTGAAAGTTTGATGTGGAGGGGACAAAATTTAAAAGCCATCGCCTCAAACATCATACATCAAACCTCAAACATTTAAGAAAAAGGGCCCTCGCATGATGGCAGAAGCCTTCGTGCGACAACCCCTTTTTCCTCTTTCTTATTTACTTACCAAGTCTTCTTCTACTTGGATGTGGAGTTCATGCAACTGTTTTTTGGTAACTGTCGACGGAGCTTCGCTCATGGGGTCGATAGCGTTCTGAGTCTTCGGGAAGGCGATGACGTCGCGGATGGACTTGCGTTTGAGCATGAGCATGATCATGCGGTCCAAGCCGAAAGCCAGACCTCCGTGGGGCGGTGCACCGTATTCGAAGGCACGGAGGAGGAAGCCGAATTTCTGTTCTGCTTCTTCCGGTGTCAAGCCGATAGCCTTGAAGACGCGCTGCTGTACGTCGGGCTGGTAGATACGGAGGGAGCCGCCGCCGAGTTCGATGCCGTTGAGGACCAGGTCATAGGCCTTGGCATAGACGTGAGCCGGATCGGTTTCCAGTTTGTCCAGGTCTTCATCGCGCATAGCCGTGAACGGATGGTGCATAGCAACATAGCGGTGTTCTTCTTCGCTGTATTCGAACATGGGGAAGTCGACGACCCACGTGAAGGCGAATTCGTTTTCGTCGATGAGATTCATGCGGCGGGCCATTTCTTTACGCAGTTCGCCCAGAGCGGCTGCGACGATTTTCGGTTTATCGGCGATCATGAGAACCAAGTCGCCTTTTTCAGCGCCGCAGGCCTTACCGATTTCGCGGAGCTTATCTTCACCAAAGAACTTCTTGATCTGCGATTTAAGCGTGCCGTCTTCGAGGAATCCGATCCAAGCCAAGCCTTTTGCGCCGTAGTGGCCGACGTATTCGACGAGGCCGTCCAGTTCGCGGCGGGGAATATCAGCGTCACCTTTGACGTTGATGGCTTTGACCTGACCGCCGTTATCGATGACGTTGCGGAAGACTTTGAAGTCCGTATCCTTGACAAGTTCTGTAATGTCGGTGAACTTCATGTCGAAGCGCAGGTCCGGCTTATCAGAGCCGTAGTTTGCCATGGCGTAGTCCCAAGTCATGCGGTGAATCGGGAGCTGGACGTCGTGGCCCAACGTTTCTTTGAAGATGTAGTGTACCATCTGTTCGACGAGGGTCAGGATTTCTTCCTGGTCCATAAAGGACATTTCCATGTCGAGCTGAGTAAATTCCGGCTGGCGGTCGGCGCGCAGGTCTTCATCGCGGAAGCAGCGGGCAATCTGGTAGTAACGGTCCATACCGGAAATCATGAGGAGCTGTTTAAAAATCTGCGGCGACTGCGGCAGCGCATAGAATTTGCCTTCGTTAACACGGCTCGGTACGAGGTAGTCACGAGCGCCTTCTGGCGTGCTCTTGCAGAGTTCCGGCGTTTCAATGTCGATGAAGCCGTGTTCGTTGAGGAACGTGCGCATGGCATGTTTTACTTTGTGGCGCATAATGAGGTTCTTCTGCATTTCCGGACGACGCAAGTCGAGGTAACGGTATTTCAGGCGGATTTTTTCGTCGACGTCGATGTTGTCTTCAATGTAGAACGGCGGTGTCTTGGACGAATTGAGGATGCGCAGTTCTTCGCAGCGGATTTCGATAGTGCCCGTCTTCATCTTGGGGTTGATCGTATCTTTATCACGCATGCGGACGATACCGCGTACAGCCAGGACGTATTCTGTACGTACCTGTTCCGCTTTATCGAAAGAAACCTTTTCATAATCCGGCGAAGCGACGACCTGTACGATGCCCGTACGGTCGCGAAGATCGATGAAGATCAGTCCGCCGTGGTCTCGGCGGCGTTCTACCCAACCGGTCAAGACGACTTCTTTGCCGTTGTCCGCTTCACTTACTTCAGCGCAGTATTGGGAGCGGTGTAAACCTTCCATTGTATCCATTCGTAAATCATCCCTTCTTGTGTGTTTCCATATATGCAACAATCCCATCAAGGGGAACGCTGACTTGTTCTTTGCTGGCCATATTGCGGACCTGGGCTTCACCGGCAGCCAATTCATCTTCGCCGATGATGACCGTGTAATCGGCATTGAGCTTATTCGCCGATTTCATCTGGCCCTTCATGCTGCGGCCTAAGAGGTCGATTTCAGCATACAGGCCCTTTTCACGGAGCTGCTGCTGCAGTTCGAAGGCCTTGGTCTTGGCAGCATCGCCGAGGGCGACGATGAAGACGGGCTGTTTCTTTTCGACAGGCGGCAAGAGGCCCTGTTCCTTCAAGGTCAGGAGCAGCCGTTCCATGCCGATGGCAAAACCGATGCCCGGTGTCGACGGACCGCCGACTTCTTCGATGAGGCCGTCGTAGCGGCCGCCACCGCAGACCGTACTCTGTGCGCCCAAGGGAGCGTACATGATTTCAAAGGCCGTATTGGTATAATAGTCGAGGCCGCGGACCAGGCGCGGGTCGAGGGTAAAGGGAATACCGATGGCTGTCAGATATTCCTGGACTTTGTGGAAATGTTCCTTGCAATCGTCGCAGAGATTATCCGTAATCAAAGGTACGCCCATTTGCATCATTTTTTCGCCGTCTTCTTTGCAGTCGAGGACGCGGAGCGGATTCTTTTCCAACCGTTCGTTGCAGTCGTCACAGAGCTGATCCCGCTTATCGGCAAAGAAATCAAGGAGCTTCTGGCGATAGACAGGACGGCATTTCGGGCAGCCGACGGAGTTGAGGTGCAGGACCAGATCGTTCAGGCCCAGTTCCCGGAAGAGCTGGAAAGCCATGGCGATGATTTCGGCATCGACAGCCGGGTCCTTAGAACCGATTTCTTCGACGCCGAACTGGGTGAACTGGCGATAGCGGCCGGCCTGGGGACGGTCATGACGGAACATGGGCCCCATGTAGTAAAACTTGTGGACCTGCGGGTCGCCGTAGAGCTTGTGTTCCAAGAAGGCCCGGACGACAGAAGCCGTGTTTTCCGGGCGCAAGGTCATGCTGCGGCCGCCGCGGTCTTCAAAGGTATACATTTCCTTGGTGACGACGTCTGTCGTTTCCCCGATGCCGCGTAAAAATAATTCAGTACTTTCAAACATAGGCGTGCGGACTTCGCCGAACCCGTAGAGCGAGCAGATCTGGCGTATCTTTGCTTCCAGCAACTGCCACTCTGCCGTCTGTTCCGGCAGGAAATCCTGCGTGCCTCTCGGTGCAGTAATTGCCATTTAAACATCCTCTTTTCCGTATATGATAGCACACAAACGGCGGCGCTGGGCCATTCTTTCAGCCAGCGCCTGCACATATGCATCGACATCTTTCGGCATATACACCTTTTCCAAGGTGTGGCCGTCGCGGCAGAGGAACTTCGTCGCCCCGCCCGGTCCGGCTGCCAGGACGGACTGCCGTTCTTCCATCATTTCAATATTATAGGCACTGACGCTGCCTGGCAGGGCATAGCCGATATTGGCGAAGCTGGCTGCCATGTACTTCTGACGGTACATATAATAAGGCACATAACCGCTGCCGGTCAGGATGGACTGACAGAGGCGGACCATGCGGCCCGTTTCTTCGGCAGGCGGAATGGCAGCCCGCAATTCATGATGGAACAAAGGAGCCCGTTTTTTTAATGCTAACGTATGAATTGTAACATTTTCCGGGTGCAGTTTGCAAACAATTTCCATATTTTCCTGCATATCCGCCACGGTTTGCCCGGGAAGGCCGGCGATGAAGTCCATATTGATGACGGAAAACCCCAGTTTCCGGCAGTTTTCATACATCGTGTAAATCTCTTCGACGCTATGGCGCCGGCCCAGGGCATCGAGGAGAGGCTGCTGCAGGGTCTGGGGATTGACGCTGATGCGGTCGACGCCGGCTTGGCGGAGCATGGCCAGCATGTCCGGCGTCGCCGTATCGGGCCGGCCGGCCTCAACGGTCCACTCGCAAGCAGCCGGGAAATTCCGAGCCAGCCGCATCATCATCGCTTCCAGGACATCCAAGGGCAGGCACGTCGGCGTCCCGCCGCCGACATAGAGAGACGTCACTTCCAGGTCATAGGTCCGACACAAATCAGCCAGATCGTCGAGGTCGGCCAAGACGGCATCGCGAAAAGCCGTGAGCGATGCCCTCCCTTCCCTGCCGATGAGGCGCGACGGGAAGGAGCAGTACAGGCAGTGGCTCGGACAGTAAGGGATGCCGACATATAAGGCCAATTTCCGCCCCCGACGGGTCACGTAAGGCCGCTGCAGGCGGGCCATGGCTACCAGGTCCCGGGCCGTACCCGGTGCGACGTGATACGACGTCTGCAAGGCTTTTTCGGCCTGGTCATCAGTAAAGCCCTGGTCGAACAGATGGTGGACCAGCTTCGTCGGCCGTACGCCGATGAGCGTCCCCCATGGCCCCAGGCCGTGGCCGGAAAAGCGGCTGTGCCAGTGGAGGAGGCAGTCCTTGAGGGCGTCCCGTTCCCGGACCCCTTCCAAAAGATGAGCCTCAGAAAACCAAGGGTCCCCGCCATCTTGGAAGGTACAGCTCAGGTAGAGGTGGCCGCAGTCATCGCGGACGGTAACGGCCGCCCCGACATCGCGGATTTCCCGGCCGCCAACGTAGCCCAGTGCGGCCATAATCTGGCCAATAAGGGCGTGGAGCCCTTCGGGACCGTCATAGGTATAAGTCTGGACAGACATGTTATTCCGCTTCTTTCGCAGCCGCCGCTTCCTTAGCTTCTTCTTCTGCCCGTTTCTTCTGGCAGGCTTCGCAGTAGCCATAGACTTTCAGCTGATGGTCGACGGTGTGGAAATGGAGGCGTTTTTCCAGGATTGTTTCCAGCGTTTCCAAGAGGTCGTCTTCACATTCCCAGACTTTGCCGCAGCCCAGGCAGATGAGATGATGATGGAAATGGCCTTCATTGTCGCGGTCATTCAATTCGTAGCGGCTGCATCCGTCATCGAAATCGAGTTTCTTCAAGAGGTCCATCTGGGTGAACAAGTCCAGCGTCCGGTAGACCGTAGCCAAGCCAATGTCAGGCGCCGTCTTCTTGACGAGTTCGAAGACTTCTTCTGCACTCATGTGGCGTATCGGGCTTTCAACGAAGGCCCGCAGGATGATCTGACGCTGAGAAGTCATCTTGCATTTCTTGAATTTAATCTTTTCTTTCATGCGTTTCATCATGGTTTCCATGATTTCTTTTTTATTAGTTTCTGTTTTCGTTGTTTCCATGTTGCTTCATCGCCTTTTCTTTATATGTATTGTAAAACCATAAATGTTTACACAGAATCTGTAGCACTGCCGTCACCGGGACGGTAAGGATCATGCCGGCTACGCCAAAGAGGGTCCCGCCGATGAGCAGGGCGATGACGATGACGACCGGATGCAGGCTGATGACAGCTCCCATGACCTGAGGCATGATGAGGTGGCTGTCGATCTGCTGGATGACGATATAGAAGACAATGACCTTGAACGGCAAGGCCAGGCTGACCGTCGCGCTGAGCAAAATAGCCGGCACGGCGCCGACGATAGGCCCGACGATGGGAATCCATTCGGTAATGGCCGCCAAGAGTCCAATGACCATGGGATACGGTACGCCCATGGCCCACATGCCGAGGAAGGTCAGCGTCGCAATGATACAGCTCATGAGGATCTGACCGCGGATATAGCGGCTCAAGACGTGCTGTATTTCCTTGAAGAGCTCAGCTAAATGGCTGCGGTAACTTTCAGGAAAGATGTCGACGAAAAGCTTGACCATATGGCCGCCATCTTTCATGAAATAAAACGTAATGATCGGTACGACGAAGAATTCAACGACTGTCCCGGCAATGGCAAAGACGGATTGAATGAGGTTGGTAATGCCTTCGATGCCGTAGTTGCCGACTTTGACGAAAGCGTCGTTGATGATTTTCTTGACCTGGTCGGGAATGTAGAATTGGGTCTGTTCATTTTCAATCTGCGTCACCAAGGCCGCCGTCTGGCTGACCAAATCGTTGAAGTTAGCTGCCAACAAATTGACCTGGACGACCAGCGGTTTGACAATGATATTGGTAATGACCGTTACGATGACGATCAGGATGACGAAAGAAATGAGGATAGCAATGTCGATGGGAACATGGCGTCCCGTAAGACGCCGCAATCCTTTAATGACGCCATCGCGTATGGGCATGAGGATGAACGTCAGAATCAGGGAGATGACGACAGGCCAATAAACGGCATGGACCGTCAGGAACAAGGCTCCGGCCATGACGGCCAGGGTGACGCGCATCCAGAATTCCGCTCCCTTATAGGCAGCCATGATTTACCAGCCTCCATCCAAGAAGGGATTGCCCCGCCGTTCGTCACCAATGGACGTTGCCGGGCCATGGCCGGGCAGGACCAGCGTGTTGTCCGGCAAGGTCATGAGCTTCGTTTTCAAACTGTGAAGCAACGTCTTGGACGAACCGCCGTAGAGGTCGGTACGGCCGACGGAATAGCGGAACAGCGTGTCGCCAGAAAAGACGACGCCTTCGCCATACAGGCTGAGGCCGCCTGGCGTGTGGCCCGGCGTTTCCAGGACTGTAAAGTGCAAGTTCCCCAAGGTCAGTTCATCACCGTCTTTGACCAGATGATCGGCTGACGTGCATTCAATGGCCTGGCCCATGAACATAGACAGGTTGTTGTGCGAATTGGAAATGAGGTCGGCATCGCCGGCACCGACGTAGACCGGTACATTCTTGCGCTGACGCAGTTCCTGCAAGGCACCGATATGGTCGGCATGACCGTGAGTCAAGAAGATGAACCGCAGCGTCAGGCCATGGCTGGTCAAAGCCTTGTCGATGGCGGGATAATCCCAAGCCGGGTCGACGACCATGGCGTCTTTCGTATCCGTATCGTAGACGATATAACAATTAGTCATGATAGGACCGAGTTCCATGCTGATATATTTCATGCTCATAGATATTTCCCCCTTAAAAGTTTTTCTGGCTGTCCAAGAGAATCGTCACAGGCCCGTCGTTCTCCAAGGATACGACCATATGGGTCCGGAAACGGCCTGTCGCCACGGTGACTCCGAAGGCACGGACAGCGTCGACGAACTGATTGTACAAGGCTTCTGCTTGTTCAGGCTTGGCCGCTTCAATATAACTGGGACGGCGGCCGTGGCGGGCATCACCGTACAAGGTGAATTGCGAAATGACCAGCATCTCCCCGCCTTCATCGAGGAGGGAGTGATTGAGTTTCCCCTGGTCATCTTCAAAAATCCGCAAGTGGACGATTTTATCGGCCAAGTAGCGGACGTCGTCGCCAGTATCCTTGAGGGACACGCCGAGGAGGACCGTCAGGCCATGGCCGGCCTGTCCTGCCAGGACGCCGTCCGATGTGACAGACGACGTCAACGTCTTTTGTACGACAGCTCTCATGCCTGTCCCCCTCCCGTATAGCGTTCGACGGCATAGACATCCTTCAAGCGGCGTATCTTGGTGGCGACGAATTCAAACTGGGCCAAGTCCTTGATGCTGATGCCCATGTGGATAGTGACGTTCTTGGTATCGCTGGTCTTGGCGTTGACGCTGAGGATGGAAATCTTCATTTCCGCCAAAGTAGCCATGATTTCGGCCATGATGCCCGTGCGGTCATAGGCGACGATTTCCATGTTCACTTCAAAGCTTTCGTTGCCGTCGTAGTCCCATTCAACGTCGATGAGGCGGTCTACGTCGTTCTGGCCATGCGTGACATTTGGGCAGTCCGCGCGGTGGACCGATACGCCGCGGCCGCGGGTAATGAAGCCGATAATGGGATCGCCCGGTACAGGGCTGCAGCACTTGGCCAGGCGGACCAAGAGGCCCGGTTCGCCTTTGACCAGGATACCCGTGCCGCTGTGCTTGACAGGCTTCTTGGTCTTGAGTTTTTCCAGCGCCGCCAGGCTGTTGGTCTTTTCTTCCTGTTTCTGCAAATCTTTCTTGTGCAGTTCCATGAGCTTGATGAGGACCGTGTTGACGGCAAAACCGCCGTAACCGACAGCCGCTACCAAATCGTCTTCGGAGCCGGCGTTCATCTGCTTAGCCACGCGGCCCAGGCAGCCGCCGACGTTGAGGGCTTTCCAGTCATGGCCCAGGCGCTTACATTCCCGTTCCAACGCTTCTAGGCCCTTGGCGATATTTTCTTCGCGGTTTTCCTTCTTGAACCAGCTGCGGATTTTCGAGCGGCTTTCCGAGCTGCCGACGATATTCAGCCAGTCCAGGCTGGGCTTACCGACTTTAGACGTAATGATTTCGACGATGTCGCCGTTCTTTAATTTATAATCCAAAGGGACAATCTTGCCATTGATCTTGGCGCCGACGCAGCGATGGCCGACATCGGTATGGATGCGGTAGGCGAAGTCGATAGGGATAGACCCTTGGGGCAAGTCGATGACGTCGCCTCGCGGTGAAAAGACAAAGACTTCGTCAGAAAAAGCATCGAGCTTCAAGGCGTTGACGAATTCTTTCGGATTACTCGTGTCCTGCCATTCCAAGAGGTTGCGCAGCCAGCCCATCTTTTCATCGAAAGCGTCCTTATTGGCTGTCTGATTGCCTTCTTTATAACGCCAATGAGCAGCAACACCGTATTCGGCAATGCGGTGCATTTCCCAAGTACGGATCTGGATTTCGACAGGCTGCCCTCTCGTCCCGATGACCGTCGTGTGCAGGGACTGATAGTTATTGGGCTTCGGCATGGCGATGTAGTCCTTGAAGCGGTACGGCAAAGGCTTCCACAAGCTGTGGACGATGCCCAGGACGCCATAGCAGTCCTTGACGTCGTCGACGATGACGCGGACGGCGAAAAGGTCATAGACCTGGCTCAAGTCGCGGTTATCTTTCTTCATTTTCTTATAAATGCTGTAAAAATGCTTGGGCCGGCCGTTGATTTCGCAATGGATGTGGGCCTCGTCGAGGGCTTTCCGGAGAACGCCGATGGCTTCGTTGATAATTTCTTCACGGACATGGCGCTTCTGTTTCATCTGATCGACGAGGTCATAGTATTTATCCGGTTCCAGGTAGCGGAAAGACAGGTCTTCCAGTTCCCACTTGATATTGAAGATCCCTAAGCGGTGTGCCAAAGGGGCAAAGATTTCCAGCGTTTCCTGGGCGATGCGCTTCTGCTTATCACTGCGCATGTAACGCAGGGTACGCATGTTGTGCAGGCGGTCGGCGAGCTTGATGACGACGACGCGCACATCCTTGGCCATGGCCAGGAACATCTTGCGCATGCTGTTGAGCTGCTGATCTTCTTTGGTACGGTAATTGAGACGGCTCAATTTGGTGACGCCATCGACGAGGAAGGCCACTTCCTTGCCGAACATCTTCTTAATGTCGTCCAAAGTATACGACGTATCTTCGACAACATCGTGAAGGAGCGACGCCGTAATGGTCGTCGTATCTATTTTCATATCTGCCAATATCTGCGCGACTGCCAGGGGATGCAGGATATACGGCTCCCCGCTGACGCGGCGCTGGTCCTTGTGGGCCTCTTCTGCCAAGTTATAGGCTTTGGTCACATCATCGCATGGGGCCTTGGGCAGATACGTATGTATTGTATCGATGAGGTGCTTGAATTCGACATCTTTATCTTTAAATTCCATAATATGAAACCTCCTTACTCCTTGCAGTACAATTCATACGTCGGCGACATATGAAGATCCATTTTCCCCGCAAGGATAGGAAAATAATAAGCTGGGCCGTCGTCATCATGGCGTACTTTGAGGACGCCGATTTCCCGGAGGACGACGATGGCAGCGTAAATGGTATGGACGTCATAGCAGTCCCCTTGGGCCGCGGCCAGACGGCGGCGGACCTGCCAGACCGGCATGCCCCAGTCGGGGATGCATTTCTTGAGGGCCATGTAGATATCGACCATGACCGCCCGGTTGAGGACAATGTGGCGATCTGGCAAGTGGACGTCCTGGATGACCAGCTGCGGCGACGACGTGCCATTGAAGTCGTTCCGTTCGAGCTGGAAAGCCACGTCGATGACATCACCTTCGACGATGGCGTCACACAGTCCGGCCTGGGACCAGGCGACGCCGGAAAGGCGCGTCCTGTCGGCACTGCGGGCGACGAGGCGGACGTGCTGCTTTTCCCGGCCGATAGGCCGGATTTCTTCTACAACAGCCCCGGTCAGGGAAAAGACGGGCCGGCTGTTGCCCATGCCATACGGCTCGAGTCGGGCCAGTTCGGCAATGAGGCCCAGCGTCACCTCCGCCGGTTCCAGTTCCTTGTCGATGTGGACCAAGGGGATGTAGTCAGCTGCCGTCATGTGAGCGGCGGCATAGTCCAGCAGGCGCTGGCGCAGGGCCTCGATATTCTCGGCCTTGACGGAAAATCCTGCTGCCATGGTGTGGCCGCCGAACTGGATGAGCAGGTCCTGGGCGTATTGCAGGGCTTCGTACATATTGAAACCACTGATGCTGCGGCATGAGCCCTTGCCAATGCCGTCGCGGACGGTAATGACCAAGGACGGCCGGTAATACGTTTCTACCAGGCGCGATGCGGCAATACCGATGACGCCGACGTGCCAGCCTTCGTGATAGGCAATGAGGACGCCGTCGCGTCCCCTCCCCTGCCCTTCAATCTGGGCGATGGCTTCCTGAGCAATGGTGTGCTCAATGTCCTGGCGCTCCGTGTTGAGATGGCTCAATTCGGCCGCATCGGCTGCCGCCTGAGCCGCATCGGTTTCCAGGAGCAGTTCGACGCCTTTCGTGGCATGGCTGATACGCCCAGCCGCATTGAGACGCGGCGCTGCTGTAAAAGCGATACGGCCGGCGGTGATATCCTTGCCGCTCAGATTCGACGCATTGAGGAGGGCTTTGATGCCTATCCGCTTCCCTTCTTTCATGGCCGTCAGGCCATGGCGGACGAGGATGCGGTTCTCCCCGGTCAGGGGGACCAAGTCGGCAATCGTCCCAAGGGCGGCCAGATCCGTATACCCCGGCAGGTCTTGGTGGCAGTGATGCTGCCACAGGGCCCGGCAGAGGACGTAAGCCACGCCGGCCCCGGCCAGTTCCTTAAAGGGATAAGGACAGCCAGCCTGCTTGGGATTGAGGACTGCCAATGCTGGCGGTATCTGTTCCGGCGGTTGGTGATGATCCGTAATGATCATATCCAGGCCCGGTGAGAACTGCCGGACCAGGTCATACGATGCAATGCCGCAGTCGACAGTGATGAGCAGGTCGGTCTGCCGGCTCAGCTGGTCCAAGGCCCCTTCGTTAAGGCCGTAGCCTTCGCTCTCCCGCTCAGGGATATAGAACTGCGGCGACGCACCCAGGTCGCGGAGGACGGAATAAACAAGAGACGTCGACGTAATGCCGTCGACGTCATAGTCACCGTAGATGACGATGCGCTGTTTTTCGGTTATCGCCTGCTCCAATCTGACGACGGCAGTCTCCATACCTTTCATCTGGAAAGGATCAGCCATATCAGCCAACGTATCGTGAAGAAAATGGACTCCTTCCGGGACATCGGCGATGCCGCGGTTAATCAACACCTGGGCTAATATCGGAGATATATGTAATTGTGTAGTCAAGGCTTCCATGAGCCCCTTATCAGGGCTGGCGAACTGCCATCGTTTCTCCATAGCTATCACTATACATTCTCAAGAATAATCACTATCAATAAATCAATTATTATTTTATCACTTTCTATTCTCAAAATAAAGGCTAAATCTATTGCTACTTGCCATTATTTGTTAATTTTGAGAAAGTTTAAGATTTGTTTAACATTGCAGGCGTAAAAAAAGCGCTGTCGTATAAAGACAGCGCTTTTTGGAGTTTGGAGTTTGAAGTTTAAAGTTTGATGTGGATGGGACAAACTTTAAAAGCCATTGCCTCAAACATCATACATCAACCCTCAAACATTTAAGAAAAGGGCCATGCATGATGGAAAAAACCTTCGTGCGACAGCCCCTACTACCAACTACAAACTCACGATTCGGCGGCTACAGCCGGCGAATCGATGGCGTTGTGGTCTGCAGCGGGATTGATATCTTCTTTCGAGATGGTCAAGCGGTGCTGGGCAGCCTGCAAGATGAGGTCCGCTGTCTTGACGACGCCGTAGTCACTGGACTTGAGGCTCAAGTCGTAATTGGCACCATAGCCCCAATAAGACTCGGTGCAGTACATGCAATGGTCGCGCCGTTCATGGTTGACGTGGTTGCGGATTTTCCGCGCTGTTTCGGCATCGACGTGTTCCCGGAGCATAATGCGCTGGATAGCCCAGTCCGGGTCGGACGAAATAAAGACGTTGAACGTATTCGGCCGTTTGCGCAGGATGTAGTTGGCCAAACGGCCGACGATGACGCAGGATTTCCCAGCCGTCAAGCCCTGGATGACTTCGGCTTCATCGCGGAACATTTCCTGCTGCTTCGATTCATAGCCCGATGCATAGTGGATGTAATCATCATAGACCTTGGTCAGCAAGGGTCCGAGGAGACGCTTGCGGTCTTTGCACCAAGCAGCGAAGGTCTGAGGATGTTCTTTGCGAGTCAAATTGAGGATTTCCGTATCGTAATACGGGATACCGAGCTGACGGGCGACGAGCTTGCCAATATTGCGGCCGCCGCTGCCGTATTCACGGGAAATCGTAATGACCAAGGGGCTTTCTGTATCTTCCTTGATCCAAGCCGGATGGTTTTCGCGGCCTTCGATTTCGCCAATAGCATGGTGGCGGAAGAGCAAGTGTTCAATCGGCCCTGCCATGGTGCAGCCCAGAAGGATCAGCGCCAAGCCGACGACGGCATTGACCGTAATCGGTTCCGACAAGATGATGGCCGACAAGATCAAGGCGATAATCGGCTTAATGAAGAAGGCAAAGGACGCATTGGACGGACCTGTCAGTTCGACGGCCTTCATGAAACACAGATAGCCGAAGCCCGTGACGACTAAGGAACAGTAAATAAGGGACCACACGGTATGAGAATCAATACCGGCCACAATGGGATCGCCGTGGAACAAGAGAAGGAAAAGCAGAAAGACGCAGCCGATAAGAAAGCTGAAGGCATTTTCTACATTGCCGCCCAGTTTTTCAATACGCAGTTTCCCCAGCGTCGTGTAAAGGGCAAAGGAAACGGCAGCTGCCAGTGATACGAGCAAGCCGATATTGCCGCTGCGGATAATAGCCATGGGATTAGCGACGATGACCAGGCCGATAAGGCTCAAGACCAAGGTAATGGCCTTCTTGCGGGTAAAGGCTTCGTGAATAATGAAATACGAGAAAATCATGACAAAAATCGGATTACTGGAGAAGACAATGGCTGCCAGGCCGGCATTGGCCATGTTGACCCCGATCTGGAAGAAGATCATGCTGAAACAGATGTTGATCAGTCCGAGGACAGCCAAATACCCCCAATCGGAACGATCGAGGTGGATGCTACGCTTCTTCAAATCGCGGATAGCCAGCGGCATGAGCAACAGCCCGCCGACGAGAAACCGGAGAAAGGTCAACTGGAAAGGCGTGAACGCCGTCCCGGCAATCTTCAAGGAAATTTCCATCGTACCAAAGGCTATGGCCGTTAGGACAATACATAACGTACCCAATTTAGATGACATACAGAAAGGCCCCTTTCTAAGTGGTTCTTAAAAACACGCTTTATTATATACCTTTTGAGAAAGGATGGCAATAAAAAAAGGCCCCGCATGAGGGTCGAAACCTTCATGCGGGGCCTTTCTTCTATTCTCATGCAGCGAGTGCAATCAAATTAGTCTTCAAAACCCTTCTGTAAACGTACATAGGATTCGCGACGGTTCTTAGCATCAGCTTCTGTCTTAGCATAGAGAGCGTCTGCTTCTTCCGGGAAGCCTTTCTTAAGGGAAGCATAACGAACTTCACCCTGTAAGAATTCCTGGAATTTGCTGTAATCCGGTTCTTTGGAGTCGAGGCTGAACGGATTCTTGCCCTGAGCTTTGAGATCCGGGTTGTAGCGGAAGAGATCCCAGTAACCGCATTCGACAGCGAGTTTTTCTTCGAGCTGGCTCTTGCCCATGCCTTTACGGATGCCGTGGTTAATGCAAGGAGCGTAGCAGATAACCAGGGACGGGCCATGGTAAGCTTCAGCTTCCGTCATAGCTTTCATGAGCTGGTTCTTATCAGCACCCATAGATACCTGAGCTACATAAACATAGCCATAGGAGATAGCCATCATGCCGAGGTCCTTCTTCTTCGTGCGTTTGCCGGCAGCAGCGAACTGAGCGATAGCTGCAGTCGGGGTAGCTTTAGAGGACTGACCGCCAGTGTTGGAGTAAACTTCAGTATCGAGGACGAGGACGTTGACGTCGTGGTCGGAAGCGAGGACGTGGTCAACACCGCCGTAACCGATATCGTAGGACCAGCCGTCACCACCGATGATCCACTGGCTACGTTTAACGAAGAACTGTTTCTTAGCGAGGAAGTCTTCGAGAACCGGTTTGCCAGCAGCTTCTTTTTCGAGGAGAGCTGTCAGTTTGTCAGCGCGTTCACGAGAGCCTTCGCCTTCGTTCATGTTAGCAGCCCAATCGCTGAGTGCAGCCTGGAGTTCCGGAGAAGCAACGGCTTTAGCAGCGTCGAGGTTTTCAGCCAAGTCTTTGCGGACTTTGTCTACGCCGAGGAACATGCCGAGACCAAATTCAGCAGCATCTTCGAAGAGGCTGTTTGCCCAAGCCGGGCCATGGCCAGCAGCGTTCATGGTGTACGGGGAAACCGGAGCGGATGCACCCCAAATGGAGGAGCAGCCAGTAGCATTTGCAATCATCATGCGATCGCCGAAGAGCTGCGTGATGAGTTTGACATACGGTGTTTCACCGCAGCCTGCGCATGCACCGGAGAATTCGAGGAGCGGAGTTTCGAACTGAGAACCGATGACGGTCTTCTTGTTCTGCGGGTTAGCTTTCGGAGCAACCTGTTCCGTACCATAGTACCAGAGATCCATCTTCTGACGTTCTTCGTCGGTGTTCGGAACCATGGTGAGGGCCTGAACCGGGCAGACGTTTACGCAGGAACCGCATTCGAGGCAGTCGAGCTGGTCAACGATGATGGAAACATGATACTGTTTGCCGGATTTAGCTTTAGCAGCCGTCTGGAAGCCAGCCGGAGCAGCTTTGAGTTCTTCGTCAGTCGTGAGGACCGGACGGATGGTTGCGTGCGGGCAAACGAAGGAGCACTGCATGCAGCCGATACATTTTTCAGCATCCCAGGCAGGAACGTGGAGAGCCGGGCCAGCTTTTTCGAATTTAGCAGTGCCGGAAGGCATGGTGCCATCTTCGCGGCCAGCAAATGCGGAAACCGGGAGATCGTCGCCAACCTGTTCGAGCATCGGTTTTGCAACTTCCGTGAAGTACTTCGTAGCCGGGCGGCCTTCGACGACTTCGTCTTTAGCGTCAGCCCAGGAAGCCGGATAGTTAACTTCATGGAATTCTTTGATACCAGCATCAACAGCGCCGTTGTTCATGTCAACGACTTTCTGGCCTTTCTTGCCATAGCTCTTGACAATGGAGTCTTTCAAGTATTTAACGGCATCATCGATAGGAATGATCTTAGCAAGTGCGAAGAATGCAGCCTGCATGACCATGTTGATACGAGTGCCGAGGCCGAGTTTCTGGCCAATAGCGTCACCATTCAAGGTGTAGAATTTAACATGATGTTTAGCGATGGAACGTTTGATGCGAGCCGGAAGTTCTTTTTCCAGTTCTTCATCAGTCCAGGTGCAGTTCAGCATGAATGTGCCGCCGTCTTTAATGCCGCGGAGGACATCAAAACGTTTGATGTAGGACTGACGATGGCAAGCGATGTAGTCAGCTGCGTCGATGAGGTACGGCATATCGATCGGGCGAGTACCGAAACGCAGGTGAGAAATGGTTACGCCGCCGGATTTCTTGGAGTCATAAGCGAAGTATGCCTGAGCATACATGTCGGTGTGGTCGCCGATGATCTTGATAGCGGATTTGTTAGCGCCGACAGTACCATCAGAACCGAAGCCCCAGAATTTGCAGGACGTAAGGCCAGTCGTGTCAAGCGGCATTTTCGGTTCGCGCGGAAGGCTGAGGTTGGTAACATCGTCGTCGATAGCCAACGTGAAGCCATTGAGCGGATGTTCTTTCTTGAGTTCTTTGAAGACAGCGAGGAAGTCTTCCGGAAGAACGTCCTTGGAGCCCATACCTGTACGGCCGCCGATAACGTCGATGTTGAGGTTTTCTTCAGTTACGAAGCCAACGATATCGAGGTAGAGCGGTTCGCCGAGGGAGCCCGGTTCTTTCGTGCGGTCGATGACAGCGATCTTCTTAACTGTTTTCGGAAGAACGTTGAGGAGGTACTTGTTGGAGAACGGACGATAGAGGTGAACGTTGATGGCACCGACTTTTTCGCCCTGGCTCTGCAAGTATTCGACAGTCTGTTTAGCGACGTCGGAGAGAGAACCCATGGATACGACAACGTATTCAGCATCAGGAGCACCGTAGTAGTTGAACGGTTTGTACGTACGGCCCGTGATTTCAGAAATCTTGTCCATGTAGCCAGCTACGATATCCGGCATAGCGTCATAGAACTTGTTGGAAGCTTCTGTGTGCTGGAAGTATACGTCCGGGTTTTCTGCAGTGCCGCGGATTTCCGGATGATCCGGGTTGAGGGCACGTTTGCGGAATGCTTCGATAGCGTCCCAGTCAACGAGTTTCTTGAAGTTTTCGAAGTCCATGACTTCAACTTTCTGAATTTCGTGAGACGTACGGAAACCATCGAAGAAGTTGATGAACGGCAGGGAACCTTTAATTGCTGCCAAATGAGCGACGCCACCGAGATCCATGACTTCCTGAACATTGGATTCGGCCAAGAGACAGCAGCCTGTTGCACGAGCAGACATAACATCCTGATGGTCACCGAAGATGTTCAGTGCATGGTTAGCCAAAGCACGAGCAGCTACGTGGAATACGCCCGGGAGGAGTTCACCGGCAACTTTGTACATGTTCGGAATCATGAGGAGGAAGCCCTGAGATGCCGTGTACGTAGTTGTCAAAGCACCAGCCTGTAAAGAACCGTGGAATGCGCCAGCTGCGCCAGCTTCGGACTGCATTTCAACAACGTTGACTTTGTGGCCGAAGATGTTTTTCATGTCAGCGGCTGCCCAATCATCGACATGTTCTGCCATAGGAGAAGACGGCGTGATCGGATAAATTGCGGCAACTTCAGTAAATGCATAGGACACCCATGCAGCTGCTTCGTTACCATCCATGGTTTTAAATTTGCTCATAGATAAAACACGCTCCTTAAATAAAAGTATACTTTCAATATGGAAACACCATACTGATAGGCTTAAGAAAGCTATAAAGACGTTCTGTTGCATCCTCATACGGGCGGCGCGGACACCATCACCCAGGTTCCATGGATGACTTTTGTTCACGTATCGTCCATACACGTCCCTACCTTGAAAAAAATGCAATAAAAAGTGGGAAGGTTCAACAATATTCAAAAAAGGTATTGCTAATATTCTCAATCTGTAATACTATTATAGTGATATTACAGATTTGCACACCAACATGCCTTTTGAAGCTTGCTGACCATCACAAACCGAACGACTTTGTAACTTTTTCTTACAAGTTAATTATATGCCTAAGTAATGCTAAATTCAATAGGAATGTGATGCTAGTTTATGCATCATTCAGTGCCATTTTGTAAACGTATACCAATCGAGTGTATATTAAAGCCCCGATTCGGTGTACACCATTAGTGGAGGTGTTAGTATGGATTTTCATCATCTTAAATACTTTGTCGAAGTAGCCGACAAGAAATCATTCAGCAAAGCGGCTCGGACGCTGCACATTTCCCAGTCCGCCATCAGCCGTACCATCAAAGCCCTGGAAGAAGAATTGGGCGTCGTCCTCTTCATGCGCAATGCCAAAGCCGTCGAACTCACCGATGCCGGCACGATTTTCCTCTCCCACGCTAAGCGCGTCGTCTTCATGTTCGAACACTTGAAGACGGACTTCGAAAACGAATTCAAGTTGGAACAAGGGACGGTCCTCATCGGCCTGCCGCCGATCACGGGCGCTCCCATCTTCGCCAACCTCCTCGGTGCCTTCAAGCAGGAATACCCGCAGATCGAACTGGACCTTTACGAACACGGCTCGAAGAAAGTCGAAATCAGCGTCCAAGAAGGCCTCATCGACTTGGGTATCGTCTGCACGCAGCCGAAGGAAAAGGACTTTGAAGCGTTCTTCTTGACCCAGGATCCGATGAACGTCATCATCCACAGGGACAACATCTTGTCCAAAGAAAAGACGATTCCCCTCAAGAAGCTGGCCAATGAATCGCTGGTCCTCTATCGCGATGACTTCAACCTGCACGATGAAATCATCCAGCACTGTAAGAAGATCGGTTTCCAGCCGAAAATCGTCTTTGAAACGAGCCAGCGGGACCTCATGATCCAGACCGTCGTCGCCAACCTGGGCGTCGCCCTCTTGCCGAGCCGCCTGTGCCCGACGAAGGAAACGAACCCTCGCGTCTCGGAATCGGTCGTCGTCCGTCCCCTGGTCGAACCGGAAATCATGCATGTCCTCTACGTCATCTGGAAACGGGGCCACTACCTCTCCCATGCCGCTCAGTTATGGCTCGACTTCGTCCGCAATAAGGCCCGCGTCATTTCCAACTTATAGGCGCTATGGACAGACATAAGTCCCCAGCTTTCCTGGCCGGGCTCCGCCAAAAGGAACAGCAGAGCTGTGCTCTCCTTTCCCGCCTGCGCCGCCGTTTCTGCCAGGCCTGGCGCGGTCTTCCCAAGGCCCAGAAGTGCGTCGTCCTCGTCGCCCTTCTGGAGTTCCTGTGGATTGCCGTCCTTCAGTTCCAAGTCTATGAACTGGCAGACACGGTATCTACACAGCGCGTCCGCATAGCGCAGCTGGAAAAGCAGGCCCAAAAACAGAATAATATGTTATATTCTGCCTCGCAAACGCTGGACGATATCGAAAAGAAATGGCACCGCCTCAATTTCCGCGTCCTCGAAAACACCTGGCGTATCGAAGAACCCGAAAAAGACCCGGACTCTTTATGAGTCCGGGTCTTTTTCGAGTTTGATGTTAAAAGTTTGATGTTTGATGCGGATGGTTTTAAATTTAAAGGCCCTTACATCAAACCTCAAACCTCAAACAAAAAAGGGACCTCGCCTGATAGCCGAAGCCTTCGTGCAACAGTCCCTTTCTATGTGTGTTTAATTTTCGATGATGTTCAGGAAGGCTTCTGGTTCCGGAAGGGAATGCAGTATCTTCCAAGGCGCGCACTGGGCCAGTTCCTCGTAGGAATAGCGGCCCGTAGCGACGCTGATAGTGCGGGCGCCGATGGCCTTGCCGCACTGGATGTCGTAAGGCGTGTCGCCGATGACATAAGCCATCTCGATAGCATCGCCCCAGGTCTTCTTGGCGATGGCCAGGGCATTGCGGGCCAGATCATCGCGATAGTAATAATTGAAGGCGAACCCCGAATGAGGGAAATCAAAATACTGGGACAGGCCGAAGACATCCATCTTCATACGGGCGCCAATGGCGCTGTTGCCGGTCAAGAGGAGCTGTTTGTAGTCCTGGCGCTGTTGGAAGAAGGCCAGGTTCTCTTCCACATGGGGCAAGACGACGCCTTCTTCAGCCTTGCGCTTCAGCCATTTCAGGAGCTTCTTTTCGTAACCCCGGCAAAAAGCATGGACTTCATCGTCTGTCGGCATGATGCCCGTCGCTTTATACAAGAGCTGCTGGCAGATGAAATTATCCGTCCGGCCGCCGGCGGCGATCTTCGGCACAGGCACGTCAGCGCCCTTGAGGTCGTGAAAGACCTCTTCAATGGCGTATAGACCGGCCCGGCCTGTATTCAATAAGGTTCCGTCAATGTCCCAGTATAGTAATTTCACAGTATTCACTCCATCTTCGGGCACGCACTTTGGTCATTACTGTTTGGATACGATGTCCTTCGTATCGCGGGCGATCATGATTTCTTCGTTCGTCGGGATGACATACATCTTGACCGTCGAATCATCCGTGCTGATGAGGGCATCTTTGCCGCGGACGTTGTTGCGCTGCGGGTCGAGTTTAGCGCCGAGATATTCCAGGCCTTCTGCAATGGCTGCACGGTCTTCGATACCGTTTTCGCCGACGCCAGCCGTGAAGGTGATGACGTCTACGCCGCCCATAGCAGCTGCGAAAGCGCCAATTTCTTTGCGGACCTGATAATGGAACATATCGAGGGCGAGCTGAGCGCGTTCGTTGCCTTCAGCAGCGGCTTTGCCGAGATCGCGGAAGTCGCTGGAAACGCCGGAAACGCCGAGGACGCCGGATTTCTTATTCATGAGCGTATCCATTTCTTTCGTCGAAAGGTTGTGGTTGTCCATGACGTTGAGGACGATAGCCGGGTCGATATCGCCGCAGCGAGTGCCCATGAGGACGCCTGCGAGCGGTGTAAAGCCCATGGTCGTGTCAACGCATTTGCCATATTTGATGGCAGCCAAAGAAGAACCGTTGCCGAGGTGGCAGTTGATGATGCGCAGTTTTTCAACCGGTACGCCCATGACTTTAGCGACTTCACCAGCGACATAGCGATGGCTCGTGCCGTGGAAGCCATAACGGCGGATGTGGTCTTCTTTGTAAAGTTCATACGGAAGGCCATACATGAAGGCTTTAGCCGGCATGGTCTGATGGAAAGCCGTGTCGAAGACGCCGACCTGAGGAACGCCAGGCATGATAGCTTTGCAAGCGTTGATGCCGATGATGTTAGGCGGATTGTGGAGCGGAGCCATAGCCGAGCATTTTTCCAAGGCTTTCATGACTTCATCTGTAATGAGCGTGGAAGCCGCGAATTCTTCGCCGCCATGGACGACACGATGGCCGACAGCGTCGATGGCATCCATGGATTTGATGACGCCACATTCAGCGTCGGTAAGGATGTCGAGGACGAGTTTAACAGCCACTTTGTGATCCGGGATGGACTGTTTGATTTCTTTCTTCTGGCCATTCCATTTGTGGGTCAGCTGCGAATCGGGAAGGCCGATTTTTTCGACCAAACCTTTTGCCATTACTTCTTCATTGTCCATATTGACGAGCTGGTACTTCAAGGACGAGCTGCCGCAGTTTACAACCAATACGATCATGAAAATTTACCCTCTTTCATTTGTCTTAGAATTATTTGAGCTGGCCAAATACGTGGTCAACTACTTCTTTAGCCAGAGCATCGCCGTCTTTGTACATGTACATGACGTGCCATATCTGGCCATTATCTTCAAAGAAGAGACTCCGCACGGTGAGTTTAGCCGGCTGGCCGTTGAGCGGTTCCGTATAGGAAGCGTCGACAACGGTGGTCTTGCGGCCGCTTTCTTCCGCGTCGGTGACCTTCGTTTGCAGATCAGAAACATCCGGTGTCTGTTTCAGCATGGCAACGTATTCTTCTGCCATGGCTACAGGCGTCGTTTCGCCAGCCGTTTCGGAAACAGCGACGACATTGATGTGTTTATCGTTGTTGATGTACATCATGCCTTCCCCATTCTGGCGGCTCACATGGGCCAGGTCAAACGGGGTCATTACATAGACTTCCGAATTCCCTGCTTTGAGTTGGACATACCCGAAGCTATATTCTTCGAGCATCGTCATGTTGCCGCATCCGGACAACAATACGACAGCTGCGGTCATGGCCGCAACTGCTAATAATTTCAATTCTTTCATGCCATCACCTATTTATGCTTTCTACAGACTAGGTTCATTATAGCATAAAAGATTTATAGCGTCACCTAAAAAAAGCGACGAATTGCAAATACTTTCGCCCTTATCCGGATAGGAACGAGTATATACTATTGACGTTTCCCACCGTGCCCCGTATACTTATAACCATTGGCACGATTTTGTTTAAAACATATAATATAATTCTCGTCAGGCTATACACTTCTGTTATTTTGTGAATTTTTGAACATACAGGAGGCTCTATGAAATCTATCGCCATCATCGCCGAATTCAACCCTTTCCATACCGGTCACGCCCATTTGATATCTCAAGTCCGCCAGGCAGCCGGTCCCGATGCAGCCATCGTCATCATCATGAGCGGCGCCTTCGTCCAGCGCGGCGAACCGGCCTTCTTCGATAAGTGGCACCGCGCAGTCTGGGCCATCAAAGGCGGTGCCGATGTAGTCATCGAACTCCCAGCCGTCTATGCCTTGTCCAGCGCGGCCGGGTTCGCCACAGGCGGCGTCACCCTGGCCAGCCGCCTGGGCTGCCAAGGCCTGGCCTGCGGCGTCGAAAACGGCACGGCCGAAGACTTCCTGGCCTTGGCCCGCTGTGCCCACAGCCTGCCGGACAGGGAAAAAGAAGGCCCAAAAGAAACAGCAGGCCGCGAACAGACAGAATACCTGCTGGCGGCATCACCGAAAAAAGGGCGCCTCCTGGAGCAGCCCAATGCCCTGCTGGCCTTTGAATACGCCAAGGCCCTGTTGAATCAGGACCGGCCACTGGCCTTCTGGCCCTTCCCTCGCCAGGGCCATCACGGCGATACGGAACTAGGCCCTGCCTTTGCCAGTGCCACAGCCTTGCGCCAGGCCATGAGAGACAGCGGAGCCGCCGCCTGCCGGCCGTATCTTCCGTCTGCCAGCCTGACCGATGTAGAAGACCAGCTGGCCCAAGGCGCCTTCACCGACGACAACCGCTATGGCGATTTCATCGCCAGCCAGAACCGCCTGCTGACACCAGACCAGCTGCGCTGCCTGCCGGCCTTTACAGAAGGCCTGGAAAACCGCTGGCACCGCGCTTTCATGGAAAACGGCAGTTACGCCCAGGCCCTCAAGGCTATCAAGACGCGGCGCTATGCCTACAGCCGCCTCTGCCGAATGGGAGCTTACACCCTCTTACAGCCATCGTGGGACCTCATGGACCGCTCTTATGAAGCAGGGCCGCAATATGCCCGTCTCCTGGCCCTCAACGGGCGAGGCGCGGCCTTTCTGAAAGGGGTAAAAGGACAGCTTCCTGTCGTCACCAGAGTACGTTCCGATGCGCCTGGCCTCTCTCCGCTAGGACAGGAACAGCTGAAATTAGACCTCAAGGCCAGCGACATCCAGTCTTTCTGCTTTTCTAAAGAAGGCCAGCGGAAAGGCCATCAAGATTACTATCATTCGCCTCTTTTCTTGCCTATCTAAAAATAAGATTCCATCTATGCCTAAAAAAATCAAGTCCCTTTTATTTTTTACAATTGTTTTACAGCCCAAAATCTGTTATGATATGTATTGTATTTTTAAAAATATAAGGAGGTTTTCTGCGTGTCCCTAAATCTTAATATTTATCAGACCCTGGCTGCGGCCATCGTCGTCTACTACATCGGTGTCTTGTTGCGCGTCAAGATCAGCGTCCTACGTAAGTATTGCATCCCCGCACCGGTTGTCGGCGGCATCTTATTTGCTATCATGAATTGTATCTTATATACCCAAGGCATCTGGAAATACGAACAGGATACGATCATGCAGAATATCTGCATGATGCTCTTCTTCACCAGCGTCGGCTATACGGCCAGCATCAGCCTCATCAAGCGTGGCGGCATCATGGTCTTTAAAATGGCCATTGTCACGACGATTTTGATCATCTGTCAGAACATCATCGGCTCCAGCTTGGCCATAGCTTTTGACCTGAGCCCGCTCCTGGGCCTGGCAACAGGTTCTATCCCCATGGTCGGCGGTCACGGTACGGCAGCCGCCTTCGGCCCGCTCCTGGAAAGCATCGGTCTCGACGGCGGCGCAACGATTTCCGTCGCAGCGGCTACCTTCGGCCTCGTCGCCGGCGGCGTCATCGGCGGCCCGATTGGCGAAGAACTGGTCCACAAATTCCACCTGGTCAGCTCGGCCGAATCGGAACGCTTCGACCCGTCCTTCAATGCTGGCACCGTTTCGAAACTGAAAGCCGTTGCCGGCAATAAGGAACGCGCAGAAAACGCCATCAAGATTGAAAATAAAATCGGTCAGACCATCGACAACTACCGCTTCATGAACGCCATGGCCCACCTTTTCCTGGCAATGGGCCTGGGTACCCTGGTCAGCGGCTTCTTCAGCAGCATCGGCCTGGTCTTCCCTGGCTATATCGGCTCTATGATCGTCGCCGCCATCATCCGCAACATCGCCGACTTCACTCACGCCTACAAAATCTACCAGCGTGAAAGCGAAGTCTTGGGCAGCCTGAGCCTGACCGTCTTCTTGACCTGTGTCCTCATGAGTCTCAAACTCTGGCAGCTCGCCGACCTGGCTATCCCCCTGGTCGTCATGCTCCTCAGCCAGGCCCTGTTCATGGCCCTCTTTGCTTACTTCATCGTCTTCCGCGCCATGGGCAAAGACTACGAAGCAGCCGTCATGACCAGCGGCGTCTGCGGCTTCGGCTTGGGCGCTACGCCGAACGCTATCGCCAACATGACGGCCATGACCGAACTCTTCGGCCCGGCACCGACGGCTTTCTTCGTCATTCCCCTCATCGGCTCGCTCATCATCGACCCGGTCAACGCGTCGATCATCACCATCTTCATCAATATATTCCACTAGTAGGGCCCGTGGCTCGTGGCTAGCAGTTAGCCGCGGTCCCACGGACCGCTTTCGTAGGGGCCGTCCTGAAAGGCGGCCCGGCTCTCCTAGCAGGAGAGCTGTCAGCGCAGCTGACTGAGAGGTTAATCGGTGAACTGCGGCCTACGAATTGCGGTATCAGTTTGCGGAATTCCCACAAACGGGCCGCCTCAACAGGACGGCCCCTACGGCAAAAGGGGCTGTAACAGAATAGCCTCATCTAAAAAAAATGGACTCAGTTATCT
>NZ_JAJBQV010000030.1 GCF_020539865.1 Megasphaera elsdenii | reverse complement strand
ATTGCATATTCTTCTTTGGAAAGACTTCTGATGACATTTGACTGAGTAAGATACACATTTTTCATCTCCTTTTTATTATATGATTATTATGGCAAATAGTGATGATTTTCAAGATGAGTTACAGCGTTTTTTGTGCTTTTTACGGGCATTGAACCCACTCAAGCACCGCCATTCATCCCCTACCTAAGGGGCGGGAGTCTTCTGGCGGGGCTTAAGCGATAAAAGGCGCTGTCACATGGAGACAGCGCCTTTTTACGTTCATCGTAGGTCGTTCATCGTTTGTCAAAAGTAAAAATAATAGGCCCTTGCGACGAACGACGAACGAAAAATGTAAAGTTTGTAGTAAGTTGTCAGTTATCAGTGTGGATACTATACGTAATGTACGCGGGATGGGTCATAGCGGTCTTCGCGTGGTTTGTCTTCGGCTGTGGCCTGAGGATAGCCCATGGCGACGATAGCAAAAGGCGTCAGTCCTTTAGGAACGCCGAGGGACCGGCGGACGAGGACTTCACGAGCCTTATACGGAGCTACGCCGAGCCACACGGCACCGAGGTCCAAGTGGACAGCTTCGAGCAGGATGTTTTCGACAGCGGCACTGAGGTCGAGGTTGATGAAAGCCGGAAAACGCATGTTTTCATCGCGGGAACAGACGACGATGGCCAAAGAAGCACCGGCAGCGCAACCAGCATAGGGACTGCAGTGGGATAAGTCCTGGATAACCCGTTTATCGCGGACGACATAGAATTCCCAAGGCTGCTGGTTCCCAGCCGAAGGAGCGGCCATAGCGGCGCGCAGTAACTGTTCTATCTTTTCATCTTCTACCATGGTCGGTAAAAATTTACGGATACTCCGTCTGGCAAAGATTTCATTCATGTGAATCGACTCCCTCCTATAATCATATGTCTATTATATTATAACATATATAGATAGAAAGAAAAATAGGTTTAATGTTTGATGTTTGAAGCGATGGCTTTTAAATTTTTCCCATCCACATCAAACTTTCAACTTCAAACTCAAAAAAGAAGCTACCGCATCACGCTTTTTGCTTAATGCGACAGCTTCTTTTTTCTTGGTGCCGAGGGAGGGACTTGAACCCTCACGGTGTTACCCGCCTGATTTTGAGTCAGGTGCGTCTGCCATTCCGCCACCCCGGCATATCCCTTGTGCCCGGCACTTTATGTCTCAGTGCTTGGCACAAGAAGAATTATACCATAACTAACAGAATCGTCAAGTACTTTTTTTGATTTTTTTAACTTAATGGCCAACCGGGACTTTTTCTTCCGAATCTTCGGCTACAACCATTTCTTCTTCTTTCAGATGGGCGAAGTATTTCTTCGTTTCGGCTACGACGACGCCTGAGAGGCCGATGAGGGCGATGAGGTTCGGAATAGCCATGAGTCCGTTTACGATATCAGCCAGGACCCAGATGACATCGAGCTTGATGAAAGCACCGCAGGCAACGAGGGCGATGAAGATAATGCGGTACGGCAAGATGCCTTTGACGCCGACGAGGTATTGGACACAGCGTTCACCGTAGTAGTTCCAGCCAAGGATAGTCGTGAAAGCGAACAAGGTCAGGCCGACGCAGAGGATGATGCTGCCGTAAGCCGGGAAAGCCATGTTGAAAGCAGCATTAGTCAAGGCTGCGCCATTGACGTCACCCATCCAGGCACCGCTGACAACGAGGACCAAGCCCGTCAAGGTGCAGATGATGATGGTATCGATGAAAGTACCGGTCATGGAAATAAGGCCCTGTTCAGCCGGCCATTTCGTCTTGGCCGCAGCGGCTACGATAGGCGCACTGCCCAAGCCCGATTCATTGGAGAAGACGCCGCGGGCGACACCGTTGCGCATAGCCACTAAAACCGTAGCGCCGAGGAAGCCACCAGCTGCAGCAGTCGGCGTGAAGGCGCTGACGATGATCTGTTCGACAGCTGCCGGAATCTGGTCGGCAAAGATAACCAAGAAAGCGACCGTAGAAATGACATAGATGACAGCCATGGCCGGAACGATTTTCGAAGCGACGCGGGCAATGGACTGGAGGCCGCCGATGGTGATGGCAGCGACGAGGATGGTCAATACGATAGCCGTGTATTCGACGGGAATGCTCGTCGTCAGACGCGTGATTTCAACGATGGAATTGACCTGCGCAAAAGTACCGATACCGAAGAAAGCGACGAGGACGCCGAAGAAAGCGAACAAGAAAGCCAAGGGCTTGTATTTTTTGCCTAACCCATTTTCGATGTAGTACATCGGGCCGCCGGCGATGTCGCCGTTCTTATCGACCGTACGATATTTGACAGCCAGACAGCCTTCAGCGTATTTCGTGGCCATGCCGACAAAAGCAGCCATCCACATCCAGAAGATAGCCCCAGGACCGCCAGCATGGACAGCCGTAGCGACGCCGACGATGTTGCCCGTGCCGACCGTAGCAGCCAAAGCCGTGCACAAAGCCTTGAAACTGTCTACGTCGCCTTCGCCTTGGTTCTTAGCCGTGAAGATGAGCTTCAGCGCTCTCGGCAGGCGGAAGACTTGCAGCAAATGGAGACGGACAGTCAGCATCAGGCCGGTTCCGATGAGCAGGACCAGCAACGGCGGCCCCCAGACAAAACTATCAATGGTATTCAACGTTTCTAACATCTTTTCATACTCCCCTTTTGTTATGGTAATTATAATGACATGAAAAAAAGACCTATCATCATCACTCTGAAGATAGGTCCTAAGGGTCGCAGAAAAAAAGAAAGGTCATTCTGCCAGCTCTGTCCTTTTGCCTGAGAGATTAGGAATCACTTCCTTGCACCTTCGGCGCCCAAACGGGACTCTCCAGAGTCGTGTCCACACACGGTCCCACCCCCTGAGGGGCACCTGAGAGTTTGACTCCGTCGGTAGGCTTGGCCTTCTCCCGTGCGTTTCGTTCACGCAATATGTATGATGTGATTGTTATTATAAACCGGCTTCTTAAAAATTGCAAGTCCTTTACGGAAATTTGTCCGTATTCAGCGCACTTTCTTTACAAATCGGTGTCAGAAAAGGCATACGGCAAGAGCTGTTCCAAGGTGACGACACACCATTCCCCTTTGAGGTTAGCCATGATAATCCGGGGAATACGAAATTCTGCCATGACCTGCCGGCAGGCGCCACAAGGTGAACAAGGGCCGGGTGTATCGGCGACGATGGCAATAGCCGCTAAGGCCCTCTCCCCTTCGGATAGGGCCTTGAAAATGGCTGTCCGTTCAGCACAATTTCCTAAGGGATAACTGGAATTCTCGATATTGCAGCCGCCGTAGACTTTCCCCGATGCAGCCAGGACGGCAGCACCGACGGGAAAATGAGAATAGGGACTGTACGAATGAGCACGATATTGTTTGGCAATTTCAATGAGTTCTTCATCGGTCATAACGATAGACATCCTTTCAAGTGATCCATGGCCCGGTCAGCTGTCTGCTGCCATTTGAGCGGTGTCAAGGCGATATGGCCCTGACGGATACAGGCGACGTCGCTATTATCAGGGGCCGTCGTCATGTCGATATCGCCGACGATGTGATAGCAGACGCTGCCATCGATGTCGCGTTTCTCAGCGATGACATTGTGATAAATCTGAACCGTCTGGGGCACGACGCGGACATTGTCCAGGCGGATATCGCCTTCAGGCGGCACGTTGATGTTGACGATGCCCGGGAAGCGGCCTTTTACGATGAGCTTCTGGACCAGGTCCCAGACGAGGTGAGCTGTCTGGGCGCAACGTTCTTCCGTCATGCCCAGCATGGATACGGCAAAGGACGGCAAGCCGTAATAAGGCCCTTCCATGGCCGCCGAGACGGTACCAGAATAGAGGACGTCACTGCCCAGATTGTAGCCATCGTTGATGCCGGAAATGATGAGATCCGGCTTATCGCCTTTGAGAAAATATTCCATAGCCATCTTGACGCAGTCTACAGGCGTACCGGACACGGCGATTTCCCGGATTCCCGGTACCGTCGATTCGTCTCGGCAGTAGAGTGCCTTATTGATGGTCATGGAATGAGACGCCGCACTGCGCTGGCCATTAGGCGCAACGACGGTCAGACGGCAATCGTGGGATGCCAACTCCCGTTTCAGTGTCTGAAGGCCTGGAGCCTTCAGACCGTCATCATTGGTCAACAAAATATGCATAGTCGAACTCCTTACTTCTTGTTTTCTTTCCGCAATAAGGCCGCATTTTCATAAGACAAGGCCCGCGTATGCAGCGTGTGACTCCATTTCATCTTATGCCGGTCTTTAAAACCGAGGAAGTTGACTGGAATCCAGCTGTACATGAAAATCGGATAAATAATGAGATAAGCCCATGATTTCGGCGGTACCTTGATCTGCAAGAGGACGATGACCGGAATGAGGTACTGGCCGACGCCGATAATCGTCCAAATCTGGACGGGTACGATGGCATTGAGGATATTCGTATAAAAGGGTAGATAGGAATTAATCGAAGCCAGGACGGCATAAATGGTCGAAGCCATCATAAAGAAAGGCTGGGACAAAGTAATGATGCCGTCTAGCATGCGGATGTTGCCGGTCTTGATGCCTCGGGCGAAGAGCTTGGGAATGAAGCGTTCACCACAGTCACACTGGCCCTGGGCCCAGCGCTTGCGCTGACGGCAGGACTGCATGAAACCGACGACCTTTTCGTCGTAAATGATGGCGTCATGAGCCCAGCAAGTGCGGACATCTTCCAAGAGGACTTTCATGGAAAATTCCATATCTTCTGTCAGGCAATCGCAGCCCCAGCCGTACTTGCGGACGATTTCCGTAGCAATGCACATGCCTGTGCCGCCTAAAGCAGTCGACAGACCGATGTTATACTTGGCCAGATGCCACATGTGGTTGATGAGCCAGAAGGCGATGGAAAAGGTACCGGCAATCCACGAATCCGTCGGATTTTTGGAATCCATATAGCCCTGAATGACCTTTTCCCCTTTGCAGAGGTGATTATTCATTTCCCGCAGGAATTCCGGATGGACCAGGTTGTCTGCATCAAAGACGACAAAGGCGTCGTATTGCTTTTCTTGAGCCAGCATCTGTGAGAACATCCAGTCCAGAGCATAGCCCTTACCGACTTGTTCCTTATTGGTCCGCACTTTGACGATGGCTCCGTGCTCGCGGCAGATATCAGCCGTATGGTCTGTACAGTTATCGGCGACGACGTAAATATCGTACATATCCTTGGGATAGTTGAGCTGCTTCAAGTTATCGATGAGCTGCCAGACGACTTTTTCTTCATTATGCGCGCAAATAACGGCAGCGAACGTATTCTTAGGCGCTACCGTAATGCGTTCCCGCCGCTTCATAAGACCGAAGCAGGCCAGGATGAAATAATAGAGGGAATAAAAAACGATGATGACCTGTATGGGTATCATGATGATATCCAAAATGTGTTCCATATGCGACTCTCCCTAAAAACTTAGCGAGCAGCTGCGACGTTCATGGCCGTATTGACTAACCCGAAGACGATATACAGTAAGAAAGGCATGGTAATGATCAGATGCCAGTCGACAAAGGCCAGGACCAAGACGCCGAAGATGAGGGCAATGGCCAGGGCCGATTTGTGGAGCACGTCCGGGCTGGCCCCTTTGAAGTCGGGGTTGTGGACCTTGCTGACCAGATGATAGCCCAGAAGGACGACGAAGATAGCCAGCAGCCATGCCGGCAAGACGGCACCGGAAATGACGTAAGTTGCAATGAGGCAGCCGCCATTAGGAATTGGCATCCCCTGGAAATAACCGTGGATGACGCCAGTGTTGAGATTGAACCGGGCCAGACGGATACCACCAAGCGCTGCATAGATGATGGCCGGGATAGCACCAATCCAGCCCAAGGACTGCAGCGAGTAAGAATAAATCAAGAAAGCCGAAGCCGCCCCGAAGGATACGACGTCGGACAAGGAATCGAGTTCCTTGCCAAAATCACCGGCAACTCCCAAAGCACGGGCCGAGCGGCCGTCGCAGGCGTCGCAGACCATGGCCAACAGGATGCAAACACCGGCCCAGGTATAGAGCCCGTGGAGGGTCATGATCATACTCAGAACCCCGAAGCCGAGATTCCCTGATGTAAACAGACATGGTATTACATTTTTCATTGGACAATCCTCCCTATGACTGATTCACCGCCGCGGACTTTATCGCCTTTCTTGACTGTGATTTCAACATTGTCACGGACATAGATTTCCGCACAGGAACCGAATTTGATCATACCGTACAACTGACCGTGCTGTAGTTCGTCGCCTAAGGTAACCCAAGAGACGATGCGCCGTGCCAAGATGCCGGCAATGATGGTGACCAGAATATCCGTATGGGCTGAATGGATGCCGATGGAATAGCGTTCATTTTCATAGCCGACGCCTTCTTTATAAGCCGGACGAAAGCGGCCGCACGTATATTGCTGAAAATCGATAGTCCCTGCCAGCGGTGCCCGGTTGACATGGGCATCGAAGATGGACAGGAAAATGATAATCTTCCGGCACTTCTGGTTGAGGTACGAATCTTCTTCCACATCTTCGACACCGACGACAGTCCCGTCTGCCGGCGACACAAGGAGCCGTTCATCGGCCGGTATAGTCCGGCTGGGATTGCGGAAGAAGTACGTAAAATACCCGGCCAGCAGTAACGGCACAACGGCCACGTAGGCATTGAGGAAATACCCAGCGGCAACGGCCAGCAACAAGGGCACCAGAATGAAAGGGTATCCGTCTTCTACGATATAAGGTTTGTTCAAGACATCACTTTTCAACTCATCACCTCATCACTTAGACCGGCCGCCCAACTTGACAGCCGCGACGAACTTCGGCAGCGCCAGCATGCGCTTGAACCGCGTCGGCTCCTTCAGCAAGCGATAGAGCCATTCCAAACGGTTGTCTTGCATCCATTTTGGAGCCCGGCCAGCTTTGCCAGCCAAGACGTCAAAGGTCCCGCCGACGCCCATACAGACACAAGGACCAAGTTCGTAGAGATGCTCAGATATCCATTTTTCTTGTTTCGGCACGCCGAGGGCGACTAAGAGGATGCGCGTCCCCTGGCTCCGGATATTTTCGATGATATCCGGTTCTTCGTCAGCCGAAAAGAATCCCGAATGAGTCCCAACGATGTTCAGGGACCCCAATTGCTGCTGCACATTGGCCGCAGCCTGTTCGGCAATGCCTGGGGCACCGCCAAAGAGGTAGACAGCCGTTTGGCGTGCGGCTGCTTCTTTAAGCAGACTGCACGCCAAATCGACACCTGTCACGCGTTCTTTAAATTTCTTGCCCTGCTGTTCTGCAGCCCACAGGACGCCGGCCCCATCGGGAACTACCAAGTCGGCATGCTGGAGGATATGGGCCAGTTCGCGGTCCGTCTGGGCCCGCATGACCATTTCTGCATTGGCCGTCGCAATGGAAGCGGCCCGGCCTTCGTCGATGCACTTAAAGGCCAGGTTCCGAGCTTCTTCCATGGTGACGTTCCATATGGGGATGGACAAGATATCGATTGTACTAATCAACGTATCCCTCCGCCCTGCTTAGTTTACGCTGTAGTTCGGAGCTTCTTTCGTGATATTGACATCATGCGGATGGCTTTCACGAAGACCAGCTGCGGTAATCTGGATGAACTGCGTATTTTCAATCATTTCCTTAATATTGTGGCAGCCACAGTAACCCATGGATGCGCGGAGACCGCCGACCATCTGATAAATCGTGTCAGCTGCTGGTCCTTTGTACGGTACACGACCTTCGATGCCTTCGGGGACGAGCTTCTTAGCGTCTTCCTGGAAGTAACGATCCTTACTGCCACATTCCATAGCAGCCAGGGAGCCCATGCCGCGATATTCTTTGTAGCTGCGGCCCTGGTAAATGACCGTTTCGCCCGGGCTTTCTTCTGTACCAGCCAAGAGATTACCCATCATGACGACGTTGCCGCCGGCAGCGATGGCCTTGGCCATATCCCCGGAATATTTGATACCGCCGTCAGCGATGATGGGGATGCCATAGCGCTGAGCGACTTTCGCACATTCATAAACGGCTGTAATCTGCGGTACGCCGATGCCAGCGACGATACGGGTCGTGCAGATGGAGCCAGGGCCGATGCCGACTTTAACAGCGTCGACGCCACATTCGATGAGCGCTTCCGTAGCGGCGCCCGTAGCGACGTTGCCGGCGATGACCGGAAGGTGCGGATACATTTTCTTGATTTCTTTCAGCGTGTTGAGGACGCCCAAAGAATGGCCGTGAGCCGTATCGATGACGACGACGTCAACTTTGGCAGCGACAAGGGCATCGAGGCGGTCCGTCATATCATGGGTTACGCCGACAGCAGCAGCGACCAGGAGACGGCCATTGCCATCTTTTGCCGAATTCGGGTATTTCGTAGCTTTTTCGATATCCTTGATGGTAATGAGGCCCTGCAGGTTGCCTTCCTTATCGATAAGGGGTAATTTTTCAATGCGGTGCTTGCGGAGAATTTCTTTGGCTTCTGCCAGAGATGTACCGACAGGAGCGGTAATCAGGTTTTCTTTGGTCATGATGTCACCGATGCGGCGGCTCATGTCTTCTTCAAAGCGCATATCGCGGTTGGTAATGATACCGACGAGTTTGCCGTCGACTGTGATAGGTACGCCGGAGATGCGGTATTTGCCCATTAATTCATTGGCATCGGCCAGGAGATTATCGGGATGAAGGAAAATCGGATCGATGATGATGCCGTGTTCCGACCGCTTTACTTTGTCGACTTCCCGCGCCTGGGCGGCAATGGACATGTTCTTATGAATAACGCCGATGCCGCCTTCGCGGGCTACGGCAATAGCCATAGGAGCTTCTGTAACGGTATCCATACCAGAGCTCATAATAGGAATATTCAGTTTGATATCGCGCGTCAAGTTCGTCGAAACGTCGACTTCCTTCGGGAGTACGTCCGATTTTGCCGGAACCAAGAGAACGTCATCAAATGTCAAACCTCTCATACCAAATTTATCAGATCTCATATTTGCACCTCTGTTTTGAAAAATATAAGAAACTAAGGGGGAAATACCCCTAAATAGCTTATCCACTATTATAACTGAAATCGGCTCTTATGTACATATATTACAGCAAATTTCTATCAGTTATTTAAAAGGCCGGCAAAAGTATGACCAAAACGTCGCTTCAAGGCTGCTTCTGCCATCGCCAGGTCTTCGTGGCTCAGCCACCATTGCCGGGCCGCATCACGGGCTGCCGCCAAGAGGGGGACGTCGTTTATAATATCGGCAGCTTTCAAATCGGGCAGGCCATGCTGCATATAACCGAAGAGCTGGCCCGACCCTCGCAGGAGCAGATCCTTTTCGGCCAGCGTGAAGCCGTCATGTATCTGTTCCATCCATTTCAGGCGCTGCCGCGTCTCCTCGCTGCCGCCTTTGGCCATGAGGATGCAATAAGCCTGGCGATCACCGCGGCCGACGCGGCCCCGCAGCTGGTGAAGCTGGGCCAGGCCGAAGCGTTCGGCGCCGTTGATGAACATGACCGTCGCGTTAGGGACGTTGACGCCAACTTCGATGACACTCGTCGCGACCAGAAGCTGTATATCCCCCTTCTGAAAGGCTTCCATGATGGCTTCTTTCTCTTGGCCAGCCATTCGTCCGTGGACGAGGCCACACGTCCGCTGGGTAAAGACCTGGGTCCGCAGCTGTTCATATAGTTCCGTCGCCGCCTGCAAATCGACCGTCTCCGACGCTTCGACAAGAGGACAGACGACGTAGCACTGCTGGCCCTGGGCCATGAGCTTATCCATGAAGACATAGACCCGCCGGCGCAGAGCTTCGCTGACGGCATAGGTTTTGACCCGTTTCCGTCCCGGCGGCAGCTCGCGGATAGACGATACGTCCAGGTCGCCATAGAGGGACAAGGTCAGCGTCCTGGGAATAGGCGTGGCCGTCATGAACAGTGCGTGAGGTTCTTTCCCCTTCTGTTCCAATGCCGACCGCTGACGGACGCCGAAACGGTGCTGTTCGTCTGTGACGACCAGTCCCAAACAACGGAAGGCCACGTCGTCCTGGATGAGGGCGTGGGTCCCGATGAGGATATCAATCTGCCCGTCAGCCAGGTCTGCCAGCAGCTGTTTCCGTTCTTTTGCCGTCGTCCGGCCGGTCAATAAGGCGATGCACACGTCCAGTCCTTGAAAGAGGCGGCAGAATTCGTCATAATGCTGGGCTGCCAAGATACCTGTCGGCGCCATGAGGGCCCCTTGGTAGCCATTCTCTACGATTTTTGCTAAAGCCAGGGCGGCGACGACGGTCTTGCCTGAGCCGACGTCCCCCTGGACCAGGCGCTGCATGGGGACTTCGCTTTCCATATCGGCTTGGATATCGAGGAAGGCCTGCGTCTGGCCTTTCGTCAAGGTAAACGGCAGGTGCTCATAGAATTTTTTGAGCAGTCTGCCGTTGGGACTGCACTTGAGGCCCTGCCGCTTCCCCTTATGGCGGCGGCGCAGGAGCAGGCCGAGCTGCATGTCGAAGAGTTCTTCAAAGGCCAGCTGGCGCCGAGCTTGTTCCTTTTTTTCCATAGAGTCCGGAAAATGAAGCTGTTCATACGCCGCCAGCGGTGGCATGGAGACAAACGGCGAGGGCCGGCAGCCTTCCCAGCCAGGCAGGATTTCCGGATGAACCCGGGCCAGTTCCAGGGCTTGGCACACGGCTTTGCGGATATCCTGCTGGCGCAAGCCGTCAGTCAGGCCATACAAAGGGACGAAGCCATCGCCTTCAGCCTGCCCTTCTTCGGTATCTGGTGTATTTATCTGACGGCGGCCATAAGCCCATTCCAGCTTGCCAAAAGCTGTCAAAATCATGCCCACACGGAACTGGCGTTTTTTGAAAGCCTGGTTGAACCAGACCAGCTCGGCAGCACCCGTACCGTCGCTGACCCTGACTTTCAACAGTGACAGACCCCGGCGGGGCCGCATTTCCTGGACCGACGCGACAGTCCCAGAGATAGCTAGGGCCTTTCCCGTACCGCACGGGGCCTGGCCGATAGGCCAAATATGGCTGCGGTCTTCATAGTCGCGGGGAAAATATTGTAACAAGTCGGACACCGTCGCCAGATGAAGCCGGGCAAACAAGGCTTCTTTGCGCGGTCCGACGCCTTTTAAATCGCGAATAGAAAAATTCATACAAAAAAACTCCTTGTCAAATATTCTTTTTTATTGTATCATATTTCGTAGGCTTTTTATAAAAAATAAAACTTGCTTTACCTAATAATCTGTGATAAGATTTATATGTTGTACTGTGATGGTGCAGGGAGGTGTAACCAATGGCAAACTTTTGCGAAATCTGTGGTAAAGGAACAATGAGCGGCATGAATGTCAGCCATTCCCACTTGAAAACGAAAAAAACCTGGAAACCGAACATCCAGCGTGTCCGCGCTGTCGTCGACGGCGAAGTAAAACGAGTTAATGTTTGCACTCGTTGCCTTCGTTCTGGTAAAGTCCAGCGTGATGTTTAAGGATGATAAAAAAGCGTTGTCTTTAGAGACAACGCTTTTTTTCGTATTTGCGGCCTGCAGGCACCCTTTGGACGGACCCTACGAACAGATGTATCTTGCCAGGCGGGCTGCCCGTTCTTCGATACCTTCGTTCTGGAGGATGCTCTTAGGAGCATTGGCCGTTTCGATGAGGGCAAAGTACGGCGGCAGGATGAAGTTCTTATTGCAGTTCATGGCATCAATGACCTGTTCGGCTACGATGTCGCCGCCGCTGTAGCCGGAAACGACCAGGGCATAGACTTCTTTTTGGGCAAAGGCCGCTTCTTCCTTGCGGAATAACGCCGTCAGCCTGTTGAAAAAAGCCATGATGTTGGCACTGACGGCATCATTATAATTCGGACAGACAAGGACGATGACGTCCCCTTTGCGGACAGCCGGATACACTTTTTCCACCATGACGCCGCCATAGAAACAGTCCCCTTTCTCGCCGAAGTGGAGGCACGTTTCGTAGCTGCAGCCCCGGCAGTCGACGACAGTCCCATTGCGCAGGGAAATTTCCGTGACCCTAGCCTTCCCCTGTAAATGGCGCTTTACCATTTCCCAGAGAAGGAGCGTATTCGACGTGCGGCGGCTACTGGCGTGAATAACGACGACATCCTTGGTCTTCCCTTCCCCATCAGGCCATGTAAAATCCAGCAGCTTTCCCACCAGACGGCCAGCGCTGACAGCATAGGCTTCTTCGTTGGAAAGGTTCTGAATCTGGGCCTGAGTATTAAAATTATAAAGAGACCCTGTAGCCTCGACAAGGGGCTTGCCGGGAAAGACACAGCCGGCCTGATTGGCAAAGAAAATCAGCTCCCGGCCTATTTTTTTTGTAAAAAATTCCCCCTGCCCGTCGACGAGGACAGCACCACGGCACCCAGCCAGGCAATGACTGTGGCGGACCAGGCAAGATACGAGGTGGACGTAGGACAGGCTGACGCCAGCCTTGGGCAGGGCGACGGCAAAGAGGACGGCTGTTCCCTCTTTTTCAGCCCGCGTCCGGATGCACCAACGCAAAAAGGCCTTCTCCCGTTCAATGACCTGGTACGTCCGCCCTTCCAAGGCCCGGTTGAGGACGCGGCAAATGCGTTCCGTATGGCCCGCTTCGTCCCAACCGACTTTCACGACTAACAGCATAGAACGGCCCCCTTTCTAGACGAGGCGGCTCAACGCCATATAGGCCCGTTTCCAGCGTTTGTACAGGGCCGGGCAGGCACAGACATCTTCATAGATCACCTGACCGCCGGCGACGCGGTTCTTGACGCCAAAAAAGGCACCCTTTGAAGCATCACCGAGATAAACCGAGCCATAATGCCATTGTCCCCGCAAAGTCAAAATAATCGACAAGGCCGACGACGACAGGGCCGGCGCGATATAAGGCTTATAGCCCAGATTGCGGACGGCCACGTTGGCATGGACGACGAGGTCCGTCAGCTCTTGCGACAAGACGTCGTCATAATTTTCCAGGCTGTCGGCAATCACCAAATCCGCCCCATGAGGCCCAAAGGCCCGGCCTTCCGTCAGATAATGGACAAAGCGTGGATCTTTCCTGGCATAATAGCAGGCCCGGCCATGCATGACGCCTAAGCCATAGCCTTGGATCTGGGCCGGATGGAGACCGGACTCTGCCAAAAAAGCCCGGCACAAAGGGTCGACGGGATCCGATACGATACAAATCTGTCCCCCAAAATCAGTCTGGCGGGCCAGACTGGCATAGTGGCTGATGAGGCTGCGGTTCGCTTCTAGCTGGGCCATGCGCACATCACCGCCGGCACCGATAGGCGGCACGCCCTTGCTGGCACAGAAAATGAAGACATCACAGTCGAAGACGTCTTCTTCCGAAACGATGGTCACTGGTGGCATGACCGGATCGTCACAGCCGTCCAGGCCGGCAAAAGGATAGCATATCTGATTCATTTCCATTTCCAAGCGAGCCAGGTTCTTGGCATTGATATCGCACATACCGACGGAGCCGATGACATCCTGTCCGGCCAGGAGCAGACCGATGAGCATTGTCGTCCCGACATCGCCTAAGGCGACAATATGGACGCGGGCTTTCCGGGCCAGCTGCGGCGCCCTGTCGAGGGGCATGGCGGCCGCTCCGATTTCAGTCGGTAAGTCGTGAATCCATTTATTCAAGTTCTTCATCTCCTTCTCCCCAGCGCAAGCGGATGAGCCGTTCGATATCATTCTTGATGAAGCGCGTCGGGTCCATATTTTCATCAAATTTGACGCCGACATCGATATCGGGGATGCGCGGGTAGGTAATAACTTCACCGAGCCGCTTCAAGGTCAAGCGCTTTTCAAAGGTTTCTTGATAGACATCCTGCAAGGTTTCCATAATGGACGCGGCGTTCTGCAGGCACGTCAGAGAATAGAGATAATCGGCTTCGCTGTTCCCCTTGCCGATGAAAGCCGGCTTGACATAAGGCAGGACCAGGTTAATCGACGGATTGCGGCCGTACCCGCTGTAATTGTGGGCATTATCCAAACTATCACCGCCGATGAAGGGATAGCAGTCCCTTTCATTGAGCCAGACTTCCAGGCTGGGCAGGAAATACGCACTTTCGGCACGGATGTCTTTTTCTTCCATCATATCCATGGCCTGGCCCGTCATGACGCCGACCAGGACTTCTTTAATTTCTACGTCGTTCTGTTTCAGGTAAGGAGTCAACATGCGCATGCGATGGCCCTTATGCAGGAGGTCGTCGATGAGGATGACCGGCCGGTTGAAGGACTTGATGGTCTTGACCTGGTTGTCGACAGAAGAATAATGCTGACATTCAGCAATGGTAAAGCCTTTGACCGTGCGGTTGAAATACTTGTCGATATGCAATCCCTTAGTGACTGTATTGGGCACGAGGACATCGCTCAGGGCCTTGCCGAAGGGGACAGACATGTACGGCCCGCGGCGTTTCTTCTTGTCTTCGACGATAGAGACGCCGTTGATTTCAGCAACCTTCTTGATGATCTTGTTGTAAAAGGCACTCATATTGAAAGACAAGATGAGCTGGCCCGGATAAATATGGTTCATGACGGACAAGAGATTATTATGAGCTTCGTAAATAGCCCGGCGGACGCGGGGATTCTTATTGAAGGGGTTCTTGATGGTCGTCTCGACGTCGCGGAAAATGACGATAGGCGACTTCATATTGACAGCATAAATCGGCTGTTCCCCAGACGGAGCAATGTTGACAAAGCCCTGACGGCGCAAAGCGTCGATGACGGTCGCTTCATAGCCGGCCGGATCGACGGGATGGTAGACGGCATAAGCGAAGTCGCGGGCAATAAGTTCCGTCAGGATTTCCGTGATGATGATCTGGCTGACGTTGGCAATGCCGGCCATATCATCGGCATAGAGAAAACCGATGCAGGCAATGCCGCCATCGGCAGCGTCGCGGATATGGGAAGCAATGGCCGAATCGTGGAATTCTCGCAGCAAATCACGGGAGCCGACGCGGTGGACAGCGGCATAGGCAATCATCTTCCGTTCCTGGCTGGCATCGTCGATATACAAGGTCCAGACGTAATCCTTTTCGACGTAGCTGTCAACGGTTTCCGTATGGTACCCTTTATCCCAGAGAGCGCTGCAAATGGGCCACAAGCTTTCGGCACCACGCGGCTTGAACGAGCCGATGCCGATTTCCCGCGCTTCCAGGACATGTTTGTACGCCGGTTCACGCAGGTACAAGTTGTTGTCGTAAATAAAATTCTGGGCCACAGCGTCGATGAGATTGGAAATATCCCGGTTTAAGTCGATGTTCTCGCGGATTTTCGTCGAACTGATATCTTCGTAGAACTTGTCCAGCGTCAGGCGGATGACCTTGCCTTGGATGCCGTACGTCTTTTGAGGCTGGTCCCTTTCCGGGTTTTCCCGGGTCTCCCTGGCAAAGGCGATATGATTCACTGTATGGATCGAATCGGGCGTCGGTACAGCCCGATATGCCGAAGCATTCTCGATGACGTCCGTGCCGACGGCGATGTACAAGTCCCGGCCGGCAAAGATCTCTTTGAGCTTTTTGATATCTGCCGGATTGGCGATGTTGATGGGGATATCATCGGGGAAGGGATACATATTCTCTTCATCGGCGACGGACATATTCATGATTTTGCGGCGCATGAGCCGTGGTTGAGTATGCTTGGACCAGGAAAATTCATCGAGAGCCAGGTAAATATCGAAGCCCAAGTCTCGTATCTTACAGGCCACGGCTTTATGACCCAAGCTGAAGGGATCGAAGGTCCCCGGATAAAAGCAAGGCTTACGGCCCGTTTCAACGGCAAAGGAACCGCAGGCGAATTCATGCTGGCTGATGTAGCGGTAAATGTGGTTGAGCACGGCCGAATTGCTGTAGAAATCCAGGTTTTCTTCACTATTTTCATCGAGGAGGACCAGGAGTTTCTTGTAGCAATGGCTGAACAAGAAATCCTTCCTCTGGGCTGGCATAATCGGGCTATGGAAGATGAATTTCCCCAAATCACGGAAGGCATCGCGGCTCAATTCCTTATTGTAATGAGCATAGGCTTTGATCATGATATACAACAGCTGGCGCTGGCGTTTGTCGTTGACGTCCTGGTCCTGGGAAAATTCCTTGGCGAATTCATCGAAATGTTCCAAAATGATGCCCACCGTCTGGACCATAGACGAAGCCAAGGGAATATTGACATTGAGGATCTGCCCTTCAATGGTTTTGACGAATTCGTCGAATTCCCGAGGCGGCAGCTTGAGAATCATCTTGCCCAAAAATTCCGGCACGTACTTGGAAATCTGTGGGTCGCCGATTTCCAGGCCGTTGAACAGTTCCACTGTCAGCTCGTTGCGCTGGGCATAGGTCATGGTAGAAGCAATCTTTAGCAAGCTGTTGCCGGCGGCGCGGCGGACGAAAATGGATTCGCTCACTTTGAGGAGATTCGTCAGATGCGTCCCGAGATGCATGACGCTGCCGGCGTTGCTCTGGCCGTCGATATAACGCAGCATGAGTTCCAGATTAGCTACTTTGACTACCCAATGGGTCCCCATCTTGAGGTCAACCAAGAAGAGATTGCCTTCCCGTTCAAAAAAGGCATCCCGCCCTTCGGGCAGGTCCATGACCGTCAGCAGGTCTTTATAATACAAATCGTCGGAATAATCGGCGAAGACATGGCGGGCACCGTTGAGGGCAGCGACGCGGAGGTTGAAGGAATCGCTTTCCTTGGCCGTTTCGATGAAAGGCGCTGCCGCGGCCATGAACTCGTCATCCAAGTAAGTCCGATCCATATCGGCCAATACCTTCAGGAGAATGATATATTCTTCTTCACTGTAGTTACGCCGTTCGTAGTACGGGCTCATGATGGCCGTATAACGGCTGCGCTGGGACGGAGCACAGCGCAGCAGGACAGCAGAAATAAACGTGCTCAGGCAATAACCGATCCACAGTTTATGCTGTTCTGTAAAGCGGATGTCCGGACAGATGATGCGGTCCAAGTACGTCGTGAACAAGGACAGGTTCGTTATGGATTTCTCCGGCAAAGAGACGCCTTCTGGCAGTTCCTTCGTATACGTATCATTGAAGTTGGCAATGATGCGCCCCATGAGGGCCGCTGCCTGCAGGCGGATATCCCCTTCGCGGTGAGACAAGAGCTCGTAGAGGAACTTCAAGGTCATGAGTTTCTGATGTTCCGTCATGTACGTCGAATATTCCTCGAAAATGCCGATATAGGTGCGAACATTCTTCCACAGCCGTTCGCTGCGGGCCGCTTCGATGAGGTTGCCGAAATCGCTTTCATCGCGGAAGATGCTCATGAGACGGATATTGTGGTCGATAGCGGCATACTTTAGCTGGTCAATGACATCATTGCCTTCGAGGAGGACTTTTTCCCGATGAACGGGCTGCAGCGGGGCAGCCGACTGCCAGGCAAAATCAGCTGGCAGTTCCGTGACGACACCGTGTTCTTCCATGAAGGCTTCAAAGTCCGCCAATTTAGCATAGACTTTCTGGTAACGCTGGCGCTTGGCTTCATTGACATTATCCAGTTTGCCTAAGATGACATCGAAGGCCTCTGCCAGAGAATAGAAATGGACGATTTCCCTCCCCTGGGCATCGCGGCTGCTCTTGACGCGAAAATCGGCATAAATGAGGAGCAGCGATTCAACAGACAAGTTTTCCAGTTCCAGGTCCCACACCGAATGGTTCGCCGCAATGTGCCCGATAGCCGGCAGCCCCAGGCGGCGGCAGCACATGCCCGTATAATAATAATGTAAGTAAGGAACGCGTTTCTCTTCATTCTTCTTACAGCCATATTTGCCGATATCATGACAGGCGGCGGCGCCGGAAATGAGGGCCACGTCGACGGGGATGCCGTTCCGGGCCAGCTGGCGGGCAGCATAAACGGCGACGTAATGGACTCCGCCGACATGACCGAGCGTATTGAAAGGCGTAATATCGATGCCGATGCGCATGAATTCATAAATATAATCATCAGTAGCCAGCATGCGCAGGCGGAGATATTCCTTAATATAGCCTTTACAGGCAATTTCTTCCGATGAAATTAGGGGCATATCCTTGTTCGGATCAAAAGGCAATACTTTCCGTTCATAGTGGTAGAGACCGCGAAGGATCTGCATAAAAATAAGGCAGCCTTGTCGATAGATATCTCCCTGGGCACCGCGGCCTACAGCCGCTTCCAATTCCCGGTTCCCTTGACAAGACCCGGGGAACAGCCGGACCAGTACCCGCCGATAACAGCACTTCAGCCAGCCTCCAGGCGGTTCCTGGCGAAGACAATCCAAATAAGGCTGCGCCGCCGCCAGGACCTGCGGCGACAAGAAGCGCCCGTCTTCATCGCGGCATCCTTGCAACTCATCGGCCAGGACCCGCAAATGGCTGCGGCGGATCCAGGCCGTCATTTCATCTTTTTCCATTCCCAACGTCGCCAAAAAACGTCGGCTCTCCAAGGCCGCCGACAGGGACGTGAAAATGGCTGTCGTCGAATCTTTCATAGTGCTCCTTCCGTATTTGCTATATAACCCCTCACACATTGACGCAAAAAGGGGCCTTGCATGATGGCAAAACCACGATGCAACAAGCCCCCCTCGCCGCCATTGGCTGATTTTATTCTGGATATAATTCTTTATTGCGTTTGACGATTTCCATGACCAAGTTCGCCGTTTCTTCGATAGCCTTAGACGACACATCAATGATAGGACAATGGAGACGGCGCATGACACCGCGGGCATATTCCAACTCTTCATTAATCCGTTCGATGTTGGCATAGCTGGCATTGGCATCAAGACCCATACTGCGCAAGCGTTCAGACCGAATGAAGTTCAGTTTGAACGGGTCGATAATAAGGCCGACGATTTTGCGAGCCGGGATCTGGAACAATTCCGGCGGCAGGCTGACTTCCGGTACTAGCGGCAAGTTAGCCGCTTTGATACGCTTATGAGCCAAGTACATGGAAAGAGGTGTCTTCGACGTACGCGACACGCCGACGATGACGATATCAGCCTTCAAGAAGCCCATAGGGTTCTTGCCGTCATCGTATTTGACAGCGAATTCAATGGCTTCGACGCGTTTGAAATATTCTTCATCGAGTTGATGAATCATGCCGGCTTTCAACGTCGGTTCCGTATCGGTCAAGGTGCCAACACCGGCCAGCATAGGCCCGATGATGTCGACGACTGTGACGTTCGCCGTTTTCGTCAGGTCCCGCAGCTTCCGGCGCAAGGACGGCGAAATGATCGTATAACAGATCATCGCCTTGTTGGTTTCGGCTTTGCGGACCAGTTCTTCGATTTGCTGTTCCGACCGGATGTACGGCACTCGAATGATGTTGAATTCCTGTTTGTCATACTGGCTGGCTGCTGCCCGGGCCACGCGTTCTGCTGTTTCGCCGAGCGAGTCAGAGCAAGCATAAATAATCGGTTTTTCCACGGTTATCTCCTCCCTAACCCACATTCTACAAAGAGACGGGTTATGTTCGTTTTTGATATTCTGCCCAAGACCTTTAATTCCTTCTTGTCATCTTCATCAGTCCCTTTGACATCGACGACAGGCAGGCAGTCGATTTCATATTCAATCAAGCGCTGAGCCGCGACGATAGCCTTTTCTTCAGGCTGGGCATAAATCACCTTGCTCACTGGCGTCATGACCATGCGTACCGGCAGGGCTCGAAGGTCATTGCTGCCCATAGCCGTTTTCAATAAATCCTTTCGCGATACGACGCCGGCCAGGATATTGTCTGTTCCGACAAAAACAGTCCCCACGTCTTCCGTAAACATGGCGATGATAGCATCGTAAGCACTCGTATGTTCACCGACAATCACCGGTTGAGACAGGCAGGAATCAATGGTAATATCCGTAATAGCCCGCGAAAGCAAGTCTTTTTCCTTGTTGCCCGTAAAAAAATAACCTAATTTCGGCCGCGCATCGATGAGCCCTAACATAGTCAAGATGGCCAGGTCCGAGCGCAAGGCTGCCCGCGTCACGTGGAGCCTGTTAGCAATATGCTGGCCCGTAATCGGACTGTTTTCCTTTACAATCTGTAAAATCGTTTCTTGACGTTCCGATAACATAGCGTCTTTTCACCCCCTATATAGCAAGCGTTCTCTTATTCACTTATTATCATAACATATATAAAAACATCCCGCGATATGAGATGTATAATATGCAAATAGTGTATAATACAAGGCCGTAGTATGAGAAAAAGGCGGCCCAAAAGTCTACTTTTCTTTTGGGACCGCCTTTCTAATACTCATAAATCGAATATGCTATTACAATACGATTACCACGTATAGTCTTCCGTATCAGCACGGCCCTTGCCTGTCAGCGAATCGAGGAGAATACGCTGTTCGACTTGTGCTACGTGTTTCCGTGTCGATACGACGGCATCCGGGTTGACCGAAATGGAGTCGATGCCGCTCTTAACCAAGAATTCGGCAAAGTCCGGATAGACGCTCGGTGCCTGGCCGCAGATGGAAACGGTCTTGCCGTCTTTGTGAGCTACCGAAATGAGATGGCGGATAGCCCGTTTGACAGCCAGATTGCGTTCATCAAAGAGCGGGGCAACCGTATCGTTGTCGCGGTCACAGCCCATGATGAGCATGGTCAGGTCATTGGAGCCGATAGAGTAACCATCGACGAACTGGTTAAACTGGTCAGCTAAGATGATATTCGCCGGGATTTCAGCCATGAGCCATACTTTGAAATCCGGACCGCGATGGAGGCCTTCCTGAGCCATGAGGTCGACGACTTTCTGCATTTCATCGACACGACGGCAGAAGGGAATCATGACGTTGAGGTTCTTGTAACCGTATTCTTCGCGTACTTTGCGGACTGCCTTCAATTCCAGTTTGAAAGCTTCGACGTATTTCGGATCATAGTAACGGGAAGCGCCACGCCAACCGAGGAGAGCGCTGCTTTCCTGCGGTTCATATTTATCACCACCTGTCAGGTTGCGGTATTCACTCGATTTGAAGTCGCTCAGGCGCAGCGTGACCGGACGCGGAGCCAGTGCCTGGCAAACCTTGCGGATACCTTCAGACAATTGGTCGACAACGTAGTCAGCCCGGCCCGTTTCGATGAGGTACAAAGGATGTTCGTGAATGAATGTCGTCCAGATGAATTCTTCACGCATGAGGCCGATGCCATCACAAGGCAGTTTGCCGTATTTTTCAGCCAGATCCGGGTTGCCCAGGTTCATGTAGATCTTCGTGCCCGTAATCGGTGCAGCTTCGGCAGCGACGACTGTCGTTGCTGCCTGACCGGCCGGAGCTTCAGCAGCTTCCGGTTTGACGATGTCGGCGACGATGCCTTCATAAACGATGCCGTTCGTCGCATCGACAGTGATTTCTGCACCGTCCTGAATGGTCGTCGTGGCTTCAACGCTGCGGCTCTTTGTACCGACAATGCAAGGGATTCCCAGTTCACGGCTGACGATGGAAGCGTGGCAGGTCATGCCGCCAGCATCGGTGACGATAGCTTTCGCTTTCTTCATGGCCGGAACCCAGTCCGGAGCCGTCATAGTCGTGACCAGGATTTCGCCATCTTTGAATTCAGCAATCTTAGCCGGGTCGAGGATGACATGGGCTTTGCCTGCAGCGCTGCCCGGGCTAGCCGGCAAGCCTTTGACGACGACGTTGCGGTCCGTCGTGACAGCAGCCTTTTCTGCAGCGGCTTCTTTCTTTTCTTTATTCTTCTTGGACCATACCGTTTCCGGACGAGCCTGGAGGAGCCATACCTTATTAGTCCGTTCATCGACGCCCCATTCCATATCCATATAACAGCCGTAATGTTTTTCAATTTCTTTGGCATACGTAGCCAATTCCTTGACCTGTTCGTCTGTAATGACCTGCTGTTTCTGCAGTTCTGGCGGAACGAGTTTTTCTTCGCAGTCGCCGCCCGGTTTGCGAACCAGTTCAACCGGTTTGGTATTGATCATCTTAGAGAGGATGGTCAAGTCATCTTTGCGGACTTTGAAATTATCTGGCGTAACCGTGCCCTGTACGACGTACTCGCCGAGACCCCAAGCCCCTTCAATAGTGATTGTCGAATCATCGCCAGTGACCAAGTCAACGGTGAACATGACGCCAGCAGCTTTGGAGAAGACCATCATCTGGATAGCGGCACTCAAAGCGACGGAAAGATGATCGAAGCCCTGTTTCGTACGATAGTACGTAGCGCGGTCCGTAAAGGTCGAAGCATAACATTCCTTGACCTTCTGAATAACCATATCAGCGCCTTGGACGTTGAGGTACGTATCCTGCTGGCCGGCAAAGCTGGCATCCGGCAAATCTTCTGCAGTCGCACTGGAACGGACAGCGACGAAAGGATTCGCTTCGCCGACTTTCTTGCCCAATTCTTCATAGCTCTTACGGATGTCTTCTGCCAGGTCAGCCGGCATTTCAGCATCACAAATGGCCTTGCGGATTTTTGCCGTAACATCGCGGAGCTGAACAGCGTCTTCGACGTCAGTCAAGCCTTTCAACAATTCCGGGATGGTAACGTCCATGCCCGTTTCATGCATAAAATGGCGATAGCCTTCTGCCGTCGTCGCAAATCCATAGGGAACGGGGACATCCGTCTGGGATGTCAATTCGCCGAGGGAAGACGATTTCCCGCCTACGAGGGAAACATCAGCCCTGCGCAGTTCATCGAACCACAATACATATGCTTTTTCTCTGTCCTTTGCCATAATCCTTACCTCCTGCTGCTATACCCAAGCGTGTACGCTAAATTATCTGCTTGTTACGTTTATAGTACGCTATTTGCATCAAAATGTCAATGGGATTTCTTAAAAAGCTATGTAATATTCGTTTTAAGGGTATACTATATATGAAATATTTTCAGAATCCGTGTAGCGTAAAACGATTTAAGTGCCAAAAACGCTTTAAATTTTCTCAATTTCTCCTGCTTATATAGGATAATAATGGGGGATGTGATATAATAAGAAATTAGTAATGTCTCATTACCTGCTCATTTTGAACGATTACGTCGTCACGTAGGAGGAAAATATGTATACACCCAGACGCAGAGCAAAAAAAGTCAAAAAGGCCGGCCCCCTTCGCCGCATACGCCTTTTCATCGCCTTATGCCTTGTCGTTTTCGCAGGTTTAGGGTTTGGCTATATTTTTGCTGCCTATCAAAGTTTGCCTGCCGTAGGCAATAACATGCGGCCTGCCGTTTCATCTCAGGTCTTCGATTCCCACGGCCGGCTGATTACAACCCTTCATTCCGATCAGAACCGCTTGCCCATCGACATCAATAAAGTACCGCAGAACCTGCAGAACGCCTTCATCGCTGCCGAAGACAACCGCTTCTATGAACACATCGGTATTGACCCCATCGGCATCTTCCGTGCCATCTTTGCCAACCTGACCAACCGCGGCATCGCCCAAGGCGGAAGTACTATCACCCAGCAGCTGGCCAAGAACGCCTTCCTGTCTCAAGAACAGACGTTGAAGCGAAAAATACAGGAAGCCATGCTGGCCTTGGAAATCGAACACAAATACAGTAAAAAAGAAATTTTGGAAATGTACATGAACCAAATTTACTTTGGTCAAGGCGCCTATGGCATCCAGACAGCGGCCAAGACGTACTTCAACAAAGACGTCAACGAATTGACCCTGACCCAGTGCGCCATACTGGCCGGCCTGCCCAAAAGCCCGAACTATTACTCGCCTTTTAATAATTTAAACGAAGCCAAGAAGCGTAAGAACGTCGTACTCGACCAAATGGTCAAGTACGGTTACGTATCGGCTGCCGAAGCAGAAGACGCTAAGAACCAGGATCTGGGCCTCTCCAAGAGCCATCAGTCCAAAGAGGCCGACGAATACGCATCCTTCATCGACTACGTTTCCCAGCAGGTCGCCAAGAAATACGGCGACGATGCCCTCTATAAGGAAGGTCTGAAAATCTACACGACTATGGATGTCGACAAACAGCACGCCGCTGTCCGGGCCATGCGTAACCTGCCCAACAATTACACCGATGAAAACGGCCTGACCCAGCCGCAGGCAGCCATCGTCTCTATCGATCCCAAGACGGGCCACATTCTGGCCATGGTCGGCGGCCGCGGACAGGACAGCTTCAACCGCGCCAGCATGGCTGTCCGCCAGCCTGGTTCGGCCTTCAAGCCCTTCGTCTATCTCACGGCGCTGCAACACGACATGACACCGGATACGACCATGGACGATCAGCCCGTCACCTATGGCGGCTGGAGCCCGAAGAACGCTGGCGGTTCCTATAGCGGTACGATGACACTCAGCGATGCGCTGGCCCACTCGGTCAACACCATCGCCGTCCAGCTGGCGGATAAAGTCGGCACGAAGAACATCATCGCCAACGCCAAGAAGATGGGCATTACCACCCTCGACGCCAAAGACGACAATCTGGCCATGGCCCTGGGCGGCTTGACTAAAGGCGTCACACCGCTGGAAATGGCCAGTGCTTACGGCACCTTTGCCAATAAAGGCGTCCACGTCAAACCGACGGCGATTGTCAAAATTCTCGACCGCAACGGCAACGTCCTGGAAGACGCATCGACGTTAGAAAAAGAAGAAACGAAGACCCGCGTCATGTCCGAACGGGAAGCCTATGAAATGACGACCATGCTCGAAGGCGTCATCGACCACGGCACAGGGCGAGGCGCTGCCATCGGCCGTCCGGCAGCCGGTAAGACCGGTACGACAGACGACAACAAAGACGCTTGGTTCGTCGGCTACACGCCGGACATCGTCACAGCCGTCTGGATTGGCGACGATACAGGTTCGCATAGCTTAGGTGAAGTCTATGGCGGCACGATTCCGGCAGAAATCTGGAAAGACTACATGTCGTCAGCTACGTCCGATGAATCGGGCGGTGACTTCTCAGCTCCGTCCGGCATGGAACGCCGCAAAGAAACGACGTCGTCTTCCTCTTCCAGCTCCGTCCGCAGTGATGACCGGGAAGAACCGAAGAAAAAATCGGCTACCACCGAAAAGACGACGACGAAAGAAAAATCCAAACAACAGACCCAGCAGCCGGCCAAACAACAAGCCGACCGCAATAATAAGGAATAGTGAAAAAGGGGCTGTAACAGAATAGCCTCATCTAAAAAAAATGGACTCAGTTATCTGA
>NZ_JAJBQV010000003.1 GCF_020539865.1 Megasphaera elsdenii | reverse complement strand
CCTGCAATACGACCGTCATTGTATACGGTTACTTTATTGTTGATGGTTGTAGTATCACCAAACAGGGTAATAGCTGCGCCTTTACCGTTGGTCAGTTCGGTTGCTGTGCCGTTCAGAGTAAGGCTTGCACCGTCATTGCTGATAGATTCGATATCTTTCAGATCTTTGTTCAGTTCAACCTTAACAGTTTTAACGCCGTCTTTTGCATCCTTGCTTACGCTGACATTCTGGTCACCATTGAAGTCAACATAATCATCGGCTTTTACATCTTCTGCTTCGGTCAGAACACCATTAGCAGCAAGCTTCCAAGCGCTGTTCTTCAATTGGCTTACGTTTACAGCATCGGTATTAGCTACGCCTGCAGCTACACCTGCAATACGACCGTCATTGTATACGGTTACTTTATTGTTGATGGTTGTAGTATCACCAAACAGGGTAATAGCTGCGCCTTTACCGTTGGTCAGTTCGGTTGCTGTGCCGTTCAGAGTAAGGCTTGCACCGTCATTGCTGATAGATTCGATATCTTTCAGATCTTTGTTCAGTTCAACCTTAACAGTTTTAACGCCGTCTTTTGCATCCTTGCTTACACTGACATTCTGGTCACCGTTGAAGTCAACATAATCGCCGGCTTTTACATCTTCTGCTTCGGTAAGAACACCATTAGCAGCAAGTTTCCAAGCGCTGTTCTTCAGTTGGCCTACATTTACTGCATCATTAGCATTAACGCCGTCAGCTACGCCTGCAATGCGGCCGTCTTTATATACGTTTACTTTGCCGTTGATGGTAGTAGTATCACCGAACAGTTTTACGGATGCGCCCTGGCCGTTAGCAAATTCGCTTACCATACCGCCCATTGCACCCAAGGTCAGTGTTGCACCACCATTGCTGATGGTTTCGATATCTTTCAGGTTTTTGTTCAGCTCAACGTTAACCTTAGTCTTGTCATGGCTTACGCTGATGTTCTTGTCGCCGTTGAAATCAACAATTTCGCCGGGAGCTACATTGGTTGCTTCGGTTGCAACACCGTTGGTGGAAAGATTCCAGCCTTTATTTGCATTTGCAGCTACCTCTCCGACTTCTTTCAATTGGCCTACGTTTACAGCATCAGTATTATATTCGCCTTTAGCTACGTTGGTAATTACTTTATCGTTAGCATTCAGACCGCTTTGGGTGATGTAAGCTTCATCGCCAAAACCAATGCCTTTTTCACTATTCATGAAGTAGTCGCCTGCTTGAACGCTGTCAACATTAAGATTTCTGTTCAGTTTAACATTAACAAGGGTAGCAAAATCGGTTTCTTCCTTGCTTACGGTAATATTTTCATCGCCACCGCTGAAGTCAACTGTAGCACCGGATTTAACTTTAGTCGGGTTAGTGATTTCTTTACCGGTGGAAAGATTCCAGCCTGCATCTTCAGTTGCAGCCTTCAGCTGTGCTACGTTTACAGCATCGGTAGCTTCACTGCCAGCTGCTACGTTAGTAATTTGACGAGTAAGGGTAGCACTGCCTACAGATACAGCACCACGGTTTGCTTTCCAAGTAAGGCTGTCTGCACCTTCAGGAGCAAAAGCACCAACAACCCCGCCATTTCTATTTGCAACGGAGGAGCCACCCAGTGCAACACCATAGCTAACATTTGCTTCAGCGAAATCGCCTAAAGCAGTACTGCAATAACCATTTGCCTTGCTCGCATAACCAACAGCTGTTGCAAATTCACCTTCCGCTTTAGAGAAACCGCCTACAGAAATGCTATTAGCGGCATTTGCCATGCTCGCATAACCAACAGCTGTTGCCTGTTCGCCTTCTGCTTTAGAGAAGCCGCCTACTGCAGTAGAATAATTTCCCCAAGAACCTGCATATGCGCCGATAGCAGTAGACTGCTCACCAGCTTTTCTCCAGTCATCATGGGTTCTATTATAATCAGCATCAACGTTAGTCATTGTCCCAATTGCAGTAGAATCTTTACTGGTAGCATGAGCCTGCTGTCCTACAGCAGTAGCACTCTCTCCTGTAAAATGAATGTCATCCCCAATAGCAACACTATACATTCCCTTTGCAGTAGTATCATCACCGATAGCAATGCTGTCATCGCCAGTAGCTTTCGTATTCCCGCCAATAGCAATACTATCTAAACCTGACGCTTCCGTCCCACTACCAATAGCAACCCCATTCTGTCCAGTAGCTGTGGCATCCTGGCCTATTTCAATTTTTGTAATAGTTGGTGCCAGATTATCAGCATAAACAGATACACCACCACTCAATAATACGGTAACAGCTAATAGTACTGCTGACGCAGATTTCTTACTAACAGAACTTGTACTATGATTTTTAGCAAATTCCGAAGCTACAACATAGCAATTTCTTGCTTTATTCCACACGACTTTGTATATTTTATTCATATAGATAATCTCCTTTCAGTATGTATTCGTTTCTCACACTATTTTCGGTTATACGAAACCTTACGACTTCTGTTAAACCAATGTTTCCGGCAATCATCACAGCAAAAAGAACGACGCCGGTCTTTAGGTTCTGTCACGACGACGACTTTGCCGCATTCCCGACAGGTAAATTCTCGATGCATTACTACCGAAGATACTTTTTTGGAATATTTCCAATATAATTTTTCACAATGCTGTGAACAGAATTTAGTACGGCAGTCTCTGCCATCTGTTACCCGCACGTGTTTACCACACCGCAGACACGTAAATTCCCGTATAACGGAAACATAAAGAGGCCCTTCGACACGGTTGTCATTGATTCCATGGTGATTGGCATACCTCCTGCAGGTATATCCGCAGTATCGCTGGGTAATACGGGTCGGGGGTAAATTCTTTGCCGCAAACAGCACATTTCATACGAACATGGTCATGCTCCTGTCATTCCATACTGAATGGCAGACAGGTGGTAACCAATAATTGGAAATAACAAACGAATGCAAACATGCCAAAAAGGACAGTATATGCCTACACTGTCCTTCTTTATATCTATATGAAACAAGACGCACCCATTCCTGGGCCTGTTTTTTATATATGTGCCTTTACTATCTTGTAAATCCCCCCTTGTATATTGTTTAGCCGTCACCTCTCTGCCGATATGCATGATGGCCGTAAAACTAGTTGTAAAGTAAGAAATCATCACTTGGACAGGATACATGATTTTCACCCCCTTACATTTTATAATAATTTTACTATAATATAATTATAGCATAATATGGAAGGAACGGCAAGATATCCGGAATAAAGCAAACTATATACATACTTTAGTATATATATAGTTTGCAGTTTAAAATAGATAGTTGTTAAGTCGGGCCGCCCGTTTCGGAGCGGCCCCTACGAACTGAGAATCTCAAAGGAGTGATCGATATGCAACATACTTATGGCTTAGACCGCATCGGAGTGATAAATCCAGAAGTAGTATACCGCAATATGTCACCGGCCTGGCTAACGGAGCAAGCTCTGTCGAATCATGAAGGCGTCCTCAGTGATACAGGGGCCCTAGTCGTACGCACTGGCAAGTATACCGGCCGGGCACCGGATGATAAATTCATCGTCGACACGCCGTCTATCCACGATTACATCGCCTGGAACAATATCAACCGGCCCATTTCCAAAGAAAAATTCAACGCCATCAAGAGCAAGATGCTGGCCTATTTCCAAAACCGGCCCCTGTACCTCTTCGACGGCTTTGCCGGTGCCGACGAGCTATGCCGCAAGAAATTCCGCGTCGTCAATGAACTGGCCAGCGAATGTCTCTTCATCCGCAACCTCCTCATCCGGCCGACAGCGGAAGAGCTGGCCCAGTACGGTGAACCAGACTTCACCATCCTCGTCGCCCCGGGTTTCCAGTGCAATCCCCAAGTCGACGGCACGCACTCGCAGGCAGCCATTCTCGTCGATTATGAATCCCGTATGGTCCTCATCGCCGGCACGCGCTATGCCGGAGAAATCAAGAAGAGTGTCTTCTCTGTCATGAATTACTTTCTGCCTAACGAAGGCGTCCTGCCCATGCACTGCTCGGCCAACATGGATCCGGTCACTAAGGAAACGGCTATCTTCTTCGGCCTGTCTGGGACGGGCAAGACAACCCTTTCGGCCGACCCGAACCGCAAGCTCATCGGCGACGATGAACACGGTTGGTCATCGCGGGGCATCTTCAACTTTGAAGGCGGCTGCTATGCTAAATGCATCAATCTCAATCCAGAAAAGGAACCGTACATCTATAATGCCATCAAGGCCGGTACGCTCGTCGAAAACGTCGTCCTCGATAAAGACACGCGCCATCCCAACTATTTCGACAGCAAAATAACGGAAAATACGCGCGCCGGCTACCCCATCGACTACATCCCCAACGCCGCCCAGCCCGGCAAAGGCGGCATCCCGACAGTTATCATCTTCCTCACAGCCGACAGTTTCGGCGTCTTGCCGCCCATTTCACGGCTCAGCAAAGAAGCGGCGATGTACCACTTCGTCACGGGGTTCACATCAAAAGTCGCTGGTACGGAACAAGGCATTACCGAACCGATTCCGACTTTCTCGACCCTCTTCGGCGAACCGTTCATGCCCTTGGCGCCGGACATTTACGCCGGTATGCTCGGCGAACGCATCGAAAAGTACAACACCAAGGTCTACCTGGTCAATACGGGCTGGACTGGCGGCCCCTATGGCATCGGCAGCCGTATGGACCTGAAATACACGCGGGCCATGATCACAGCAGCCTTGAATGGCTGCCTGGACGACGTCCCTTACCGTCATAACCGGCGCTTCAACGTCGACATCCCCCAGATTTGTCCGGGCGTTCCCAACCAGCTCCTCAACCCACGGGCCACATGGGACAACAAGAAGTCCTACGACATCATGGCTAAGAAAGTCGCCGCCATGTTTTACGAAAACTTCAAGACCAAGTACCCCGACATGCCCGAAGAAATCATTGAAGCGGGCCCACGTGTGTAGTCGTTCGCAGGCCGCAGCGACATCCATGATGTCACACGAAAAGGAAGCCGCCGCGCAAGCCGCAAAAAAAGCCGCAGCGACATCCATGATGTCGCACCGTAGGGGCCGTCCTGTCAAGGCGGCCCGCCGTAAAATTTAAAAGCACTAACTAAAAACTACAGACTGCAAACTTAATACTCGAAAAATCGACGATGGTCAAAGCTATTAGCTGATAGTGACTGTTTCGACTTCTCCCAATGTGACGGGGCCGCCGATGAAGATCTGCTGCAAGTCGCCTTTTTCATTGACTTTGGCAGCAATGGCCAGCGTCCCGCCAGGCTGCTTCATGTAGCAGGCCACGTTCCGATGAGTCGTGCAGGCCAGGGCAGCGGCAACGGCAGCGGATCCACTGCCACAACTGTTTTCCCAATAGAGCGTGTCTGTGTCTCTGACATAGACTGCTGGAATCATGGCCTGTTCCTTCGTATCGCACAAAATCATCCCATACGCCGGCAGGTCTTCCCCATCGACATAGTCCTGGAGGATGGTCCAATATTTTTCCTTATCTATGCCTTTCAAAGAAGGGACGAAGTGAACAAAGTGCGTAATGCCCGGCAAATCGACGCGGAAAAAACGGGCCGGAAAATCGTCCACATCAACGAGGATAGCGCTTACGTCTTCAGGATAAGGCATTTCAATGAAGGCTTCATAAGTCCCTTCCCCTTTTCGAGCCACTTTGGCAGGCAAGACCATATCGCAGCCTGAACAAGATACGTCGTATACGCCTTGTTCCCCGCCATCACAGGACAGGGCCCAGGCCGCAGCCGACCGCGATGCATTACCGCAGAATTCACCGCCCATCATATCGACGCGCAGCGGCTTGCCTGCTTCGCGGCTCACATAGCCGACCTGTTCCGCTTCGATGCCTGGCAGGGCCAATAACTGCGCTGCCAAGGAACTATGCTGCTCTTTGGGTACCGGCGTCAGCACCAAAATCGTCGTATTGCCGCTAGGATCGGCCACTAAATAATCTAGGGTCATTTCTATCGCTCCTTTAGTCTAGTAAAATATGCATTTATTATACCATGATTTGGCGAAGAACGCAGGCCGGCGGGACGGCGATAGCCGTCCCTATATCCCCAAAATATGGTATAATATAAATGAATAGGAGCCATGCTCCCATCGAATTTACGATAAAGGGGTTGATCTTATGTCGAAAACGGCAGCAGATATTATGGAAAAAAATGTCATTACAGCACAGAAAGATACGTCCATTTTTGATCTTGTCGATATGTTCGTAGAAAACAACGTCAATGCCATTCCTATCGTCCAAGGCGACAAAAAAATCATCGGCATCGTCACTGACGCCGACCTCTTGTACAAAGAAGTCAAGCCCTGCGTTCCACAGTACGTCAACCTCCTGGGCGCCAACATCTATTACGGCAACCTCAAGGAATACCAACAAGGCTTCAAGAAACTCTTTGCCTGCACAGCCGAACAGCTCATGACCAAAAAAGTCATCATGGCCGGCCCGGATGCTACTATAGAAGACCTGGCCAGCGTGATGGTCGCCGAACACCTGAAAGCCATCCCCATCGTCAAGGACAAAAAACTCCTAGGCATAGTAGAACGAAAGAACATCCTCAAACAACTCTATAACGAATACGGAGATAATGGGCAGTGAAAAAAGGTCTTGTCGTACGTACGACAAGACCTTTTTTAGTGGCTAGCTGTTAGCCGCGGTCCCATGGACCGCTTCGTAGGGGCTGTCCCAGAGGGCGGCCCGCTGTGGGATTTTACCACTGTTCATTCGAGTATAATGGCAGTTTTTTACCAGTCACGAACTACGAGCTACAGCTTTTCACAGCAGGACGCCTTAACAGGCGTCCCCTACGGAATCGCATGCAGGCGATAGCTTTACATTTCTGGCTATCCACTACAAACATTATTTATCTTCATATACGCGGACGCGGAGGTGGAGGCCCAGTTTATCACAGATAGCACGGCACTTCTTGATTTCTTCGCTGTCTTCGACGTGGTCGACGACGGTGAGGACGACGTTAGGAACGTACTGCTTGCAATCGACGGCGAATTTGAGCATGGCATCATAAGATGAGATGCCGAATTTACTGCGCGTCAGTGCCAAATAGCGTTCCTTATTAGATGCATTCATGCTGATAGAAATGGTATCTAAGATACCGCCGCCAAAATCCGATGCCGTATCGCGGCCATAGGCCAAATCGGACAGACCGTTGGTATTGACGCGGGTCTTCATGCCGGGATGAGTATCTTTGACGTATTTCAAGAGAGCCGTCAAATCATCGAGGCGTTCTGTCGGTTCTCCGAAGCCGCAGAAAACGACTTCATTGATATGGTCCCAAGGAGCACCATCGAGAGCCTTCTTCACTTCATCAACTGTCGGTTCCCGCTTCAGCCACAGCGTTTCATTTTCGGCCATTTTTTTCATGGACCGCAGACAGAAAGTACACGAACAGGTACAGCGGTTAGTCAGGTTGACGTACATGGCCCACTTTCCTTCAGGCTTCATTTTCAAGCCATCTTCGAGATCTACATATTGTCCTTGTCCTACTACAGTGTAAACGATCATGATACCTATCCCCTTTTTGTCATTTTGATTGTCTTTTGAATCTCATCGCAGCGTCGTCAAGTATTCTTCAAAGGCCAGGCCGGCATTATGCGGCAAGTCCAACGTCTCTGTATAGGCCATGACGCGGCAGATGAAGTCCGACGCCTTCTGTACAGCCTTTTCCAGGCTCTCGCCACGAACGACAGATGCCGATACAATAGCTGCAAAGACATCGCCTGTACCGCTGCGGTCGCTGCCGATTTTTTCCGCTTTGACCCAGCTCGTCTGGCCGTGGTCGTAGATGAAGTTGCCGATATACGGCCCATCATGAATGCCCGTCAAGATGACGCCCTGCGGCCCTTTGTCGGCCAGGGCCTTAGCCATGGCGGCGAAATCAGCCTCGCTCAGGTCGCGGTCCGACCGGTACGGCAGGTTCAAAAGCTCACAGGCTTCAGTCACATTAGGCGTCACCACGTCGGCATAGGCCAAGAGACGCCGCATTTCATCGCACATCTCCTGGGTATACGACGGATACAGCTTACCATTGTCGCCCATAACGGGATCGACCATAGCCAGCGTATGGGGGCCCTTGAAATCGCGGAGGAAATCAAGGACAATGTCGATTTGCCGGGCCGAGCCGAGGAAACCCGTACTGATGCCGTCAAAGGACAGGCCGTTCTTCTTCCAGCTCTCGATATACGGCGTCATGTGGTCTGTATAGTCGTCGAGATAATAATCGGAGAACCCCGTGTGGACCGACAAGATAGCTGTCGGCAAAATACAGCCCTGGACCTTCAAGGCCGACACGATGGGCAAAGCTACGGCAATGCTGCAGCGGCCATAACCGGTCACATCATTGACTAAAGCCAGTTTCTTTTGATGCATATACAATCATTCCTTATCTTTTCAGGCTATAACCATAACCATGGAATTTAGCCTTGACCAGACAAGCAGCCAGTGCATAAGCGGCAATCATATTGACGACGCCTTCCCCAATGAGTCCCGGTACCATCGGGATACCGACAGCCCAGCTGCCATAGAGAAGACTGCCCGATACGGTGTAAGACAGAACCATCCAGGCAGCGGACAAGAAGAAGCCCAGGAAGACGCGCGGCGACGTCAGCTTCCATGCCCGTTTATCCGGACGGACCGTATAGAAAACAGCTTCGACCATGACGTACTTGATGATCAGCGTCGGGATAATCCAAAGCGGGAAACCGCCGATAAAATCAGACAAAGCCGACCCGACAGAAGCAGCCAGCGCCGCCTGCCGGCGCGTACTGAACAGGACTGACGCAAAAATAATGGCATCTCCCAAATGAGCATACCCCAATGGGATGGGAATCTTCGGCACAAAAGTGAGGACGAAGACCAGCGCCGTCAAAACGGCAGCATAACAAAGGCTCCCAGCTGAAACGGTTTGTTGTTTGTTTTCCATAGAATATGATGACATGTGAAATCCCCCTAACGATTACAGAGTTTCACACATTGGCCAATGTATGGTTATGATTAATCTGTACTCTATTTTATGGTATATTATGTCCATTGTAAATGGGACAGATTTATTTTTTTCTGTCTAACAGAAAAAAATAAATCCGTAGGGGCTTGCCACGTAGAGGCCCCTACAAAATCAAAACGGGACCGTGCATAATGACATATGTCTTCGTGCACGGTCCCGTTTTTATACGAACCGCTCAATCGCATCAGCTTGCGGGATTCCCACAACGGGCCGCCCTTTGGGACGGCCCCTACGGCGACATGATTCATGTCGCTGCGGCCTGCGAACGGCGGGCTCGCCGCTTCTGCTGTCCGTTCTGGCAGCCAGCCTATGCCTTCCGTTGGTCGGCACCTGCTGGGCCAGAAAGGCACGTGCGAGCCCCTACATCGGCTGCGGCCTGCAGCTGTTTATTACGGCAAACGGCAAACGATCCACGGCAAACGACGAATTTATTCGTCTAAATACGTCCAACCCTGGTCCTGATGGATTTTCTTTTCTTTCATGAGATGGCCCAAGGCGCGCTTGAAGGCGGCTTTGCTCAGGCCGAATTTGGCTTTGATGACGGCCGGTGCCGTCTTATCGCCATAGGGCATCTTGCCTTTGCGCTGCTTGAGGAAGTCCAGGATCCGTTCGGCATCGGGATTGATGGCGTTTTCCTTGGTCTGGCGCAGAGAGATATTGATGCGGCCGTCTTCACGCAGGTACGTAATGCGGCCCTTGATCATCTGTCCGATGAGGATAGGCCCGTTGAATTCACTGCGGTGCAAGAAAGCAATCCACCGTTCGCGGGTCATGAGATACGCCCCTTGGTCAGTCATGTTGTAGACTGCCCCTTCTACCCAGTCGCCGACTTTGGCGTCCGTTGCGGCCCGCGAAGCCCGGCGCATTTCGTCTTCTACTTCCATAGATACGGCCAGGCGGTGGGACTTGTCTTCATAGAGCTTGACCCAGACGTATTCCCCTTCCTTCGGGCGGCCTTTCATTTCGGCGAAGGGCATGAAGATACCCCGTTCTGTACCGACGTCGACGAAGGCGCCGAAGCGCGTCGTATTGATGACTGGCGCATAGCCGATCTGGCCGACTTTGATTTTAGGCAGGCGCATAGAAGCCGTCAAGCGACCGGATGGGTCATGGTACAAGAAGACCGTCACTTTGTCGCCCACTTTGACGTCGCCAGTCTGCTGATTCTTATGGAGTAAAATATCGTCGTTCGTATTGCCCGTACCGCCGTTCAAAAAGACGCCCATATCGCTCTGGCGCAGGACTTCCAGCGTAGCAATACTATTTTCCTGAAGTGTCGTCATCTCATTCACCTTCGTAGGCAATGCGCGGTGCGTCGCACCACAAGTTTTCCAAATCGTAATACTGGCGGTCCTGTTCGACGAAGACGTGGGCAATGACTTCGCCAGCGTCGATGAGGATCCACTTGCCTTCACGGTAGCCTTCGACGTGACGGACATCATAGCCGTTCTTTTCCATCTGTTCTTCGATGTTGTCGGCAATACTCTGGGACTGCCGGTTGTTGCGGGCACTGCAGATGACGAAGTAATCCGCCATGAGGGACGAATCGCTCATATCGAGGGTGACGATATCCCAGGCTTTTTTGTCGTCAGCAGCCTTGCAGGCAATTTCATAGCTCTTCAATTCTTTCGGTTGTTCAGCTTTCGCTGCTTTCATGGTAATTGGCATATATGTAGTAACTCCTTTATGACGTAATTATTATTGTTTCGTATCATCCGGTTCCGGCGCCGTCGAAATGGCGTTATTCGTGCGGCCAATGACTTTCTGTACTTCGACGGGATCGTAGGTCCAGTAATATTTCGTATCGCCGTTCTTGCCGCTCATGGCCATTTCGCCAGGCAGGATATAAAAATCGATATTATCCGCCGTCACGCCGCGGAAGTCAAAGGCCAGCTGAGCCATATCCTTGGCGGAAATATTGGAATCGACGTCGTGCCAGGCCCGGTACAGGAAGAAGGCATTGGTCACGCCGAAGCAGTCCTGACGGTCTTCGTAGAAGTTCTTGATGAACCGTTCTTGCCGCTGCGTCCGCGACAGATAGCCGTCGCTGTCGATATAGCGCATATAACCGGCCGCTTCCTTCCCGGTCAGGGTCTGATAGCCCTGGAAGAGGTTGATGTCCGTCTTCCCTGTTCCTTCGTCGCCATGGTACATATTCTTTTCGACGTAAATCGGCACGCCGCCGCTGAGTTCGACCATCTTTGAGAAAGAGTCGGCCGTAAAGGTCGCATAATAGGGGATGGGGATATGGAAAATATCTTCGACGACGGCCCGGACCAGGCTCATGCCGCCTTCACTGTAGACATCCTGCAATTCTTGGATGCCCTTTTCCTTGCGCCCTTCGATTTTCGTATCGTCTGGCAGCATGATGATGTCGATGTGCTTCTTGTCCTTGTTGATGGCTGCGACACCGACGAAATTCGCCTGCTGGGGGTCACCGCCATCGATTCCGAGGAGCAGGACGTAGAGTGGCTTGTCCGGACTGGTCTGGGCAAAGACGGAACTGTCGCTCTGGGTCTGCCTCGTGTCCGGCGCATCCTGCTGGATCGGCGCCTCTTTGATAGATTGGTAATGCAGGTACAGAGACCGGACTGCCAGAATAACGGCGATGGCAGCGACGATAGCCAGGATGCGGTATAATATCTTTCTTCGTTTCTCCTGTGTCATCCTCAAGCCTTCCGATCTGCGGCACGGACGACGTCGATTTGGGCATTGCGGTTGACGACGGTGCCGACGAAAATAGGTTTGCCCTGGTCCAGGAGATGGCGGATCGTCGAATCATAGCCTAAGAGGACGGCTTCATCGAGGTCGCGCCGGGCGGCTTGGCGCAGATTGTCGACGCCGTCGAAGTCGCGGTTCACTTCGATGTAATCGGCGAGAAAAATGATTTTTTCCAGCGTGCTCATCTGTTCTGCCCCCGTCGTATGATGGGCAATAGCCCCTAAGAGAGCCACGTCGGTAATGCCATAGCGCTCCTTGGCGATGGTCACAGCGGCATAGCCGTGGAGCAGACCGCCATTGGCCAAAATCGGTGCTGGCAAGACGGGAAAAGATTTTTCCGCCAAGGCCTGCATGTCCGGCAGGGGCAGCTGTTTGGCAGCATCGTGCAAAAGGCCGGCTACTTCGGCCGTATCGGCATCACATCCGTAGCGGTCTGCCAGTTCGCGGGCCGCTGCTGCTACACCCAATACATGGGTATAGCGATGAGAAGACAGAGATTTCTTTAAATCCTCTTTGATTTTATCTTTGAATTCTTCGTTGTACATTGATATACTCCATTTTTTCTGATGTATTCGGCCACAGCCGGCGATATCATATAGCGTACAGACAGGCCCAGGCAGATGCGGCGGCGCAGTTCCGTCGATGAAATTTCCATCGTCGGTACGGGCAGCTTGAGAATACGCTTCCCCAGCTCTCCGAAAGAGGCGATGATGGAATCGATTTGTTCTGAGCCATCGGGCCGGGTCGCTCCGACGAACTGGCACAACTTCAGGATTTCTTCCGGTTCTTTCCAGTTGTGCAAGTCGTGGATAGTGTCTGTGCCGGATATAAAATACAAGATATACGACGGTCCGTAGAGCTTCTTCAAGAAGCGCAGCGTATCGACCGTATAGGAGTTGCCCTTGCGGCGCATCTCCATATCACTGACTGTAAAATGCGGGTTGTCAGCCGTAGCCAGGCGCGTCATGGCCAGGCGCTGCTCGGCCGTCGCACCGTTGACGTTCTTATTGGGTGTGATGTATGACGGCACAAAGAGGACCTTATCCAGGTGAAAGGTCTGGCGCGCTTCTTCGGCAATCATGAGATGGCCTAAATGGATGGGATTGAAGGTTCCTCCCATGATGCCGAGCCTATTGATTTCCATGGTACCAATAGATTCCTCCCCAGGCGATAGCTACTGCTAACGCGTAAAGCAATAAAAATTTGGCATAATGCCGATATTCAAACTGTGTCTTCGGCGACGCCGCATACTGGCGCAAGGTCCGTCCATACCCTCGCAACCTGCGCAGCCTCAACGGACCTGACCGTCGCCGTCGACGAGGTATTTATAGGACACGAGGGCTTCCAGCCCCATAGGGCCGCGAACGTGCAGTTTCTGTGTACTGATGCCGATTTCGGCACCAAAGCCGAATTCAAAGCCATCGGTAAAGCGCGTCGATGCGTTGACATAGACAGCCGCCGAATCGACAGCAGCCTGGAAGGCAGCGGCCGTAGCCTTGTTTTCCGTAACGATGGCTTCGGAATGATGGGTGCTGAAGCGGCGGATATGTTGCAAAGCCTCCTCGAGAGAGCCGACGACCTTGACCGACATGATAAGGGCATTGTATTCCGTCGCCCAGTCTTCGTCACTGGCAGTTCCCATGACGCTGACCTGGCGGGCTTCATCATCACCGCGCAGTTCGACGCGGTCCGCTTCCATGACTGGGGCCAGCTTCTTGAGGAAGGCAGCGGCCACATCGCGGTGGACCAGAAGCGTTTCCATGGCGTTGCACGTCGACGGCCGCGAAACTTTGGCATTTTCGACGATGTTGACGGCCATATCCAAATCGGCATCCTTATCGACGTAGACGTGGCAGACGCCGCTCCCCGTTTCGATGCAGGGGACGGTTGCCGTATCGACGACCATGCGGATCAGGCCGGCACCGCCGCGGGGAATGGCCAAATCGATATAGCGGCGCAAGGTCAGTAATTCTTTGACCAAGGCCCGGTCGGTATTCTCGATGAGGTTCACTGCATCGGCTGGAAGATGGGCCTTAGCCAGCCCTTCGCGGATGACGCTAGCCAGGGCCGTATTAGAAGCGATGGCTTCACTGCCTCCTCGGAGGACACAGGCATTGCCGGCTTTGACGCAGAGGACGGCAGCGTCGACAGTGACGTTAGGCCGCGATTCATAAATGATGGCGATGACGCCTAAGGGCACACTGACCTTGCGGATGTGCAGGCCGTTGGGACGGTCCCATTCGTCGAGGACGACGCCAGACGGGTCGGGCAAATCGATGACCTGGCGGACACCTTCAGCCATGGCGGCAATGCGGTCTTTCGTCAGCGTCAGGCGGTCGACCATAGCTGGTGCCATGCCCTTGGCCTGGGCCCGCTGCAAATCGACGGCATTGGCAGCCAGGATATCACCTTCATGAGCGATGAGGCCGTCAGCAATGGCAGCCAGGGCCTGATTCTTTTCAGCCGTCGAGGCAGCGGCCAAGACGTATGAGGCTTCCTTGGCATCGCGGCCTTTACGGAATACTTCGGATATCATAGAAACTCCCCCTTTTAATACATGGCGACGAGATTATCGCGATGAATGACTTCCTCATAAATACCATTATGGCCTAGGACCTTGGGGATATCTGCAGACTGCAGGCCCTTGATGGCATTGATGTTGACGCTGCTGTAGTTGCTGATGCCCTTGGCAATGGTCAGGCCATCGTAGACGACACTGACGATGTCCCCTTCGTCGAAAATACCTTCGACGGCCGTGATGCCGACAGGCAAGAGACTGGAACCGCGGTCGATGATGGCATTGCGGCAGCCCTGGTCGACGACGAGCCGGCCTTGAGCCTTGCTGCCCGATACGAGCCAGCGCTTCTTCGAGTGCAGCGGCGTTTCTTTGGCCTTGAACAGCGTCCCTACATCCTCACCGGCACAGATGCGGCTGATGATGCCGTCTTCACTACCCGAGGCGATGACCATATCCACGTCGGCCGCCGTAGCGATGGATGCGGCCTGTATCTTCGTGTACATACCACCTGTACCCATGCTGGACCCGGCGTCGCCGGCGATTTCATAGATGTGCTTGTCAATGTTGTCGACGACAGGGATGATTTGGGCATCGGCATGGGTCCGCGGGTTGTCCGTATAGAGACCGTCAATATCGGATAAGAGGATGAGCAGGTCCGCATCGACGAGGCCGCTGACCATGGCCGACAAGGTGTCGTTGTCGCCGATTTTGTATTCGTCGACGGCGACGACGTCGTTTTCATTGATGATAGGAATGACACCCATGTCGAGCATCGTCAGCAACGCATTGCGGGAGTTCATGAACTTGCTCCGGTCCTGGGAATCCATGCGGGTCAAGAGGACCTGGCCGACGACCTGGCCGTATTCGCGGAAGAGCCGTTCATACGTATGCATGAGAACGCCCTGGCCGACGGCGGCGAGGGCCTGCTTTTCCCGTATCGACCGGGGCCGGTGATCCATATGGAGCGGCGCCATGCCGGCATTAGTCGCACCGGAACTGACGAGGAGCATCTGCTTCCCCTGGTTCTGGAGATCCGCCAGTTCCCGGACCAGGTGTTCCATGCGCTGATAATTCAGTTTTCCCGTAGCATGGGAAATGGTGCTGGACCCGACCTTGACGACAATGCGCTTCTTCTGGCCGAAGTCCCTGCTTGTACTGTTCACAAAGCCTCACGTCCTAGTCTTTAATAAATTCGTAATGGGATTTCTTGTCTTTCTTCTTAAACAAGATGCCATAATGGCCGATGACCTGGATGAGTTCGGCACCGAGCATATCGGCCAAATCTTCCATCGTTTCCTTCGTCGGCAGATTGGCGTTGTTGAGGACGTGGGCTTTGATGAGTTCCCGCGCCGTAATGGCAGCCCGGGCGCTGTCGATGACGGCATCGCTGAGGCCGTCTTTGCCAATCTGGACGACAGACGGCATGAGGCTGGCCATGCCCTTAAGTTGCTTCTTATCTTTATTGTTCATGTGGATCTCCTTAGGTTCATTATTATGTAAAACAAGTAGGATTCAGGCGGGCCGCCCTTTGGGCGGCCCCTACGGGGTGCCGGGGGCGTTACCGCCGGACTCTGCGGGCTCGCCACATGCGAGCCCCTACGGAGGCCTGGTGTGTTACCGCCGGACTCAGGCGGGCTCGCCACGTGCGAGCCCCTACAATGGCTCCCCTATCAGAGGAGCCATTGGCGGCCTGCGTCATTTGTGGTATTCAAATTCCATGGAGTAAATGCGGACGGTGTTGCCGTCCTGGATGCCGTGTTCCTGGAGGAGCTTATCCAGTTCCATGTAGCGCCAGATGCGCTGGAAACGGCGCAAGGACTGGTCGTCGTCGAAGTTGGTCATGGCGACGAGGTTTTCGATGCGGGCACCGGTGATGACGAAGGCGCCGTCGTCGTCACGCTTGACTTCAAAGTCCGGCTTGTTCTGGGCTTTATAGACGACTTCTTCCGTCGTTTCGTCCGGTTCTTCCACGTATTCTTCCAGCATCGTCCAAACCCGTTCCAAGAGCTTGTCCATGCCTTCGCCAGTCATGGCGCAGATGGGATAGACTTCGACGCCGTGGGCGGCCATGTAGTCCATCAGCCGTTCCAAGTTGTCCGAATCGCCGAGGAGGTCGATCTTATTGGCAGCTACGATTTGCTGCTTGCGCGACAGTTTTTCACTGTATTTCGCCAGTTCCGCGTTGATTTTTTCATAGTCTTCGATGGGGTCGCGGCCTTCGATGCCCGATACGTCGATGACGTGGATGAGGATCTTCGTCCGTTCGATGTGGCGCAAGAAATCGTGGCCCAGGCCGACACCTTCACTCGCCCCGTCGATGAGGCCGGGAATATCGGCCATGACGAAACTGCGGTGATCCGGCAGATTGACGACACCCAGGATTGGATTGAGCGTCGTGAAATGGTAAGCGGCCACTTCCGGTTGGGCTGCCGAAACTTTGCGCAGGATACTCGATTTGCCGACGCTGGGATAGCCCAAAAGGCCGACATCAGCCAGGACCTTCAATTCCAGGCGCAGCCACCGTTCTTCGCCCGGTTCGCCCCGTTCGGCAAAGGTCGGCGTCCGGTTAGCGCTAGTCCGGAAATGCCAGTTACCGCGGCCGCCGCGGCCGCCTTTGGCGACGATGGCCCGCTGGCCGTCGCGGGATAAGTCGGCCATGACCTGCCCTGTTTCTTCATCTTTGACGATGGTTCCCACTGGAACGGTAATCAATAAGTCTTCGGCATTGCGGCCATACTTATTGCTACCTTCCCCTTTTCCGCCGGGTTTGGCCTTGAACAGGCGGCGGAAGCGGAAGTCGACCAAGGTATTGACGTTGCGGTCGGCGACGAGGACGACGTTGCCGCCTTGACCGCCGTCACCGCCATTCGGTCCGCCCTTGGGGACGAACTTTTCGTGACGGAAGCTGCTCATGCCGTCGCCGCCCTTGCCAGACTGTACAAAAATTCTTGCTCTGTCTATAAACATATTTCACCTCATAGGAATACATACGGATACAGAAAGAGACACAGCATACATATACCATGTCTCCTGTCTATCTGTCCAAAAATATCTAATTGACGTTACTATCAAATTTTAAAGCATATTGGCCCATCTGTAAAGTCATTTTTCCTGAATAATTTCCAAAGCCTTCTCGAACTGGCTGTCTTCCGGGTCTGATGGCGTCAGAGGAACGACGACATCCGGTTCGATGCCGACGCCATCGATTTCGCGGCCATTCGTCGTCCGATACTTGGCAACAGTCACTTTGACAGCCGATGACGAATCGACAGGGAAGACGCCTTGAACCGTCCCCTTGCCGTAGGTCTTGACGCCGACAACGGGGCCGAGCTTCATATCCTGGACGGCACCGGCGACAATTTCTGAAGCACTGGCCGAATTTTCATTGACTAAGACGACGATGGGAATGGGATCATCCGTCCCTTGGGCCGTGTACTGGTCTAGTTTGCCATCTTGTTCCGTATAGGACACGATGGTGCTGTTCGGCGGAACGAAATTGCTGGCTACCCCAACGGCCTGTTCGACAATGCCGCCAGGGTTATCGCGCAAATCGAGGATGAGCTTCTTCATGCCCTGTTCGCGGAGCTTCGTGAATTCCTTCGTGAAATCGTCAGCTGTGCCATCGCTGAAGACGGCAATGCGGATGTAGCCGACATCGGTCCCGTCGACCATCTTGCCAGCCACGGTCGGCACGTGGATCTGACGGCGCTGGACCGTAAAAGATTGCTCTTCGCCATTGCGGCGGACGACGAGGTCGACGCTGGTATCGACAGGCCCGCGGATATGCTTAGATACATCTTCCAGCTGATACCCTTCGACAGACGTGCCGTCGATGGATACCAGGATATCACCGCGCTGGAGGCCTGCCTCTTCAGCCGGACTGCCTTCCATGACACCGGCGATGAGGATGCCGTCATCCGTCGACGCGATATAGACGCCGATACCGGCATAGGTGCCGCTCATTTGGGCGGAAAAGTCTTTATACAAATCGCCGCCGAGGTAGGTCGAATGTTTATCGCCTAAGGTACTGACCATGCCCTGTAAGGCACCGTCAAAGATGGCATTTTTATCAACATTTTCGGCATAATGGCTTTCGATGATTTCCAAAGTCCGGAAAAATTCAAACATCGACGAAGGCCGGCCCGTATAATACCAAAAGAGGCCAACCATGGCGACAATCATGATAATCATACCGCTGCAGACATATCCCAGCGGCCGGCGGACGTTCTCCCACGTCTGCCGTAAACTATGTTTCCCCATTATGGTGCCTCCTTGTATAGTGTATCAAACTTCATACCTCAAACATATCCCTGCGGATCGACAGGGTCACCGTTGGCACGGACTTCAAAGTGAACGTGGGGCCCTGTGGAATTACCTGTCGAGCCGGCATAAGCGATGACCTGGCCTTGAGAGACGGCCTGGCCCGGTGAAACGGCGAGTTCCTGGTTGTGGCCGTACAAGGTCGACAGGCCGTTGCCGTGGTCGATGACGACGGCGTAGCCATAACCACTAATCCAGCCGGCTTCGACGACGGTACCCCCATCAGCAGCCTGGACAGGAGTGCCATAATCGACGCCGATATCGATGCCGCTATGGTAAATAGTCGTCCCGAAGATAGGATGGGTCCGGTACCCGTAAGGTGACGTGACGACGCCGTTGACGGGCCAGATCATAGCACCGGTCCCTCCTCCGCTGGAAGGCTGGGAGCTGCCGGCGTCACTGCTTTCGCCCTGATCACTGCTGTCGGGAGCGGCCGGAGCCGGCTGCGCTTCAGCCGACGCCCGCTGGCGCAGCATTTCGGCAATGGACTGAGAAGCCTGCTGATATTCGGCATAGGCTTTTTCAGCCGTAGCCTTATCGTTCTGGGCCTGGTAGAGGACGGCTTGCTGTTCGTCTTTATGAGCGGCGATTTCGTCGCGCTTGGCCTTCGCTTCATCGCGCAGCTGGGCCTGACGGTTACGCTGCACTTCTAATTCTTTTTGAGCCGCTTCGATGGCTGCCCGTTCTTGACGGATATCAGCAATAAGGGAAATATCGGCATCAATGACGCGGCGCAGGAGTTCCAAGCGGTTCGAGAAGTCGCTGAAATCCTTAGCGCCGAGGACGACGTCGAGATAACTCAGCTGACCGTGCATGTAGATATCACGGATGCGCTTGGTAAAGACTTTTTCCCGCTTCTGCAAACGCGTCCGGTTCTCATCAAGTTCGGCCTGGGTAGCCGCTATTTTTTCCTCTGTCCCTGCCAAATCGGCCGTCACAGCCTGATATTCGCCTTGCGCCGCTTCCAGGTTCTTCTGGATTTCATAGAGCTTGTCATTGACGTTGTCGATGACCATTTGGGCGTGAGCCTTCTTCTCACTCTGTTCGGCCATGCGGTTCTGGACATCGTCCAGCTGGCCCTGCAGGTCATCGTCGGCAAAAGTCAGGAGACACGGCGATAACAGGGCCGCCATCACGGCAAGGATGATATATTTTCTTACCATATTACACCTTCATATATCGTTTCAGTGAAATCGTACTGCCCAAGGCGCCGATGATCATACTGATGACCCAGAGGATAGCCGCTGTGCGGTACATAAAGGGATAGACGCTGACCATGGGCAAGAAGGCCAAAGACTGATGGATGGCCGTGACGACAAAGCCGTAGAACTGCCACAGGGCCAGGTCCGCCAGGACGCCGCCGATGAAGCCCAGGAGCAGCCCTTCCAGGAGGAACGGCCAGCGGATGAACCAGTTCGTCGCGCCGACGTATTTCATGATGGCGATTTCTTTGCGCCTGGCGAAGACAGTCAGGCGGATGGTATTGGAAATGATGAACAGCATAGCCAAGGTCAGGAAAATAATTAAAGCAATACCGCCCCAGCGGATGATGCGCGTAATCTGGAAGAGCTGTTCGACGATTTCCTGTCCGTAATGGGTCCCTTCGACTTCGGGATAGTCAGAAACGATGTCCGCCGTCCGGCGCACCGCTTCCGGTTCGGTAAAGGTCACTTCATAGGAGCTGGGCAAGGGATTCTTGCCGTCCAGGGCGTCGAGGATGCCTGGCTGGTCCTTCATGCGTTCCTTGAGGATAGCCATGGCCTGGTCCTTATCAGTAAAGGATACAGATTTCACATCGGGAAGGGCACTCAGGCGGCGGCCGACGCTGTCGATATCCTTCTGGGTCACATCGTCTTTGAGGTAGACCGTGATTTCGACTTGGCTTTCCAAGTTCTCAACGAAATAATCGAGGTTGGCCACGAGGGTCAAGAAAATCCCTAAGATGAACAACGACAAAGCGACAGTAGCAATGGACGCGATGGACATGAAGCGGTTGCGCCAGAACGACTGGACCGCTTCGGCCATGTAGTAACGCATGGTCCTAAGTTTCATCGTCGTAGCCTCCCTTCTGTTCATCGCGGACCACTTTGCCGCCATCGATTTCGATGACCCGCTTGTTCATCATATCGACGAGGGTCTTATCATGGGTTACCATAAGGACGGTCGTCCCCATGTGGTTGATTTTCCGGAAGACTTCCATAATATCCCGCGACGTTTCCGGGTCCAAATTTCCCGTCGGTTCATCGGCAATGAGCAGCAGCGGCCGGTTGACAATGGCTCTGGCGATAGCTACGCGCTGCTGTTCGCCGCCGCTGAGGTTCTTCGGCAGGGCATCGGCCTTGCCGACGAGGCCGACCAGGTCGAGGACATCGCGGACACGGCGGCGGATAAGGCGTCGCGGCGCTTCGATGACTTCCATGGCAAAGGCCACGTTTTCCTGGGCCGTCTTATTGGGCAGGAGGCGAAAATCCTGGAAGACGATACCCATTTTGCGGCGCAAATAAGGTACACGGTTCTTAGCCAGCTTATTCACTTCAATGCCGTTGACAAAGACTGAGCCCCGCGACGGCAGTTCTTCATGGGACAAGAGCTTGATGAGCGTCGACTTGCCGGCACCACTGGCGCCGACGACGAAGACGAACTCGCCCTTGCCGATATGGAGCGATACGTGGTCCAGGGCAATGGAACCATTGTCATAGACCTTGGATACGTTCTTTAATTCAATCATAAAGACCTCCGATGCTGTTGCAGGCGCTTGCGGACACCTTTCCTTCCCTCCAGGATCCGCAGGGCCAGATAGGCATTACGCAGAGACTGGCGCCGCAAGTGATTGAGGCGGGCCTTGACTTCCGGTGCCAAATGGCCGAGGGATAATTTCTTCGTCACGTCAGCGACGATATCCTCAGCCTGGACGTTTTCCGTCGTACCACAGACCGTATCGCCGATGATGTCGATGAAACTATCGATTTTCGGGTCATACGACACAGCTGTCGCCGGCACCTGCATGATGGCCGAAAAAATCAAAGCGTGCAAACGGTTGGCAATGACTTCATCCATGCAGCCCATGAGGGACATGAATTCCACTGTCGTATAATGGCCGTCCAGGACGACGGCCTTCGTCTTCATGCGGCTGGCAATATCGCGGCCCGCTTCGACATCGGCCGGGTACTGCATTGGGATGAAGATAACGTGGACGTCCTGTTTTTCCTGCAATTCGTCGGCTGCGGCGGCGATGGCGTCCTTATAGGCTTCATGGTCCTGCCAGTTGCGGACGGCAATGCCCAGGCGCCGGCGGATGCCGGTAATGCCGTATTTCTTCAGGATATAGAGGCCGATGTTCTTATCGACGGGATGCATAGACAAGACGGCATCGGCCGTGACGTGGATAGGCGGCCGGGTTACGCCCATAGCGGCCAGTTCAGCCTTAGAATCGGCATCGCGGACGCCGATGACAGCAACGCGCTGCAAGACGTCACGCACAGCCCGGCGGGCCTTGGCGCCGCGGACGGGACCGATGCCCTGGGCGTAGAGCATGACGGGCTTCTTGAAAAACAAGGCGATTTTCATGATCCACAAATAATAATAGAGGCTGCGGGCGCTGGTCACGTCCTGTAAGAGGCTGCCACCACCGCTTATAAGAATATCACAGCGGCGAATAGCCGCTGCGATAGCAAAGAAATTCAGGCGATGTACAGCCTGTACGTTATGGTTTTCCCGGGTCATGCGGCAGTTGCCAGTGATGACCGTAATAGATACGTCAGGAATAATGTCTTTCAGGGAGCCGACAATGGCCGCCAGCATGGCTTCGTCGCCAGCATTGGCAAAACCGTAATAGCCGGAAATGACGACTCTAGTCACGATGGGCCACCTGCTTTCCTAGCCATGTCGTCACATAGCTGACGATGGCAATAGCGATGATCAAACCGATACCGATGACCATGCCCGTCACCCAGCCGTTGATGCCGCGGATGAAGGACATGAGGAAAGGTGTACGGATATGGGCGAAGGTTTCGACCATGGAGCCGACGCCGATGGCAGCGGCGATGACCAGGAAGAAGTGCAGCAGCTGCGGCCATTTACGGTACAGCGCAGCTACCATGAGGTAAAAAGCCGGATGGCCGATGAGGAATTCCTTTTCCCGCGGCCGGGCATAAAGGACATTTTCCAGGAAACGGCGCATAGCCACTTCCACGCCCGGTACGGGGACGCCTGCCGTGTGGCCGCTGCGGCCGACGAAGATGATGCCAGCCAGGGCCAGGACGGCCAAGATGAGGATGGTTCCCATCTTAATGGGAATATTGAGGAAATCCTTGACAAAGACCTTGAGGTCCGCCGGCGAGGCAATGGCCTGTCCCATGAGCGGGAAGCGGCGCAGATAGCCGATAGCCACCAGGAGCAGCGGCAGGACGAAGGTCAGTTTGACGCCGCGGTAGAAGTCGAATTCCATGAAGAAACGGATATTGCCCAGCATCGCAGCAATATAGAGGCCGCCGATCATAGCGACGACGACGGCGAAGAACAGGCCAATCGTACCGTCGCGGACGACGCGGCCATAGCCGAGTTTCTGGGTGATCTTCCTCTTTTTCCAGTGGTCCAGCGCCAAGAGGATGGCTGCTGTCGGCGCAGCCGTAGCGCAGCCGATAGCCCAGACCTGGAGGAACAAGGCCCCTTTGGCGACAATCGCGCCGATGACCGCGCAGACAATACCCAAGGCCATGAGAATATAGTTCTTGCGGTCCGACAAAGGAATGAGCAAGTTGAGGACGAAGACGAAGCCGCAAGCGGCTGCCGCTGCCGTAATGGCCAGGAGCAAGCGGTTCGGATAATAAGACGGCATAATGGAAGCCCGGCCCAGGGTGTAACCCCGATCCGTCAGTTTCTGCGAAACCAGCTTGACATAGGACAAGTTCGTCTGCGTCAGGTTCATGCCGTGGAGGGGCTTCTTATAGAGTGGATAGAGATTGACTCGGGCATTGCGTTCCAAGTCGCTGATGTAAAAGCGCATAGCCGCTTCTTCAGGCGTAATCTTTTCCAGTTCTTCCTTGGCCATGGCATAGACGCGGGCCGTGCGGTAATGGACCAGGCCAGCCAGGTCATACATGCCATCTTGCTGATTATACTGGAGCTGATTGACCGATTCGATCATATAGAAAGGAATGTCCCTTTCGTTCAGATTGTCCGCCGTATAGTCCAACATGGTCTTGCGTTCGGCATCGACCGGCGTATAACCCAGGACTTCTTTGCCGACGAACATGATTCCCGATACGTTCTTAATCTGATCGACGCGGTCGAAGAAATGGGCTACCTGTTCCTTCGTCGGATTGCTGTAATTCGTCGGCCGCAGGATAACGTGGAAACCGTGGTCGCTGATGGTCTTGGCGTCGGCACTGAGGATGCCCAAGTTGACATCGCCTAAACCAGGCATGACACCTTGGATGCCGGCAATGCGGTACGGACCATGGGACATGATCTTGACTTTATCGTCGCCCAGACGGGCCTTGAGGTCAGACACGACTTCGTCGAAATATAAATCCTTCTGGTTCTGAGGCTTGCCGATGAGGTAGTAGTCATACGATTTGTCGGTAATGCCGAACTGCGGATAATAGAGGTCGGCACCGAGTTTCGTCACCAGCGAAAGTTCTCCGCGCTGAGTCAGTTTATTAAGAGTAGTATCGTAAATGGTAAAGCTCGTAACGCCGGCATCGCGGCACATCTGGAGTGCCGTGTCGAGGTCGTAGCCGTCGTTACGGGCCATGACGACGATGGCATCATAGTCCATAGCCTGTTCTACCGTCGTCGACTCGTTTTCTATCGCATTACGTTGTACACACATGCCCAGCGCACATACCAGGCCGATGAGGACGGCCAGTATCATCGCCAGCATACTGCGTTTATTCATGTTTGTCATTCTCTTCACCTTATCTATGAGTTGCTCACCTGGCCATGGATGGTCAGGAGGCCGTCGCGCATGGTGACGCGATCCGGCTGGATTCCCAAGGGAAAACCGGCAAAGTCGTAAATCTCAGCATGCGCCATCTGCGTCGTGCTGATCTGCATACCCATGCCTTCTACCGTCACTGACGACGGAATGAACATGAGCTTCGACCCTTTCATGCCAAAATGACCGCGCACGTCAGCCTGAGCCGACACGAGTCCGCCCAGCTTCACTCGTCCCTGGACGCGGACGGCATCGTCTTCAAAGGCGACCTGCGGGTCCGTCAGTCCCTGGACCTTTTTGACCAGGAACTTTTCCAGTTCTTCGCTACGGATGGACGCCGTCATTTCCCCGCTCTCTGCCCGCGTGACCCGTACTTCCTGATCGGCCAGGGCCAGGAGCGGCTTGAAGTGGACGCCGTAGAGATTGCAGTCGAAGTGGGCGAAGGTCAAATCGCCAGCTTGGAAGTTGGTGGCATGGACGGTAATGGCGTCGATGTCGCCGAGGAAGATTTTGGCACCTGGCGACGCTTGGACGCGGACATCATCGCTATGCAGATTGAGTGTCGCCGACAAGGCTTGACAGAGGCCGGCTTCGGCCAGCTGGGGCGCATAGGAATTGGCGCCCACCAAGAGGGCCGCGACGATGACAAAGAAAATCATCCATTTTTTCATTTACTTTAGAGCTCCTGCTTTGCTAACTTCTTTTCTTTTTCCTGCTGCAAATACCCTTCGATGAAGATGTCCAGGTCGCCATCCATGACAGCCTGGATATTGCCTGTTTCAACGTTGGTCCGGTGGTCCTTGACCAAGTTGTACGGGTGGAACACGTACGAGCGGATCTGGCTCCCCCATTCGATAGACTGGTGGACGCCGCCGATTTCGGCTTTCAGTTTTTCCTGCTTTTCCTGTTCCAATTCAAAGAGTTTAGCCCGCAAGTATTTCAGGCACATTTCCTTATTCTGCAGCTGCGACCGTTCATTCTGGCACTGGACGACGATGCCCGTCGGTATATGAGTCATGCGGACAGCAGAACTCGTCTTGTTGACGTGCTGGCCGCCGGCACCAGAGGCGCGGAAGTAATCGACGCGGACATCATCCATGTTGATTTCGACATCGACATCATCCGGCAGTTCCGGCATGATATCGACAGCCGTAAAGGACGTGTGGCGCCGGGCTGCAGCATCGAAAGGCGAAATGCGGACCAGGCGATGGACGCCTTTTTCCGATTTCAAATAGCCATAGGCGTATTCGCCTTCGACGCGGAAAGCGGCGCTCTTGACGCCGGCTTCATCGCCGGGCTGCATATCCAGGATAGTCAGTTTATAGCCATTGCGTTCAGCCCAGCGGGTATACATGCGGATGAGCATCTGCGCCCAGTCCTGGGCTTCCGTACCGCCGGCACCGGCATGGAAGGTAATGAGGGCGTTGCACTTATCGTATTCGCCGGACAAGAGGAGCCGCACTTCCCGCTTTTCAATGTCCTTGAGCAAGTCGTGGTACTGCTTTTCAATGTCTTCGGCAAAAGAGGCATCGCCGTCTTCCATGGCCATTTCCAAATAATCGCTGAGGTCGTCAGCTTTGCGGACGAGTTCTTCGTGGCCTTCGACTTCCGTCTTGAGAAGCGTCGCTTCCTGGGAAATCTTCTTGGCCTTATCCGGGTCATCCCAGAAGGTCGGGTCACTCATCTGCATGTCTAAATCCATGATACGTTCTTTTTTCCGAGGTAAGTTAAAGTGAATCCCCGATTTCTTGTATTCTATGTTTGAGGTCTTCCAGCGGTTTACGCATTTCATCTAACAACACAAGTATCACCATCTTTCATAAAACATAACTATAATGGAATGTTCACATAATTCGCGCGGGCGCCCCTACAACGGGCTGTTCACAGGATTCGCCCAGGCGCCTCTACACGGGATAATATGGGTTTAAATTTATCCCCACAACGTCAAACGTCAAACATTACTGCCGTTCCCGTTCTTCGTCTTTCTGGATATCTTCGGCGCTGACGGGTTTGCTTTCTTCGTGAACTTCATGAGCCCCTTGGAGATGATCTTCCGCCTGCGGTACGGGCTTGCTGTACGTGACCTGGATATGATAGAGGAAAGTAACGACGGTCCGTTTGATCGATTCGATCATTTCCTCGAACATTTCATAGGCTTCGAATTTGTATTCGACGAGCGGATTCTTCTGGCCGTAAGCCCGCAGATTGATACCTTCCTTGAGGGCATCCATGGCATCGAGGTGGTCCATCCACTTGCTGTCGACGACGCGGAGCATGATAGCCTTTTCCAGTTCTTTCATGGTCTGTTCGCCAATTTCCTTGAGACGTTCGTCATAGAGGTCGACGGCGATCTGTTTCAATTTATCTTGGACTTCGACGCGGCTCAAGTTTTCCAGTTCTTCTACTGTCGTAGCGTTCTTAGGTACGAAATACTGCTGCATCTGAGCTAGGAGACCGGCAAAATCCCATTCTTCCGGATAGAGCTTTTCGTCAGCGTATTTATCCAGGCCTTCGTGGATGATATCGTCGACCATGCCCATAATGGTATCGCGCAGGGAATCCGCTGTCAGGACCTGACAGCGCTGGCTGTAGAGGACTTCACGCTGCTGGTTCATGACATCATCGTATTCCAGGACGTACTTACGGATTTCAAAGTTATGGCTTTCGACTTTCTTCTGAGCCTTTTCGATGGACCGGGTAATCATCTTGGCCGTAATCGGTTCGTCTTCATCCATGCCCAGCTTATCCATGAATTTGGAAATATTTTCTGAGCCAAAGATACGCATGAGGTCGTCTTCCAAAGACAGGAAGAACTGCGTCGTACCAGGGTCGCCCTGACGGCCGGCACGGCCTCGCAGCTGGTTATCGATACGGCGGCTTTCGTGGCGTTCCGTACCAATGATCATCAGGCCGCCCAATTCGGCGACGCCTGGCCCGAGCTTGATGTCCGTGCCGCGGCCAGCCATGTTAGTAGCGATAGTGACCATGCCTTTCTGACCGGCGTTCTTGATGATTTCCGCTTCTTTTTCGTGGTACTTAGCGTTGAGCACGTTGTGGACGATATTTTCCTTGTCCAAGAGCTGACTGAGGATTTCCGACTGGTTGATAGATGTCGTACCGACCAGGATCGGCTGGCCCGTAGCGTGGCGCTTCTTGACTTCCCGGACGACGGCGCGGTACTTGGCGTTTTTCGTCTTGTAGATGACATCTGGCAAGTCCTTACGGATGGCTGGCTTGTTAGTCGGGATGACGTAGACATCGAGCTTATAAATCTTATTGAATTCGTCTTCTTCCGTCTTGGCCGTACCGGTCATGCCGGCCAGCTTATCGTACATGCGGAAGTAGTTCTGGAAGGTAATCGTAGCCAAGGTCTTGCTTTCGCCCTGGACTTTGACGTTTTCCTTCGCTTCGATGGACTGATGGAGGCCATCGCTGTAACGGCGGCCGAACATGAGGCGGCCTGTGAATTCATCGACGATGACGATTTCACCGTTCTTGACGACGTAATCCTTATCGCGGTGCATCATGAAGCGCGCCCGCAAGGCCTGGATGACCAGGTGGTTCAAGTCGAGGTGGTCGTTATCGAACATGTTGCTGATGCCCAGCATCTTTTCGACTTTAGCAACGCCCGAATCGGTCGGCGCAATGGTCTTCTGTTTTTCGTCCATCGTGTAGTCGTCCTTCGTGAAAGTCTTGACGATGCCTGCCAACGTGTAGTACAGGTCCGTCGACTTTTCACCAGGACCGGAAATGATGAGCGGCGTCCGCGCTTCATCGATGAGGATCGAGTCCACTTCGTCGACGATACAATAGTTGAGCGGCCGCTGTACCATCTGGTCGGCACTGATGACCATGTTATCACGCAGGTAGTCGAACCCGAATTCGTTGTTCGTCCCATATGTGACGTCTGCGTTATAAGCCCGGCGGCGCTGATCATACGTGAGGTCGTGGACGATGAGACCAACGGACAGCCCAAGGAACTTATAGATGCGGCCCATATCTTCGCTATCGCGGGTAGCCAGGTAGTCATTGACAGTGACGACGTGGACGCCTTTCCCCGTCAAGGCATTGAGGTATACCGGCAACGTCGCGACCAGGGTCTTCCCTTCACCAGTACGCATTTCGGCAATGTCCCCGCGGTGGAGGACGATGCCCCCCAGGAGCTGAACGTCAAAATGGCGCATCCCCGTCACACGGCGCGAAGCTTCGCGGACGACGGCAAAGGCTTCGGGCAGAATGTCGTCCAACGTTTCACCATTGGCCAGACGATTCTTGAACTCGAAGGTCTTCTCCTGCAGCGACGCATCGCTCAGGCCTGCCAATTTCGGTTCCAGATCATTGATGCGGCGGACAATGGGCCACATCTTCTTTAATTCATGCTCCGTGTTATTCCCGAGCAGTTTTTGTATTAGTTTATTAAACACCTATCCGAGACCTCCAATTTACACAATTTGCAATCTACTCTGTGATATTATATCAATTATACATTATACCGTGATTGGCTCCTATTTTGCAACCATTTCAAAGGGATTTAAGGAAATAAAGAATCCGTCTTTACGGGACAGCCTCTTTTCCCCATATACAATAGCGCATGAATATGCTAAAATAGTTTTATTATTTATATACTGCTATACTGCGTGAAAGGGGTTTTATGATTATGATTCAATATGATGTGTCCATATTGACAGCTTTTGCCCTCTATCTGTTGGCAATGCTGGCGATTGGCATCTATTATTCCCGGTCCCAGCAGCGGCTGAGCGATTATATTCTCGGCGGACGCAGCCTAGGTCCATGGATTACTTCTATGAGTGCCGAAGCGTCGGACATGAGCGGCTGGATGCTCATGGGCGTACCGGGTTTCGCTTATTCGACAGGTATTTCTGCCGCCTGGATTGCCATTGGCATCGCCATCGGCACGTACCTCAACTGGCAGTTCGTCTCCCAGCGCCTGCGTAACTATACGGAAGTGGCCAACAACAGCCTGACTATGCCAGATTACCTTAAGAACCGCTTCCACGATGAAAAAAATATTATCCGCATCATCTCGGCTATTTTCATCCTCATCTTTTTCCTTATATACACGTCATCGGGCTTCGTCTCCGGCGGCAAACTCTTTGAATCGGTCTTTGGCATGGACTACTTTTCGGCCCTCTTGCTCAGTGCCGGTGTCGTCGTCGTCTATACCTTCCTGGGCGGCTTCATGGCCGTCTGCTGGACCGACTTCATCCAGGGCTGCATGATGTTCCTGGCCATCGTCCTAGTCCCCCTGGTCGGCATGATCGCCTTCGGCGGCTATGATGCTGTCATGACCCGATTAGCTACGACGGCACCGAATCTGCTGGAAATGGCACCGGATACGTCGACGACGGGCATCATCGGCATCATTTCCGCCCTGGCCTGGGGCGTAGGCTACTTTGGCCAGCCCCATATCCTAGTCCGCTTCATGGCCATTGGCGACCCGACAGAACTGAAGAAATCGAAACACATCGCCATGACTTGGGTCGTCATCTCCCTGGCCGCTGCCGTCCTGGTCGGCCTGGTCGGCAAAGTCGTCGTCCCGACACCTTTAACGGGTGCTGACTCAGAAAAAGTCTTTCTGGTCATGAGCCGTCAGCTCTTCCCGCCGTTCGCATCAGGCCTCATCTTGTCGGCTGTCCTGGCCGCCATCATGAGCACGGCGTCATCGCAGCTCCTGGTCACGGCGTCAGCTATTTCCAAGGATTTTTATCACACTTTCATTCGCAAGAATGCCAGTGAAAAAGAACTGATCTACGTCAGCCGCCTGACGGTCCTCGTCGTCGCCGCTTGTGCCATCGTCCTGGCCCTCAACCCGAACAGCTACATCCTGACCATGGTCTCCTACGCCTGGGCTGGCTTCGGTGCTGCCTTCGGCCCGACCATCCTCCTGTCCCTGTACTGGAAGAACATGACCAAAAACGGCGCCCTGGCCGGCATCATCGTCGGTGGCCTGACCGTCCTCATTTGGAAACAGTTCGCCTGGTTTGGCCTTTACGAAATCGTACCGGGCTTCCTCTTCTCGCTCATCGCCATCTACGTCGTCAGCAAACTCGATGGAGGACCGAGCCAGGAAATCCAGGATGAATTCGAACAAGCCATCCACCATACGCCTAAAATCAGCGTCCTGCATAATGAAGAGGAATGAGGAACGTGCCGTTCCTCCGTGGTTCGTTTGCCGTGGTTCGTGATTCGAAAAGGCATACAAATGCAGAATAAGGCGATTCACAGGATTCGCGCAGCTCGCTGACGCATCGCTGGAAGAACCCCTCAGTCAGCTTCGCTGACAGCTCCCCTTCGCAGGGGAGCCAGTCAAAGCCTCTCCAGCGAAGGGGTTCTTCATGAAGCGATGCGTCAGCGAGCGTTCTGCTTCGAACCACGCCAAACGACCCACGAACCACAAAAGAGGCTGTCGCAAAAGCGACAGCCTCTTTTATTCATTCAACGATGAACGGCTCTTAATATTCCGGTTCAATCAAGCCGTATTTGCCGTGTTTCCGTTTGTAGACGACGTTGATCGTGTCGGTCTTGGAATTGAGGAATACGAAGAAATCGTGGCCTACGAGGTTCATCTGCAAGATAGCTTCTTCCACGTCCATCGGACGAGCGGCGAATTTCTTGACGCGGGCGACTTCAAAGGTTTCTTCCGGAACGGCCGGCCCTTCGACGAGAGCATCATTGAAAGCACCTTTCTTCATGCGGCGGGCGATTTTCGTTTTATATTTATGAATCTGGCGTACCAGTTTATCATAGACTAAATCGATAGCAGCATACATATCATCGTTGGCTTCAACGCCGCGGAGGACGACGCCGTCCACTTTCAACGTGATTTCAGCGATTTTCCGATCTTTTTCTACAGAAAGCAGGGCCTGGACATTGACTTCGTTATCAAAGTATTTCGTGACTTTCTTTTCCTGTTTTTCAACGTGATCTTTCAGAGCCGGTGTAATTTCTAAATTTTTACCTCTAACGATGGTTGCCATAAAACATCCCTTCCTTTCGTGGGGAGATCCTGTCTAAGAAATGTATGGCTTTCATTTCTTGTGGTCTCTTCCCTTATATGTATAGTATTCAACACGGAGATGCAAATTCCTTCTAAAAAAACAAAAAAAATTGAATTTTTTTATTTCAGGCCTGACGGCCAGTCCGGTCGCAGGTCGTCTCGGACTCAGATGCCGCTTTGCGGCAACAGATTCAAACTAACAACATCGCCTCGAGTAACCCTCGGCTCGTAAAAATAGTGGTTCGTGGCTCGTAAAAGCCGGCCATCATACATGAAATCTCACAACGGGACGCCTTTTAGGCGTCCCCTACGCACAAGGCCGCTGGCCGTGTATTTTTTTTGCGTTCTGTGCTCATTTCCATCGCCTGTATGCGATACTGCAGGGGACGTCCTGAACAAGGCGTCCCGCTACGCGCTGAGGGCTTCCCGAAGCGTCGTTGTCAGTTTGAGTCTGTCACGGCGGTACGCCGCATCTGAGTCCGAAAAAAAGGACTGTGCATGATAGTCTCTTTCACGCGACAGTCCCTTCTCTATCGGTTAAATTCCATATTCCTTAAAAAGTTTTTCACGGAAATCGGCATCAGCAGACGCTTTGGACGCATCATCATAGCGATTTTCTTCCAATAAAATGCTCATCAACATTCCAAATCTTTTTTCTCCTTCTTCACGTCCCTCGGCACGTCCCTTAGCTTCCCCCTCTTCAAAGGCATCACGATGGTCCGAGTTATAGTCTAGGATGGCGAGTTCGCGATTGATGTAGGCCCGGCGTTCGGCATCATTTTGCAGGAAGGTCCGGGCCGCATCTACGGCTTTATAGATGGCTTCATCACTCATGATCAATTCCCCCTTTTCGTCATCACTGAGCTGATTGGCAAAGTACGCCAACCATCGCTCCATCTTCGTCATGTCACTTATTCGCTTCTTCGGCAATTTCGTATATTTCGGGATTTCCAGGAAATGGAATACCAAATCCTTATTGAGGCGGTCGCCCGTCTCGGCGTTGTAAATGCTCCACATGGAATGGGCTTCTTCTTGCGGCAGCAGGTTAAAACGTAACAAGTTGATTGTGATGCAGGGCTTCAAGTCCTGATAGGCTCCGCCCGGCGGCAACGACAACAAGTACAAGCGCGCCCAATAGCACATGGTCCGGCGCTGCATGTTTTTCTGGTTGACGATTTGGACTTCGATATCGACTTGTTCACCCGTGTCCAACGTACAGGCCACGTCGAGGCGGGTCAGTTTTTCATCGTGACTGTCCGGGACGTTTTCCGTCGGCGTAAAGACGATGTCCGTAATCGGATGACCCAAATCTTCGGCGGCAATGGCATTGAAGAAATCAATGGTAATAGCCTTTCGTTCCGGCCTACCGAAAATGAACTTGAACAACACATCATTCATGGGATTGAAGTTCTTTTCCGTCAGCTCCGGGAAATACGTGCGATAGCGGATTTCATTGGCAGTCAGTTGTTCTTTCAACAGATTCACCATTCCTTTCTTTATTATATCATGAAGAACCACGAAAAGGATAATCCTTGATAATTTCATGATACAACAGAAAAAGGACGGTTCCAGAAAACTTAATTATTTCTTAATCGAATTCCCAAATATTTAAGGAACCGTTAATGTAGATTAGGACCTGACGGACAGGCGTAAAGCCGTTCATCGTAGGTCGTTCATCGAATTTTGGGCCTAACGGCCCGCCGGTCGCAGGCCGCCTCGGCTCGTGAAAATAATGGTTCGTGGCTCGTAAAAGCTCACCATTATACTAGAATAGGCTATGGCTAACTCTTTCTAGCGGGCTCGCCACGTGCGAGCCCCTACGAATACGGCCACGGGCCGTATGTGTTTATGCAGCTACCTGCGTCTTTTCCATTTTTGTGCAAAAAAAGACCACCCATTTCTGAGTGGTCTTTTTGTAATCTTCCTGCAAAAGGAAGGATTAGAATACGAATACGAACTGAGCACGTGTTTCTTCGCCCGGATCAGCATCGCCTTTCTTAGCGCTGGTTGCGAAGGACTGCATGACCTGGAACTGAGCGTTCTTAGCGAAGGTGTAGTCGACGCCGACGCCCCAAGATTTAACGTTGCTGGTTAAGCTGTCCTTTCTCCAACCATTGGTGGAACCAATGAAGGTGCCATCAATATCGAACTGGTCGGCATTGAGGTATTCAACCCAAGCGTCCCAAGATTTCGGCGTAGCGAAGTTAGCAGCACCGTAGGTGAGCTTGCCAACCCAAACATCAGCATTGTCTTTAGAACCATTGTCATTGTGGATAGCGTCACGATAGGTTTCATAGTTAGCCAAGGCATTCCATTTGCCGAAGTTTACGCTAGCATATGCACCCCAAACATCAATGTTATCAAAATCTCCATTAATAGTAGTATCCTTATTAGTAGCTGATGCATTAGGCATGATATTATTGTAGTAAACACCAACAGCAGAACCAGCCATACGGCCGCCACCGAAGAAGCCTTCTAATTCACCATATGCCGTTTTAGCGCTAGCTTCAACATCATATTTACCAGCTTCAACATTATAATCATTATCTGCATCTAAATTATAGGAACCAGTCCAAGCACCACCGATGGGGCCTTCTTTGAATTTACCATAGCCAGCAGTTGCAGCAAATTTGTCATTCTGGTATTTCAACTGAGCGCCGTCGAAGGTATCGCCATAGAAGAAACCATAAGCACGCGGGCCACCCATGATGTATTCATAACGGCCAACCATCAAATCCCAGTTGTTACCGCCGAAGTTGTAATCAACATAAGCACGGTCCGTCGTGACATTATTTTCACTGCTAGCAGAGCTGTTATCAGCAAAGCTGCGGTCGCCCGTCGTGATGCCATAAGTAACTTTCGTGCGGTCATTTACCTGAGCATTGGCACGGACGCGGACACGGTAGGACCAAGAATTATCGTTCTTCGTAGCTGCATTGACCGGTTCGCCGGCTTTATCTTTGTCGCCTTCACTCTGGTGAATGTAACGGATACGAGCATCACCAGTGAGTTTTACGTTGCCAACGCGGTTTTCCAGAGCGCTTACGCGAACGCCGAGGTTGTTGAGTTCGTCAGCATATTCGTCAGCGAGTTTGTTGATGAGGGCGCGCTGTTCGACAGAAGCTTTGTCCATGTGAGCCATAGCTTTTGCGACCATTTCAGCGGCTTCGTAACGAGTGATGTTACGGTTGCCCTGGAAGTACTGGCCGTCAACGCCCTGGATGATGCCGGCGTCAGCCAATTCTACGACGGATTTGTAAGCCCAGCTGTCAGACGGTACGTCGACGAACGGGTTAGCTGCGAAAGCGCACGTTGCGCCAACAGCCATGGTTGCTGCGAGAGCTGCTAATACTTTTGTTTTCATGAGTATTACCCCTTTTCAAAAAAATAAGTTCCTTATAAAGTCTTACTCTGTTACAAGCGAGGGACAGAAACATATTTTCTGAGGGTTCATTGGCGAGTTATCCTAGTTTCCTCTCTTTTACTGCCTCAGACGGTCTGTTTTTTCGTACCTCTTTTCACTAGTGTACCTGCAACGCACTACGCTAGTTCTTTTCTACTATACTCCATTTTGCAAGTTTTGTCAAAATCATGTAAGTTTTTATCATAACAAAAAGGCCTATAAAGGGCATAAACAAGCCACGTTTTACGTATTATGCCGATTTAGCATATGCAAAAAAAGACCACCCATTTCTGGGTGGTCTTTGATAATCTCCTTGCAAAAAGGAAAGATTAGAATACGAATACGAACTGAGCGCGTGTCTGTTCTCCCGGATCTTCTGCATTGCCGTCTTTGGTGTTCGTACCGAAGGACTGCATAACCTGGAACATGGCATTCTTAGCGAAGGTGTAATCGGCACCGACACCCCAAGATTCGATGTTATCCATATCTTTCGAGAATCTCCAAGACGTGGAGTTACCACCAATGAAAGCACCGTCTTCAGCATTGATGTATTCAACCCAAGCATCCCAGGACTTCGGCGTAGCGAAACCAGCTTTGCCATAAGTCAATCTGCCAATCCATACGTCAGCATTATCGTCCTTGTTGATGTTTTTAGCACCATCGACGAAGGAAACGTGTTCGTAGTTAGCGAGGGCATTCCATTTGCCGAGGTTAGCACTTACATAGGCACCCCAGAGATCATCAGCATGGAAGACATCATCTGTACCATGATTTGTACCATCAGCACGAGTGAAATCGTTGTAATAAACACCGAGAGCAGAACCAGCTGCACGGCCACCGCCGAAGAAGCCTTCTAATTCGCCATAACCAGTCTTAACACCAGAAAGGGCATCTTCAGTGTCAGTAGCATTCTTACCCGTTACTTTACCATAGTCCGTATCGGAGCCATCAGTCTTAAATTTACCATAGCCAGCGGTAGCAGCGAATTTATCGTTCTGGTATTTCAATTCAGCACGGTCGAAGATATCACCGTAGTTGTAGCCGTAAGCACGATCACCGCCGAGGTGATAAGCATCGGTACGGCCAACGCTGAGGTTCCAGTTGTTACCGCCGAAGTTGTAGTCGACTTTAGCGATATCCGTGTACGGATTGTTTTCACTGCTAGCAGCGCTATTATCAGCAAAGCTGCGGTCGCCCGTCGTGATGCCATAAGTAACTTTCGTGCGGTCGTTGACCTGCGCATTAGCACGGATACGGACACGATACATCCAAGAAGCATCATTCTTCTTACCAGCATCTGTAATCTTTCCTGTGGTGTTATCTAAGTGTTTATAAGATTCCTGATGTGCATATTTAATACGAGCATCACCGGTGAGTTTTACGTTGCCAACGCGGTTTTCCAAAGCGCTTACGCGAACGCCGAGGTTGTTGAGTTCGTCAGCATATTCGTCAGCGAGTTTGTTGATGAGAGCGCGCTGTTCGACAGAAGCTTTGTCCATGTGAGCCATAGCTTTTGCGACCATTTCAGCAGCTTCGTAACGAGTGATGTTACGGTTGCCCTGGAAGTACTGGCCGTCAACGCCTTGGATGATGCCGGCGTCAGCCAATTCTACGACGGATTTATAAGCCCAGCTGTCGGACGGTACGTCGACGAACGGGTTAGCTGCGAAGGCACAAGTTGCGCCAACAGCCATAGTTGCTGCGAGAGCTGCTAATACTTTTGTTTTCATGAGGATTACCCCTTTTCCAATAAAAAAATAAGTTTCGTAAAAAGTCTTACACCGTTACTAGCGAGCGCCGAAACGTATTTTTTCCAAGGGTTCATTGGCGAGTTGTCCTAGTTTCCTCTCTTTTACTGCCTTGAAAAAGTTACTGTTTTTTTGCTCTTTTCGCAGGTGTTGCCTGCGTCCGCACCACACCTGTTGCGATTATTATACAACTTTTCTCAAGGCCTGTCAAAATTCAATGTTTGTTTTCCTTTTTTATCCTAGTAAAAATCGGCTAAACAAAGCCATTTATCCTTTATTTTTTAATCACCATTTTTAAAAACTTAAAGGGTGCTTTTGCATAAAAATTTTATTTATGTTTATTTATTCACATTTCATTGTCTTTCGTGGCAGTTTTATTTCAACTGTTATTGACTCTCATTCTTTTATTCTTCAACCATTGCGACCACGACTGACTTCCTCCCTGTCTCACCTGGTCTTGCACATACTGATAAAATAAAGACACCATTTCGTGTTTTTCATGATAATACGTTCCTTTCCAATCGCTCCGTTTAGGATGGGCCACGTCGTGAGGCGTGTAGTTGCCGCCGATTTCGTACTGGCGATAAACGATGTCCTTATAGGGCAGGCCGGGATTTTTGATCATGTCGTACATAACCATGTAAGCCGTCGTCCGGCCGGCTCCGGCTTCGCAATGGAAATGGAGCCAGGCGTCATCCGGCAAGGTGCGGACGAAAGCTAAGAAGGCATCGATTTCGCCCGGCGTCGGCCAAAGATGGTCCGTGTTAGCCAGGCGGACGTAGTGGATGCCTTTGCTGTCTGCCAGTTCCTGTTCTGTCTGGACGCGTCGGACCGCTATGACTCGAGGATGAATGGGTAAATCGCCTTTCCCCTGGTCGTAGACAAGGACGTCCTTTCCCAAAGCGGCCTGCAAGCGCTGCTGCTCATCAGTCAGGACCTCGGCCGGATACTTGCCGATATTGCCCCAGTCGTGACGGCCGTACCAGCTGATAGCCGTGCCGTTAAAGAAGCCATGCGATTCCTGCCGCAAGTCGACATCATAAATAGGGCCCTTGGTCTTCTTCCGCAACTCATGGACAAGGGCGTCGAACTGGCGGGCCGAAAACTGGCCGGACCCGGAAATACGCAAATCATCCAGTCCTTTCCGCGATGGAACATAAGACGAATCGACTTCCGATGCATATTTATGTTCCACCTTATGAAAAGGTGACTGACACGTGCGGAAATTCCGAGGCAAGCCCCCATTATTTTCCGCATCGACACGCCAGAAATGACCCCGATACGCTGCCGGCGCCAAGGCCGGTAAAGGCGTGCGTACATTCTGAGAAAGCGCGATACTATCGCCATTTCCTTGACCTTGAACAACCATACCCATGGCCGAAAAAACAGCCAGGATGACTGCAATTTTTTTACATCTAATCATAATTTTTCCTTTCGATTGTAATAATTTGTTTTTATGCATTATACATGTTTAGTAAAACGTGTGAGGGAATATATATAAAAGGGACCTGACGGCCCCGCAGACCGCCGTCCGTAGGCCGCCTCGGGCTCAGGCCACAATGCGACGTTAAACTCAAGTAGACGACATCACCTCAGGAAACCCTCGGCTTGTGGAAAGGGCCCCATCCGGGGCCATCGTAGGGGCCGGCCAAAGGGCGGCCCGCTATGCGCTGAGGGTTTCCCGAAGCGTCATTGTCAATTTGAGTTTGTCGCGGCGGAACGCCGCATCTGAATCCGAGGGAATTTCAACAAAAACACCGCCAATGGTTTCTTGCCCCGTAGCGGTGTTTTGTAATTATTCCTAAATCAATTTATTTTGTTTAGCAAGTTCCTTGATGATGGAAAGTGATAATTTGCTGTACTTTGCTACTTTTTCTAAGGCCATCCCATCCTTCAACATTTCAAGAGCTAATTCCAATTTTCCTTCCCTTCTGCCTTCTTTTCTGCCTTCTTTTCTACCTTTCTCCCATCCTTCTTGTTTGCCTTTCATCAGGCCATCTTCGTAGATTCCTTCTCCTAAGTTGCACATGACTTCCAAATCCCCCTCTTCTTCTTGTGTCAAATCAATCCCAAAATCATTATGCAGGGTCGTAATCTTTTCACTGGCGTTCTTTGATGATTTGAACATCAAATCAAGCAGGTTTATCAGCTGGTCCTTGACTTTGCTATTTCCCAGATAGACAAAAATGATGCCCATGAGGTCATAATTCTGACAAGGTTCCTTATAGCGGTGCAGCAAATGCTGTTCTTTCAGCTGATAACGGTTGATAGCACTTTTTCCCTGTGGGGCTTCCATGCAGATCCAAATAGTATAGACCTTCTTTATTTTATCGTAGTCGCTATTGATGAATTCGGTCCCTTTTTGCGAAGAAATCAATCGGCTGGCATAATAGACAGCTCTTTTTAATAGAGGATAGGTATCTCCGGTTTTCTTTTTCGGGTTCAATCGTTTTTGGGCTTCTACATTGATAATCAGCGTAATAAGCTCATTCGTTTCCGGTGCCTTCGCCCGGAACAAGATATCAAAGACGATGGAGCCTTCGGTTATGCTGTTATCTTCATTCTGTGCCCCTTTGATCTTCGGTGTATCCTGTCGCTCCAAGGCATGTCGGACCGCGTTCGTTTTGTCCTTAGAAACCGGAACCGTACTGACTTCCGGCGTCCCTTCGATGTAGATATTGGCAATATCGTCGAGGCTGGCCGACTCAAATTCGGGAACCGTCCGTTTCAAGATATAAGCCAGCACCATTTTCTGTGACAAAACGCCTTTCGCTGCTTGATCGTAGTCTAGCGCGCCCACCAGCTGCTCCTTTACATCCTGCATTATCTCTTCATCCATCGGCCACACCTCCTTGAGTTTATTGTATCAGATTTCAATTTCTTTGTACAACCGGGAAATCGCTCATCGAGAAAAGCTCACCATTATGCTCGAATAGGCTGTGGTTGAATATCACAGCGGTCTGCCCAACTATAGCTGTCCGTTTGGGCAGCCGTCCTGCGACTCCTATTAGTCGGCACCTGACGGGCCAAAAAGGCTTGGTACAGCCCCTACGCACAAGGCCGTTAGCTGTGTATTTGGGTTATATTCGGTAAACGGCCTTCTCACTCATCGCCTGTATGCGATATGTAGGGGCCGACCTGTCCAAGACGGCCCGCCGTGACTTATGTGAGCAGCCGGAATTTATGGCAAATGGCACACGGTCATAATATAATCATGAGTTTGACGCAGCTCGGCTGCATCGCAGGGGCCGTCCTGTGAAGGCGGCCCGCTACGCGCTGAGGGTTTCCCGAAGCGTCGTTGTTAGTTTGAGTCTGTCGCGGCGGAACGCCGCATTTGAGTCCGAGGAAAGGCAGTGGCTCGTAATCCGTAAAAAGCAAAAGAAAAAACCTCTCCTATTGGGAGAGGCTTTCTTTTAGGGTTGCGATTTCTTCGGCCAGGCGTTTTTCTTCTTCTTCGTTGCGTTCGATGGTGATGGTGAAGGCCATGCCTTCATCGGCGCCGTCTGGCAGGAGTTCGAGTGGAATCTGGAGCTGGTGTTCATCGTCGTTGAGGATGATGCAGGCTGTCTGTTCGGTAATGCGGTCGATGCTGCCGACGAGTTCTTTTTTCATGTTAGTGCTCCTTTGCGATACTGTACGACGAGCCGTCGGTAGTGATGGTAATGGTGCCATTGCGGTCGGTGCGATAAACTTCGACGTTATATTTCTGCAAAGTCTTCAAGGTCGGTTCGTGTGGGAACTTGTACTGATTCCCTGCGGCACAGGAGATAGTTGCCGCTTTAGGCGCAATCGCTTTGACGAAGGCATCAGATGAGGAGGTCTTACTGCCGTGATGGCCTACTTTGAGGACGTCTGATTTGAGGTCAGCCGGTTTATAAGTCTTGAGAATCTGGTCTTCCGCTTCTTTCTGGGCATCGCCAGTAAACATCATGGCAAACTGGCCATAAGTCATCTTGCAGACAATGGAATTATTATTGGTCAAGCCGCTTTCGGAAACGCCCTGGGTATTTTCTTTGGTAAAGGGCTTATCCGGCGACAAAACCGCGAATTTGACGTCATCGCCAAGGGTGAAGGTATCGCCTTTCTTTAAGACTTTATAGGTAATATTCTTAGCTTTGATGTTCTTCAGGTAATTGCGGTACATGGCCGTATTAGCGCTCTGGCCATTGTCATAAATCTGTTTGATTTTGAAATCTTTGAACAATTCTGCCATGCCGCCCATGTGATCACCGTGAGGATGGGTGATGACGACGATGTCCAGGTCCTTGACCTTGCGTTCTTTGAGCTGTTTGACCAAATCAGCCCGGCTGTCGACATCGCCCGTATCGATGAGCATGTTCTTTCCTTTATACTGGATGAGCGTCGCATCGGCTTGCCCGACATTGAGGACAGACACGCGCAAATCCTTGTCAGAGGCCGTTAAAGACTGAACGGCTTTGGCGCCTCCACCAGACGAGCTGGACGACGCGCTGTTACCACAACCGGCCAGGACGAGCATAAGGCTCATGACCAGGGCTAAGGCAGCTGTAAAGAAGCTTCTTTTTTTCACGTTACTTTCCTCCAATCAAAGGCTGCTGCAAAATGGGCAGGGCCAAATCTTCTTCTAAAGAAGCCAAGACGCCGGGAAGGGCATCGGCTGTTTCCATCGGCGTAAAGCCATACGGGCCGTGAGCCTTGCGGCAAGCATCGCCGGCTGCCCCGTGAAGATAGACACCAGCACAAGCAGCACTGCACAAATCGCTCATGCCCTGATGAGCCGTCATGGCGGCAATCATTCCAGTCAGGACATCGCCCATGCCGCCGCAGGCCATGCCGGCGTTGCCCGTGGAATTGATGTAGACATTTCCCGTCCTAGCCGAAACGATGAGCGTCGGCGCTCCTTTGAGGACGAGGTTAACTTTCCATTCTGAGGCAAAGTGCCGGGCTGCCGCAATGGGGTCCGCTTTGATTTCCGTCATGGATAACCCGCTGAGGCGAGAAAATTCAGCTAAGTGCGGCGTCATGATGATCCGACTGCCACGGGAAGCGATGAGGGCCTTTTCTCCAGCTAGCAAGTTGAGGGCATCGGCATCGAGGACGATTGGGCAAGCTGCCGCTTCCAGGACTTTCAGGAGAAAGGCTTTCGTCCCGGCGTCGCGGCCCATGCCGGGCCCCATGGCCAGGACTGACCAATTCTTACTTTCGGCAATGATTTCATCGGCATCAGCAGCCGTAAAGTGATCGCCCGTACCGACGCCACGGACCATAATTTCTGGCTGGACACCGATGCAGTACGGCGCCGTCGCACCGGGCACGCGGAGGAAGACCTTGCCGGCTCCGCTGCGGACAGCTCCGTGAGCGGCCATGAGGGCGGCTCCGGCCATTTGGCTGCTGCCAGCGACGATGGCGATGGTACCATGGGTCCCTTTATGGCTGTCCGGGCTGCGGGGGACGACGATTTCGGCGATATCCGATTCTTGTAACAAATAGGCCGGGTCTTCTTCGAGCTGCATGAGCAGCGGACCAGGCATGCCGATGGGGTCGACTTCGACGTGGCCGGCACAGGCCCGGCCGGGATAGAGCACCAAGCCCCGCTTGAGAGCGCCAAAAGTGACGGTCATATCGGCAAAGAGCGGCCCGTCTTCATCATCGTCGCCATTGCTGACAGCGCCCGTATCGGAGTTGACACCCGTCGGCATGTCGACGGCAATGACCGTGACGGCACCGGCAGCAGCTGCGGCATTGACTTCGGCAACGATGGAAGCAATAGGCTGACGCAGGCTGCCGTGGAAGCCCGTCCCTAGCATGGCGTCGATGACGACAGAAGAAGCGAGAAGCCGTTTTTGCAGAACCTGCCAGTCAGCTTCCGACTGCGGCGCCGGCAAGAGCAAGCACGTTTCATCGTCGGCCAGCTGTTGCAGCGTATGCAAATGCTGACGTGCTTCTTGGCTATAATCTTCTTCCTGACCGAGGACATAGACATAGGTCCTGGCCCCAGCGGCCAAGATGTGGCGGGCAATGACGAAGCCGTCGCCGCCGTTATTGCCTTTGCCGCAAAACAGGACGACATCCTTGCCATCCCAGCCTTCCAGCCAAGCGCCGGCCCGTTCAGCTACGGCATGACCGGCATTTTCCATAAGGACAGCCGGTGCGATGGCATAGATGCCATGCATCGCTATCCGATCCATATTCCGCATCTGAGCGGCAGTAGTGACTTTTTGCATAGTAATTTCTCTCCTATTTTTATTGGAAGGGGCGTGTAAAAGCCCGCCATTATACCAACTACCCCAACACGGTAAAGGCGATGGCGTAATCGCCGTCATGGGCGATAGATAGGGACGGCGGCTGGCTACCCTGGCCCACGGTCTGGGCGTAGTAGCCGTGGAGTTGGTAATACGGAGCGCCTAGCGAGTCATGGCAGACTTCGACGTCCGTCCATTTTCCCTGGCGAAAGCCGGTCCCCAAGGCTTTGAACAAAGCTTCCTTAGCAGCAAAAATGCCGGCCAAGGATTCAGTCCGCCAGGCACCATCAGACCGCTGACAATAGGACAGTTCCTGTTCCGTGAAAAAGCGCCCCAGTGAACGACCGTGACGAGCAGCCATATCGGCTATACGGCTGATTTGTACGATATCAGTTCCACAATGCATCGGTTACCTTCCATTTCTCTAACGGGCTTCCCACGTGGAAGCCCCTACAAATTTACCGCGACTTCCCTCTTTCACCACAAAAAGGAGGCTGCCGCACTAGCGACAACCCCCTCTGTCTTTCATTACCACTTCTGCATTCGGATACAAACGCCCAACCCTTCCAGGATGACCCGGAAGGTCATAAAGGATACGGTCATATCGTCATGAAGGCCGTGGGCTACTTTATAGGAAATGGTGACGGTCTGGTTCTGGTAATCGTAACGGAAGCCATGCAAGTTCGTTTCAAAGGTGTACTTCGGAGCCGGGATGGCAAACTGCGGTGGCTTTTCGACTTCCAGGCCATGGGTCAGGCGTTCGAGGATGACCCGTTTAGGCAATTCGGACTGCAGCATTTCTTCTGTAAAGCTATCCAATACAGACATGTATCCCCCTTAGTCTTCGTCGAAGAAGTGCGCGTGGATAGCTTTGACGGCTTTATCGACGACATCTTCAGAAATGAGGCAGGTAATGCTGATTTCCGAAGTGGAAATGATTTCGATGTTGATGCCGTTGTCACCGAGGACGCCGAACATGCCGGCAGCGATGCCCGGATGGCCGGCCATGCCAGCACCGACGACGGAAACTTTTGCCATTTTGTCATCGATGAGGACGTCTTCGACAGGCATTTCCTTACGCAGGTTAGTCAGGACAGCCTTAGCCTGTTCGAGGTCCGTGCGGGCGATGGTAAAGGTGATATCCGTAACGCCTTCGTTGGCAATGCGGACACTTTGGACGATCATGTCGACATCGACGTGTTTTTCTGCCAATTCAGCGAAAACGCGATAAGCAAAGCCCGGTTTATTGGGAATCCCTAAAACGGTGATTTTTGCAACATTTTTATCCGAAGCGACGCCGCGGATGAGATACTGTTTGACTTCCATAGAGCAATCCTCCTGTATCATAGTTCCTTCATCTTCAGAAAAAGTCGAGCGTACGTGAATGGGGACGCCAAAGCGGCTGCCCATTTCTACGGCACGGGGCTGCATGACACCGGCGCCGAGTTTCGCCATTTCCAGCATTTCGCCGTACGTAATCTGGTCGATTTTCTTCGCATTGGGAACGACACGGGGATCGGATGTATATACGCCGTCAACGTCGGTATAGATTTCACAAACATCAGCATGGATGGCACCGGCAATGGCAACTGCCGTCGTATCGGAGCCACCGCGGCCGAGCGTCGTAATATCACCATGACCGGTGATACCCTGGAAGCCTGCGACGATGACGATATTGCCCTGGTCCAAAGCCTTCATGATGCGGCCCGGTTTCAATGCCAGGATGCGGCCTTTGTTAAAGGCGTCGCTGGTCTTTATACCGGCCTGTGCTCCCGTAAAGGAAATAGCCTTCTGGCCAGCTTCCTGGAAAGCCATAGCCATGAGGGCGATGGAGACCTGTTCGCCCGTCGTCAGGAGCATGTCCATTTCACGGCCGTAAGTCTTCGAAGTGATCTGCTTGGCTAATGCTACTAATTCGTCTGTTGTATCCCCCATTGCTGAAACAACGATGACGATTTTGTCTTCCGGCTGTTTGCCTTTCAAGACTCGTTGTACAATAGCCCGCATTTTGTCCGGCGTCGCAACGGAGCTGCCACCGAACTTCTTAACGATTAATGCCAACTTAAATCCCTCGCTTTTGTTTGTTTAAGTATTCATTATCATGGTAATTCATTCTTATGGTTTATTACCATCTGAAACCACTTATTGAAATAATATCATGGACAAGGGGAAATGTAAAGGCGCTGTCGCATAAAGACAGCGCCTTTTGAGTGCTAAGTTTGTAGTTTGTAGTGAAGTTTTTTAAATTTAAAGTCATCTTCTACTACAAACTCCGTACTATAAACTATAAAGAGAAAGGGGTCTCGCATGATGGCAGGAACCTTCGCACGACAACCCCTTTACATTCACAAGGTGATGAGTAATCAGTAAGCCGAGTTTTGTTCTGCTTGCGCAGCAGCAATCATCTATCTAGACATACCGTTGCCGGCATGTTCAAGCGACACAACCCGGAAGATCAGCGGGCCGCTTCATCCCTCCCCTATTCGGTCTTGCTCCAGATGGGGTTTACCTAGCCGATGCATTACTGCACCGCTGGTGCGCTCTTACCGCACCGTTCCACCCTTACCACTTGCGTGGCGGTACACATTTCTGTGGCACTATCCCTAAAGTCACCTTCGCCGGCCGTTAGCCGGCATCTTGCCCTACGGAGCTCGGACTTTCCTCTAATGCAAAAGCACTAGCGATTGCTTTTCATACTCATCATTCGTATAGGATAGCATATTTAGGGATGAGAGTCAAGGGCCTGACGGCCCGCAGACCGCTCGCCTCGAACTCAGCTGCCGCTACGCGGCGACAAGCTCAAATTGACGACATCGCCGCGGGAACCCCTCGGCTCGTGAAAAATAGTAGCTCGTGGTTCGTGGCTCGTAAAAACCTACCATCATACAAGAATAGGTATGGCCAAATCTCATAACGGGCTGCCCAGCCACGGCTGTCCGTTTTGGCAGCCGTCTTGCGCCTTACGCTGGTCGGCACCTGACGGGCCAAAAAGGCCGCGTGAATCTTGAGCACAGCCGGAATTTATGACAGGTAACACACGGTCGTCATACAATCATGAGTCTGTCGCGGCGGAACGCCGCATCTGAGTCCGAGCGGACGGCGATACTATTTGACAGGAAATCAACCTCTCAGTCAGCTTTGCTGACAGCTCCCCTACCAGGGCCATTGCGGACGGCCATCTGCGCTATATTCGCTTTATAGCTAACGCCCCAATGTCTGGCGGATTTTTTCTACGGCGCCTTTGATATCCTTCTGGCCTACGATAGCGGAAATCATGGCGAAGGAGCGGAAGCCTTCGTCGTAGAGGCTGCGGATGTTTTCCAGGCTGACGCCGCCGATGGTGACGACGGGCAGTTCATAGTGCAGTGCATAGGCTTTGGCTTCCGGCGTGACGACTTCGTCGGCGTCTTTTTTGGACTGCGTCGGGAACATAGGGCCGAAGCCGACGTAATCGGCGCCGTCAGCCAGGGCCTGTTTCATTTCGTCGATGGTATTGGTCGATACGCCGATGAAGACGTCCGGGCCGGCGAGTTGGCGGACAATCTGAGCCGGGGCATCGTCCTGTCCGACATGGATGCCATCGGCACCGCAGGCAATGGCCAGGTCCGTCGAATCGTTCATGATGAAAGTCACGTTGTGGTCGTGGCAGAGCTGGGCAATGGCCTTGGCTTCTTCGTACTTGGCGCGCCATTTCTTATGTTTTTCCCGGTACTGGATAATGGTGACGCCGGCAGCGATCAGTTCTTTGGCGACGTCCATATTGCTCCGGCCCAGGCAAAGCTCTTCATTGCCCATGATGGCATATACCGGATCTTCTAATAAATGTTTTACATGTTCTTCTTTAGTCATGATGGATTTTCCTTTCTATGGGAGATGTGGGGCCTGATGGCCGTGAAAAAGGCTGTGGCTCGTGGTTCGTGGCTCGTAAAATCCCGCCATTGGATAAGAATGGGCTGTGTTTAAACTTCACAGCGGCACTATTTGCCAGGAAATCAACCTCTCAGCCAGCTTTGCTGACAGCTCCCCTATCAGGGGAGCCATTGCGGACGGCCATCTGCGGCCTGCGACGCAACGGGCTGCCCGTTGGGACAGCCCCTACGCACAAGTCCGTTGGCCGTGTATTTTTTTCGGCCTGCGAACGGCGTTTATTCCATGAGTCTATCGCGGCGGAATCGCATCCGTAGGGGCCGTCCCAGGCCTTTCCAGCCCGTCAGGTACCGACCCATCGGCCTGCATTCATTTTCATCGCCTGTATGCGATTTTGTAGGGGACGGCCACAGGGCGTCCCGCCGTGAATCCTGGGCATAGCCAGAATTTATGACAGGTAGCACACGGTCGTAATACAATCATGAGTCTGTCGCGGCGGAGCCGCATCTGAGTCCGAGCGAACAGCCAATCAACCTCTCAGTCAGCTCCCCTATCAGGGGAGCCATTGCGGACGGCGCGCCGCAAGGCACCTTACATATACTGCAGCATGTCTTTACTGGTCGGGTCGGTTTCGCAGGTGATGTTCCACTGGTTTTTAGCTGCGGCTTCTTCCAGGCGCTGGCAGAGGTCGGCTACGACGGGAAATTCGGTGCCGAAGTGGCCGCCGTCGGCGACGACGATGCCTTGGCGGATGGCTTCCTGGGCGTCATGGTATTTGACGTCGCCTGTAAGGTAGAGCTGGGCGCCGGCCTCTTTGGCCAGTTTAATGAAGCCGGCTCCACCGCCTCCGAGGAGAGCGACGCGGTGAACGGTGACGTCAGGGTCGCCGGCATAGGATAAGGCATCGCGATGGAGGAGGGTCTTGATTTTCTTCAAGACGTCCCTTGCCGGTTCCGGCGTCGGCCAGGTCCCGACGCGGCCCATCATGAAGGGATGGCCGGCATTTTTCAAGGGATAAATGTCGTATGCCGGTTCTTCATAGGGATGAGCTGCCACCATGGCCTGTACGGTCTGATGGAGTTTGCTTTCGGGAACGATGGTTTCAATCCGTTCTTCTGCCACCCTTTCGACTTTGCCGATTTCACCGATAAAGGGATGCGTCCCTTCATGGGCTTTGAAACGGCCTTCGCCTTTGGCCGTGAAAGAGCAGTCGCTGTAGTTGCCGATATAACCGGCACCGGCGTCAGCCAAGGCCTGGCGGACAGCATCGCCGTGGCTTTCGGGGACGTAGACGGCAATCTTATAGAGCTTATCTTCGGCAACGGGAACGAGGCCTTGCAAATCAGTCAAGCCCAGGAGACGGGCCAGGACGTCGTTGACGCCGCCGTCGGCACTGTCCAGGTTGGTATGGGCGCTATAGACGGAAATATGATGGGCCAGGAGCTTCTGATACAGGCGGCCGCTGTACGTATCGGTACGCAGGGATTTCAAGCCGTCAAAGATGACGGGATGATGGCTGACGATCATCTGGATGCCGTGTTCGATGGCATATTCGACGGTCCCCATCATGACGTCCAGCGTGACCATGAGCTTATCGACCTTTTCATCGGGGCTTCCGATGAGCAGGCCCGGGTTATCCCACGATTCTTTGAGCGATAAGGGCGCCCATCCTTTCAAGACGTTAACGATTTCACCTACGGTAGTTGACATTTCAATTCCCTCCAGAAGCGTAATTCGCTTTCTATTTTTTCAATTCGTTCGTGCACATCTTTGCGGCTCTTTCTCAGGCCTTCCAGGATATGCCCTTTTGTCTCCATGAGAATATCGATTTTACGGCCCAGCAAGGGGTCGCGGCGCTGCCAGTTCACGGGCCCGATATCGTAGAGCCAGTCTGGCAAGGCGTCGGCCTGACCCGGTACAGCCCGCATCATTTCATAGAAGCGTCCGTCGTCGATAACCAGCCGTTCGTCTTCGATGTGCCAGCCGTGCTGGTAAAGATAGCGGCGCAAAATGCCGGCCTCGCTTTGGGGCTGGAGGACGGCAAAGTGCAGAGATTGCCAGACCTCATACGAGTTTTGCAGGATTTTGACCATCAGCGGGCCGCCCATGCCGCAGATGACGGCGCCATCGACTTCCCCTGCCTGGATGCAGGTCAGGCCATCGCCAAGGCGGCAGTCGATACGGTCGGTCAAACCGGCACCGCGGACATGAGCTACAGCCGCGGCCAGCGGGCCGGGAACGATATCGGCAGCAATGGCCGATGGGCAGTGTCCGCTTTGACAAACGGAAACGGGGATATACGCGTGGTCGGTCCCGATATCGGCAATGACGGCTCCCTGCGGAATGAGAGACACAGCCGCAGCCAGGCGGTCCGTTAATTTCATGACATACACTTCCTTTATGACAGAATCTAATTGCACCCCCTATTATAACAGACGGGACGAGAATTAAAAGGGGCTGTCGCATGTGCGACAGCCCCTTTTTGTATGCAAGGAATTAGGCGGGCCGCCCTTTGGGACGGCCCCTACGAAGCACGAGCCACGAGCCACTAACTACTAGCCACTATCCCCACTCACTTCGCCAGGGCGATGATGGTGGCTACGGCGGCTACGCCGATGGCGATGTTGGCCTTACGGTTGGCTTTATCGACTTTTTTCTGGGATTCTGATTTGTGGTCCTTTTCCCATTGTTTCCGGTCTTTTTCCCAACGTTTCCGGTTCTTTTCCCAATCGCCGTCGTGATGGCGGTAGTCGCGGTCATCGCGCTGTTCCCAGCGGTGGGAATGGCTATGCGGTTCGGCAGCCTGTGCCGTCAGGGCGGCGCCACTGAAGGTCATGAAGGTGACGACCAGAACCAGCATCATGCGTACTATATAGTTGAATTTCTTCATCGTTATCACTCTCCCTTTCAAGGTTGACTATAGTATACGCACGGGCTGTTACAATTCAGTCACAAGGCCTTTCCAGGAGCCTTACAAATCCGATGCTTTTTGGTAAATGACCCAGACGCCCTTCTGAGCGCGCCACTGCCATGTCCCTGAGACGTCCTGCAGGAAACGGGCTTCATCGCGGTCGCGGACGACGGCTAGGACTTTGCCCTGGTCCGGCAGGTCTTCGATGGCCATGAAGGGCATGACGTTCTTGGCGTTCCAGCTGATGCCGCCGGGCAGCATCCTGGCGATGTTGTCCCGTTCCGCCAGGCGGTACGCCGTATGGCCGGAATAGTATGTCAAGGATACGGGATAGCGGCCACCATAGGTGACGACCGTCGTTTCGTCATCGGCCAGGCTGCTGACGACCTGGGCGGCGCCATACGCCGAGGCCTGTCGGCACTGGGGAACGATGACGGTAAAGGTCACAGCCACATAGATGGCGATGACGATGCCGGCCAGGTTGAGGACCAAGCGGTCATATTTCTTCAAGTACGAAGCGAAACCAATGGCCAGGGGAATCATATAGGGAAAGGTATAAGTCATGTATTTCGTCGCCATGAGCTGATAAGTCACGAAAATCACAGCCGCCCAGACGATGAGGAACTGGGTCTTTATGGAAAAGGCAGGCAGGGACAGCCTTTTTTCCCGCCAGGCCGCTGCGATTTTCCGGGACAGGCCATAGTCGCGCCAAGCCAGGGGCAATGTGAACACCCAGGGCACGAAGCCTGCCAGGAAGACGGCACTGTAATAATACCAGACATTATATTGGGGATGTTCCGAGACGGTAGCCCGCAGGATATTATGGACGCCGATGAACTGGCTGACAAAGTCACTGCCATGCATGGCGTACATCGGGCCATACCAGATAAGGGTAATAACCAAGAACAGGAGCAAGCCGGAAAAGAGCTTGATATGCAACAGTGCCTTGAGGTCCCGGCGCCATACGAGGAAAATCAGGATGATAAGTCCCGGCTGAAAGAAACCAATCGGTCCTTTGGTCAGGACGGCCAGACCGGCAAAGGCATAGGCCAGATAGTACCAATGCGGCCTTCCTTCGCTGTAGGCGACGTAAAAGGCCATGAGGCAGGCCGAATAAAAGACGAAGAACGTCATATCCGTAATGATAGCCTTGGAGAGGTAAAAATATTCTACTGTCGTCAGCAAGATGAGTCCCGTCAGGAATCCCGTCTTCTTATCATACAGACGAGCTGTAAAGCCATAAGCCAGGATGATACCGGCCATACCGAACAGGGCCGGAAAAAAGCGGGCTGAGAAATCGCTGATGCCGAAGAGCTTGAAAGCAGCAATGATTTCCCAATAGAAGAAAATCGGTTTATCGTACCAGTAATTGCCAAAGATGCGCGGCGAGAAGTAGTCGCCAGAAAGGAGCATTTCCTTGGCCGTCAGGGCATAATTCGATTCCACAGGGTCCGTGACGACCAGCAGGTGATTTGCCGCAAAGCAGAGAACCCCTGCCAGGACCAGGAGGATGACGGCTGGTGAAGCCAGGATTTTCTGCCACAGGCGCTGCCAGACCGACAGGGCCATGTCTTCCTTTTTCGCATGAAATTCATACATAACAAAAACTCCCCTTTCTATTCATGACCGTTTTGTTGGTATCAGTATAGGAAGGGAAGTTAAATAAAAGATAAACAGAGCGACAATAAAGCGAGAAAGGACTAAAAAAAATCCGTCAACTCAGCTTCGGAAACGGTAGCCTGCGCCCCAGACCGTTTCAATATAGCGGGGGTTTGCCGTATCTTCTTCGATTTTTTCACGGATGCGGTTGACATGGACCGACACGGTGGCCGTTTCCCCCAGGGCCTCGCTGCCCCAGACGCGATCGAAGAGGGTTTCCTTGCTGAAGACGATGTCCGGATTCTTGGCGAAGAACAAGAGAAGTTCGAATTCCTTATTAGGCAAGGCCACTTCCTTCCCCTTGACAAAGACGCGGTGACCGCTCTCATCAATTTCCAAATCGCCGTAACGCAGGACATGGCGATAGACTTCGCGGGACGTGAGCTGTTCATACCGAGCCAGATGGCCTTTCACGCGGGCTACGAGTTCATTCGGGCTGAAAGGCTTGACGATGTAGTCATCGGCGCCGAGGCCGAGACCGCGGATTTTATCGATATCTTCCTGCCGGGCCGATACGATGAGAATGGGAATATCCTTCGTCTCACGGATGGTACGGCAAATCTGGAAGCCATCCCGGCCAGGCAGCATGATATCCAGCAAGATGAGGTCGAAAGCCTCTCCCAAGGCTTTCGCTTCGCCTGTTTTGCCATCAGCGGCGATATCGGTACTGAAGCCATTGGCTTCTAAGTAGTCCCGTTCCAATTCGGCAATGCCCTGATCGTCTTCAATAATCAAGATACGTTTCATCTATGTGATTCCCCTTTCGGTAAAGAAATGCAAATAGTCAGGCCTTTAGGCACTGTCGCCTGGGCCCAGATTTTCCCTTTCATGGCCTGAATGATCTGCTGGACCACGGCCAATCCCAATCCGCTTCCTTTGGCAACATTGGTCCGAGCCTTGTCAGTGCGGTAGAAACTTTCAAAGAGTTTTGGCAATTCCTTCTCTGCGACGCCGCAGCCGTCATCGGCAAAAGAAAGCAGGTACTCCCCTTCCCCGCTCTCAGTCAAGGTAATCGCCATATGGCCGACGGCCTGGTCTTTGTACTTCAAGCTGTTGCCCAGGATGTTTTCCATGACCCGCTGGAATTGTTGGCGGTCTATGGAAATAACGGCCTTTGTCAGGGAGGACTGGAAAGTCACATCCAGCCCTTGCTGATGGAAATGATCCGCTTGTTCGCTGATATAATCCGTTAAATACGCAGCGATGTCAACATTTTCCCAATGGAAAGGGACCTGCCCCAGGTCAAGTTTGGAAAAGAGGAAGAGTGTACGGACCAGGCTGGCCATGTGGTGCGACGTATCGACAATCATGTCCAGGTAATGGCGTTCTTTTTCTGGCGTATTGGCGATACCGTCGAGGATGCCGCTGGCATAGCCTTCTATTTTTGTCAAAGGCGTCGACAAATCATGGGAAATACCGGCCAGGAGTTCTTTGCGGTTCTGGTCGTATTTCTTCCGCGTATCCCGCGCTGCCCGCAGCTGGAGGCGCATCTTTTCAAAAGCCTGGCACGTATCGCCGATTTCGTCGCGCGATAAGATCGGGACGGGATGATCCAAATCGCCCTGGCTGATGGCATCGGCCATATTGCGCAGCCTTTCGACAGGATCGACAATCTGACCTGCCATCCATCGCGACAGCTTCAGACCGACGAGGATGGTCAGCAAGATAGTCAGGATAGTCAGGACATAAAAGGCGATTTTCAAAATATCCTTCGACGACAAGTCGATGTACTCGTTTTCAGGATAACTCGGTACGGCGCCGGCAACGGCCAAATGGATATCCGTATGAGGAGAAACATAGTAAAAGCGCAGGCCTTCGCCAGTCCAGTTGAAGTCCGCATGACCCTGGCGATGGCCGGCCATGACTTGTTGGCGCAGGTACACCTTGTCGATGCCAGCCGTATCGTAAAGGTCTTCCTTATCACGCCAAATAGACACATTGAGGCCTTGGTCTTCCAAATGGTCCGCAGCCTGGAGGAGACGGCCCATGTCGCCATGATACTGGTCGGCCCGGACGCGGAGGCGGCTCAGCTCGAATTGGATGGACATGTTCTGCCCGCTCTCTGGCCAGATGAAGGAAATGATATTGGCTCGATTGATATTGCCGAATTGCAGGGCCAAAAAGATGGCCATACTGACGACAGCCGTAAACAGGACAGGAATGAAAATCATGATGAAGTTGGAAAAAAGGAGGCGCTTGCGCAGCGGCCAGTCCCGGAGTTTCATAACACTCACCTAATCTTTCCTAATCTTTCTAAGTTTGTTATATTTTACACTATATTATTAAACAAAAATACAACAAAAGGCAAATTTCTGGCGAATCTTTTTGCCCTCTTTAAAAAAGTCTGTTATAATAAGACACAAATCTAGTATAGTTTTAAAACTAGGATTAAATAAGGGGTGTTTATGAAATGACTCAAATCACGAAAGAAACAAAGGAAGAAATCAGCAGCCGCTTTCCACAATTCGTCGAAGCGACACGAGCATTTTATGCCAAGGAATTGCCGCCAGCCAAATATAAGGGTACGTCGGGCAAGTTCGGCAGCTATGGCGAACGGGGGGCCCATAGCAGTATGCTGCGCTTACGCTTTTCCGGCGGTGCCATCGAACCGGCACACATCGCTTTTCTGAAGGACGTCCTCGACCGCTACGATATCGACCTCATCCACTTCACGACAGGCGAAGCCCTGCAGCTCCACCACTTGAACGAAAAAGAAGTCCTCGACCTCTATCAGGAATGTTTCAACCATGGTATTTACTGCGTCGGCGCTGGCAGCGACAACCCGCGCAACATTACGGCCAGCCCACTCCACGGCGTCGCTCCGGGCGAATATTTCGACATGACACCGTACATCAAGGCAGCGGCCAACTTCGTCATCAACTGCATTCCCAAATTCAACTTGCCGCGTAAATATAAGATTAGTTTTTCCAGCGGCCTGGACAACGAAGGCCACGCGACCTTCAAGGACTTGGGGTTCGTCGCCCGGCCGGACCACACCTTCGACGTCTATGCCGGCGGCGGCTTCGGCCTCAACGGCTCGCGCTTCGGCATCCTCATCGATGAAGGCGTCAATCCGTTAGATATTTCTTACTATATCTTGGGCTATGGCCGGGACGTCTACATGAAATACGGCGACTATGAACACCGCGGCCAGAACCGTTCGCGCTTCATCCTCAATAAACTCGGCGACGATGCCTTCCGCCAGGCCGTCCGCGATGCCGTAGCGAAAGCCAAGGCCGAAGGCGATTACCGCCTGACCCTTGAAGAAGAAACACCTTTAACCAAGAGCGGCGCCGACGACAGCGTCCTCAAAAATGCCCGCATTGGCAAACAGAAACAGGCCGGCCTCTACTACGTCGAATATAAACCCTTAGGCGGCACGCCAAAAATCGCCGTCTTCCGCGAACTGCTGAAGACGCTCCAGACCATGGAAGGCGCCGAAATCCGCCTCAACGCCGATGAAACGGCATATATCATTAACCTCACAGCCGACGAAGCCCGCAAAGTCGCAGCCCTTACGGCCGACGACACGGCAACGACAACTTTTGAACATTCCGTCAGCTGCATCGGCGCGACGGTCTGCCAGCAGGGCCTGCGCGATTCCCACGGCACCTTCGTCAAACTGGCCAAGATGTTCAAAGACCGCGGCATCGACAGCCACTTCCTGCCGAAATGCCATTTCTCGGGCTGTCCGTCGAACTGCACGGTCCAGCAGCTGGCTCCCCTGGGCCTGCGCGGTGCCAGCAAGAAAGTCGGCGACAAAATGGAACCGGCCTTCAACATCTACGCCGGCGGCAACTACGCCATCGGCAAAGGCGTCATGGGCGAACAGATCGGCGTCATCACCATCGAACACCTGCCGGACTTCTTCCTGGCTCTCAACCAAACTCTCCTCGATGCCAACCAGTCCTACGACGAATGGTATCCGCAACATAAAGAAAGACTCATAGAATTAGTCAATCAGTTTGAATAGAAAAAAGGGGCTGTCGCACGAAGGTTTATTCCATCATGCGAAGCCCCTTTCTCTTTAATGTTTGAGGCGATTGCTTCAACGAGCTTTCTTCTTTATAGTATGCATGACCCAGAAATAGGAACCGCCTGTAAATAAGCAGGCCAGGACCCAGCAGATGGGGCTGGCACAGCAGATGCCGAAATAGCCCCACATAGCCGCCAGGACCAGGGCCGAAACGCTGCGGCCGCCCAATTCCAGGATGCTGCTGATGAGGGGCACGCTGGAAATGCCCATGCCCTGCAAAGCGTTGCGGTAGACGAAAATCTGGCCCAGGAAGAGATAGAACGGGACGGACATCTTCAGATAAAGGAAAGCCTGCTCCATGAGAATTTCATCGTGGTCCGTCGTGAAGACGCTGATGAGTTCCCGGCCATAGCTATACATGGCCAGGGCGGCGACCAGGCAGAATGCCAGGGACACGAGGGAACACTGACGAACCCCCTTCCAGATGCGTCCATACTGGCTGGCACCGTAGTTCTGTGCGGAATAGACAGCCATGGCGATGCCGAAGGAAATCATAGGCTGCAAGGCCAGTTGCTCGATTTTCGTCGCCGATACGAAGCCGGCAATCGTTTCTGAGCCAAAGGTATTGCAAACCGACTGCAAGACCAGGATGCCCATGGAAATGATGAGGAACTGGATGGCCATAGGCAAGCCCAAGCGCAGATGCTGCCAGGCAAAGGGCCAGTCGAAAGCCCAATCGGCCCGGGTCAGGCGCAGCATCGGAAAGCGGCGGCTCATGAAGCACAGGCAGAGCGCGGCCGACACGGCCTGGGCGATGACCAAGGCCACAGCCGAACCGGGAACGCCCCAGCCAAAGGCGACGATGAATAACAAGGCCAGGGCGATATTCAAGAGGGACGACACAATAAGGAAATAGAGCGGCGTCCGGCTGTCGCCAAGAGCCCGGCAGATACAGGACAGGAGATTGTAACTCATCATGGCTACCAAGCCGAGGACGACGATAAGCATATAATGGTAGGCATCATCGTATAAAACATCAGATATATTCATGAGCTTCATGATGAGCGGCATAGCCAGACCGACACAAGCTGTCAGCATCAACGTAATGACCAGGGCCAGTATGGCCGACGTCGCGACAGACCGGCGCACGCCGTCCATGTCTTCAGCGCCGAAACGCTGACCTGTGATGACCGAAAAGCCGGAAGACAACCCGATAGTCAGACCGAAGACGGCCATGAAGACGGGAGCTACGGCGCCGACAGCGGCCAAGGCATTGACGCCGATAGTGCGGCCGACGATGATGATATCGGCGATATTATAGAATTGCTGGAAAACATTGCCAATCAAAAGAGGCACAGTAAAAGCTAAGATGAGGCGGATAGGATTGCCTGAAGTCATACTGCGAACCATGGAATCGTCCTTTCTTCAACAACGTGGAGTGAAATATTCTTATTATATCATGATTGGGAACAAAAACAAGTTCTAATCATTTTTTAATCAAGGCTCCTGATTTTTTAATGTCCCTCTCATATTCCCAGGATACAATAGGCGTAACACACATCTTGTTTTAAACGTTTTTTCGGAGGTGTTGCCTATGTATCGTAGACCGTTCTTCTCCATGCCTACATGGCAGGAGCCATTCTCCACGGTTCCCCGGTACCAGCTCATCACCTTTTGCACGTATCAAAAGGAAGAAACACTGGGGAAAATCCTGCACTATCAGGGACAGCATATTTGGAAACCGACTAGCTGGGGCATGGCGGCGACGCGGGCCCTCAAGGCCATGCAGCGGAACAATCAGATTGCCATCATCAAAGAGTTCACGATCATGCCCAATCACATCCACTTATTCATCTTTTACAAAAAATTCCATCCCCGCCTGCCGGAATGGTTCATCGAAAAAGCCAAGGAATTCCTGCTCTATTATATCGAACCGCCCTGCGACCGGCCTGTCCCCGTCTGGGAGGAACCCGTCGAGACACAGATGGTCTACACGGACACGGCCCAGTATGCCGTCGCCGAAAGCTTAAAAGAATACGCCCACCATTGGAAATACGACCCACTGCATAAACGGTGAGAGGAAAAAAGAGGCTGTCGCATGTGCGACAACCTCTTTTTTACGTTGATCGTAGGTCGTTCATCGTTTGTCGTAGGGAATTAAAAATATCAATTTCTCGCAATGAACGACGAACTACGAGCCACGAACCACTAATAGCTCCGGTGTCTTCATCTGGCGTTCACTGCACTGGTTAACGTAGTTGTAGAGCAGGGCTTCCAGGAATTTCAAGTCAGCCATGCGCAGGTTCACGACGTTCTTCGTTCCCCAAGGATAGCGGACCAAGGTCTTCCAGGTCTGGCGCACAGACGGTGTCAAGGCCAATTCTTTCATGTTGTCCGGCGCCTCATCGTCAATGTAATAGACGGGTTGTTGGCAATAGCCCTGCCCCTGATAGAAAATACGGGTCGTGTCGATGTCCGGCAAGAAGCCCGTCAAGGCCATGAGCTGCCAGCCGGCGATGATAGTGACAATGCGAATGTCCTTGAGTTCGATAGCCCGGCCATAGAGGCGGACCAAGTTGTACAAGACTTCATCAGCTCCACCACCGGCCATGAAAAGGACCATTTCGACGAAGATCTGCGAATAGATATAACCGTCCCAAGTCAGCTCGCGAAGGCGCTGATTGCTGCGGCAGTCGTATTCCGTCAGCGTGTAGACGCCATCTTTTTCAAAGACGTCAAAGGTCATCTCAGCCAAGGGCGTCAAAGCGCCGTATCCCATCTTCCCTTGAGTGCTGCGGCGGGCCAGGACATGGAGGATGCCTGCCTGCCGGGTCAGGACCGTGACGACGAGCTGTTTGGCACTGGTCTTGCGAACTGTCAGGATGATGCCCTCATAGGACCGCGACGGCTTACGGCCATAATAGCCGCTACGATTCATGAGGCGTATCTTCTTCTGCCCCGCTGTCTTCCCCATCAGCAGCCGTTTTCGGCAAAGGGATGGCCTTCAAGCGGACGATGCGGAAGCGCTGCATTTCCAGGACTGTAAAACAGTAGTCCCCGATAGTGACTTCGTCGTGGACTTTTGGCGTATGGCCCAAGGCATTGAAAACGTAGCCGCCAATGGTATCTGTATCGACATCGTCTTCGACAGGGATGTGCAGCAGCTCTTCGACGTCGTCGAGGAGGACTGTCCCGGCAAATTCATAGGCGCCGTCGGGCAAGGGCTGGATTTCTTCTTTTTCCTGGGTATGTTCATTCTGGATCGTGCCGACCAGTTCTTCCAGGATATCTTCCAGGCCGATAAGGCCGACGGTGCTGCCGTATTCATCGACGACCATGGCCAGGTAGGTCCGGCGCATGCGCATGAGCTGCAGGAGCTTCGATGCCGGCATGATTTCCGGGACCATGAGGATCGGCCGCTTGATGAGGTTCAAGTTGCTGCGCTTGTGGATATAGAGGTCCATAATATCCTTAATGTGGACCAGCCCCAGGACATGGTCCTTATCGTCTTCACAGAGTGGGTAACGCGTATGCCGCGACTGGCGGATGGTCTGCAAATGCTGGTTCATCGTATCTTCCGTATAGAGGCAGACGATGTCCTGGCGGGGCACCATGATTTCCTTGGCCAGGCGGTCAGCGAAATCGAAGACGTTGCCAATGAGTTCGCTTTCGACCTGGTCGATTTTCCCCTCCTTATGGCTGGCCGTGACCAACATCCGGATTTCGTCTTCCGAATGGGCCATATCAATTTCATTGGTCACATCGAGATTACGGTCCGCTAAGATAGCCCGGCCCAGCCCATTTCCGAAAAGGATAAAGGGCATAAAGGGCCGGCTCCAGGGCTGAATGAAACGGCGCAAGGCCTTGAGACTCATTTCCGGGCGCTGGAGGCCGATGGATTTAGGAATGAGTTCGCCAAAGACCCAGAGGATGAAGCAGAGGACGATGCCCGCACAGATTTCAATGAGCCAAATGAGCCAGACATGGCCGATATAAGGGGTCAACAGGCCGTAGAGGCCATAGAGACCACAGAAGCCGGCCGCTCCGGCGACGAGGCCGGACAAGGCCATGCCGAGCTGAGCGGTTCCCAAAAAGACGATGGGCTTGTCGTAAAGGGACAAGAGCGGTTTCAGCGACGTATCCCCGTCGCGGACGAGTTCTTCCAGATATTCCCGGCGCAACTGGGCAAAGGCGAATTTGCCAGTGACGCAGATGGCGCTGATGGCCAGGCAGATGAGGAAAATGAGCAGACATTGGACAATCGATTGTACTTCCATCGTACTGCCCCCTTACTCGTTCTTATAACCCAATTCGCTGAGGGCGCCCGACTTATTGCGCCAGTCCCGCTTGACTTTGACCCAGATGTCGAGGTAGACCGAAGAGCCGAGGAGATTTTCGATTTCCTGGCGGGCCAAATTGCCTACTTCTTTGAGGACCGTGCCGTTCTTACCGATGACGATGCGCTTCTGCGAATCCCGTTCGACATAGACAGTGACTCGGATATAGACCTTGTTGTGGCCGCGATCCTTCATTTCTTCGACATAGACGGCGATGGCATGAGGTACTTCGTCGCGGGTACAACGGAAGAGCTTTTCCCGGACGATTTCTGCTACCAGAAGCCGTTCCGGCTGGTCCGTAATCATGTCGTCTGGGAAATACTTCGGCCCTTCCGGCAGTATCTTGCGCAGTTCATCGACGACAGCATCGACATTGTCCCCGTTCAGCGCCGAAATGGGAATGACCTGGGCGAAAGGATAGAGTTCGGCATATTCCGTGATTTTGTGCAGTATCTCTTCTTTCGTCATGAGATCGACTTTATTGATGATCAAAAAGACCGGGACGCCGACGTCTTTCAGCTTATCCAAGACGAAGAGGTCGCCAGGACCTTTTTTTTCATTCCCCGAGATGAGGAACAAGACGGCGTCGATGTCGCGCAGGGACTGATAGGCCGCTTCATCCATGAATTCCCCTAACTTATGTTTCGGTTTGTGAATGCCCGGCGTATCGAGGAAGACAATCTGACATTCGTCGTCTGTATGGATGCAGAGGATGCGGTTGCGCGTCGTCTGCGCCTTATCCGAAACAATCGATACTTTATGTTTGATGATGCGGTTGATGAGCGTCGACTTGCCGACATTCGGGCGGCCGACGACGGCGACGAAACCCGATTTAAATGATTCCATAGATATCGTAATTCCTCCCTTATAGTTCTTCGCCTTCGCGGACATAGCCCAGGCGCTGTAAAATAAATTCTTCTTCTTTACGCATTTCTGCTTTATCGTCCGGTTCCATGTGGTCATAGCCCAGGATATGCAGCATGCCGTGAATGGTCAGGTAAGCCAGTTCCCGTTCAAAGGAATGGCCGTATTCGTCGGCCTGTTCCTGGACTTTTTCCAGGGAAATAATGATATCCCCTAAAAGAGCCGTATCGGGGCCGTCATAGCCGTCTTCTTCCCCTTCATTGAGGGCAAAGGACAAGACGTCTGTCGGCCGGTCGATGTTGCGGTACTGTTTATTCAAGGTATGGATATAGTCGTTATGGCACAAGAGGATGCTGATTTCCGCCTTCGGTCCCAGGCCATAGACCAAGGCCGCTTCTTCACAGACGCGGTCGATGACTTTTTCATATTCATCGTGCTGGAACGAAGGATCTTCATAATTGATGTTGATATTCATGGCAATTCCCCCAATCTAATGATCGTGATGATAATAAGTTTCGTAGGCCCTGATGATGCGGCCTACCATATCGTGACGGACGACGTCTTCATCGCTGAAGTAAACCATGCCGACGCCGCGGACGTCTTTGAGTATCTTTTCGGCTTCTGTCAGTCCCGACATGCGCCGGTCGACGAGGTCGATTTGGGTCGCATCGCCGTTGACGACGACCCGCGAATGATTGCCCATACGGGTAAGGAACATCTTCATCTGCTCCCTTGTCGTGTTCTGGGCTTCATCGAGGATGATGAACGATTCTTCCAGCGTCCGACCGCGCATGTAAGCGAGCGGCGCCACTTCGATGATGTTGCGGTCGATCATCTTCTGGAACTGGTCATAGCCGAACATATCCGCTAAGGCGTCGTACAACGGGCGCAGGTACGGGTCGATCTTTTCCTGCAAGTCGCCAGGCAGGAAGCCCAGTTTTTCCCCAGCTTCGACAGCTGGCCGGGTGAGGATGATCCGTTCGACGTCGCGATTCTTGAGGTAAAAAGCCGCCAAGGCTACGGCCAAGTAGGTCTTGCCCGTCCCGGCCGGTCCGATGCCGAAGGTGACCAGGTTCTTGCGGATAGAATCGACATAGCGTTTCTGGCCCAAGGTCTTAGGCTTGATGAGCCGGCCCCTGGTAGAGATGCCGACCGTATCTTCATAGAGATGGTGCAGGGCCTCTGACTGGCCCTCCTTGATAAGTTTGGCCGAATAGCGGACGTGCTGCGTCGTCAGATACGTATTTTCCCGGAACAAGTAGCGCAGGATGCGGAAGACTTCCGTCACATAGGCCACATCGGCTTCACTGCCGACAATCATGGCTGTATCGCCGCGGACGGCAATGCGGCAGTCCGGGAATTCGCGTTGCATCGTCTTGAGAAATTCGTCTTTCATGCCCAGGACGGCCCGGGCTTCACGCAAATCGGAAAATTGCAGTTTCTTTTCTACCAAAGTGAGATACTCCTTTATGTCATGAATTTACGGACGGCCTTGCCATGCAGGTAGTCACAGCAGGCTCCCTGCCGGGTGTCGCGTTTCTCTAGTTCTTCATCGATCATATCGCGAATGCGCCACCAGCCCATGCCCCAGTTGGCAAAGTCCGTCGCTTCCTTCGGCGCCCGGCCGATAAGGCGCTGGAAGACCGTATCGGGCCGGCTGTATTCAAGGAAAGCCACGACACGGCGAACGTACTCTTCACAGGTCCAGAGCTTGATTTTTCCCTGGGCATACCATTCGGCCATAGCCGTATGCTTGATGATGTATAAGGCGTGAAGCTTGACTTCGTCGGACCCGACGGCGGCGATGATCTTAGCCGTCTCGATAGTATCTTCCATCGTGTCCCATGGCAGGTCGAGGATGACGTGCGTACAGGTCCGAAAAGGGTAATCCCGGAGCATGATCATGGCATCGATGTATTCCGCGACAGTATGACCGCGGTTGATTTTGGCCAAGGTCTTATAGTTTACGGTCTGCAAGCCCAGTTCGACGAGGATATCGACGCCGTACCTTTCTTTAACATCGGCCAGGATATCCAGATAGGTCCTATTGAGGCAGTCCGGCCGGGTCGCTACGGCCAAGGCGACGATATCGGGCTGGCAAGCGGCGACGAGGTAATCCCGGAAACGGTCTGGCGGCAAATAGGTATTGGTAAAGTTCTGGAAATAGGCGATGAACTTATTGGCCTTGTATTTCGGCTTGATGTGGGCCATGTTCTGCTCGATCTGCTGACCGATGGTCACCGTCGCCGGCAAGTTTTCGTAACCGGCACCGATGGAGCCGCAGAAGGCGCAGCCCCGGACGCCTAAGGTTCCATCTCGGTTGGGACAGGTATCGGGGATACTGATAGGCAGTTTGTAGACTTTTTCGCCATATGTTTCTTTTAAATACGTCGAGTAGACGCGGTAACGTTCATTCACAATGGTTCTCCTTTAACCGGGATGAGACACCAATCGGCCCGGTCTTTCTTTTTTTCAGCCAGCACATAGGCAGTTCCTGACGGAACGGGCCCGTAACGGCGCAGTTCCTCCTTCAAGGCCGGACTCGCCGACCAAATGCGATAGCGCATTTTGATGTCGCGCCAGTTGGTAAAGTGATAGTCTTTGGCATATTGCCGAAGCCAGGTTTCGTCGCGGAATATGGCGTCAGTCTGGCTGCGCTGTGCTTCGCACCAACCGAGGAAATCGGGATGGAGGCGGAAGCGGAAAAAGGTCAGCATATCCAGGGCCAGCAGTTCTTTGGCCAGATGCTGCTGGTCTGCCGTCAGGGGTAGGACCTCTTCAATGCAGTAGCAGAGGAAATGACACAAAGACTCATCGGACAGGGCCTTTTGGTCATTATGCAGGACGAGCCACTCATCTGTCAAGGTCTCATAGAGTTTCATATAATCCGGTGCATAGTGACGGCCGAGCCAGTTGAAGAGATATTGGAATTTCCCGGAATTATAAGTCCGCTCGAAGACGTCTTCCAAGACCTTCAAATAAGCGACTTTTTCATAAGGCAGCCACGTCGTCGCCAAGACTTCATACGGCCCTTGCGGGTCATAACGGTAATCGTCGGGGTAGTCGCGGCGGATGCCGGACCCTTTGAGGAGCTTCAAGAAACCGATCTGCAATTTATGGGGATGAAGGGCATAGATATCGTTGAAGGACTGGCGCAGATGGCCATAGTCTTCATAAGGCAAGCCGACGATGAGGTCTAAATGGAGGTGCATCGTTCCCAAGGCGACGAGGCGTTCCATGATATGCGTAATGCGCGGCCAGTCATTATGACGGTGGATGGCCTGGAGCGTCGGCTCATACGTCGTCTGGATGCCCATTTCCAGCTGGATCCGTCCTTTCGGTGCCTGGGCCAGGAGGTCGATGTCGTCATCGGTAAGGACGCCGGGCTCGATTTCCAGGTGGAAATTGATGGGCTTATCGACGGCAATCATGTACGCTATGAGCGGCCGGTGATGGGCCGGGCTGCAGTTGAAAGTGCGGTCGACGAATTTGACCTGATGGACGCCGGCATCGACGAAAGCCTGCAGTTCCTTCAGGACCAGCGGGACCGAGCGGAAGCGGACGCGGTCGTTCATGCCCGACAGACAGTACTGGCAGTGGAAAGGACAGCCCCGGGAGCTTTCATAATACATGATGCGGTGGTCCAGTTCGCGGAAGTCCTGATGCTCGTAAGGAAAAGGCAGGCTGTCCAGGTCTTCTACTTCCTGGAAGGTCTCGTCGCCCTGGATGACGCCGTCGACGCGGCCGAGGACGCCGGGGACTTCTGTCCCATCGCGGCCGGCTGCCAGGGATTTCAGGAAAGCCGGTACCATCTCTTCCCCTTCACCTTGGAGGACGTAATCAATATGCTCATAATCTTCCAGTATCTGCCGGGCCGTATAGGATACTTCCGGGCCGCCGACGAAGACCTTGGTCTGGGGAAAGACCTGTTTCACCAGGTCGATGAGATGACAGGTCATTTCGATATTCCAGATATAGCAGGAAAAGCCGATGACGTCGGCCTCGAACGAGGCGATGTGGCGCAGGATGTCATAGCTGTTCTGATTGATCGTATATTCGGCTACGGACACGGCGACGCCCTGGTGGTCACACGCCGTCGACAGGCAGCGCAGGGCCAGGGACGATTGGATGAATTTGGAATTCAAGATGGTAAGCAGTGTTTTCATGAAAGCCTCTCTTTAAATTTTTATATGTATTAAGTATACCGCAAGGACGGCGTTCTGTCATGTCTTTTCCGCCCCTGGCCGGGAACAGCCTTTTCGCCTGCCCCTTTTTATGATAAGATGAGATAGTATATAGTTTTTCCCCTACGAAAAGGAGGCTTTTCCTTGTTTAAAATAGCACTTGCCCAGACAAATGTCCACCCTGGCAATCCACGGCAGAACACGGCCGTCATGAAAGAATGTATCGCCAAGGCCAAAGCAGCCGGCTGCGACCTCATCGTCTTCCCGGAGCTCGCTATTCCAGGCTATCTCATCGGTGATATTTGGGACCAGCCCGACTACATCGACGACTGCGTCCGCTTCGGTGAAGAAATCAAGGCCCTGTCCGACGGCATGGCCATCATCTTCGGCAACGTCGCCAAAGAGACGGACCGGGTCAACCTCGACGGCCGGACGCGGAAGTACAACGCCATGTTCATCGCTTACAACGGCCGCTGGATTTCGCCGGCCCGCTCGCCCTACCCCTTCTACATCAAGACGCTCCTGCCCAACTACCGCGAATTCAGCGACATCCGCTACTTCACGTCGCTCATCGAAGTCGCCCAGGAACGCCATGCCTTCCCGGAAGACTTCCTGTCGCCCGTCCAGATTCCCTTCGACGACGGCCGCAAGTTCCGCATGGGGCCGCTCATCTGCGAAGACAGCTGGGATGAAAACTATCCCTTCAAGCCCATGAGCTATTTAGGGAAAATGTACGACATCGACATGTTCATCAACATTTCCAACTCGCCCTTCACTCTGGGCAAGACCCAGCGGCGTCACCGCCTCTTCGGCCAGGCCATCGACAAGGTCCACTGCCCGGCCATCTACGTCAACTGCACGGGTATCCAGAACAACGGCAAGAACATCTACACCTTCGACGGCGCCAGCAGCACGTACCAGAAAGACGGTTCGCAGCACGTCGAATGTACGCCTTTTACGGAAGAAATGGTCATCGTCGACTTCGATGAAAAGGCCCAGCGTTTCGTCTCGCCTTCGCACTTGCAGCCGGAAAAGTCTCCCATCGAAGACATCTACGCCAGCCTGCACTACGGCCTGAAATCCTTCATGGATGCCATTGGCGTCCATAAAGTCGTCCTCGGCGTCTCCGGCGGCATCGACTCGGCCGTCAACGCCGCCCTCTATGCCACGGTATTGCCGCCGGAAAACATCCTGCTGGTCAACATGCCCAGCTGTTACAACTCGGACATGACCAAGAGCCTGGCCAAAGAACTGGCCGACAACATCGGCTGCCTGTACACGGTCGTCCCCGTCCAGGACAGCCTGGAACTGACGCGGCACCAGTTCGAAGGAGCCGAGCTCAGCCAGAAAGGCCAGGACAAGGGCCATCTGGAACTGACCAGTTTCATTGAAGAAAACATCCAGGCCCGCGACCGGTCGAGCCGTATCCTGGCCGCAGCGGCGGCAGCCTTTGGCGGCGTCTTCACATGCAATGCCAACAAGGCCGAACTGTCCGTCGGCTACGCCACCCTCTACGGCGACAGCGCCGGCTACCTGGCGGCTACGGCGGACCTGTGGAAGCATCAGGTCTACGACCTGGCCCGCTACCTCAATGACCAGGTCTTCCAGCGCGAAGTCGTGCCCCAGGGCAGCATCGACATCGTCCCCAGCGCCGAACTGTCGGACAAGCAGGATATCACCAAGGGCCAGGGCGACCCGATCATCTACCCCTATCACGACTACCTCTTCGCCGCCTTCGTCGAACGCTGGCAACGGGCCACACCGGAAACCATCCTCGAATGGTACATCAACGGCACCCTGGAAAAGAACATCGGCTGCAGCGTCGATGTCCATCAGCTCTTCCCGACGGCAAAAGCCTTCATCGACGACCTGGAACGGTGGTGGCGCCTCATCGCCGGCTTCGCCGTCGCCAAGCGCATCCAGAGCCCGCCTATCCTCTCCATCAGCCGCCGCCCCTTCGGCAGCGACCTGCGCGAAGCCCAGCTGGCACCGTACTACACGACACGCTACCTGGAAATGAAAGAACGGCTGCTGGCGAGAGATTAGCCGTTAGGGGCTAGGAGCTAGGGGTTAGGGGTTAGTAGCTCGTGGTTCGTGGCTCGTGGCTCGTGGCCCGCCTGGCTCTCCTGATAGGAGAGCTGTCAGCGAAGCTGACTGAGAGGTTGCTCTTTCAACATAGTTTGTAGAAGATGGTTTCAAATTTTTAACCATCCGCTAACCACTAGCCACTGGCTGCTAACCATTAAAAAAGAGGCTGTCGCACGTGCGACAGCCTCTTTTTTCATACTACATATCTTTCAGTCTTCCGACTGTTTGTTTAGGACGGACCCGTTTGTGTCCGAATGTTTCTACGATGATGAACATCATGGGGATAAGGAAGACCCCGAAGATGGTCGCAACGGACGTACCAAAGACGACGGTGATGCCCATGGTTACTCGCGATGCGGCGCCTGCCCCGGTGGCGATGGCCAGCGGGATAGAGCCGACGACGAAGGCCAGGGACGTCATGATGATCGGGCGGAGACGGATCTTGGCGGCTTCGATAGCAGCCGATACAGGGTCCATGCCGCGTTCATCGACACGGACTTTGGCGTATTCGATAATCAGGATGGCGTTCTTGGCGGCCAGGCCGATGACGGCCAGCAGACCGATCTGGAAGTACAGGTTATTCTGCTGATTCAGGAGGTAGGCAAAAGCCGAAGCCCCGAAAACACCGACCGGCAGGCTGAACATAACAGCAAAGGGTACTTTCCAGCTTTCATATAAGGCAGCCAGGACGAGGAAGACGAAGAGGATAGCCAGGGCGAAGACGTAGACCGTCTTGTTGCCGGCTTCGACTTCTTCACGGCTCATGCCGCTCCATTCATAGGCATAGCCTTCACTGAGCGTGTCTTTAGCGACTTCTTCCAGCGCTTTAAGGGCATCACCGGAGCTGTAGCCATTAGCCGGGGCCCCTTGAATCTTGATGGCCGGATAGTCGTTGAAACGGTTGAGGATCGACGCCGAACCGATGGCTTTCGGTCGGACAAAGTTGGCCACCGAAACGAGCTGGTTGGCACTGTTGCGGACGTAGATGTGGTTATTGGCATCGATGGTTTCACGGAATTCCGGAGCGGCCTGAACGACGACCTTGAAATTACGACCGAACATGGTGAAATCGTTGACCTGATAGGAACCATAGAAGGACTGGAGCGTCGAATAGAGGTCGCTCAGGGAAACGCCTTCTTTGGCAACTTTATCGCGGTCGATGTCGAGCTGATAGCCCGGCGTATCGGCAGCAAAGGCCGTGTAGACCGACCCGATTTCCGGCCGCTTCCGGGCAGCGGCGATGAATTTCTGTGCCATCGCTGACAATTCGGCCGTCGTATGGCTGCCGCGGTTTTCCAGCTGCATCGTAAAGCCCGACGATGTGCCCATGCCGTCGATTGGCGGCGGGTTCATGGCGATGACCGTAGCCTGAGGAATCTGATTGCCCATGCCCATGATCTTGCCGACCAGGGCGTCGACGGACAGGGATTTATCTTTACGTTCATCCCAGTCACTCATGCCGATGAAGGACGTAGCCCCATTCGATTTCGGCCCATTGGCCAGGATACTGAAACCGACAACGTTCATGACACTGGTCACGCCCGGCTGCTGTTCCAGCCATTTGCTGATTTGTTCACTGACTTGTTTCGTTTCCGTCTGGGAAATGCCTTCGGGCAAGGTGACGTTCATCATGACGAAGGCATTATCTTCCGACGGGACGAAGCCAGTCGGCATGACTTTGAAGACGCCTGCCGTGAAGGCGCTGATGATGACCAGGAAGGCCACGCACCATTTGAGGTGAAGCTGCAAGTGAGCCAGGCGCAGGCCATACCAGGCGATGAGCCTATCGAAGGCATCATTGAATTTCTGGAAGAACTTGTAAATGCCCTTGGGGTTGTCATTGGGTTTGTGGACATTCAAAATCGACGCACACATGGCCGGTGTCAGGGTCAAAGCGACGAAGGCCGAAATGAGGACCGACACGGCAATGGTCAGGGCGAACTGGCGGTAGAGGATACCGCTCATGCCGCTGATGAAGCCGACGGGGATGAAGACGGCGGCCAGGACGCAGGCAACACCGATAACCGGGTTCTGTACGTTTTCCATAGCGATAATCGTCGCCTCCCGCGGACTTCGGGCATTGTACTTGATTTCGTATTCAACGGCTTCGATGACGACGATGGCATCGTCGACGAGGAGGCCGATAGCCAAGACCATGGCGAACAAGGTCAACGTATTAATGGAGAAATCGAGGACCTTGAAGCAGGCAAAGGTACCCAGCAGCGATACCGGGACGGCGATGAGCGGGATCAGCGTCGACCGGCCGCTCTGGAGGAAGATATAAACGATGAGGGCGACCAGCAGCAGGGCCTCGATGAAGGTTTCAATAACTTCATGAATCGACGCCGTAACGAAGGTCGTGCTATCGTAGACGATTTTATAATCCATATCAGCCGGGAAAGCCTGCTTAGCCTTTTCCAAGACCTTGCGGGCACCACTGACAGACTGCATGGCATTGGCGTCTGCTGTCAGGCTGATCATGAAACCGGCAGCCTTGCCGCCGTTGAGGTTAGTGGCAACGGAATAATCCTTGGATCCCAGGCTGACATCGGCAATGTCGCCGACGCGGACCATGGTACCGTCGGGATTGGTGCGGACGATGACGTTCTTGAACTGTTCCGCCGTCTGCAAGCGGCCGTCGGTACGCAGGGTATACTGGTAGGTCTGGTTGTTCGGCGACGGCTGGGAGCCGATGGTGCCGACAGCGGCCTGTTTATTCTGAGTGCTGATAGCCGAGATGACATCGGTCGGTGTAATCTTCAAGATATTCATCTTCATCGGGTTGAGCCAGATGCGCATGGCATAGTCAGACCCGAATTCCTGGACGTCGCCGATGCCCGGGACGGATTTCAGTTCATCCATGAAGTATTGGGTAGCATAGTTCTTCATGAACGTCGCATCATAAGAGCCATTGGGCGAAACCAGGGCGAAGACCATAGCCATGGAACTCGTCGACTTCTGGACTGTAACGCCGGTCTGGGTAACTTCTGACGGCAAGGTCGACTGGACCTGGCTGACGCGGTTCTGAGTGTTGACCGTGTCCATATCACCATCGCTGCCGGACTTGAACTGGACGGTCATGGAGTAAGACCCGTTATCGTTCGTCGAGCTTTCCATATTGACCAGGTTATCGACACCGACGAGCTGGCGTTCGATGACGCTGGCCACGGTCGTGCCGACGACTTCGGCATTCGCGCCGATATAAGTAGCCGAGACGCGGACCTGCGGCGGCGTGACCTGCGGATACTTGGCAACCGGCAGAGTCGCCATCGACAACAGGCCGAAGATGGAAATGATCAGCGAAATGACGATAGCAAAGATAGGCCGGTCGATAAAGAACTTAGATATCACGGTCTCGCCTCCCTAACTATTTGACGATGATGTGTCCGACGACGTATCGGAGCTGTCGTTGTCGATATCGGCCTTGGTCAGCAAGTGCTGGTCCAAGGCAGCGCCTTTGGCCTTCTGGTAGCCGTCGACGATAATCGTATCGCCATCCTGAAGACCATCGTTGATGATCCAGAATTTGCCGACTTTCTGGCCCGGCGTGACTTCCCGGTTCTGGGCTTCGCCATTGCCGTCGATGACGGATACATAATATTTACCCAGCGTCTGCTGGACGGCGCGCTGCGGTACGGACAGGGCATTGCGCTGGATCTGGGTATCGGAAACGACCGTCGCATAGAGGCCTGGGATGAGGAGATTATCCGGATTGTCGAAGACGGCCTTGACGATGATCGAGCCAGAGTTGCCATCCATGCCGTGGTTGACCTGGGTGACATGGCCTTCATAAGGATACATGGTGCCGTCGCTCAAGCGGAGCAGGAGATGGTCGCCCCAGCTGCCGGCGTTGTCCGCAGCCTGCTTGGTCATCTGCAGGTATTCGGCTTCGCTGATGGAGAATTCGACATAGACCGGATTGGTCGAAGAAATGGTGACCAGTGCCGTCGAACCGGCCGTCGCAAAGGTACCGATAGGTACGTCATCGACGTTCAATTTGCCGCTGAACGGAGCATAGACAATGGTATCGTCGACGTTATCCTGAGCAGCGTCGACCTGGGCTGCATTGGCTTCGACGACAGCCTGCTGCTGCTGCGTAGCCGCTTCCTGGTCGGTGACGGTCTGCTGCGGGATGGCGTCCTGGCTGGCCAGGGTCTGGTAACGGCGCAGGTTCAGCTGCTGATTGGCCAGATTGGCTTCGGACTGAGCCTGGGTAGCCTTGGCCTGGGCCAGGGCGGCGTCATAGGTCCGGCTGTCGAGGCGGAACAACGGCTGCCCTTCCGTGACTTCCTGACCGCCTTGGACGTATTTTTCTACGACACGGCCGGAAATCTTAGGCCGGACAGGCACCTTGTCTGTTGCCGTCACGGTACCGCTGTACTCGGCCTTGACCGGCGTGTCCGCGGCGACGACTTTGTACGTGTTGACTGCAACGGGAGCCTTAGTCGCACTTGGGTTGGCCCCACAGCCGGCTAAGAGCGCGGCGATGGTGAGTACGGTGACGCTCATCGTCGCAAGTTTGCGTTTTTGTATCATCTTCACTTTCCTCCTATTTCTTTCGATTCCTGATTTTTAATGCCATAGAGCAAGACGTTGATACAGCGCTTCATATAGTCACTAAAGGTGGAATCGTGTTTGACATCATTAAAATAATCGATAATGTCATCGGCTGCGCTATGCAGGATACGCAAGAACAGGAACTTATCAAAGGGCTTGAATTCTCCTGTCTCCTGAACTTCATCGAGGAGCCGTTCCAAAAGGAGCCAGTCTTTTTTATAGCGGGACTGCAAGCGTTCACAAGTACCAGGCATCTTTGCCAGGAGATCCGATGTTTTCCGCACGGACAGGACCTGCCAGTTGTCACTGGGCACGTCGAAATAAGCGATGAGCTTGGCTTCGCAAGTCATGGCCGGATCGCTGACGATACGCTGATGATAGGCATAGATCTTATCGGTAAAATCGGCGATGGCCTGTTCGATGATTTCCTGTTTCGACGAAAAATTTTCGTATAAAGTCCGCTTGCTGATGCGCAGATTACGGGCTAAGTCGTCCATGTGGAAATCGGAACCATGGCGGTTGATTTCACGAAGGGCTTCGGCCAGAATCTTGGCGCGGATATTTTCTGTCATGTAAACACGTCCTACTCAAAAAAATACAAGGTGCTGCTTTTGAAACTCAAACTATAAAATTCAGTACCAATTTATAGTTTAATATACAGCACCTTATAAGTCAATAAACAAGTTGATATTATTATTTTCTCAATTCTTCGGCAAATTTCCGAATCGGCAGGACTTTGTATAAAACAGCACCACAGGCCGCACCAATACAGGTATTGGGCAAAAAGGCAACGATGAAGAACCATAAGGCGACGACTTTGGAATCGAGGACGAAAGCGGCGACAGGATAGGCGATGAGGCCGCCCAGAAGGCCGGTCCCGACGATTTCCCCGATGACGGCACCCCAGATGGAATTTGTTTTTTTATACAAAACGCCGGATAAAGCGGCGCCGATCATGCTGCCGGGATAGGCCAGGACGGTACCGACGCCCATGGCAATGCGGATGGATGAAATGCAGAAAGCACCGGCCGTCGAATAGCGCCAGCCCACGAGGACCGACAAGAGGACATTGATGAGGTGCTGCAGCGGGAAAACCCGGGCACCGCCGAAGGGAAAGGATACGAAAGGCGCCAGGAGGACGCCGATGGCGATGAAAATCGCCGTCACTGTCATTTTCTTGAGTTCAGTATTATTCACGATGTACTACAACCTTTCCATATTTTTGTAAGATAGCATCATTTAATTGATAAAAGGCATCGAAGAGACGGGCGTGAAAGGTCCCCGGCCCATTCTTCCCCTCCCCTGCCAGGGCCAGCTCACCGCCGATGCCCATGGCCAGGATGCCGCCGGCTGCGGCTGTGAACGGGTCGGCCACGGCGGCAAAGGAGGCGATGAGGGACGTCGTCATGCAGCCCGTACCGGTCACATAGGTCAGCATGGGACAGCCGTTGCGGATTTCGGCCGTCTGGCAGCCATCGGAAAGGACATCGACGGCGCCGGTGATGGCGACGGTCGTCCCGAGATGGCTGGCCAGGGACGAAGCCAGGGCCGGGTCGGCTGGGCCTAGACGGCTGTCGACGCCGAAATCCTGGCCGCTCTTATGGGCTGCCAGGCAGGTGATTTCCGACGCGTTGCCGCGGATGACGGCCATAGGCAGTTCATCCAGCAGGCGCAGGGCCGCCTGGGTGCGGAAGATCGTACCGCCGGCGCCGACGGGGTCGAAGACGATGGGCACGCCGTGGGCAGCGGCCGATTTACCGGCTGCCAGCATGGCCTCCAGGGTCCACGCCTGGAGCGTCCCCAGGTTGAGGACCAGGGCCCTGGCGGCAGCCGCCATTTCGGCGACTTCCTCGACGGCATTGGTCATAGTCGGCGACGCGCCGATAGCCAGGGTCGCATTGGCGCAGTCAGTCATGGTGACGAAATTGGTGATATGGTGAATGAGGGGCCGCTGACGGCGCAGTTCCTCAAGGGCCTTGGCGACGGCTGGAATAAGTTCCATCTTCATCCCCCCTTCTAGACGTGGAGCTTGAGGATGGCCTTCTTGATGGCCTTCCCCTGCCCGTCAGGCGCGCAGAGGCAGCGATGGCCGTCAGCCGGCGTGAAAATGGCATACGTTCCCGGCGTCATGGCAATGACCGTATCGTCGACGACATCGGGATTGTAGAACCAGGCATCGCTGTCGGCCCGGCTGTCATCGACGACAGGGCCGGCCTGGCATAAGGGCTGCCAGCCGATGTTCTCTTCGCCTTCGAGGACGTACTGGACGTCGATGTAGTCGCGGTGGGCTTCCATCAGACGCTGGCTGGCCGGCGCCGTTTCCGTGACGTCGACATTCATGTAGTTCACCGTATCGAAGGTATGGCGTCCGGGATTCAAGTCCGACTTGACCAAGGAAGACAATTTCTCGATCCACGGCCGGATATATTCCGGCAGGAAACGGCTTTCCTTTTCATACTGGGAAATATTACCTACGAACATGGGATTCCCTCCTAATCTTCGTCGCTGGCTTCGCGGGCTGCGACGTTTTTATCGAACAGGGCATCGGCGAACTGGGCGGCATCGAAGGGACGCAGGTCGTCGACGCCTTCGCCGACGCCGACCCAGCGGACGGGGACGCCCAATTCCCGCTTGACCGACAAGATGACGCCACCTTTGGCCGTCCCGTCAAGCTTGGTCAGGACGACGCCCGTCAGGGGAACGACGTCGCCGAAGAGTTTGGCCTGGCTGACGGCATTCTGGCCCGTCGTGGCATCGAGGACGAGGAGCGTTTCCTGCGGAGCTCCTTCGATGTTGCGGCTAGCGACACGGGCCATTTTCCGCAATTCTTCCATGAGGTTGGACTTGGTCTGCAAGCGGCCGGCCGTGTCGACGAGGAGGATATCCATGCCCTTGGCTTTGGCCGACGCCGTGGCATCGAAGACGACGGCGGCTGCATCGGCGCCTTCCTGATGCTTGACGATGGGTACGCCGACGCGGTCCGCCCAGATGGTCAGCTGTTCCGACGCTGCCGCACGGAAGGTATCGCCGGCGGCGAGCATGACCGATTTCCCCTGCTGCTTGTAATACTTGGCCAGTTTGCCGATAGTCGTCGTCTTGCCGACGCCGTTGACGCCGACGATGAAGATGACCCGCGGCCCGTCTGTTTCCGGCAGGGGTTCATCGTTTTCATTGAGCAGGGCGACGATGCATTTTTCCAAATACGGGACGACGTCGTTGCCGTCTTTGATTTCCTTCGATTTGACACCGGTCCGGATCTGGTCCAGGAGGTATTCCGTCGTTTCGACGCCAATATCGCCGGTGAGCATGACCGCTTCCAGGTCATCGTACATGTCGTCGTCGATCTTGGCATAGCCGCGGACGACGGTTTCGATATTCTGGATGAGCGAGTGTTTCGTCTTTTCTAAGCCTTTGCGCAGTTTTGAAAAAAATCCCATAGTTATGTTCCTTCCTTTAACAATTCATCTACTTTGACAGTCAGCAGGCGCGATACGCCTTTTTCTTCCATGGTCACACCCAACAGGGTATTGGCCGCTTCCATGGTCTTGCGGCGGTGGGTGATGACGATGAACTGCGTCGCACCGCTGTAATTCTTGAGGTATCGGGCCATGCGTTCGACGTTGGCTTCGTCCAGGGCGGCGTCGACTTCGTCGACCAGGCAGAACGGCGCCGGATGATAGGCCAGAAAAGCCAGGAGCAGGGCAATGACCGTCAGGGCCCGTTCGCCGCCGGAGAGAAGCGTCAGGGACTGCTGCTTCTTTCCTGGCGGGCGGATATAGATTTCCACACCGGCTTCCAGGATATGTTCCTTGTCGGTCAGGGCCAGGTGGGCCGTACCGCCGCCGAAGAGACGGCTGAAGATATCCTGGAAGTGGACGCCGATTTCCTTGAAGGCCTTGGCGAATTGTTCGGCCATGGCCGCATCGATTTCAGCGACGACAGTCCGCAGTTTTTCCCGCGATTCTTTCAGGTCATCGCACTGGCGGTTGTAGAAGTCCCGCTTTTCCAGAGCCGTCTTGTATTCGTCTTCAGCTGCCGGGTTGATGGTCCCCAGGGCTGTGATCTGCCCTTTCAGGGAGGCGACCTTGTCGTGGAGCTCTTTCAGCGAGCCTTCGCGGCGGCGCTCCATGGCTTCCTGGCGGCTCAGGCCCTGCATGGCCAGCCGTTCTTCGTGATGGCTGATATCGCTCTTGTATTTTTCCCGCTGGATGTCGGCAGCGTTGCAGCGCTGCTGCCAATCCTGATGGCGCCGGCGCAGGTCGTCGACGACGCCATCCAGGTCCTGGCTCTGTTTCAAAGACTCATTGCGGGTCTGATAAAAAGCCTCTTTGGCCTGGTCGCAGCGGACCGTATCGGCTTCTTTCAAGGTAATATTTTTCGACAGTTCTGTCAACAGGCGGGCCGCTTCTTCCTGGCGGCGGCGCAAATCCCGGCGGCGCTGGGCCAGGGCCTGTTCCTGTACCGTCAGTTCCTGCTGCCATTTGTCATGCTGGCGCAGCTGGTCGTCGCCATGGCTGGCCTGTTCTGTCAGTTTGGCTACGGCAATCTGCCTTTCCGTCAAGGTCTGGCGGCACTGGGCGGCTTCGGCCTTGGCAGCATCACAGGCGTCCTGCCATTGCTGGACATCGGCAGCCGGCCCCGTTTCCATATCGGCCAGGGCGGCTTCCTTGGCGACCAGCCGGGCCTGCATGTCGGCCCGTTCCTTTTCCAAGGCTTCGACGCGCTGGTCAAAATCAGCCAGGGCCTGGCGGATATCGGCCAGGCCCTTCTCTTCCTGACCGCCCTGCCAGCGGGCCTGTTCCGCAGCCTGGCTGGCTTTGCGCCAATGGTCTTCGGCCTGGGCCAGTTCCCGGGCAGATTCTTCGGCCTGCTGGCGCAGTTCCCGGTCCTCAGCGGCCAGGGTTTCCAGGCGCTGCTGGCCACGGCGGCAGGTCTCCTGCAATTCCTGCAGCAGCGCCCGCCGGCTGATGAGGGAACCTTCCTGATTGCGGGCGCTGCCGCCGGTCAGGGAGCCGCCGGCGTTGAACTGCGTCCCGTCGAGGCAGACGATGCGCAGGCGATGGCCGTATTTCCGGGCCACAGCCGAGCCCGTATCCATGGTATCGGCCAGGAGGGTCCGCCCTAAGAGGGATGAAAAGACCTTTTCATATTTGGCATCATAAGAAATAGCATCGGAGGCGAAGCCGAGCATGCCCGGTTCGCCGGCAGCCCGTTCTTCATCGGCTGTCCGCTGCCGGCTGCGCAGGGTATCCAGGGGCAGGAAGGTCGTCCGGCCGGCTTTTCTGTCTTTTAAATACGAAATAGCCTGTTTGGCCGCCCTTTCGTCTTCAGCGACGACGTAACGGACGGCACCGCCCAGGGCGACGTCGATGGCGACGGCAAAGCGCGATGGGATCTGGCAGAGTTCGCCGACGGCGCCGCACAGCCGGCTGCGCCAGGGCTGGCTGGCCGTCAGGACGACTTTGACCGCCCGTCCCAGGCCTTCATGTTCCTGTTCCATGCTCTGGAGGACGCGCATGCGCTGGGAGGCGGCGTCGACATCGCCGCGCAGACGGCGGTATTCGTCTTCTCCTTTTTTCAGGCGCTGGCCCTTTTCCTGAGCCGTCTGTCGCAGCGAGGCGGCCTGCTTTTCAAAGGCGGCGGCTTTTTTCTGGCACGCTTCCTGTTGGGCCAGAGCTTCCTCATGGCGGGCTTCTGCCGCTGTCAGGGCCTGCTTCTTGTCTTCCCACTGCTTCAGAGCCTGCTGGCAGGCGGCTTCATTTTCTTCCAGGCGGCGGCGCAGGTCTTCACTGTCCCGGCGCAGCATGAAAGCGTCGCGGCTGCGCTTGGAGTTGGCGTCGACCCGCTCCTGCAGGGCCTTTGCCGCCGCTTCGGCCTTGGCTTCGGCCTGGCCGAACAGGGTCTGAGTCAGGGCTAAAGCCTTCTGGGCCGCAGCCAATTCGGCTGCTTTCTGGTCCTTCCGGGCCTGCAGGGTTTCTTTCTGTTCCTGCCAGGCTGCCTGGCGCTGCTGCAGCTGAGCGGCGTCGTCAGCGGCCTGGGATTCGTTCTCGGCCAGTTCGGCCTGCCGCTGCCGGCAGGCTTCACGGCGGTGGACGAGGCTGTCCAGCTCGTTGTGGACGGCCATGGCTTCTTCATCGAGGCGGCGCAGTTTTTCGTCGTCTGCCGCCATGACCTCCAACAGGGCCTTGCGTTTTCCCTCGGCCGCTGCCAGTTCCTGGGCGGCCTTTTCTTCTTCTGCCGCCGCCGTCATGCGGCTGTTCTCGGCTTTGGCCAGGAGGCGTTCGCTGTTGCGCAGTTCCTGCAAGGTCACGGTCCCTTCATAGGCCAGGCGCTCGCTGTCGAGGCAGCGGAATTTCTGCAGAGTTTCTGCCTGTTCCTGCAACGGTTCCAGCCGCTCTTCGAGGACGCTCATGAGGTCGCGGATGCGCTCCAGGTTGCGCTCGGTCTCGGCAATCTTGCGCAGGCCGTCGGCCTTGCGGCCTTTGAAGCGGCTGATGCCGGCAACTTCTTCAAAGATGACCCGCCGCTCTTCGGGCTTGCTGTTGAGGATGCGGTCGACGCGGTTCTGGCCGATGACGGCCATAGAGTCCTGGCCGATACCCGTATCGGCGAAGAGGATATGGATATCTTTCAGGCGGCACGGCCGGCGGTTGATATAGTATTCACTGTCGCCGGAGCGGAAGAGGCGCCGCGTGACGACGACTTCCGTGAATTCCGTATCCAAGGCGTGGTCGCTGTTATCGAAGTACAGCGAGACTTCCGCTGCCCCCTGGGGCCGGCGGGTCTGGGTCCCGGCAAAGATGATGTCTTCCGACTTCTGCCCCCGCAGCTGGCGGACATTCTGTTCCCCCATGACCCAGCGGACGGCATCGGAAATATTGCTCTTGCCGCTGCCATTGGGACCGACGATGGCCGTAATGCCCTTGTCGAAGGTCAGGGTCGTCTTATCTGCAAAGGACTTGAATCCCCGCAGTTCCATTTTCAATAATTGCATAGTTTCTACTCTCTCTGTGGACTGCCCGGGCGGACACGGTATGGCGCCGCATGGCAGTCCTGCTTATTTACTCGTACAGTTAATGATACCATAATTACCGGCCTGCCGCCACCACGGCGTCGCCAGCCAGGGCTGGGCAAAGTTTGTGTAAAATATCAGGGAAAGCCTTGACGAGTCCTGTCTTAATGGATTATATTAGAATTTGGGTTTGAAGGCCCTCATTCTGCAGAAAGGGAGAGTACCGTAATGATTCAAGTTTATAAGCACAGCAACGGCCATCTGGAAGACAACATTTCCCTGGCATCGGCTGAAAAAGGATCCTGGATCCACGTCGTAAATCCCGATTCCGAAGATTTACAGCTCGTATCCATGGTCACGGAAATCCCCACTGATGTTCTGAAAACCGCCTTGGACACGGAAGAACGTTCCCATGTCGAAATAGAAGATAACTACATCTTTGTCGTCATCAACATCCCGATCATCTTGGAAACGGACAGTTATGACACCTTGCCCCTGGGCATTTTCATTACACCGGACTTCATCATCACCCTCTGTATTCAAGAAACAGAAGTCATGCGCGCCTTTACGGAGAATAAGTATCCTCTGTTCTATACATTCAAGAAAACGCGTTTCTTATTCCAGATCCTGTACCGTTCGGCGACGCTGTTCCTGCGCTACTTGATGCAGATCAACCGCCGGACCGATGACATCGAGGAAATCCTGCGCCATTCCATGCGCAACAAGGAATTCTTCCTTCTCCTGGAATTACAGAAATCCTTGACGTACTTCACGTCGGCCCTGCGCAGCAATGGCATCGTCATGGAACGGCTCATGCGCCTGCGCCGCAATACGTCGCTCCACCACCTCATCAAGATGTATGAAGAAGACGAAGACCTCCTGGAAGATGTCATCATCGAAAACAAGCAGGCTATCGAAATGGTCGAGATGTATTCCAACATCCTCATGAATATGTCCGATACCTTTGCATCCATCATTTCCAACAACCTGAACTTGGTCATGAAATTCCTGGCTTCCATTACGATCATGCTGGCCGTCCCGACGATCATCTTCAGCCTGTGGGGCATCAACGTCCCCGTCCCCTTCCAGGACACGACAGCCGGCTTCTATTACGTCGTGGGCATCGCCATGTTCTGCACCGTCGTCGCCGTCATCATGCTCTGGCGGAAGGATTTATTCTGAAAGGCCCTTCACCATGCTCTTTATGGGTTCAAAAGAGCGGCGGTGAATGGGACAGGGCCCGTATTTTTGCAACGCTTCCATATGCATTTTCGTCAAATATCCCTTGTGCACGGCAAAGCCGTACTGGGGATATTTTTTGTCGTATTCGACCATGAGGCGGTCACGCGTGACTTTGGCGATAATCGAAGCGGCTGCGATGGACGCGCTCAGGGCGTCGCCGTGGACCAGGGACTTATGGGGCACGGTCAGTTCCCGAAGAGGCATGGCATCGACCAGGACGGCTTCAACCGGCACGGCCAGGCCGTTCACGGCGTCGTACATGCCCTGCATGGTGGCGTGGTAAATATCGAGTTCGTCGATTTCTTTTTCCGACTTGGCCACACAGGATATGGCAACGGCTTCAGCCATAATTTTATCATAGAGGACGTCCCGCTTGGCCGGCGGGACTTTTTTGCTGTCATTGAGGCCGGGACATTCCCAGTAGGGCGGCAGGATGACGGCGGCTACCATGACCGGACCGGCAGCCGGGCCGCGGCCGGCTTCGTCGATGCCGGCCACGTGGTACAGCCCTTGGTTGTAGTAAGCCGTTTCCTGGGCATACATGTGCAGGACCCGTTCCCGTTCGGCTTCTTCCCGGATTTTCTGGCGCATATAGGCGGCAGCCAGCTTGCGGACCGACACGCGGCCGTCTTCTTTCATGGCTGCCAGGAGGTCCTGGACGTCACCGCCAGCGGCCAGGCGTGCCTTGAGGTCGGCGACGCGGAGTTTCTCGATGTCCATGGTCAGTCCTCCCCTTCCCATTCGCCCAGCCGGTCCAGGGAGATGGCGCCGATTTTGCCTTCGCGGAATTCCTTGAGGATGAGCTTGTACGTCTTTTCCAGGTCGACGACGCCGCCGGAAACGATACAGCCCCGCTTGCGGCCGATGGCTTCAATCGTATCCAGCGGCTTGTCACAGAGGGTTTCCAGTTTATAACGGGCCTTCAGTTCATCAGGGTACTGGTCCGATAACTGTTCGATGAGCTGCATGATGACCGTTTCCATGTCGAAGACTGTATCGGAAATGGCCCCTGTCGCTGCCAGGCGGTAAGCGCTGACCTGGTTTTCCAGTTTCGGCCACAAGACGCCCGGCGTATCCAGGAGGTCGAGCTGGTCGCCGATGTGGACCCACTGCTTGCCCTTCGTTTCGCCAGGCTTGTCGGCCGTCTTGGCCGCACTGCGGCGGGACAGCTTGTTGATGAGCGTCGATTTGCCGACATTAGGAATGCCCAGGATCATGGTGCGGACGGCGCGGTTCTTGAGGCCCCGGGCCTTCCAGCGGGCCAGCTTCGGCGCTGCCAGGGAGCGGACCAGGGAAATGAGCTGTTTCACCCCTTTGCCGCCTTTGCTGTTCAGGGCCAGGACTTTGCGGCCCTGCTGCTTGTAATAGGCCACCCATTCGTCGAGGACGGCCGGGTCGGCCAGGTCGGCCTTGTTGAGGACGACGACAGACGGCTTATCGCCGATGAGGGACTTGATCATGGGATTGGTGCTGCTCATAGGGATACGGGCATCGACGAGTTCGATGACGACGTCGATGATCTTGAGATTTTCCTGAATAAGGCGCTTGGCCTTGGCCATGTGGCCGGGATACCAGTTGATTATCATAGTGAATCTCCTTTGGTGATGAGAAAAAAGGGCTTGTCGAACGACGACAAGCCCTTTTTAGTTGTTAGTGGCTAGTTGTTAGTTTTTAGTAGATGGCTTTATTTTAAAACTGCTAACTACAAACTCACGCTATTAGCCTTCTCTTGTTTCGGTGAGTTTCTGGATGTGGGCGACGACTTCGTCGATCGGTTTGGCGCCTAAATCGCCTTTGGAACGGTCGCGCAGGCCGAGAGTGCCGTTTTCCATTTCTTTATCGCCGACGACAGCCATGTAAGGAACTTTTTCCATCTGTGCCTTGCGGATCTTGTAGCCGATCTTTTCGCTGCTTTCATCGACTTCGACGCGGATGCCCAATTTCTTGAACTTCTTAGCCAGGTCTTTGCAGTAAGCCAGGTGTTTGTCGGAGATGGGCAGGAACTTGATCTGGACCGGAGCCAGCCATACCGGAAAAGCACCGGCATAGTTTTCGGTAATGATGCCCAGGAAGCGTTCGATACTGCCGAAGCAGGCACGATGTACCATGACCGGGCGATGTTTCTGGCCATCTTCGCCGATGTAGGTCATGTCGAAGCGTTCCGGCATGAGCATGTCGAGCTGGATGGTACCGCACTGCCAGGTACGGCCAATGGAGTCTTTCAGGTGGAAGTCCAGTTTCGGGCCGTAGAATGCGCCGTCGCCTTCGTTGATGACGTACGGGATGTGGCGTTCTTCGATGACATCATGCAGGGTCTTGGTAGCCAGTTCCCAGATTTCGTCGGAACCCATGGAGTCTTCCGGACGAGTGGACAATTCGACGTGGTATTCCAGACCGAACTGTTTGTAAGCCTTGTCGAAGAGGTCCATGACACCGGAGATTTCTTGTTTCATCTGGCTCGGCAACATGAAGATATGGGCATCGTCCTGAGTGAAGCAGCGGACGCGGAACAGGCCGTGGAGGGCACCATGGAGTTCATGGCGATGGACCAGGCCGAGTTCAGCCATGCGCATCGGGAAGTCGCGGTAACTGTGGACATTGCTCTTATAGACCAGGATGCCGCCTGGGCAGTTCATCGGTTTGATGGCATAAGGCTGATCATCGATGGTTGTAAAATACATATTGTCGCGGTAATGATCCCAGTGACCGGACTGTTCCCAGAGATGACGGTTGAGGATCATCGGCGTCATGATTTCATCGTAATCGGCTTCGTCATGGAGTTCATGCCAGAATTTGAGCAAGTTGTTGCGCAGGATCATTCCCTTGGGATGGAAGAACGGGAAGCCAGGACCTTCTTCATGGAAACTGAACAAGTCGAGTTGTTTACCCAGTTTGCGGTGGTCACGTTTTTCAGCTTCTTCCATCATCTTCAAGTATTCATCGAGTTCCGATTTCTTTTCAAAAGCGGTCCCATAAATACGCTGAAGCATCTTGTTGTGTTCATCGCCGCGCCAGTAAGCACCGGCAACAGTGCGCAGTCTAAAGGCCTTGACAGCACCGGTTGAAGCGCAGTGCGGGCCGGCACAGAGGTCGATGAAGTCGCCCTGGCGGTAGATGGAGATGACTGCATCTTCCGGAAGGTCTTCGATGAGTTCTACTTTATAATCCTGGCCAGCGTCTTTGAAGAGTTTCAAAGCATCGGCACAGGATAAGACTTCTTTAGTGATGGGAAGATTTTCTTTGACAATCTTAGCCATTTCAGCTTCAATGGCAGGAAAGTCTTCCTGTGTGAAACGGTGTTCTGTATCGAGGTCGTAGTAGAAACCGTTTTCAATGGACGGGCCAATGGCGAATTTGACGCCCGGGAAGAGGTGCTGAATAGCTTGAGCCATGACATGGGATGCTGTATGGCGAAGCGTATCTTTCCCTTCCTGGTCAGCGAAGGTAAGGAATTCAACGGTCGAGCCGTCGACGATGGTTTCACGGAGATCTGTGACTTCACCGTTTACCTTTGCGACTAATACTTTCTTTGCAAGACTATTGCTGAGCTGTTTGACAGCTTCGGCAAGAGAGATGCCATCGGGAAACTGTTTTTTGCTTCCGTCTTTTAACACTAATTCTGCCATTACAAACATCCTCCTTAATAAAAAAAGCTCTCGTCCTCAAGGGACGAGAGCATAACTCACGTGGTTCCACCCTAGTTCACCGGAAAAAACTTCCGATGTACTCAAACGCGATAACGGGGCGACCGGGATTCCCTACTCGCTTCGGAAATCCTGCTCCAAGGCGGTAACTTGCCAGACTTCATAAAGCACTCTCACCATCGTGCCTCTCTCTGTAATAAAGGAGCTATCAAGTGTTGTCCTTTTCAAAGCATCATACATATCTCTATGTATGCGTAAATTATACGGCAGGAACTGGGGGTTGTCAAGGATTTAGTTGTTAGTTGTTAGTGGCTAGGGGTTAGGGGGCTAACTGCTAACAGCAAAAAAGGGACTATCGCACGAAGGCTTTTGCCATCATGCGAGGTCCCTTGAACTTAAAAGTTTTTCGTTTACCGTGATGGGATAATATTTTTAATCCCCTACGACAAACGATGAACGATCTACGATCAACGTAAAAAGAGGCTGTCGTAAGACAGCCTCTTTTTATCATGCACGGTTAGATAACTTATGCAATGCCTTTCTGTTTCTTGATAGCTTCTGTGAGGAGCGGGAGAACTTTAAAGACATCGCCTACGATACCATAGTCGCAGACTTTGAAGATTGGAGCATCTTCGTCTTTGTTGATAGCGATGATGCAATCAGAACCAGTCATGCCAGCCAAGTGCTGGATAGCACCGGAAATAGCGCATGCAATGTAGATCTTCGGACCAACTGTTTTACCAGTCTGGCCAACCTGATGGAGAGCATCAATCCAGCCAGCGTCAACAGCTGCACGGGATGCACCAACAGCGCCGCCGAGGACGTCTGCGCATTCTTTGAGGATACCGGTCTTGAACGGTTCTTCACTGTTCATGCCACGGCCGCCAGCAACGATAACGTCAGCATCTTCGATTTTAACGCCTTCGCCGCCCAATTTGATGAGTTCGACGAATTTGGTCATGAAGTCAGCATCGGAGAGGTTAGCTTTCTTTTCGATGACTTCGCCAGTTGCAGAAAGATCTGCTTCCGGTTTTTTGAAGACATGCGGACGGACAGTACCCATCTGCGGACGGTTGTCCGGGCAGATGATTTCAGCCATGATGTTGCCGCCGAGAGCCGGACGGGTCCATACGATGGTCTTCTTGTCGTCGTCAACGCCGAGCTGTGTGCAATCAGCGGTGAGGCCAGTCTTCAAAGAGTTAGCGACACGCGGGCCGAGGTCACGACCGATATTCGTAGCGCCAACGAGGAATACGTTCGGTTTTTCTTCATGGAAGAAATCGCAAATAACTTTTGCATAAGCCGTCGTATTGTAATGTTCGAGCTGGGGATCATCATAAACGAATACTTTATGAGCACCGTGAGCGATAAGTTCCTGAGCCAACGGTTTTACGTCTTTACCAATGAGGATTGCACCGACTTCGTCGCCGATGGTGTCAGCCAAGATGCGAGCCTGGCCCAACAATTCGAAAGATACATCACGTAATTTGCCTTCGAACTGTTCAGCAATTACATAAATGCCTTTATATTCTGCTAAATCCATTTTCACTGTTCCTCCTTAGATTAAATGATTTTCTGGGCAACCAGTTTTTCCATAACCTGGTCGACGATTGCCTGTTCGTTGTCATCTTCAACTTTGAGAACGAGACCACCGGATCTCTGAGGCGGTGTGAAAATCTTGCGGACTTTAGTCGGAGAGCCAGACAAACCAATCTGAGCGTCATCAGCTGCAACAGCAGCAGCGTCCAAGTTCGGGATTTCGCGGCGTTTTGCTTTCATCGTGCCACGAATGGTCGGGAAACGCGGTTCGTTCAAGTCTTTAACAGCCGTAATCAATACCGGGAAGTTAGCTTCTGTTACGATATAGCCTTCTTCGTTTTCCTGCTGAACAGTAACTTTGTCGCCTTCGACTTTGATGTCGCGGGCATACGTAATCTGAGGAATACCGAGTTCGCAAGCGATCTGCGGACCAACCTGTGCGGTATCGCCGTCGATAGCCTGTTTGCCGCAGAGGATGATATCGAACTGTTCGATACCTTTGTCAGCAGCCAATTTTTTGATAGCCTGTGCCAAAGCATAGCCCGTAGCTAACGTATCGGAACCACCGAGTTTGCGGTCGGACAGAAGATATGCATCGTCAGCGCCCATTGCGAGGCCTTCACGAAGAACGTCTTTTGCCTGATCAGGACCCATCGAGAGCAAAGTTACTTTGACGTCTTTGTCAGCATCTTTCAACTGAAGAGCTGCTTCCAAAGCATTCTGGTCGAAGGGGTTAAAAATGTTAGGAACACCAGCACGAATGACGGTATGTTTTACGGGGTCAATCTTAACTTCTGCTGTGTCCGGAACTTGTTTGACACATACCAATATTTCCATTTACGTTTGCCTCCTAAAATCTTTTTTATGTAACAGGCTTGGCTTGATGCCAAGCCTGCATCATAAACTTCACTTATCTTAACAGAGCACCGCCTGTAACCATGAGCTGAACTTCGTTCGTGCCTTCGTAGATCTGAGTGATCTTAGCATCGCGCATGTGACGAGCAACCGGGTATTCTTCGCTGTAGCCATAGCCACCGAAGATCTGGACAGCTTCAGTCGTTACGCGCATAGCAACGTCGGAAGCAACGCGTTTTGCGATAGCAGCGTCAACCGTGAAAGGTTTGCCTTCCTGTTTCTTGCAAGCAGCTTTGTAAACGAGGTTACGAGCAGCTTCAATCTGCATCTTCATGTCAGCCAGTTTGAAGGAAATGGACTGGAATTTGCAGAGCGGTTTGCCGAACTGTACACGCTGTTTGGAGTATTCAACAGCATCTGCCAAGGCAGCTTCTGCAATGCCGAGAGCCTGAGCAGCAACGCCGATACGGCCGCCGTCCAAGGTCATCATAGCAACCTTGAAGCCTTTGCCTTCTTCACCGAGCATGTTTTCAGCCGGAACTTTGACGTCCTGGAATACGAGTTCCATGGTCTGCGAAGTATGGATACCCATCTTGTCTTCTTTCTTGCCGTAAGTAAAGCCCGGAGTACCGTCTTCAAGGATGAAGGCTGTAATGCCGTGGTTGCCTTTGCTCTTATCGGTCATAGCGAAGACGATGTAAATGTCAGCAGCGCCGCCGTTGGTGATGAAGATTTTGGAGCCGTTCAGCGTGTAAGTGCCGTCATCGTTCTTCGTAGCAATGGTCTGCTGGCCGGAAGCATCAGTACCTGCGTTCGGTTCGGTCAAGCCGAAAGCACCAAGTTTAGTACCTTCAACCAAAGGAACGAGGAATTTTTCTTTCTGAGCTTCTGTACCAAACTGCCAAATCGGGTTAGCGCAAAGGGAAACCGTTGCCGACAAGGTGATAGCAACACCAGCGTCGTATTTAGCCAATTCTTCAACAGCGAGGATGTAGCTCAAAACGTCGCCGCCGTCATCGCCGGAACCGCCGTATTTTTCTTCGAAGTAAGCGCCGGTAATACCGAGGCTGAGCAATTCGTCGATGAGTTCTTTGTCATAAATACCTTTGTGGTCGCGTTCTGTAATGGTCGGTGCTAATTTCTTTTCGCCGAAATCATGAGCGAGTTTCAAGAAGTCCTGTTGAATATCTGTTAAGTTAAAATCCATGATGTTTCCACTCTCCTTAGTGTATAGTTAGTTTAGTAAAGCCATGAGATAAAAATCTGAACACTGAGGCGATACATTTCCAAGCAAAAATTCTGTTTGGATATATATTCACACCGCCTCACTGCTTACAAGTGCATTGTACAACTTTTCACATGTTAAATCAATAGCAAAAAGCCTATAAAACACAATATCACTATTCTATTTTCTCATCCTAAAACTTTAACAAGACTTTTTTGTACTAATTGAAGGAAAAAGATTAAAATCTTCTTGACATGGTAGGCCTTGTTTTTCCAACATGCGCTATTGTACGTATGCCTAACTATACCGGTTACAAATATTAAGGAAAGCTTACTGTTGTATTATAGCACGGATACCCCGGAAGTTGTCAAGGATATGTGCTGTAATTCCCCAAATTTTATAATTTTCATACGTATAAATCTTGACGTTATACGTCCGGCGCTGTTTCCAGCCAGTCTGATTGGAAATGTCCAGCCCCTTGGGAAAGCCCGGTGCCGGCCGGGTAGCCAATTCGACGCGGCCGATTTCCGGTTCATGGTCATCGAACCAGGATAAGGGAACGGTAAAAGTGTGGTCTACTTCGCCTCGGCTGAGGATGAAATCATCCGTATCCATATAGGCGGCAAAGGGCCATACCGTAACGCCTACGGGTGATTCCATATAGTCCAGGGGACCCCAGACGTGAATATGGGCCGCATCGACGCCGAGTTCTTCCTGCGTCTCCCGCAAGGCCGCTTCCAGAGCGCTGTCGTCGCCGTCGTCGATGCGGCCTCCTGGGAAGCAGACATCTCCAGGCTGCCAGCCCAGTTTGCTGCTACGCACTTCAAATACAGCCTGTTCTTCCCCATCTTTGTAAATAATCGGCACTAAGACGGCACAAGCCCGCGTGTTCATGCAAGTATTCTGGCGGACGATGCGGTCCGGCCAAGGCTTAAAGGTTTTCATGCCAGTCTCCTTTCTGATAAAAAGACTAAGTTACAAGAAGTACAAAGTAAAAGAGGCTGCCTTCATGGGACAGCCTCTTTTGCATGTTAACTATTTTACGACAATGTTGATGATTTTCTTCGGTACGACGATGAATTTGACTATTTTCTTATTGCCGATGAATTCCTGGATGTGCGGTAAAGCCAGGACTTTTTCTTGCAAAGCATCTTTGTCGATGTCGACGGCTACAGTCAGGCGATCGCGTACTTTGCCGTTGATCTGGACAGGCAGTTCGATTTCATCGACGACGAGGGCCGATTTGTCGACTTCCGGCCAATCCTGAGCATGGACGCTGCCTTCAAAGCCACATTTCTGCCAGAGTTCTTCCGTAATATGCGGCGTGAAGGGAGCTAGGATTTTGAGCAAGTTCTTGTTGGCTTCCATGGCAATGGCTTTGTGGATAGTCTTATTAGCACCGACATAGGCATGCATGGCATTGACGTATTCCATAATCGAGCTGACAGCCGTATTGAGGCCGTAATTGCCGTCTGTGCCGCAAACGTCTTCTGTGACCTTGGCAATGGCCTTGAATTCCTGGAAACGCAGTTCTTTTTCGGCTTCCGTATAATCCGTCCCTTCCAGGCCATCTTTGACCAAATCCTGGAACTGATGGACGATGCGCCATACACGATTGAGGAAGCGGTAAGAGCCTTCGACGCCTTGGTCAGACCAAGCCAGGTCGCGTTCGGGCGGAGCGGCAAAGAGGATGAACAGGCGGGCCGTATCGGCGCCGTATTTAGCAATAATTTCTTCCGGCGATACGATGTTGCCTTTGGATTTACTCATCTTGCTGCCGTCGAGGAGAACCATGCCCTGTGTCAACAGGCGTTCAAAAGGTTCGACATTGTTGACCAGGCCGGCGTCATAGAAGACCTTCATGAAGAAGCGGGAATACATGAGATGCAGGATAGCGTGTTCGATGCCGCCGATATACTGGTCGACGTTCATCCAATGGTTGGCCTTCTTCGGATCCCAAGCCTTTTCATCATTGCGGGCATCGGTATAGCGGAGATAGTACCACGACGAGCAGACGAAAGTATCGATAGTATCCGTTTCACGCGTAGCCGGGCCGCCGCATTTCGGGCACGTGCAGTGAACGAAGTGTTCACTCGTAGCCAGCGGCGATACGGCGCCAGCCGTGAACTTGACGTCTTCCGGCAGCTTGACCGGCAACTGATCTTCCGGTACGAGCTGTTCCCCGCATTTCGGGCAGTAGATGATAGGAATCGGAGCGCCCCAATAGCGCTGACGGGAAATGAGCCAGTCGCGCAGGCGATAGTTGACGCGGCGTTTCCCCAAGCCCTTTTCTTCCATATAATCGATGATGGCTTTCATGGCTTTATGCATTTCCATACCCGTGAAAGGACCGGCATTGACCAGGACACCGTCCTTGTCTTCATAGGCATGGTCCATGTCTTCCAGTTTCAGTTCATGGTCTTTCGGCTGCAGTGTGATGATCTTAGGAATGTTATATTTCGTAGCGAACATCCAGTCACGCTGGTCACCGGTCGGTACGCCCATGACGGCACCAGTACCATAATCATAGAGGACGTAGTTAGTGATCCAGATCTGGACGCTCTTGCCTGTCAGCGGATGGACGCAATCGATACCGGTATACATACCGATTTTTTCCGATTCCGTGCTCGTCCGTTCAATATCGCTGGTATTGCGTACTTTTTCACAGAACGCTTCCAGTTCGGCTTTCTTAGGATTGTTTTCCAAAATCTTGTGGACCAGCGGATGTTCCGGCGGCAGGACGACGAAAGTGACCCCATAAATCGTGTCAGGACGCGTCGTATAAACGGCGACTTTTTCCTTTAAGCTGGGAATGTCGAAACTGAATTCCAAGCCTTCGCTGCGGCCGATCCAATTCTTCTGCATAGTCTTGACGCGTTCCGGCCAGCCAGGCAGGAGTTTCAAATCGTCGAGCAGGCGATCTGCATAGTCGGTAATCTTGAAGAACCACTGTTTCAAGTCCTTTTTGACGACCGGTGTGTCGCAACGCCAGCATTTGCCTTCGATGACCTGTTCGTTGGCCAATACGGTGTTGCATTTTTCGCACCAGTTGACTTTAGCTTCTTTACGGTAAGCCAGGCCCCGTTTGTAAAGCAGCTCAAAGATCCACTGCGTCCATTTGTAGTATTTTTCGTGGCACGTAGCGACTTCACGGTCCCAGTCATAAGACAGGCCCAGCGCTTTCTGCTGGCGTGTCATGTTTGCGATATTGCTGTATGTCCATTCTGCAGGCGGGATATTGTGCTTGATAGCTGCGTTTTCTGCAGGCATACCGAAAGCATCATAGCCCATAGGATGCAAGACGTTATAGCCGTTCATGCGGCGATAACGGGCAATGACGTCACCAATCGTGTAATTGCGGACATGCCCCATGTGCAGGTTACCCGACGGATACGGGAACATTTCCAATACGTAGTACGGCGGCTTGCCGTTGTCTTCGGTGCAGCAGTCGCATTTACTTTCTTCCCATACGTGCTGCCATTTCTTTTCTATTTCCTGTGGAATATACTTTTCCAATTGTGAGAGCCTCCTATCCTGCCCCAGTCAAAATACAGACAGTCTGTACTACAGCGTCTTGAATATTATTATAGTGGCAGGGCGTCGTCAAGTCAATTCATGTTTTGCAAAACGCTGCCAAAAATGTGCTGGTTCAAAGCCTTTACGCCAGAAAGCAGCGCCGCCTAAGCCATAAGCCTGGACCAGTCCGGCTTTGGCCTTCAGTGACTTTTCATCTTCAAACCAGATCTTGACGATCCCCGTCGTCAGCGGAAGTTCCAGGTAATAGAGCTGCAGATCATCGTTCCAGATGACATAGTCCTTATATGTCTTGAGAATATCTTCACTATCAGCCATAGTCAGGGTGCGGACGAAAAGCTTGCCCTTGCCGCTGTTCTTATGCACCGGAGCAGTGGCAGCAGCTTTGGGCGCCGTCTTGATACGACGCGGCAGGATGCGGCGCTTATACGTTTCCCCATCGAGCTCGATAGGCATGATGACCGGCTGTTTGGCCAGGCGAATATTTTCTTGTTCTGCCGTCACGACTTGGACCTGCATCGGCCCAGCCGCTTCTTCAGCCGTTTCTTCTCTGGCTTCGCTGTATTTCACGCCTTTCACCGGCGGGGCACCGACGACAGCTGGCCAGTCATGGATATTTTTCGGCAAATCGCGGCCATCGTTGGATTCATACCACAAGCGCGTGTACAGAGGCATGCCCAACAGGACTTTCGACGGCGGTACGAGGTCAATCGTATTCTGTACGGCCCGTTCGACCCAGGGATAGGAAGCGACAGGTCCGGCCGTCGCGCTGCCCCGGCCGAACTGGTCATAGGCCATGACCATGAGGTAGTCGAGATGCGGTGCCAAGGCCGCCCGATCATAGACCAGGGACCAGTTCGGACTATCTGAAACAGGCGTGACATCCATAGAAAGCTGGATGCCATAAGCATGGCAGGCCTGGGAAAGTTTGACCACAAAAGCTGTCAAAGCATTTTTATCGCTGTAATTGACGTTTTCAAAGTCGATGTTATAGCCTTTGAAATCATATAATAAGGCGTAGCCGATGAGCTGGCGGACCATCATATCCTGGAGACGGCTGTTGCCCAGCACCTGATGGGTCAGTTTGGGATTGAAATTATTGTCAATCAAAGGCCACATAGCGTATCCCTTGCTGGTATACGTCGAAGCCAGCATATCGAAGTCGGGGTTGCGCAGTTCGACGCCGTTTTCCGTCAATCGGAAGGCGCAAGGCGACATGACGGGCTGACGGGTCTGCAAAGACGGCAGGCCGGCATCTTCCTCCATAACAGGGTCCCAAAACAGGACCGTCCCCATCTTCCCTTCTTTAGTCACTGTCGGTGTTGTATCCTGTATCTGGCGGAGTTCCGGCACGGTACGGACAGGCTGGGCCGGCGGCAGGAGTTCGTTCTTTTCCGTCGTCCCGTTGCCCAGGACATAGCTGATGCCCAAAGGACGGCGGACATGGCGGATATTGATGGTCCGGCCGCCGCTGACAGCCCGCCCTGGCAGCGTCAGCTGGACATTCTCATTCTGCCAGGCCGTCGATCCGTTCTGGGCCTTCGGCAGGCGGAACCAATACGTCCCCTTGGCATGGTCGGCTTCACGAATGCCGTACTGTTCCAATGCCTTGTCAGAGACGAGCCAGCGTCCCTGATCTTCGACGATTTCCAAATCTTTGATGGCTTCAGCAGGAATGGGATTGGCTACGGTAGGTACGCTGAAAGCCGGGTCCGACGCCTTGGCCCTGTCTACAACCGCCCCATTGGCCCAGGAAACGGTACTCAGGGACAGACAGATCAAAGCGGCCAGACAGGATGTCCGCATAACATGGTTGTATTTCATCGTCATTTTGCTCCTCACCAGGATTGGAAAAAAGTCCCCAATCCTGTATAATTCTATGGTAACCGTGAACCTTTTTAATGTTCCGTTCACATTGTTTCATTATACCACAACAAAGGGGTGTTTTATATTGCATCAATATCTATTTTTTATCGGGTCCTTCCCGATCCGTGCTTATGGGTTGCTATTCATGCTGGGCATTGTCTCTGCCGGCATTACAGCTTACTATATCATGAAACGCGACGGCCGGGGCTGGCACGTCCACATCTTTGATTTCACCATGTATTGCGGCTTGTCGGGTATCGTCGGTGGCCGCCTATGGGACGTCTTCTTCTTCGACTGGGCCTATTATCACAACCACTTGACGGAAATTCCCTACGTCTGGCAAGGCGGCATGGCCATCCAGGGTGGCCTGCTCTTTGGCGCCATAGCCGGCATCTTATATACTAAATATCATCATATTGACACTTGGGCCTTTGCCGACCTGCTGGCACCGGCCATCATCCTGGGGCAGTCCATCGGGCGCATGGCCAACCTCATGAACGGTGACGCCTTCGGCCATCCGACAGGCGGCGACTTCGGCATCGTCTATCCCGACACGACCCTGGCCTACCACACCTATGGCAATCAGCCTTTGTGGCCGGCCGAAGTCTGGGAAGGCCAGCTAGACGTCCTGGTCTTCGTCGCCCTGCTCCTCTACAGCTGCTTTCCTCACAAGAAGGGGCAAGTATTCTGCCTGTACGTCATGCTCTACGCCGTCGAACGCTTCTTCTTAGAATTTCTCCGCGGCGACTACGTCAACCTGACATTAGGCTTGAAATCGGCTCAGATGACTAGCGTCATCGCCTTTGTCATCGCCCTGGTCATCTTCATCGCCCTCCAGTTCAAGGGAAGCGCAGACGAGAAAGGTCATGGCTAGTGGCTCGTGGCTGCATCGCTGGGGCACCTGCAAGCCGCTCCCGCCTGAATCTCTGACACGTAAAAGAGGCTGCTGCATTAAGCACGTATTCTTGCTTAATACAGCAGCCTCTTTTGCTTTACGGGATTCCCGCAAAGTGGGCCGCCTTTCAGAACGTTCCCTACGAATCGCTATTTTTCTTCCCGTTCCAAGGCATCCTTCAGGGTATGCCATGCCAAGACGGCGCATTTGACGCGGGCCGGCATGTTGGAGATGTTCTTCAAGGCGATGGCGTCTTCCAGTTCTTCCAGCTTATCATCGTCTGTGACTTCCCGCTTGATCATATCCAGGAAGAGGTCGACCAGGCGCAAGGCTTCTTTGACCGTCTTGCCCTTGATGAGGTCAATCATGATATCCGCCGAAGCCTGGCTGATGGCACAGCCGTGGCCGGTATAGGCAGCGTCTTTGATGACGCCGTCCTGGATGTCGGCCTGAAGGGTGATGTCGTCACCGCAGCTCGGGTTATGGCCGTGTTCGCTGAGGTTGGCATCTTCCAGGGGATGTTTATTTTCCTGACACTGATTGTGTTCCAAGATGATGTCGGAATACAATTCGTTCATATTTTCCATGACTTTCTATCTCCTTAGTCTTTAAAACCCATCTGTTTCCGGACGAGGGGCAGTTTTTCCAGGAAGTAATCGACTTCTTCCAAGGTATTGTAGATATAGAAGCTGGCGCGGTTAGAGGCTTCTACGCCCAAATGAGCGCCTAAAGGCTGTGCGCAGTGATGACCTGAACGGATGGCGATGCTGAAGCTGTCCAGGATGGTCGCTGCGTCATGGGGATGGACGCCGTCGATGGTAAAGGTAATAACGCCGGTCTTTTCAGCCGGATCAGTACTGCCGATGATGTGGATATGGGGAATCTTCTTCATTCCTTCCAGACAGTGACGGGTCAATTCGGCTTCATGAGCTTCGATGTTGTCCATACCAAGGTCTTCCAAATAGTCGATGGCAGCGTGCAAGGCGACAGCACCTTCGACGTTCTGGGAGCCCGCTTCAAATTTGAAAGGCAATTCGTTGAATGTCGTCGACTGTTCCTTGACGTATTCGATCATGTCGCCGCCGAGAAGGAACGGTTCCATATCTTCCAAGATAGCTTTCTTGCCATAGAGAACGCCTGTGCTGGCAGAGCCGCACATTTTGTGGCCAGAGAAGGCGAAGAAATCGCAGTCCATGTCCTGGACGTCAGTCTTCATGTGCGGCGTCGACTGCGCACCGTCAACGATAGCGATAGCTCCTACAGAATGGGCTTTGGCAACGATTTCCTTGACCGGACGCTTCATACCGAAGACGTTGCTGACAGCGGCAAAGGCGACAATTTTTGTCTTATCGTCAATCTTAGCCAGGTCTTCTTCTGTGAAGTGGCCTTCTTCATCGAGGTACATATAATCGAGTTCGGCGCCGGTCTTCTGGCAAACGCGCTGCCACGTGACTAAGTCGGAATGGTGTTCCGAAATAGGGATGACGATTTTGTCCCCCTTCTTCAGGCGCGGTTCTGCATAGCTGCGAGCTACGAGATTCAGCGCTTCCGTCGTATTGCGGACGAAGATGACTTCTTCTGACGAAGCGGCGTTGATGAATTTGCGGACTGCTTCGCGAGCTTCATCGTACAATTCACCAGCTTCGATGCTGAGGACGTGAGCTCCGCGATGGGGATTGCCGTTGTGATGTTCCAAGAGGTCTACGATGGCGTGGATGACCTGGTACGGTTTCTGCGTCGTCGCAGCGTTATCAAAGTAAACAATCTGATGTCCATTATGGACTTTAGTCAAGATGGGGAAATCTTTGCGTACATTTAGCATGGCAATCACCTTTCTTGCGGCAGAACTGCATCTTTTCGCGTACAGCCTGGAGCGCTTTATTTTCTAAATCTTTATCACCCAAGGCGTCGATGACCGGGCGGATATTCGATTCGACGATGATCAGTTGGGCGCCCGTTTCATTGAAGCCGCGGCTCATGAGGTAGAAGAGCTTGTCTTTATCGATCTGTCCGGCACTGGAAGCATGGTTCCCGACGACGTCGTCTTCTTTGCAGAGGAGAAGCGGTACAGAAATGGAATGGACCTTCGGGCTGAGCAGGATACACGTATCCGATTCGGAACCGACTGCTTTCTTGCCGCCGCGGAGGAAGTCGATCGTACCGCGGAAGAATTTCTTCGACGTATCGAGAAGAGCGCCTGTCGTCAAGATGTCCGTATTGGTCTTGACACCCTGTGTGGGAACCCAATAAGAGAAGTCGACGATCTGATCATCATGACCGAGGTACATGGCCTGGCTGTTGAAATTGCTTTCATCATGCATGAGGTCCGTCTTGTAATAGACAATGGCCGCTTTACCGCCCAGTTCAGCACTGACGTAGTCGATAGTGCTTTCTTTGCCGGCATCGCCATAGCGGTGTTCGACGTGACGGACGTTTTCGCCATTGAGCTGGACCTTGCTGACTTTCACGTGAGCCCCTTCGCCGGTCTTGACATAAGTCAGGAAATTGACTGAACCACCTTCGGCATCACCGTCAAATTCCAAGTAGACCGTCAAATCGCTATGAGCAACTGCTTCAATCTTGAGCTGTGCCGTCAGCTGAGGCATATCTGCGCTGACGCTGTATTTCAAATGAACCGACCCTTTCTGGTTTTCGCCGATGCTGACGGCGCAGCCCGAATTGGCCTGGTTCAAGGCTTTTTGGAGTTCTTCCGCATTGGAACCCTGGAAATCACCGAGGTCCGGAATCTGATTGCCTTCGTAAAAGGCTACAGATGCTTCGCCATCGTGGCGTTCTTCCGGCGTATAAGCCGGAACCGACTGGTCTTTCAAGGGATCTAATTCCAAGTGATTGACCTTCATCCAGCGGAAGGTCGGGCGCGGGAGTTGGTTGTACTGGATTTTTTCTGTCTTTACTGCCATGATATTCCTCCTCCCTTATTTCAACGAACCTTTGAGTTCGAGATTGATCAGGTTATTCATTTCGACGGCATATTCCAAAGGCAATGCCTTGGATACCGGTTCGACAAAGCCCCGGACGAGCATAGCCCGCGCTTCATCTTCACTGAGGCCGCGGCTCATGAGATAGAAAATGGCTTCGTCAGAAATACGGCCGATAGAAGCTTCATGACCGAGGTCGATGTTATCGTTCTTGACGACAATAGCCGGAATCGTATCGGACTGCGACTGTTCGTCGAGCATGAGCGATTCACAGCTGACATTGGCCTTGGCGCCGTCAGCTGGCGGATTGATGACGACGCTGCCGCGATAAATGCAGACGCCACCGCTCTTGCTGATAGATTTAGAATTGATGTTGCTCGTCGTATGCGGTGCGTTGTGGACGACTTTAGAACCTGTATCGAGGTACTGGCCCTTGCCGGCAAAGGTGACGCCGGTAAATTCGCAATGTGCGCCTTCGCCCTGGAGGATACTCATCGGATACAGGCACGACGTATGGGAGCCGAAGGAACCGGTGACCCAGTTAATAGTGCCGTTCTTACCGACGATAGCCCGCTTAGTATTGAGGTTGTACATATTCTTAGACCAGTTTTCAATGGTCGAATACGTCAGGGACGCATCATCGCCGATGAACAGTTCGACGCAGCCTGCATGAAGGTTGGCGACGTTGTGTTTCGGAGCAGAACAGCCTTCGATGAAGTGGACTTTTGCGCCTTTTTCGACGATAATCATGGTGTGTTCAAACTGGCCTGCACCCGGTGCATTGAGACGGAAATAGCTCTGCAACGGAATGGATACGTCGACACCGGCTGGGACGTAGACGAAGGAGCCGCCAGACCAGACAGCACCATGAAGGGCGGCGAACTTGTGGTCCGTCGGCGGTACGAGCTTCATGAAATGAGCCTTGACGATGTCTTCATATTTTTCCAGAGCCGTATCGAAGTCGGTATAGACGACGCCCTGCTGGACCAGTTCATCCTGGATGCTGTGGTAGACGACTTCCGAGTCGTACTGGGCACCAACGCCTGCAAGGGATGTCTTTTCTGCTTCCGGAATCCCCAGGCGATCAAAGGTATCTTTAATGTCATCAGGCACGTCGTTCCAGTCGGCCTTCATCTGAGCGTTCGGGCGGACATAGGTGACGATGTTGTCCATATCGAGTTCACTAATGTCCGGGCCCCAGTCCGGGTATTCCATATGGTTGAAGATATCCAGCGATTTGAGGCGGAAATCGAGCATCCACTTCGGTTCGTGTTTCTTTTCCGAAATTTCACGGACAATATCTTCCGTCAGGCCGGCATCCGTCTTATATGAATAAGTAAAATCTTTTTTAAAGTTATACATGTTGCCGAAGTCGGCGAAGGTATCAATCTTCTGGCGTTCTTCAGCGATTTTTTCTTCCTTCTGTTCGACCAGTTTTTCTTTTTCCTGTTCGCCCAGTTTTTCTTTATTATCAGCCATAGCTGTACCTCCTACTATCCTTTGTATGCGTCGTAGCCGTTAGCTTCAATAGCCTGGATGAGCGATGCATCGCCGGTCTTGACGATTTTGCCGTCGATGAGGATGTGAACGAAATCCGGTTTCAAGTGCTGCAAGATTTCACTGTGGTGGGTAATAACCAAGATAGAATTGGTTTCATTGTGGTATTTGGATACCGTTTCCGATACGATGCGGACGGCGTCGACGTCGAGGCCCGAGTCGATTTCGTCGAGCATGGTCAGTTTCGGTTCGAGCATGCACATCTGGAGGATTTCCGTCTTTTTCCGTTCGCCGCCGGAGAAGCCGTCGTTGACATAGCGTTCCGCATAAGATTTATCCATCTTCAGCTGTTCCATCTGAGCGTGGAGCTTCTTGCGGAAAGGCATGATGCGCTGCTGCTGGCCCGATACGGTGCTCTTGGCATTGCGGATGAAGTTTTCAACGGAAATGCCCTGGACAGCAATAGGCTGCTGGAATGCCATGAAGATGCCTGCTTTGGCGCGTTCATTGACAGGAGCTTCCGTAATATCTTTACCTTCAAAGAAGATTTTGCCAGCTGTGACGACATATTTCGGGTTGCCCATGATAGCATTGAACAGCGTCGATTTGCCGGCGCCATTGGACCCCATGATGACATGTGTTTCGCCTGTGTTGATCGTCAAGTCGAGGCCTTTGAGGATTTCTTTGCCTTCGACAGCGATGTGCAAGCCTTCTACTCTTAATAATTCACTCATCAGTATCACTCCTACATAAGTTATACGTTTCACCTCTCTCCTACACAGCAGGACAGAGCGCGAATTTTTATATTGATAAAGTGTACCATTTAGATACACTTACTGGGCTGTTCTTAATGTACTCCATAAACGCCACAAAGTCAACCTATTTAGTAGCGTTTCTGGTTATTTTTTATCAAATTTATTATGCATCCACCGGGTCCGGGTCTTACTGTGCATCCATGCTTGCATGATACAGACGACAACGGCTGCCGCCAGCAGGCCTAAAAGACCTGCCGACAAGCCGTCGACGACGATAGCATACAGTAAATAGGCATAGACAACAATCCATAAGAAGACCTTGAGCTTCATGAGCTTGGTCAGCTTATTCACAGGCGCCGCATCCTTCACAATTTTCTTCCGGGTCCCCGAAGAGGCGGGCCTTCTGGCCGCGCATAGCTAAGATGGCCTGGATGTACATGGCACATTCGATGCGCTTCTTCTGTATCTTACAGCTCAATTCATACGGCGTCTGGATATTACCACCGTACTTGATATTATTGGCATGGCAGCCGCCGCTGCAGAAGAACTTGGCCCAGCAATTGCAGCAGATGGGCTTGTTGAGGACGTGCATGTCGCGGAAGAGCGGCGGCAGTTCCGTATTGGTCACGCCGTCATAGACGTTGCCAATGACATAGTCATCTTGGCCGACGAATTGATGACAGGGGTAGATATCGCCATTGGGGACGACGCACATGTATTCATGGCCGGCACCGCAGCCGCGCAGACGCTTGGCGATGCAAGGACCGCGATAGAGGTCCATGATGAAATGGTAATAAATGAAGGGACGGCCTTCATCCATGCGTTTCAAGTAGAAATCGGCCAGGCGGTCGTATTCTTCATAAATGCGGGGCAAGTCGTCATCGGTAATGGCATAGGACAAGTCATCGCCGACGACAGGTTCCATGGACAGACCTTCAAAGCCGAGGTCGGCCATGTGTTCCACGTCTTTCGTAAAATCGAGGTTGTATTTTGTATACGTTCCGCGGACGTAATATTCTTCGCCATTGCGGTGTTTCGCCGCATAGACCTGATTGGCAGCACAAGTCTTATACGAGCCGTGGCCACCGGCATCAGGGCGCATGCGGTCGTGAACTTCCGGACGGCCGTCGAGGCTCAAGATGAGGCTGATGTGATTATCCGTCAAATACTTGACCTTGGCTGGATCGAGGAGCATGCCGTTTGTCGTCAGGGACAGTTTGAATACTTTATCGTGAATTTTTTCCTGTTTCCTGATGTATTCAATGGTCTGTTTGACGACGTCGAAGTTCATCAGCGGTTCACCGCCAAAGAAGTCGATTTCGCAGTGCTGGCGTTTGCCTTCTGTACTTTTGATAAGCAGGTCGACAGCCCGTTTGGCTACGTCGAAGCTCATGAGTTCCCGCTTGTGCGTATCGTAGTCGCCTTGGGAGGCAAAGCAATACTGACAGCGCAGGTTGCAATCGTGAGCGATATTCAGGCACAGCGACTTGATGACCGGTTCTTCTTCGGCAACGACTTTGAAGTTTTCCGTCATCGGCGCAAAGAGCATTTCCTTTTCGATAAGCCCGTCCAGTTCTCTCAGGGTTTCGTCCAAATCCTTTTTATCATAAGTCCCGGAAAAAGCCTGATAGACAGCGTCTTTATTGGTACCGTCATAGACGTCGAGGACATCGTAAGTCATCTTGTCGATGACGTTGATAATGCCGCTGTTGACATCGAGGAGCATGTAAGTGCCGTTCTGACAGTATTTATGAATCATTGGTTTAATTTCAGCCATGAATAATGTTTCCTCCATACAAAAAGAAGGGGGTGCCGCGCGAGCGACGCCCCTTTTCCTTCACGTAACTTATTTTGTGCAAATCTGATTGCCAACAGTGCAAGAAGTTTTGCAAGCAGACTGGCAGGACGTCTGGCATTCGCTGCAGCCAGCGTGCTGTGCCGTCTTCTGGATCGATTCTGTATTGATCGTAATGATGTGTTTTGCCATGATATTCACCTCGCTATCAATGATTATTCCTTATTTTACCACATTCTCAGTGATTCTACAATATGACAGGATTACAAGAGTTTAAAGCCTTCAAAGAAGAAATTCTTGCCTATGCTGATAACGATGGACCGTTCATCAAATACTTCATTGGTATCGAAGAATACGTCGAAGCCCTTCTTATAAGTGGCATAAATCGAAGTGATGCGGCTCAAATAACTGCGAATCTCTTCAGCTGTCATTTCCGGTTCACCGTCAGAACGCCATTTCTTATTCTTGAAATTCGCAATCAGCGGTGCGTGGGCGATGACACGGGAGCGGTGCGCCAAGACCCAGTTCCAAATTTCTTCACCATACTGCTGCGCTTCCGCTTCATGACCTTCATCAAGGCCATCGAGCGTAAATAAGACAGGCCGGCCTTCATACATGATTTCATCCATGTAACTGCCTTTGACATATTTTAAATTCACAGAAGCACCCCCTGCAAAATCATGTGAAACATGACGAATATTTATGTCTAACAGTAATCATTGTATCGTGCTTCCGGGATATTGTCAATAAAAAGAGCTTGCCGCATATACGACAAGCTCTTTTTAAGTTTGAAGTTAAAAATTTGCAGTTTAGAGTAACTGATTAGTCCATTTTTACGAAAGCGTCTTTGTCAGCGCCGCAGGTCGGACATACCCAATCTGCCGGGAGATCAGCGAATTTCGTGCCAGCTGCGATACCGTTGTCTGCATCGCCTTCAGCTTCGTCATAAATGTAACCGCAAATGCTGCATTCGTACTTATCCATGTCTTTTTCCTCCTGAATCAACGTATTAACGAATAATTCTTATTAATTATTTTTTACACGTTTATAATATCATATTGGCCCAAAAAAAGCAAGATTATTTTATGACTTATTTTGCCTGTCTCCCCATATTAATATCGATGATGCCCGACGAGTACGGCGCTACTTCATACTGTCCGAAGACGAAGTGGATATTGCGGTTCTTGTCGAGGTAAAAATTCTTCGGGTCCTCTGTCAGCCCGTTGAAATATGTCGACAAGACGTGGTCGCTCAAGGTCAGTTTATTCGTGATTTTCTTAAGTGTGAAATACTTTTCATCGCCCGGTTTGACCAAGTCGCGCCAATTGGTGATGCGCTTTCCCGTCGCCATATCGAAGACGACGCCAGTCTTCCAGCTGGTCGGATGGGCAGCCCGGTCAAAATAGAGATACCCTTCATCGAGGAAGGACAAATATTGACCATCGTTCAAGGTGACGGTGTAGGTTTTCTCTTCTGTCAGCTTGATGCCCTTAGTGCCTTGCTGGTCGAAAAAGGTCTTAGCCTGCTGCTGTTCATCAGCAAAATACTGTGCTATCAGCTGGGCAGCTCCGGCATTACCCGTCATAGTAATAGACGGGTAATGAATACTGAGGACGCTGCCATCGCTGTGTGTATACACGGCTTTCGGCGCATCCTGGATGACGGCTGGCGAAGCAGCCATGGCAACGGCCCCCATGAGCCAGACGCCGCATAACATGGTAAGGACTTTCTTCTTCATTATAATCCCTCCTCTTTCATTTCTTTCATTATATCATATTTATTGGGTCATTTTCCTCTTTTCATCCGTTCCCAAACGGAAGAAATAATAGATATTTTCCGCAGCCTGGCGGTTCATACCCGGCACAGCAGCCAGTTCGTCGATGGAAGCCGCCTTCATGTCGGCCAAAGTTTTGAAGGCCGTCCATAAGGCCTTGCGCCGCTTGGGACCGATACCTTCGACGTGATCTAAGATGGACACGAGACTGCGCTTTCCCCGAAGATGGCGGTGATAGGTAATGGCAAAGCGGTGGGCTTCGTCGCGGATAGCCTGCAACAGCTGGAGTTCCGGCGTATGATGACTGAGGATGATAGAATCGCTGCGGCCTTCGACGAAGACTTCTTCGATGCGCTTGGCCAGACTGATGACCGGTGCTTCGCAGCCAGCCTGGCGGATGACCGGCAGGGCCGCATGGAGCTGGCCTTTGCCGCCGTCGATGATAATCAGATCCGGTACGGGCCAGTCCTTTTCACCATAACGCCGTTCCATGATTTCTGCCATGGACTTGAAGTCATCAGGCTTGCCCTGAACGGTCTTCAGTTTAAAACGACGATACTCCTTCTTAGTCGGCTGGCCGTGCTCGAAGACGACCATCGAGGCAACTGTCTCTATGCCCTGGGTATGGGAAATATCGAAGCACTCCATCCGCTCCGGCAGGCAAGGCAAATTCAGGATGCGTGCCAGGCCTTCGACGGCGCCTGTCGTCTTGTCAACGTCGTGCTGCCATTGCAGGCGTTTCTGTTCTAAAAAGGCAGCTGCATTTTCAGAAGCCATGTCCAAGAGCTGTTTCTTCGGCCCCCGCTGGGGAATGACGACAGTCACTTTCTTCCCCTTCTGCTGACTCAGGCGGCGCTGACAGCCATCCAGGTCCTCCAGGGCCGGCACGACGACTTCGGACGGAATGAAAGTCCCATCGCCGTAATACTGGTCAACGACGGCTTCCATCAAGGACGGAACGTCGTCATCACTACTGTTGTCCAGAGAGAACGTCTCCCGTCCCATGAGCTTGCCCATGCGGACCGTATAAATCTGGACGCATGGCTGTCCAGCCTGGCGGGCCAAACCGATGATGTCCATATCACCACCAGCTGTATTAACGATGTTCTGCTGTTCCTGGATGACGGCAATCGCTTTAATCTGATCGCGGTACATGGCAGCCTTTTCAAATTCCATGGCTTCAGCAGCGTCTTCCATCTTCTGCTGCAGCGATTGGGAAACGCCGTTATCCCGGCCTTCAAGAATATCCAGGGCCTGGCGGACGCGGATCCCGTAATCGGCTTTGGTAATATAGTGGACACAGGGCGCATCGCAGTGATGCAAATGGTACTGCAAACAAGGCCGGTCCGTCGGCATAGTCCGGCACGAACGGATATGATAAGCCCGCTGCATGAGCTTCAAGACGCGGTGGACGGCTGTCGAATCGGCAAAAGGTCCGAAATAGCGGGCACCGTCGCGGCTGACGCGGCGGGTCATGAAGATGCGCGGATAATCCTCTTGGACAGTGACCTTGATATAGGGATAGGTCTTGTCGTCGCGAAGCATGATATTGTAATGGGGATGGTATTTCTTGATGAGCGTATTTTCCAGGATGAGGGCTTCCATTTCGGTGGCGACGACGATGGTTTCCAAATCGGCAGCATGGCTGACCATGGCCGCTACTTTCGGCGCCCTGTTGGCATCGTGACGGACATAACTAGTCACGCGGTTGCACAGGTTGACGGCTTTACCGACGTAAATGATTTTCCCCTTTTCATCCTTCCAGAGATAGACGCCAGGCTGAGTCGGCAAATTGCGGACCTTTTCCCGAACGGCATCGCTGACAGCCATGGCTTATACCCCCTTCTTACCGGCCATGAGGGCCTTAGTCCGTTCCAGGACGGGCTTGAGGAATTTACCCGTGTAAGATGCCGGTACCTGGCAGATTTCTTCCGGCATTCCCGTAGCGACGACGGTACCGCCGCCGGCACCGCCTTCGGGACCGAGGTCGATGAGGTAGTCTGCCGTCTTGACGACGTCCAAGTTGTGTTCGATGACGACAACCGTATCGCCGCCGTCGACGAGCATCTGCAAGACGTCCATGAGTTTGTGGATATCCGCCGTGTGCAAGCCCGTCGTCGGTTCATCAAGGATATACAGGGTCCGGCCAGTACTACGCTTGGACAGTTCCGTTGCCAGTTTGACCCGCTGGGCTTCGCCGCCGGACAAAGTCGTCGCCGGCTGACCCAGGCGGATGTAACCCAAGCCGACTTGCTGCAATGTCTTCAGCTTATTGACGATACGCGGGATATTTTCAAAGAACTGACAAGCGTCGTCGACGGTCATGTTGAGGACGTCGGAAATATTTTTCCCCTTATATTTAACTTCCAGCGTTTCCCGGTTATAGCGGGCACCGTGGCAGACTTCACAAGGAACATAGACGTCGGGCAGGAAGTTCATTTCGATACGGATGATGCCGTCGCCTTTGCAGGCTTCGCAGCGGCCGCCTTTGATATTGAAGCTGAACCGTCCGGCCTTGTAGCCCCGGACCTTGGCTTCCGCCGTCTGACTGTAGAGCTGGCGGATAGAATCGAAGACGCCTGTATACGTCGCCGGATTGGACCGCGGCGTCCGGCCGATAGGCGACTGATCGATGTTGATGATCTTGTCGATGTATTCGATGCCTTTCAAGGTCTTGAACTTGCCCGGCCGATGTGGCGTCCCGTAAACGGCTTCAGCCATCCCCTTATAAAGTATCTCATTGACTAAGGTCGACTTGCCTGATCCGGATACGCCAGTGACAACAGTCAAAGTCCCGATAGGAATGGACACGTTTATATGTTTTAAATTGTGTTCGGCTGCACCGATGATTTCCAAAAAGGTACCATTCCCTTGGCGCCGTTCTTTCGGAATGGGGATATATTTAGTTCCCTTCAGATATTGGCCTGTCAAAGACTGGGGGCAGGCCATAATGTCCTCAGCCGTCCCTTGGGCGACGATGGTACCGCCGTGTTCTCCCGCTTCGGGACCAATATCGACAATATAATCGGCAGCGCGCATAGTATCTTCATCGTGTTCGACGACGATGAGCGTATTGCCCAGGTCGCGCAGGCGCTTAAGGGCTTCCAGAAGCTTGTCATTATCCCGTTGGTGCAAGCCAATAGACGGTTCGTCCAAGATATAAAGGACACCGACCAGGCCAGACCCGATTTGGGTCGCCAGGCGGATGCGCTGGGCTTCGCCGCCGGACAGGGTCCCAGCCGTCCGCGACAAAGTCAGGTAGTCAAGGCCGACGGTCTGCAAGAAATTCAGGCGAGCCTTGATTTCCTTGAAAATCTGCTTGCCAATGAGCTGCTGTTTTTCAGTCAATTTCAAGTTGTCAAAGAAGGGAATCATGTCGCTCACAGGCAAATCCGTCAATTCGGCGATGTTTAAGCCGCCGATTTTGATAGCCAGGGCTTCATGGCGCAGGCGTGCGCCGTGGCATGTCGAGCAAGGCTTGACGGTCATGAATTGCTCGAACTGGTCGCGCATCATATCCGATGAAGCTTCGCGATAGCGGCGGCGGACCATGGGAAGGATACCTTCAAAAGTCGTCGAGAACTGTTTCACTTCGCCGCGAAGGTTTTCGTATTCAAAGACGCACTGGTCATCGGAGCCATTCATGAGTTTTTCCTGCAAAGCTTCTGGCAAGTCGTCATAACAGTTATCTAAAGTAAAGCCATAAGGCCGCAGCAGCCCGCCGAGCTGGCGCATGAACCACGAATCGGGATTACTGCTGAGGGCCGCTACAGCACCGTCAGCAAAGGACTTCTTGCGGTCTGGCAAGACCAGATGCGCATCGACTTCCATAGTACTGCCAATGCCCGAGCAGGATGGGCAGGCACCGAAGGGACTGTTGAAGGAAAAGAGGTGAGGTTCGATTTCCGGCAGGCTGATGTGACAATCCGGGCAGGCAAAGTGCTGGCTGAAGGTCAGGACTTCTTTCGTAGCCATGCGAAAAATATGGACGATGCCATCGGCTAATTTAGCCGCCGTTTCCAAGGAATCAGTCAGGCGCGTCAAGATACTGTCCTTGATGACCAGGCGGTCGATGATGACATCAATCGTATGCTTCTTGTTCTTATCCAAAGGAATATCGTCGGACAGAAGATAGATTTCACCGTCGACGCGGACACGGACGTAGCCGTCCTTGACCAGCCGGGCCAAGAGTTTCTGATGGGTTCCCTTGCGGCCGTCGACGACAGGGGCCATAATCATGACCTTTTCGCCTTCGCCGAGGGCCATGACGGCATCGGCCATCTGCTCGATGGTCTGCTGGCGGATAGGCTTGCCGCATTTCGGGCAGTACGCTTCACCGACGCGGGCATAGAGCAGGCGCAGGTAATCGTAGATTTCCGTGACCGTACCGACTGTCGACCGGGGATTGCGGCTCGTCGTCTTCTGGTCGATAGAAATAGCTGGCGACAATCCTTCAATATAGTCAACATCAGGCTTATCCATCTGGCCCAAGAACTGCCGGGCATAGGCTGACAACGATTCGACATAACGGCGCTGGCCTTCGGCATAAATCGTATCAAAAGCCAGGGACGACTTTCCCGAACCGGACAGGCCCGTAAAGACGACGAGCTTGTCCCGGGGAATCTTGACATCGATATTCTTTAAATTGTGCTGACGCGCACCTTTGATGACAATATATTTATCTTGCAATTCGTGCCTCCCATTTGAGTTTGACGTTTGACGTTTGATGTAAAACAGCCCATTGCGGCCTGCGGTCTGCGTTTTATCTCTTTTTCGCGTCAGGCCGCTTTATCTTGCGGCGATAGCGGCTCTTAGGCATGTCTGCTCCCCGCATTTCTTTGGGCAAGGTATCATCGTGGCTCATATCAGCCAGCTGCTGGCGCAATTCACCTAAGCGGTCGCGCAGTTCTGCCGCTTTTTCGAATTCCAGATTCTTCGATGCTTCTTTCATCTGCAAAGTCATCGTCTTGATGACCTTGTTCAGGGCCTCGCGGGTCATTTTGCCGCCTTTCTTCCCTTTTTGGCCGCCATAAGGCATCTCTTCTTCAGCGACTTTCGTCAGTTCGATGAGGTCGACGACGTCTTTCTTGACCGATTTTGGCGTAATATGATGTTTTTTATTATAAGCATCCTGAATTTCCCGGCGCCGCTGCGTTTCTTCCATAGCCTTGGCCATAGAATCAGTAATCTTATCGGCATACATGATGACTGTACCGCCGACGTTGCGTGCTGCCCGGCCCATGGTCTGGATGAGCGACGTTTCCGAACGCAAGAAGCCTTCTTTATCGGCATCAAGGATGGCTACCAGCGAGACTTCCGGCATATCCAGTCCTTCGCGCAAGAGGTTGATGCCAACCAGGACGTCAAAGACGCCAGCCCGCAGGTCTCGGATGATGTCGGCCCGTTCAATCGTGGCGATATCCGAATGGAGATAGCGCACGCGAACGCCCATTTCCTTCAGGTAATCCGTCAGGTCTTCAGCCATCTTCTTGGTCAGCGTCGTCACGAGTACGCGTTCATTCTTCTCTGTACGCTTGCGGATTTCGCCTAACAGGTCATCCATCTGGCCAGCAATGGGCCGGACTTCCACTTTCGGGTCCAATAGGCCCGTCGGCCTGATGATCTGCTGGGCCAGATTGGTCTGGACTTCCATTTCATAGGGGCCTGGCGTAGCACTGACATAGACAATCTGATTGATGCGTTCAACAAATTCTTCAAATTTCAAAGGCCTGTTGTCCAGAGCGGATGGCAGGCGGAAACCGTATTCGATGAGGTTTTCTTTACGCGACCGGTCGCCGGCGTACATGGCCCGCAGCTGGGGCAGCGTAACATGCGATTCATCGACGAGGATGAGAAAATCATCAGGAAAATAATCGAGGAGCGTATACGGTGCCTGACCGGGCTTGCGCCCGGCAAGATGGCGCGAATAGTTCTCGATACCTGAACAGTATCCCATTTCTTCCATCATTTCCATGTCGTAACGCGTGCGCTGTTCCAACCGTTGGGCTTCCAGCAAGTGGCCGCCGTCTTTCAGCACCTTCAGCCGTTCATCCAGTTCCTGGCGAATCGTTCCCAAAGCGCGTTCCATCTTGTCCTTAGTCGTGACATAATGGCTGGCTGGATAAATGGCAACGTGCTTACGTTCGGCAAGGACTTCCCCTGTCAGGACATCGACTTCAGTCAAGCGGTCGATTTCGTCGCCGAACATTTCGATGCGGATAATAGAGTTATCGAAGGCAGCCGGAAAGACTTCGATCGTATCGCCATGGACGCGGAAAGTCCCGCGTTCGAGGTTCATGTCGTTGCGGCTGTACTGTATATCGACGAGCTTATGCAATATCTCTTCTTGCGTTTTTTCCTGTCCCAAGCGCAGGGATACGACGAGTTCACTATAGTCTTCCGGGTCACCTAAGCCATAGATACAGGAAACGGAGGCCACGATGATGACATCGCGCCGTTCAAAGAGACTCATCGTCGCTGAATGGCGCAATTTATCGATTTCATCGTTGATGGACGCGTCTTTCTCGATGTACGTATCCGTCGAGGCAATATAAGCTTCTGGCTGATAGAAGTCGTAATAACTGACGAAATAGCCGACTTCATTATCGGGAAAAAACGATTTGAATTCACTGCACAACTGAGCAGCCAAGGTCTTATTGTGAGCAATGACCAAGGTCGGTTTTTGGACGGCTTCGATGAGCTTGGCCATGGTGAAGGTCTTGCCCGTCCCGGTAGCCCCGAGAAGTACCTGGGCCCACTGGCCCGAACGGACGCCGTCTGCCAGGGAGGCAATGGCCTCGGGCTGGTCGCCCATAGGCTCATAGGGTGCGACGACGTGGAAGGGATGGGATGTATCGTAATCTTTATTGTAATGGGACATATCCATAAGCGTTACCTCTTTTTCGGGCCTTTTTTCCAGTTCTTATACAAGGACCAGGGCCAGATAACCGTAACCAGGACGGTAAAGGCAAAGCCGACGTCCGACCAGTTGCGGGTGAATAAGATAAAATAGGACCAGGCCAGGGCGGCAAAGCCGACGAGATATAAGACCCATGTCTTCCGGTCTAGGCCGTGGACGGGCCCTTTTTTCTTTTTCGGCTGTGTTGTTACGGCTGTCCCTTCCGGAACGGCTGCCGTATTCCTGGCTTTTTTACGCCTGTTCTTGCGTGACATAGTAATATCCCCCTTATTTATTGACGATTTTTCCAATATTCTTCAGTTCAATGGACAAGGTCCCATCGGGATTGTTGATGAATTGGATGAAATCGGTATTTTCAATATATTCTGACGGAAAAGTGATCTCGATACCCGTGTCGGTCTTAATCTTATGGCTGCGGCCGGCCTTTTGGGCATATTCCTTTTCAATGGCTACGGCTTCTGGCAGTTTCGCTTCTTTGACTTGTTCTTCAAACTCCCGCTGCAAAACAGGCGAATCGCCGAAGACGTCGCTGCCCAGGTCTTGCGGCGAGAAGGAATCGGCCGTTTCGGCATTTTCCACTAAATAAGACTTAGCTTTAGATAAGGCTTCGACCGTGCTGGCCCCGTGCTCTTCAGCCACTTTTTCGGCAATCTTGCTGACGACTTTCACGGCTTCCTTGCTGGAAATGACCGACGTACACTGCAAGAGCTTGTCCGGCAGGAGATAGACATCTTCGCCATCTATTTTGCGCTTCTTATCTACGAAATGGATAGAAAAGTCGTTCAGTCGGATGAGAGCATAGGCTTCGGCTTTCTGCGCCATCCCGGGCAGGATGGCGTAATGCTTGATGAGCTTATTGTAGACCGTCCCTTCATCGTCAAGAATCTGATGAGTATAGGCCGTCTTGTTGTCCAACATGAGGATGCCCAAGTTGCGGACATCGTCGTCATCCTGGAAATCGATGACCAAGAGGTCTGCCGATTCCGGTTCATCACAATGGGACACGAGTTGATAGAGTTCGCGGGCAATCTGGGATGCCAAATCGTCGAAAGTCAAGGTGCCGTCGATGAGAGCCTGTAATTTCATCTGAAAGGCACTGGTCGCATAGAAAACGCCTGTCTTCTGAGCCGCATCGCCGATAATGCGGTTCAGCCGTTTGCTGACGTATTCATAGACGACATCACTGCTGAAATCGAGGTCCTTCTGAGATACGATGCAGACATTGGTATTGAAATCAAAAATATGAAGTACAGCTGTATTGATCATCATAATGAGTATTCATCCTTTACGCTTGTTTTCGTAATTCAAAGACACTGGCCTCGCGGGAGCAGAGGACGCGGAAAGGCAGCCAGTGGCCCGTACCGCGGTTGACATAGCCCCGGCAGTCCCCCTTCTGGAACATGCCGCGGAGGTACTTGAAGCCTAGAGCCGTGACCAGAGGCGCAATGGGCGCGAACTGGGCGCCATGCGTATGACCACATAAGGTCAGAGGGATGTGATGGGCAAAACCTTCGTCGATAAAAGCCGAATGATGGGCCAACAGGACGACGAAAGCGTCTTCCGGCACGCCTGCCAGTGCGTCGCGGACATACTGCTCCCGTTCTTTGGCAAAGGCTTCATCGCCCTTGGCAAAGCTGTAATCAGTGGCGGCAATATAGAAAGACCGGCCGTCGCGGCCATTGCAGCCTTTCAGCCCCTGGCCACAGCCACGGCTGGCTTGGAAAGTCGAATTGCGCAGGACCCGGATTGGCGTCTTATCGAGCATAGTCGTAATCGCATCGAAGCTGCGGTAATACTCGTGGTTGCCGTAACAGAAGTCGATACCGTCAGGGAAACGGCTGGCATTGGCTTCGATAATGGCCTGAGCTCTGGGCAGCAGAGCCAGTTCGTCGATGAAGTCGCCTGTAATTTCCAGGCGGTTCACGCCCTGTGCTGCAACGGCATCGAGGGCTTCCTGCAATCTCCGAGGACTAAAAAAGAGCCCCATGTGCAGGTCAGAGAGCTGACCAATCTTATAGCCGTCGAGATAATCGGGCAGATTCTTGTATTTCAAGACATGATAGGTCGTATCTAAATCGCGTTCGCCTAAGAAATTGCCTGCGCCACTGGTGGCGAAAGCCGCCACAGGAATCAGCGCCGCCAAACCTTTGAGGAAAGACCGGCGCGTCACGCCCACCGAGCGCCGTTGACGCCGTTTCCGGCGGCGCCGGGGCCGGCAAAAAAAGCGGGCTATGGCGACGACGACCAGACAGGGAAAGGCTAAGAGACAGGCCAGCAGCCAGATCAAGCCGGTCATGGCCTTGCGGTCGTATAAGCCATCCCAGCCCGATGCGACAAGGCTAGGAAAAAGGTCTTCATAGTGATAAAGGCCAGCTGCTGACAAGATGGCCAACAGCGCCATCACCAAGAGCAGCAGCCAGCGATGGCCCGTACGGACAACGTAATCCCATAACAGCGCCGAGATGACGCAGATACAGGATGTAAGGACCATGAAATTAATAAAAAAAAGCCCTTTCATCAATTATACCATGGCAGTGATCTTCCCATGTGGCCCAGCCCAGGGCAAGGACGCATAGTCTTTACAGTCAATCCACTGCCAATCCTCCTCTTCTTCGAGTTTTCCTTGCGTGATGCAACCTTCATAAATGGTCATCTGCCAGGTCTTATGCGAAAAGACGCTCTTCAAGGAACCTACTGGTTGGTCATCAGCGGCCAAAGTCAGCCCTTTTTTCGCCAAGAGCTGACAGACGGCACGCAGGCCGTCCTCTCCCTTCCCTTGGGCATTAGGAAATTCCCACATCGACGCCAGCAGGCCCGTCGGCGGCCGGCGATGGATGAGCCACTGTTCCCCCTTGCGGACGACGACGACAGTAATATCTTCGACAGGCGATTTCTTCTTGACCAGGCGGATGGGCAGCTCACATTCTTTCCCAGCCCGGTGAGCCAGGCAGAGCTCTTGTAAAGGACAGTCCGGACAGCGGGGATGCTTAGGGATGCAGATCATAGCCCCTAAGTCCATGAGAGCTTCGTTAAAGGCTCCAGGCGCTTCGTCCGGAAGTTGCTCTGCTACGAGGGCTGTGACTTTCTTCTTGACCGGTGTCGACAAGATATTTTCTTCAATATCATAAAGGCGGGCAAAGATGCGCAGGACGTTGCCGTCGACAGCCGGTTCTTTCTGTCCATAAGCCAGGCTTAAAATAGCGCCGGCTGTATAATCGCCAACGCCTTTCAAGGATTGCACGTCTTTTTTATTTTCCGGCACGTGGCCGCCGTATTTGGCCTGTACTTCCTGGACGGCCTGGTGGAGATGGCGGGCCCGCGAGTAGTAGCCCAAGCCCTGCCACTGCCGCAGGACTTCATCTTGAGAAGCCGCCGCCAAGGCGGAGATGGTCGGAAAATGGTCCATCCAGCTGTCATAATAGGGGCGGACTGTTTCGACTTTCGTCTGCTGCAGCATGATTTCCGAGACCCAGACCTTATACGGATCCCGCGGCGTTTCATCGCGCCAGGGCAGGTCCCGGCCATGGGCGGCAAACCAGTCGAGGAGCAGCAGGCTCCAATGTTCTTTCTTTATATCCATATAAATAAGCCTCTTTCTTTCTACACTATTAACTACTAGTATAGAAATCCAGAGGCTTTTTGTCAAACACGTGTTCTCTAAGTTTCATCACGTTTCAGAATGGGCACCGCCGCGGAGACGCAGGTCCTCTTTCTTAGGCTGCACAGCTTGGCGTCCTTTCTGATACTTTTCATACTGCTGCAGCATTTTCCATTCGCGGAAATTTTCTGCCATAATCTTTTCCATTCTCCATACATACATGTGAAGGCCCCCTCTCAAGATCGAATAGTACCAAAAAGAGAAAAGACAACGACATCAATCATGACATCGTTGTCTTTTCTTTGATTCTATCATACCGCTATTTTATCTCTTGTCAAGAGACCAATGTGTTGCAACAAGCAACAAAACAGCGTTCCACGTAGACTACGGACCACTATATCCGATGAAGGTGTTTCAGGGATAAGTCCAGGATAGGCGCGGAATGGGTCAAGGCGCCGCTAGAGATGTAATCGACGCCGATATCGGACAAGGCGGCAATATTTTCTTTGGTCACGTTGCCGGAACATTCCGTTTCAGCCCGGCCGTCGATAAGGGTTATAGCTTCTCTCATCATGTCGTGGCTCATATTATCCAGCATGATGATGTCGGCGCCGGCTTCGACGGCTTCGCGGACCATGTCCAGCGTTTCCGTTTCGACTTCGATTTTACGGACAAAAGGCGCATAAGCTTTGGCCAAGGCAACGGCCTTGGCTACGCCGCCGGCAGCGCTGATGTGATTGTCCTTGAGGAGGACGCCGTCGGACAGATTATAGCGATGATTCTTACCGCCGCCAACCATGACAGCATATTTTTCAAAGACTCGCATATTCGGCGTCGTCTTACGCGTATCGACGAGGGTAATCCCAGTTCCTTCCAGCAGGGATACGACCTGATGGGTATAAGTCGCTATGCCGCTCATGCGCTGCAAATAGTTGAGTCCTACCCGTTCGGCCGATAAGATTGCCTGCATACTGCCGACAACTTTAGCCAGCCTCTGGCCTTTGTGGACTTCATCTCCGTCTTTCGTAAAGAATTCAAACCACACCTTGTCATCCAACAGCGTAAAGGCCCGGGCAAAGACATCGAGGCCGGCAATGATGCCATCTTGTTTGCACAGGAGCTCCGCTTCACCCTGACAGTCTTTCGGCAAAATGGCATTGGTCGTCACGTCTTCACTCGTAATGTCTTCCTGAAGGGCCTGCAAAATCAATGGGTCAGCCTGCAATTTCATGGTTACGCTGTTCATCACATTCACGCTCCCTTTCCATTTCATCTAAGACATGGTGGCGGTATTCTTCCGCCAGTGTATCTTCATGGCTGCGGATAAAGGCTTCTGACGATGCACAAGCTTGGGCGAAATCGGATTCACTGACAATCTGCTTAGGCTGCTTATCCATTTCGGCGATATGCTGGGCTGCGCGCTTACCGAAGACCAAGCTTTCCAAGAGGGAATTGCTGGCCAAGCGATTGCGGCCGTGGACACCGTTGCAGCTCGTTTCGCCGACGGCATAGAGGTGATCCATCGTCGTCTGGCTGTATTTGTCGACATGGATGCCGCCCATGAAGTAGTGTTGAGCCGGCGTGACCGGAACCCAGTCTTTCGACGCATCGATGCCGTCTTCTAGGCAGCGTTCATAAATATGTGGAAAATGATGTTTGATGACGTCTTCACCGAGGACGGTCATGTCGAGCCAGACAAAAGGACGGTCATCCTTCTTCATCTGTTTACGGATTTCTGCCGTCATCAAGTCGCGAGGCAAGACTTCGTTGGCAAAACGCCGTCCATCCTTGCCGCGCAGTTTGGCTCCTTCGCCGCGGACCGATTCAGAAATGAGGAAGCTCCGGCCAGGTTTCTTAGAGTAAAGCGACGTCGGATGAATCTGGACGTAGTCGATGTGTTCCAGTTCGACACCGTGGCGCATGGCAATAGCTAGGGCATCGCCTGTAAGATGGGGGAAATTCGTCGAATGGTCGTATAGCCCACCGACACCACCGCTGGCCAAGATAGTTTCATCGGCCTGGATGGCCCGGTACTGGCCTTGGCTATCGCGGGCGATGATGCCCAGGCAACGGTTTCCGTCGGTGACGATGTCGACCATAGTCGTGAAATCGCGAATTGTCACATTGGGCAATTGACGGACAGCGGCTAAGAGATGGCTCGTAATTTCCTTGCCCGTAATATCTTCATGGAACAAGATACGAGCCCGTGAATGACAGCCTTCCCGCGTGTAGTCGAGCGAGCCGTCGGCCTTGCGGGCAAAATCGACGCCGTAGCCGATGAGTTCATTAATGACCGGCCGCGACGAGCGAATCATGATATCGACTGATTCGCGACGGTTTTCATAATGACCGGCTTTGAGCGTATCTTCCATGAAACTGTCGTAATCGTCCTTATCATGAAGGACGCAAATGCCCCCTTGGGCTAAAAAAGAATCGCTGTTTTCTACTTCATCTTTGGTGATCATAAGGATACGTTTATCCTGTGGCAGGTGCAAAGCGGCAAAGAGACCGCTGGCACCGGTACCGACGATGACGATATCTGTTTTTTCTGTTTCCATGATATATACCCTCTTCTACTTGGCTAATTCTAACATCCGTTCCAGGGAACGGACGGCTTTGCCAGCGACGGCCGGATCGACGTGGACTTCATTCGTCTCATCGCGCAGGCAATCGCGGACTTTTTCTAACGTTACTTTTTTCATATTGATGCAATACGCATCTTCCATGGCCGGATAAAAAGTCTTATCCGGGTTGCGCGTCTCTAATTCATAAAAGACGCCGCCTTCCGTGCCGATGATAAATTCCTTGGCGTCAGACTTCCCGGCATAGTCGATGATTCCCGACGTACTGCCGACATAATCGGCCAAGGCCAGGACTTCCTGACGACATTCCGGATGGGCCAGGAACAAGGCCTGAGGATGGGCAGCCTGGATTTTCTTCACATAAGCCGAGTCCACCGTATCGTGACGTGGACAGAAGCCATTGTTGAGAATAAAATGCTTATCCGGAACCTGTGTCGAAACGTAGTGGCCCAGATTCTTGTCAGGCGTAAAGAAAATATACTTGTTCGGCAGTTTCCTGACGATTTTGACGGCATTGGACGAAGTAACGCACACATCGGATACAGCCTTGACAGCGGCCGTAGAATTGACATAACAGACGACAGCCAGGTCATCATACTGGGCCCGGACCTTTTCAATCGTCGCCACATCAGCCATATGGGCCATAGGACAGCTAGCCGTCGCATCCGGCATGAGGACCTTCTTTTCAGGGTTCAGCATCTTGGCGCTTTCACCCATGAAATCGACACCGGCAAAGACAATGATTTTGGCATCCGTTTCAATAGCCTTCTTGGCCAGACCAAAAGAATCACCGACAAAATCAGCATATTCCTGCACTTCATCAGGAACATAATAATGAGCAAGGATAATCGCTTGCTTCTCTTTCTTCAGAGCTGCAATCTCATCTTCGATATACACAGGACTTCATCCTTTCAGGGAAAAGGTTGCCTCACAAAGATATGCTTTGTGTGACAACCTCTCTTGTTCAAAGTACACAGCGGCTCATCATCCACGATGGGACAAACCGTTTTTTTGTTTACCCTATTATACCGTATTGGTAAAGTTTTGACAATACTACTGTCAAGACAGTGTAAGATGTAAAAATAAGCTGTCCCATTAAGACAGCCTATTTTTACGTTGCTCGTAAGTCGTTCATCGTTTGTCGTATGGGATTAAAAATATCAATCCATCGTGATGAACGATAAACTACGAACAAAAACTTTTTAATCGGTTAGCGAATGGCTTTAAATTTAACTTCAACGCTACCTTACAAATTACGATGGGATAGACAAAACTGCCTGTGATATCCGCTATTTATGGTCGTAGTATTTCGGATCACTAAAATATTCCTTTGTCTTAGCCCGTACCTGCGGGAAGAGAATGAGCAGGGCAATCATGTTAGGGATGACGACTAAGCCCATCGCTACGTCCTGGATGCCCCAGACGAGATTGATTTTTCCTAAGGAGCCGACGAGACACAAGAAGGGAAAAATGTATTTAACGACATTCGTTACTTTATTGCCGAAGGCATACGTAAAGCTCTTGGCGGCGTTCCACCACTGCCCCATCAAAGTCGTAAAGCAGAAGATGAGCAGAGCCAATGTACCTGCGTGTTTCAACGGTTCCCAGACGGTTCCAAAAGCGTTGAGAGCCAATACTGTTGCCGAATGGCCGGAGTGCTGCATATCAGTGACGCCGACTACAAAAGCCGTAACACTGCAAATGACAATGGTATCAAGAAAGACTTCAGCAACCCCCGTAATTCCTTCATCGACGGGATGCGGTACAATCGAGCAGCCATGAGCAAACGGAGCGGTCCCTTCCCCAGCTTCATTGGAGTACATGCCGCGGGCAATCCCGTACTGCATGGCTTTAGCGATAACATAGCCGCCAGTACCGCCAGCTACAGAATCAAAAGACCAGGCCTGGGTAAAGATTTCAACAAATACATGCGGCAGCTGTTGAATATTCAGCAGGACAACTAATACACCGATGACGATGTAAAAGATGGACATAGCTGGAACAAGGTTCATGGCTAAATTAGCCAGACGCTTTAAGCCACCCAAAGTGATGCATAAAAGTAAGATGATCAGAACGACACCAGTCATGTACGTCGGAACGCCGTAATTTGAATACAAGATGCCTGAAATCGTATTGGACTGTACCAAGTTAGCCCCCATCATTTTCGTACACATCAGCACGGCAATGACGATACCAAGCCAGGGCATTTTAAGGCCATCGCGGATATAGTACATAGGACCGCTGAGAAGATTGCCGTTTTCATCTTTGCCGCGATACATCTGAGACAAGACGATTTCACCGTATTTCAAGGCCATGCCGAAAAAAGCAGCTACCCACATCCAGAAAACGGCTCCCATGCCGCCAGACAAAATAGCCGTGGCGACCCCTACGACGTTGCCGCCGCCAACATTGCCCGCCAGTGTGACCATCATCGCTTTGAAAGTGGAAATAGATCCATTCCCTTTATCTTCATGACGCGACTTATAAGAATCGATGAGGGTCCGGCGAATAATGAAACCAAAATGGCGAATCTGGATAAATCCGTTAGAAACAGTATATAAAACCCCTAAGGCCAGCAAAACAAAAACCAGCCATCTTCCCCATAGCCAGGAGTCAATCAATTGTACAATCGCCTCTAAATTTTCCATGTCATACTCCTTCCAAGACGAGCTTCACCATATCCGGGAAATTGCCAATGACGCAATCGACACCATAATCACGCAGCAGCCTTACACTTTCTTCGTCATTGACAGTAAACGTATTGATTTCAATATGATGTGCCTTGACTTCGGCCACCGTTTCTGCTGTCAAACTGCCATAATACGGATGATAACATTGAACTCCAACACCTTCTGTATAGGCCCCAGGATTGATGAGCCACGTTTCCGTCAACAAGCCATATTTTAAATCAGGTGCCAAGGCTTTCATACGCAGAACACTTTCATGATTGAAACTCGAAATGATGACTTTATCTTCTAAATGATAGCGTTGCAACACAGGCCATACTTTAGCTTCAATCCCTGGATAAGGATAGACACCTGTCTTCAATTCAATGTTCGTCACCAAGGGCGTCCCAGCTACCCATCGGCAATATTCGTCAAAAGTCGGAATGGTCTGAAAGCCTACTTCTTCTGAATAGATATACGAAGCATCGAGTTTCTGCAATTCTTCCAGCGTATAATCGCGAACATTGCCCGTGCCATTCGTCGTCCTGTCGACCCGTTCATCATGGATGACCACGAGCTCACCATCTTTCGTCAGCTGTACATCCATTTCAATTCCATCGGCACCACATTCTAATGCCTTGCGGAAAGCGAGCATCGTATTTTCTGGATACTTGCCGCTAAATCCGCGATGTGCAAAATTCTTCATAAAAAAACCTCCTAGTAATGATTCTGTGTCCATTATAGAGTATATCTGCTTGACGAATCAAGAAAAATTTTTCATATTATAATTTACAATATTTTACAACTTACAATATGTTTTATACCCATATAAAAAGGACCTACCACACCAACATGTAGCAAGTCCCTTCAAGATTTAAGATTTCAGCCACTCTCTAACAACGAGCCACTAACCACTAGCCACTATTCCTTATCCATGAATCAAGTCGAGCATGGCGTGGAGTTTGTCGATGGTTTCTGCGGCTTCTTGGCGGACATCTTCCGGGTCGCGGGTGATGCGGGCGACGCCGCTGTCCATAGCGGCTTTGGCGACGGCAGCGGCGACGGCCGGAGCAACGCGTTTATCGAAGGCATCGGGAATGACGTGGTCTTCGGCCAGTTCGTCTTCGCCGACGAGGGATGCAATGGCATAAGAAGCTGCCAGTTTCATGTCTTCGTTGATGCTGCGTGCTCGGACAGCCAGGGCACCGCGGAAGATGCCTGGAAAGACCATGACGTTATTAATCTGGTTCGGTGCATCTGACCGGCCAGTGCCGACGACTTTGGCACCTGCCGCTTTAGCCGAAGCATAATCTGTTTCCGGAATGGGGTTGGCCATGGCAAAGACGACGGCATTGTCGGCCATGGACTGAATAATTTCTTTCGTGAAGATATGCGGTGCCGATACGCCGAGGAGGAGGTCAGCGTCTTTGACGGCATCAGCCAGGGTCCCATGAGCATGAGACGGATTGGTCAGAGAAGCCAGTTCAGCCTGGACGGGATTGAGACCTTCCATGCCCGCGTAGAGAATCCCCGGGCGGTCGACCATAGTGACGTTCTGAGCACCGGCACGGACGAGGAGGCGGCCAATAGAAGCACCGGCTGCACCGGCGCCGTTGATGACGATACGAGCTGTCTTCAAGTCCTTATGGACATAGCGGAAAGCACCGATGACACCGGCCAGAGCAGCAATGGCCGTGCCATGTTGGTCGTCGTGGAAGACAGGGATGTCCATTTCCTTCTTCAAAGTCTGTTCGATTTCATAGCACTTTGGCGAAGCAATATCTTCCAGGTTGATGCCAGCAAAAGACGGCTGCAGGCGTTTCACCGTTTCGATGAATTCCTTCGGGTCCTTTGTATCCAGGCAGATAGGGACGGCATTGACGCCGCCAAAGACCTTGAACAAGACCGATTTGCCTTCCATGACCGGCATAGCCGCTTCCGGCCCGATGTCGCCCAGGCCGAGGACACGGGTTCCATCGGATACGACGGCAATCATGTTGCCGCGGCAGGTCAGGTCAAAAGACAGGTCCGGATCTTTCGTGATTTCCCGGCACGGCTGGGCAACGCCAGGTGTATAAAGGATACTCAAGTCGTCGTGGGTCTTGAGGACTTCCCGGGGAATCGTTTCAATAATGCCGTGTTTGCCGCGGCGGATTTTCATGGCTTCTTCATCAAAATTCATAGCGCTAAAACTCCTCCTGTAACTGATTATGCATTAAAAATGGCCTGAGGCTCTGTAAATTCCAGCATACCATCCTTGCCGCCTTCACGGCCGATACCACTTTCCTTGAAACCGCCGAAAGGCGCTGTGACGTCGCGCGGGCTGTCGTTGACGTAGACATTGCCCGACCAGATGGCTGCTGCTACTTTGGAAGCTTCGTCCTTATCCGGACCCCAGACGGCTGCATTGAGGCCATACGGCGTATCATTGGCAATGGCCAGGGCGTCGTCGACCGTATCATAGGCGATGACGCAGAGGACAGGCCCGAAAATCTCTTCACGGGCAATGGTCATGTCGTTAGTTACGTCGGTAAAGATGACGGGCTTGACATAGTAGCCCTTTTCCGGAGCTTCCGGACGGCTGCCGGCCAAGAGGGTAGCCCCTTCTTCCAGACCTTTGGCGATGTAGGCGTCGACGGTCTGCCACTGGTCATACGAAGCGACAGGGCCGATTTTCGTCGTTTCCAGGGACGGGTCGCCAACGGTGTATTCCGGCAATATCTTCAGCATAAGCTGTTCAACCTTGTCCTTTTCTTCCCGCGGGATGAGTAAGCGTGACAAGGCCGTACAGGTCTGACCACTATTGAGGAAGATGGAATTGAAGCATTGGCGGATGGCTTTTTCATAGTCTGCCCCTTTCAAGAGGATGAAAGGCGACTTGCCGCCCAATTCCATACTGATGCGCTTCATAGAACCTAAGGCACGCTGAGAAACCTTGATACCCGCTGCCGTCGAGCCCGTAAAAGAGACCATAGCGATATGCGGATCATCACAGATGGCATTGCCGACCTGGCTGCCCCGGCCAGCGACGAGGTTGAAGACACCTTTTGGGAAACCAGCCCGGTCAAAGGCTTCTGCCAAATAGTAAGCCGTCACTGGCGTATGCTGACTCGGTTTGAGGACGACTGTCGCTCCGACGAGCAGGGCCGGAACGACTTTCTGGATAATCTGGCCTAAAGGATAATTCCACGGCGTGATGCAGCCGATGACCCCCAGCGGACGACGGTAGACAACGGATTGAGACAAATGTTCGACCAGTGGCAATTCCGGTGCCAAGTCGATATACGACTGGGTCCGCACGAATTGGTAGCCAATATGATGGGTCCGGGCAAAAGCCACGGGAGCCCCCAACTCCTTGACAACAGCGTCGACGAACTGCGGTTCCAATTTAATCATCTGAACCAGCAAATCTTTCATATACGTGATACGATCTTCCAGCGGCATAGCTGACCAAGCCGGAAAAGCCATGGCCGCTGCCTTGGCAGCCGCAGCGACATCATCGGCACCGGCAGCAGCGACCGTAGCAAAGACGCTCTGATCAGCCGGATTTTCGACATCGATATATTGGCCAGATAAAGGTGTGACCCACTGTCCATTGATGTATAATTTCTTTAAATCCATGAAACTACCCCCTTTTACTCGAGATTATTCTTTAATTATAGAGAGAAGTCCTGAATTATGCAAGTCGGAAAAAAAATAGACTGCCCAAAAGGCAGTCTATTTTTAGTGGCTAGCAGCTAATGTTATTTCGCTTCGGCTTCTACAGGGTCCGAGGCGGATACGAAATGGCCGATGATAGAACCGCCGATGAGGCCGATGATGAAGGGCACAATCCAGCCGAAGCCATAAGTTGACAACGGCGTAGCAGCGACAATAGCTTTGGCAAATTCCAGGCTGCTCAAACCCGGCAGGGATTCTAAGAGCGCGAAGATCGTGACCAAGTATACAGAGCCCTTATAGGCGCCGTTATTGGGCATGAAGCGCCCGATGATGCCTAAAACCAGGAGAGCCAGGCACGGCGGATAGCAGACGCCGAAAATCCAGCCGATATAGGTGACGATACCGTCGACGCCGAGGAGCGCTGTCAGGGCCGACAAGATGGAGCAGACGACAGCCACTTGTTTATAGCTGACACGCTTGCCCGTAGCCGTGCTGGTGAATTCAGCTACGGCAGCAACCTGGCCGATGGCCGTCGTCAAGCAGGCCAGGACAACAGCCAAGCCCATAGGGACCATGACCCACGTACCGACGCGCTGGATGATGGCGACCAGGAGTTCGGCACGGCCGATATTCTGGGCATAATCACCGCTGACGCAGGCACCCATGTAGAGCAGACTGCCATAGATGATGAGCAACAAGATGAAGGAAACGATGCCGCAATAAATGAGCACTTTATTGCGCTGGCCGACGGTTGTATACCCCTTGCCATAAATAGAGCTGATAAAGACAGCTGCCATAATGAAGCTGACCAGGACGTCGCCCGTGTTATAGCCGCCGAGGAAGGCGTTGACGAAAGGATGGTCTACAGACGGTGCAACCGGCGTCCCAAGGGGATTGAAGATACCGCTGAAAGCGACGATGACCAGGATCAAGGCCAAGAGCGGCGTCAAATACTTGCCCATGCGGTCCATGACATTATTCTGGTCAGAGACAAAGAAGAAGGTAATGATAAAATAAGCGATGACCAATGGAATGAACGGCGCCGACGGCAGATTGCCCTGGATGCCGAGCTGGATAGCCGTCGCACAAGTACGGGGAATCGATACGAACGTACAGACCAGCATGAGCGCTGCCAAAAGGACATTATACGTATTCTTCCCTACCCGGCCTGTAATGGAATGGACGTCACCATTGAGCCCGATGACGATGAGTGTAAAAATCGGCAGGAAAATGCCAGACAGTGTCAGTCCAGCCAGGCCGGACACGAAATCACTACCACTGTTCAAGCCGAGCTGAGGCGGGAAAATCAAGTTGCCAGCGCCAAAATAGGTGGCAAAGAAAGCAAACCCTAAGATGAGTACATCTATCCCCCGGATAGCCTTGCCGCCAGAAGAATTATTGTTCATGAAAATACCCCCTAAAAACAAATGTGAAAATAAGTACGTAATACACCAAAAGAAAAGAGGCGCTGCCTCCAAGCTGCGCCTCAGTCATAATGATATCTTTCAGGAATAGCCTGTAGGAATTGGCACCTTACCGTAGGCAGGTTGCCGCAGCGTCATCGGGCCCGTCCCTCAGCTGCTCTCGATATAACTTATAGAATTTGTCTGTATTGATATTATTTTATAAAACTCTTAACGATTTGTCAATATATTCATTCTATTTTAATATTTCACTTCTGACAACTAGGACAAAGGTCGGCCAAAAAGCAGTTGTCACATAAGGGCTTGCGGGCTTTGCAGACCCGGCGGCCATGCCAGATGAGCCAATGATGGGCCCGGCTCCACCATTCCTTGGGAATAGCTTTTTGCAGGCCCTTTTCGACTTCTAAGGGCGTCTTCCCTTCGGCCAGTTGCAGGCGGTTGGATACGCGAAAGACGTGGGTATCGACGGCAATGGCCGGCGTATTGAACAAGATACTGACCAGGACATTCGCTGTCTTGCGGCCGACACCGGGCAACTTTACTAACTCATCAAAAGTCTGCGGCACTTCGCCATGATATTTTTCACAAAGAATGGCACAGTTGGCCAGGATATTCTTAGCCTTACTGCGATAGAGACCACAAGTCCGTATCTTTTCTTCCAATCCGGCCGTCCCCAAGGTCAGCATCTTTTCCGGCGTATTGTATTCCGGGAACATGCCGGCCGTCACGATATTGACCCGTTCGTCTGTGCATTGTGCCGACAAGATGACAGCAATCATCAATTCAAACGGCGAATGATAGTGCAAAGCCGGTTTCATGATGCCATACTGGTCCTGGAAGCGCTGTAACATTTCATCTTTTACTTTCTTGGAAATAGCCATATCATTTTACTTCCTCATCTGTATTGATCACGTCGTTCAGGCTGCCCATTTCATAGCCGCTCAAATCGAGGGTGACGTAAGTGAAGCCCGTATCCTTAATAGCCCGGACGATTTCGTCCCGATGGGCCAGGATCGACGGGATTTCATTGACTGCGACTTCGATGCGGGCTATATCGCCATGATAGCGGACGCGCAAGGACCCCTGGATATAAGGAGCTACCGCGGCTTCGGCCGCATCAATCTGGGCCAGGCGGTGCGGCGTCAGGTCCATACCGTACGGGATACGGCTGGCCAAGCAGGCAGCACTCTGTTTATTCCAGGTCTGTAAGCCGAATTCCTTCGACAGAGCCCGGATATCCGCTTTATCCAGGCCCGCTTCGATCATCGGGCTGCGGACAGAGTCGGCTAATTCCTTCAAGGCTTTCATGCCTGGACGATAATCGCCGAGGTCATCGACATTCCCCCCATCGACAACCCACTGATAGCCTTCGGCCTTGGCCAACGCCACGAGCGATGTGAAGCGTATCTTTTTGCAGATATAGCAGCGTTCTGGCGGATTCTTGACGAATTCCGGATCCTCAAATTCCGTCGAGTGTACCAAGCGGTGTTTGACACCGATGACTTTGGCCATGGCCTTGGCATCGGCCGCTTCACTGCCCGGCAGAGTCGCTGAAACAGCCGTCACGGCCAGGACCCGATCGCCCAGGACCTGGTGAGCTGCATAAGTTAGGAAGGTACTGTCGACGCCGCCGGAAAAACCGACGACGACACTGCCCATATCCTTTAAAATCTGCTGGAGTTTTTCATATTTTTTGCTTGTCTCTGTTGAAATCAAAAGAGTTCCCCCTCGAACCAATATATTTTTCATAGAACTGCCGGATGACGCCTTTCATTTCTTCGTCATCGACATATGGCAAAGCCTGCTGCCACAAGGCAGGAGGCACGCCGTAATAGGCTTCGGCGATGCTGCCGGCAATGGCCGCTTGCGTATCCGTATCGCCGTTGAGCCAAATGGCCTTGCGGATCGTGTCTTCATAGTCCGTCCCTTCCAGAAAACATTCGATGGCTTCCGGTACGCTGCCGTCAGTCGTACAAGTAAAGCGATAAGACGGGCGTATCTGCGCCAGTGTCTGGGACAAATCATAGAAATGCGTCCGCATATAAGCAGCAATGGCCTCTTTTCCCTTTCCCTGTCGGGCCAAAAAAATAGCCGAGGCGACAGCGACGACCCCCTTGATAGCCTGCGGATGGTCATGGCTGACAACGGCCGTCAATTCAGCCAGTTCCTGGGCTTCGTCCAGAGAACCGGCTACCCAACCAGCCGGGCTGACGCGCATAGCCGCTCCATTTCCATAACTGCCATAAGCCGGCGCCTTGTCGGACAGGAACCAGCGGCGAAACATACCGCCAAAACCGGCATCGGGATATTTTCGACACCAGTAGCGGAGCTGGCGCCGCAAGGGTTCAACATAGCCGTAGTGAGACGCCTTCCCTTCCATCAAGGCAGCCGCTACGGCTACGGTCGTCACCGTATCATCGGTAAAACGGCTGGCTCTGGTAAATAAAGGGAAGTCCAGAGAATCTGCTGTTTCATTAAATTCATAGACGGAACCGGCAATATCACCGATAATCGCTCCCTTCATGAAATCATCTCCTAAAAGAAATGCGCCGACTCTTCTTTCAATACTTTATCGCGCAAAGCCGACAGCTTGGCACTGCGCTGGACCCACATTTCTTCTGGGTTGACCAGACGCAGATATTCCGGCCATAAGGTCTGGATCTGTTGGTCGGCATAAGCCATGATTTCCTTGAGATCCGGTTTCTGATAGACCAATTCGCCTTTCTGGAAAATCGGGATGAGCATTTTCTGAACGCAGTAGGTCCCACCGGGAATGACCCGCGAACGCCACGGCGCTTTGTCGCTCTGGAGAAGCAGGTCCTTCGATTCATCAATACTTTCGCCTTCGAGAATGATGATGTCAGCCTTCATCTTACCCGTATCTTTATCATAAATACGCAGGACGTTCTTCAGCCCCGGATTAGAAATCTTTTCGACATTGTCGCTCATCTTGATTTTCGGTACAAATTTACCATCATCATACTGGCCGACGAGCTTAAAGACACCGCCTAAAGACGGGCTGTCTTTGGCTGTAATCAAATTCGTGCCGACGCCCCAAGAGTTGATAGCGCAGCCTTGGGCTTTCAATTCGGAAATGAGGTTTTCATCGAGGTCATTCGAGGCCGCAATGATGGCATCCGGGAAGCCTGCGTCGACAAACATCTTGTGCGCTTCTTTCGATAAATAAGCCAAATCACCACTGTCTAAACGGATACCATAAGCCTTAGGCAAGGTACCAGCAGCCTTCATTTCCTTGAAAATCGTGATGGCATCGGGAACGCCCTGTTTCAGCGTATTATACGTATCGGCCAGGAGGATAAGGTTGTTCGGGTACTGGCGGGCATAGGCGCGAAAGGCTTCCAGTTCTGACGAGAAGCTCATAACCCAGCTGTGGGCCATCGTCCCTAAAATTGGCATGCCGAACTTAGCCCCGGCCAGGACGTTACTAGTCCCGTTAAAGCCGCCGATCATGGCCGAACGGGCGCCGTAGACACCGGCCGATTTCCCCTGAGCCCGGCGCAGGCCGAATTCCATGAGGTTGTCCTTACCAGCCACCGTCCGGACGCGGCGAGCCTTGGTGGCAATAAGGCTTTCATGGTTCATGATCATGGACATGCATGTTTCTAACAATAACGCTTCGTCCTTCTTGGTCTGGACGCGCAGGAGCACTTCCTGGGGAAAGGCGACAGTCCCTTCGGGCATGGCATAGATGTCGCCCGTAAAGCGCAGGTCTTTCAAGTAATCGAGGAATTCGTCCTGGAAGAAACCGGTACTCTTCAGATAGGCTAGGTCGTCGTCACTGAGATGTATATTGTGTACATAATCGATGAGATGTTCCAACCCAGCTACGACTGTATAGCCCCCTTGAAAGGGATTGGTCCGATAATAGCGGTCAAACACGCATTGCTGTTCGTGCTTACCTTCAAAAAATAAGCCCTGCATCATGGTCAACTGGTACAGGTCCGTCAATAACGCTTTCGTATACAAGATAACTCGCCTCCAAAAAGTAGTTATTCTTATTATACATCAGTTAACGATAAAGGAACAACGAATTACCGATTTTGCATACATTGAAAATTCCTATACGGACTTGGCATGATAAAATAGGCTGTCACAGTATGACAGCCTATTTTTACGTTGATCGTAGGTCGTTTATCGTTTGTCCTAGGAAATTAAAAATGTCAATCCCTCGCGATAAACTACGAACAAAAAAACTATACAGTAGGGGCGACCGCGACCACGTGGGGCTTATTTTCTCTTCAACACCTTATGGACGGCTTGGATGACATCGGCTGCTGACAGGTTATAGGCTTTCAAGAGAGCGTCTGGCTTCCCTGATTCGCCGAAGCGGTCCTGGATACCGACGAGTTCCACTGGGACGCAGCAATGCTGGGCCAGGGCTTCGCAGATGGCGCCGCCCAGACCGCCCATAATCTGATGTTCTTCACAGACGACGACGGCTCCCGTTTCAGCCGCACAGGTACAGACCGTATCCAGGTCCAGCGGTTTTACCGTATGGATGTTGACGACGCGGGCCGAAATGCCTTCCCGGGACAGTTCATCGGCCGCCGTCAGGGCTTCATGGACCATGAGGCCGTTGGCGAAAAGGGTCACATCGCTCCCATCCCGGAAGATGGCCGCTTTATAGAGATCGAAAGGAGAATCCTTATCGGTGACGACCGGCGCCGGGTTGCGGCCGAAGCGGACATAAGACGGCCCTTTTATATCATAAACAGCCAGCGTCGCCTTATATGTTTCCCACCAGTCACACGGCGTAATGACCATCATATGGGGAATAACCCGCATGAGGGCAATGTCCTCCAAGGCCTGATGAGTAGCGCCATCAGGCCCGACAGAAATACCGGCATGGGCACCGCCGAGCTTGACGTTGAGATTATTATAGCAGACCGTATTGCGTATTTGTCCCCACGCCCGGCCTGTCAAAAAGACACCGTATGTCGAAAGGAAAGGGACGAAACCCGTCAGGGACAGGCCAGCAGCCGTACCGACCAGGTCCTGTTCCGATATACCAACATTAATATATTTTTCAGGATATTTCTGGCGAATCCATTCGGTCCGCGTCGATTTGGCGACGTCCGCATCGAGGACGAGGACATCGTCGTGAAGGCGGCACAGTTCCAGCAGGGCCTTTCCATAGCCGTCGCGCATCGGTACTCGTTCCATTACGGCACCTCCGTTGTCAATTCATCCATGGCCAGGCGGTACTGGGCTTCATCTGGCGCCGTACCGTGCCATTCCGCTTGATTTTCCATATATGATACACCCTTCCCCTTAATGGTATGAGCCAGGATGACAGTTGGCTTCCCGCGATAGGCCTTGGCAGCACCATAAGCGTCGTACAGGGCATCCGTATCGTGACCATTCACACAGAGGACGTGCCAGCCAAAACTTTCCCATTTTTCATCCATAGGTTCCATATTCTTGATCGATACCAAGGAATCGACGAGCTGCAGGCCATTGCAATCGACAATCAGACAAACATTGTCCAAATGGTGCTGTGAGGCAAAAGCGGCAGCTTCCCAAATCTGGCCTTCCTGCTGCTCCCCATCGCCGATAAGGCAGAAGACTTCCGGTGTTTCATGGCGCAGTTTCAAGGCCAGGGCAATGCCGTTGGCAATGGACAGACCTTGGCCCAGAGAGCCGACAGCACAGTCGAGACAGGGCAGTTTCTCTAAATTAGGATGACCCTGTAAGGCACTGCCGACAGTCCGCAGCGTATCGAGCAGAGCCAGGGGAAAATACCCCTTGTGGGCCAAAATACTGTAATAAGCCGGGGCCGCATGGCCCTTGGACAAGACAAAACGATCCCGTTCCGGCGCATGGGGCCAGTCAGGAAAACACGTAAAGACATCGGTAAAATAAAGTGTGGCCATGATTTCGACAGCTGATAGTGAACTGCCCGGATGGCCAGAACCGGCACGGTAAATAGACCGAACCGTATCCCGCCGTATCTGCGTACACACGTCATGTAGATCATGCTTCATGAAGCATAGCCTCCTATATCAGGCCGTCAAGAAAAAAACGCCGCATACCCCCGTTTATGTCTGACGGCGATACGCGTGCGTTCGGACATACGACCTCTTTTGTTCGTTTCCATTTCTTGATTTTATTGTACAATGATTATATACACAAGTCAAACAGAATATACCATCTGGCTATGCTTCATGACTGCATAGCCAGACGTGCTTTCGTAATATAAATAAATGGCATAAAAAAGAGGCTGCCCTTGAAGGCAGCCTCCTTCCCCTATTCTTTCATGGCTTTGACGACTTCTGGATCTACGGCGAAACCGTGGGCTTCATCAGGGAAACTGCGGTCCTTGACGTCGTGGATATATTGCCCTACGGCATCGACGATGGTCTGATGGAGGTCAGCATAGGTCTTGACGAATTTCGGGCGGAAACCATTGCTCATGCCGAGGAGATCCGTGCAAACCAAGACCTGGCCATCGGTCCCATTGCCAGCCCCAATGCCGATGGTAGCCGCCGTATGCAGGGCTTTGGTGATTTCCGTCGCAATGTCCGTCGGGACACATTCCAAGGTAATGGCAAAGGCACCAGCCTCTTCCAGTTTCAATGCATCGGCAATCAATTTCTTAGCTGTTTCACTGTTCTTACCTTGGACACGGAATCCGCCGAGCTGATGGACGGACTGCGGCGTCAAGCCAATGTGGCCGACGACAGGGATACCGGCTGTCGTCATGGCTTTGACAGCTTCGCAGACACTGGCGCCGCCTTCGAGCTTGACGGCATCGCAGCCCGTTTCCTTCATGAGCCGGCCAGCATTGTGCAAGGCCTGCTGAGTGCTTTCCTGATAACTCATGAAAGGCATGTCTCCGACGACCAGGGCCCGTTTGACGCCGCGGACAACAGCTGCCGTGTGGTGGATCATATCTTCCATCGTGACCGGCAGGGTCGACGTATGGCCCATGACAACATTGCCCAGGGAATCGCCGACGAGAATCATATCGATACCGGCTTCATCGACATTCTGAGCCATGATGTAGTCATAAGCGGTAATCATGGAAATCGGCGTGCCTTCCTGTTTCATTTTCTTAATGGTCAGATTGGTTACTTTTTTGTTCATAATAGACTCCTTCTGCCATCGCAAGGATTCTTGTCAGCTCGTCGTGCTGTTGTGCTGTAATCGTTTCGTTCTTTAAGGCTAAATCGGCAGCGGCGCGGCCAAAAGCACAGTACGGATGTATCAGTTCACCTGGCATGACCGCCAAATGCTTGACGATAGTCCCAACATCACCGCGGGACACAGGCCCTGTCAAGGCCGTCTGCCAGACATTTCGTTCCCGGACATTCTGCAAAGTTCCGTCGACAAGAGGCATGAGGGCCTTTGCCGCATCATCGTCACTCGCCGTCCAGCGGCGCATAAGCTGTTGGGCCAAGGCCAGAGCCGTCACGACGTAATTGGAACAGAAACAGGCTGCTGCATGGTAGAGCATCCGTTCTTCTGAAGGCACGAAAAAAGGCGTGCTTCCCAAGGTACGGACGATTCTTTCTGCAACTCCCCGGGCCTGTTCATCCCCATCGACAGCCATGTAAATCCCCTTCAGCCGATCCATTGACGGTCCAGCAAAACTTTGCAGCGGATGGATGCTCCCCGTATGGATTCCCAAAGACGCCAATGATTCAAGAGGTGACAGATTCATAGCTCCGCTGCAATGGAATACACAGCGGTGGGATAGCCTGCCATCTTCTTTCAAAGATGCAGCCAGTTGCTGGCTCACAGAAGCCAAGACATCATCGCGCACCGTCAGCAACAGGACATCGCAGTGCCGTGCGAGTTCAGCGCCGTCAGTATAGGCAGTGACGTGGAGGCGGCGAGCCTTCTGTAAAGTACTTTCTTCGGTGGAACAAAGTATTCCTTCGACATCGGAAGGAAAAGCTAATACAAAAGAAGCGCCGACTCTGCCGGCGCCGATAATACCTAAACGCATGATAACTCCCTCAAAAAAAGCGCACTCCCCCGGGAATGCGCATAAAAAGCCTACGTTTACAAGAATTCGTCCCGGTCTTTCGATCCAAGCGATATGCTATAAAATTATGATAGATAAATGGTTCAGACGTTATATGGTACGGATCCAAAAGATTCCGTCCAACCCGAATCACATGTACAGGATACTACATTTGTGAAACTTTTACCAATAACTTTTAAGAATAGATATATATGATACTAAAAAAGGCGCTGCCTTCATAGGACAACGCCTTTTTTTTCACACAATATGGTGGGCGGTAATGGATTCGAACCATCGACCCCCTCGATGTCAACGAGATACTCTAACCAACTGAGCTAACCGCCCATATTCTGTATGTCTTCGTGCGACTTGTTTATTATAACGTACTTCTCCTCTTTTGACAAGTCTATTTTCACTATTTTTTTACACTATTGACTTGAACTCCACTCCAGCTAGTATAATAAAGGCAAGGAGGGATTACTTTGAAAATAAAAGATGTCAGTGAAAAGTTCCAACTTTCGCCGGATACGCTGCGCTACTACGAAAAAATAGGACTAATCCGCAATGTCCCGCGCGATAAGAATGGTATCCGCGATTATACTAAGGAAAACTGCGATACCATCGCCTTCATCAAGTGCATGCGCGCTGCCAGTGTCTCCATCGACGGCCTGTCGCGATATATGGAACTCTTCCAGCAAGGCGATGCGACCCGCGCAGCACGCCGTCAAATCCTAGTCGACGAACGAAACCATCTGGAAAGCCGTCAAAAAGACATCCAGGAAGCCCTGCAGCATTTGAACTGGAAAATCAAGCGATATGATGAAGGAAAGTTCTGATAGCAGTCAACATCCTACAAAAAAGAGCTGCCTATAAAGACAGCTCCTTTTCGCACGATATGGTGGGCGATAATGGATTCGAACCATCGACCCCCTCGATGTCAACGAGATACTCTAACCAACTGAGCTAACCGCCCATATT